>NZ_JBHSFY010000012.1:0-38297 GCF_042654045.1 Flavobacterium chungangensis
AAGCAATTTTTCTATTATTTTAGAGAAAGAAAATAAAAGCAAAAATGACTCAAAGCCACCGTATTTATTAGTGTAAATGAAAAAATGGCGCCAATTGTCTTCAATTGGCGCCATCTGGCTGAGTGACGGGGACAGGACAAATTACAACATCATTTTTGGATGATTTAAGGAAATTGGCTTTCTATATGTAATGTCTGTCTTTCATTGGCGTTATGAATTTGGTTTGGATGTCCTGAGTAGGATTGATACAAAAGTTGTAAAAAATCAATAGTTTCATCGCATTAAACTGATATATAAATTTACAAAATTTACTGAGGATTTTAGAAGAATGTTTAAGTTAGTATTATCTTTCTTTGGCTGTATGAATTACTTTATGCTATTTAGCTTTTGTGGCACAAATGTAATCCCTTTCATATTGACACGGCCTTAGCTTTTTGCAGAAAAAAAGGGTATCCGTTTCAGCCAGCAGAATTATAGCAGTATGTAATGTCTGGATAAAGTGTTTAGTATTAAATCTCAAAAAGCGCATATTGAACAGGGTCAATATGCGCTTTTTAGTTAGGACTGATAATGGGTTTAAACTTTTCCTAAAGTATAAAGCTGCTCCATTGTAGGTGTCAGGCTTCCCCCTGCAGGTTCCAGCGTGATGCCGAAAGCTTCAGCTGAATCTGTTTGGCTTACGGCGAAGATTTTTTGAGAGTTTCCTTCAAAATTATCCAGCAGACCAATACTTGTCGGGGTAAGCACTGGACTTAGTTTTAAAGACCAAACCTGGTAAACCATTCCTTTTGGAGGATTTGGCAGACCTGCCGCGTCAATATAAGTCGTTTTTGTTTCTTTGTTCCAGTACACTTTTGCAAATGATGACGGGGACACGGATTGTCCTCCCAGAGTAACGTTGGTGTTTTTAATATCTCTAACAATGCTTAGGTTTTTCTCCGTCTGTTTATTCTGCTGATCTAAAAAAGCATATTCTCTTTCAATTTTATTTTTTTCACCTCCGGCCTCAGAGACTGCCTGTTTAGATTTTGTCAATTCTAAAGTCTGATAACCAAAACCTAACAGTAATAATACCGCAGCTGCCCAGCCCAAATATTGCGAACGGTTGGATGTTGGTTTTATATCGACAACTTTGCCATGATTAAATTCTAAGCGCGCTTTTATTTTCTCGAAATTGGTAACCGAATGGAAAGGTGAGAAGCTCGATGACAAGGCTGAAACAGCTTTTTCTATAGCAATGATTTCACTTGCAACCTCAGGGTTTTCTCTGGCCAGTTCGGCAATTTCTAGATTCTCTTTTTCTGTAAGCAGGCCGTAAACGTACAGTTCTAAAGTGCCTGATTCAATATATTCATTCGCTTTCATTATATCTTTAAATAATTTCTTAAATCGTTGATACAGTTTCTGTTTTGTGTTTTGATAGTGCCCAGCGGCATGGCAAGCTCTTCGGATGCTTCCAGCTGGGTGTATCCCTTAAAGAATAGCAGATCGATAATCTCGATACATTTTGGTTTCAGTTTTTTTACGAATTCCTGAATTCCTATAGCATCTATTCTATTTGTGAGCTTACTGCTATCATCTAAGAGATTTACGAAATTATCCGAAGAAAGGTTTTTTTGGGTGTTGTTGAAATTTTTGGACCGCAGCTTATCAATGGATGTATTCCTTGCAATATTAAGCATCCAGGTGTAGAACCGGCCCTTGCTTTCGCTGTACATATCGATGCTCTTCCAGATTTTTACAAAGACTTCCTGCAGGACATCTTCGGCTTCTTCCCGGTTTTTCACTAAAACATTTATGACCGAAAACAAGCTTTTTGAATACATATCATAAAGATGGGTGAAAGCCTTTTCATCTTTTTTGCGGATTAATACCAATAATTCTTCTTGGCTCATAGGATTGGATTTTAAAGCTTGAATAAATTTTAATTATAATGTGGTAATGCCTGATAAAGGTAATTTATTTTTTACGCAAATAGTCCGGAGATGAAATAAAGGTTTAAATTTCAAATTGCCAATTCTCGGGAATTTATGTTTTGCTGATGTTTTGTCTAGTAGTGCTGCTTTTTCTATTTCCATAAACAAAAGTTATTATGAAAGTAAAGAATATGAAAATTATTAAATCTAATTTTTGCAGTATCTTACCGATGGATTGTGTATGGATTGTGTTTTGTATAGATAACTTGCTGAATTTTAACTTCGTTTTTCATAATCTAGGTTTTTAATAAGGTTAATGCCGTACGCACAATTTTTTATTAACGAAATTTAAGCAGCAGCGGTTTTAAAAACAGGCATGTTTTTTAATAAAAAAAGTTTGCCGAAAAAAAATAGAAGAAATTTTATTTTTTTTCGGCCTGCTATGCCACTGTGCTATAGAAGCTTACTTCTTTTTCAGCTGATTTTCTTCTGCTTTAAGTTTTTTTATTAAAAACCATAAATCATTTTACAGCGTAAATGACTGTATAACTTTAAAAAAATGTAATTATGAAAACTAGAAAATTTTTAGCATTAGCAGTCTTAATATTGGGCTTCAGTTTTACAGTATCTGCGCAGAAAACTGTTATGGTTGGTGGGGCTGCCATGTATCCTAATAAAAATATTATTGAAAATGCAGTGAATTCCAAAGACCACACTACTTTAGTTGCCGCTGTAAAAGCCGCTGATCTTGTAGAGACTTTGAAAGGCAAAGGTCCTTTTACCGTTTTTGCTCCTACAAATGAAGCTTTTGACAAATTGCCTCAAGGGACAGTTGAAACACTTTTAAAACCTGAAAACAAGAAAATGCTTCAGACTATTTTGACTTATCACGTTGTAGCTGGAAAGATGAATGCTTCTGATATTGCGAAAGCCATTAAAGCAGGAAAAGGAAAAGGAAAAGCAGTTCTAAAAACAGTAGGCGGGGGAACATTAACAGCCTGGATGATGGGGAAAGATTTATATATAAGTGATGAGAGCGGAAATAAGGCAAAAGTTACCATTTCTGATGTTAACCAATCTAACGGGGTAATTCATGTCGTGGATACGGTGCTGCTTCCTAAGATGTAATAAGTAATTATTCAATATAAAGGCCCTGAAATTTCGGGGCTTTTTTTATGACTTGTAGATAAACAGCAAATATGAACCGATGCATGTTTTTAACTAGATATGATGTAATAATTTTTGATTTTATAACAAAGCTATTCTTTCATAAAATTATTGTATTTTTATTTCAATTACTTGATATTTAGGTAGTCATTTGGAAAAAGACCTGTCGTTAGAAATAAATCAATTTTTAACCGCAATTGAATTAACAATATTTAATATCGAAAAAATTACGATAAACGATAAAAAAAAACTATATCCTTAACGGGACTTTGAATCATCGTTCGGCTTCGATTAATTTTCTGATAGCACCACTTTAAGACTGTTTATTTCAAACAGACTAAGAATTTCCTGTGAAAAAATCAAACCATAAATATTAGGTTGTGAAGACTTGAAAAATCTATATGTTTGTGTATAAAAAAAGAGACAACTATTTGCTAGTTGTCTCCTTAAGTGAGGGAGAGGACAAATTACAACATCATTTTTGGATGATTTGAAGAAATTGGCTTTCTATATGTAGTGCCTGTCTTCCATTGGCTATGTAAATTTGGTTTAGATGTGATGTTGAATATTGATTAAAAATTATAAAAACTAAAAAGGTTTAGGGCAGTAGACTAATATAAAATTCAACAAATATAATGGAGGATTTGAAAAGATTGTTATACTTAATATAGAATTGTCTTTCCTTGGCGCTGTGAACCACCGTCTGGGATTTAATAATAAATCTATTTGATTTTCGGAACTTTTAAAAAAGCAGGTTCTTTATAAAAAAAATCAATATTTAAGTCGCCTTTTGTCGGCCTATTTTTTTAACTTTCAGATAAAATCAGGAAGAGTTAATTATTATAAAAAGTTTATGGTTTTTAAATTACATTTACAGCAAGAAAACTTATTTCTATGTATGATGAATTAAAATATTGGTATTTGCGAGATCATAAATTGTTTAGAACTTTGAGCTATTCTCAGATTAAACAATTGTGCATTATTACCGGTTTTAAAAAAGCTTCAAAAGGCGAAGTTATTTATTTTTCTTCTTCAGATGTACCTCGAATTTTTTTACTAAAAAAAGGAAACATAAAAATCGTTGCCATTGATGATAAGGGTAATGAAACCATAAAAGACATTATTCAAAAAGGAGATTTATTTGGTGAACTGACTTTAGAAATCGACAATAAAGTCGAAGAATATGCCAAAGTACTTTCTGATGATGTTGTAATCTGCAGTTTTTTAATGTCTGATTTCGAAGACTTATTGCTTCGAAATCCAACATTGGCCATTTCGTACACTAAATTTGTGGGTTTGAAAATGAAGCGCGTCAAAAATAGTTATGCCAATTTAATTTCTAAAGATGCCAAAACCAGACTGTTTCAGTTTCTTAAGGACTGGGCAGAAAAAGACGGCGTTAAAAACGGAAATTCCGTTGCAATTGAAAATTATTTAACCCAAAATGATATTGCTCAAATCATTTGTACTTCCAGACAAACCGCTACACAATTATTGAATGAAATGGAAGCCAATCAGCTTTTAAGCTACAATAGAAAAGAAATTATCATTCCGGATATCAATAAGTTATAATTATTTTAGGCGAAGTGTAAATTAGCCGACATTTTGCTTTTTCATAGTGCAATACTTTTACATCATCAAAAAGATGTAAATTGATATACTATGAAAAAAATATTTTTAATTTTTGTTGCAGTCATCACTTCGGCTGTACATGCTCAAAACGAGGTTGCGAAATCTGCGGTTGATATTGCTCCGTTATTGATTGGAGAGAAAATTCCAGCCCTTACTTTAAAAACTGCTGAAAATAAAGCTTTCGATCTTTCCGAATTACTTAAAAAGAAAAAAACAGTTCTCATTTTTTATCGCGGTAGCTGGTGTCCGTATTGCAACGCGCATTTGCAGGCATTGGCTGCAGCGGAACAGCAGATTATCGATTTGGGCTATCAAATTATTGCTGTAAGTTCTGATTCTCCGGAGAATTTAAAAATTACCGAAGAAAAAGACAAAGTAAAATATACCTTGCTTTCTGACTCAAAAGGAGATTTAATAAAAGCGGTAGGAATTGCTTATCGGGTTCCGGAAAACTACAAAACGGTAATTAACGTAAATTCTAATGGGGACAATACCAGTTTGCTGCCTGTTCCTTCCGTTTTTATTGTCAATACTGAAGCTGTTGTACTTTTTGAATACATTTCACCAAATATCAAACAGCGAATTACGACAGAATTATTGGTATCGGTATTAAAAAACTTATAATAATAAAAGATGAAAAAGCTAGTAGTATTGTTATTGATTTTAATTACCGGAAGTTCATTTGCTCAAAACGATGCCAAAAGAATCAGCCAGTATAATTTAGAAAATAAAGTTGCTATTCAGGGTTATGATCCTGTCGGTTATTTTAATCAGGGAAAAGCAATTAAAGGAAAAAAAGAATTTTCTGTTGCGTATCAGGCTGTGACTTATAATTTTTCATCGGCAGAAAATAAAAATGCTTTTTTGAAAAATCCATCCAAATATGAACCTCAATACGGCGGTTGGTGCGCCTATGCAATGGGAAGTTCCGGAGAAAAAGTCGAAATAAATCCGGAAACCTTTAAAATTATCGATGGCAAACTCTATTTGTTTTACAATGCTATTTTTAATAACACCTTGAAAAGCTGGAACAAAGACGAGAATAATTTAAAAAAGCAAGCCGATACTAACTGGAAAAAAATATACAAATAACCGGAAGCCATGAAAAAAGAAATTTTAATCTGGATTTTGAAAATAACAGCTTCGGTAATTTTATTGCAAACCTTGTTTTTTAAATTCAGCGGAGCAGAAGAAAGTGTTTATATTTTCTCGGCTTTAGACGCAGAACCTTACGGAAGAATCGGTTCCGGAATTGCCGAATTGATTGCGGTTATTTTAATTCTAATTCCCAAAACAACCTGGATTGGCGCTCTTATTTCCAGCGGAATTATGACTGGAGCGATTCTGTCTCACTTATTTGTTTTAGGAATAGTGGTTCAAAACGACAACGGTTTACTTTTTACTTTGGCGCTCATTACCTTATTGTGCAGTCTTGGGTTGCTTTATTTTAATAAAGACAAATAGTCTAATCTTCTAAATTAAAAGTTATGTTACTAAAATCAATACGCCACAGTTTAGATGAGTTAATCGATTTATTGAATCAATTATCAGAAGAAGAATATATAAAACCCTGCGAAGCCTTAAGCAATTCGACTATTGGCGAACATGTAAGACATATTCTTGAAATGTTTCAATGTCTTCAAAACGGATACGATGCTGGAGTTTTAAACTATGATAGCAGAAAAAGAGACAACAGAATTCAAACCGAAACCGAATTTGCAAAACAATGCATTTTTGAAATTGAAAGAGGACTGAAAAGCGAAAATAAATTACTGTTTATTGAACAGCTTATAGACGGTCTTACCATGCGAATTCAAAGTAATTATTACAGAGAACTGCTTTATAATCTGGAACATTGCGTGCATCATCAGGCATTAATAAAAGTGGCTGTACTGCAGCTTGAGAATGTTGAAATAGCAGATGATTTTGGCGTAGCGCGCTCGACTATCGAATACAGAAAACAATGTGTACAGTAAGTTTTGTAAATAATAATGGAGTTGCGATACTTACTTCAAACCGGGATGAAAAAGTAATTCGTCCCAGTGCCATTGCGCCAAGAAATTACAGTCACAACAGAAAAAAAGTAATGTATCCAAAAGATGCAAAAGCAGGAGGAACCTGGTTTGCAATGGATGAAAACGGAACTGTTTTGGTTTTATTAAATGGCGGGATTATAAAACACGATCCGAAACTCTCCTACCGCAAAAGCCGTGGATTGATTGTACTGGATATGATAGCAAGTGATTCGCCTAAAGATTTTTGGACACAAATTGATCTCGAAAGCATTGAACCCTTTACACTGGTTTTGTATCAGGAAAAAGTTTTATACGAATTGATTTGGGATGGTTCCAACAAAAGAAAAACAAAGCTCGAAGAAACTCAAAATTATATTTGGTCGTCGGTTACTTTATATCCGGAAGAAATTAGAAAAAAACGATCGAATTGGTTTTTTGATTTTTTGAAAGACAAAAATGAAATCTCGCCTTTAGATATGCTCGATTTTCATAAAAATACGCAAAGCGATGATTCTCAAAACGGTTTAATTATTAATAGAGAAAATCTAATGAAAACGTTAAGCGTTACCCAAGTTGTGATTGAGCAGAACAAAGGCGCAATGAAATATTATGATTTAGTAAAAACAGAAGATTTTTCAACCTCGTTTATCCGAATTTAAAACCGAAACAAATGAAGCTATTTTTTCATAAAGTAACCAATTGGGAATACTGGCCTTTTCAAATTCTTTATATTCCGATTTATTTTCTTTGGGTATATTATGCCATCAAAGCAAGATCTTTTTTTTTCTTTAATGCCTCTAATCCCAGAATAAAAAATGGTGGTTTTATGATGGAAAGCAAAAAACAGATTTACGATCTGCTGCCTGAAAAATACTATCCAAATACCGTTTTGATTCGTGAGAATTCAGATTTAAAAAACATCGTCGATTTACTGGCCGAAAAAGAGATTCATTTTCCGTTAATTGCAAAACCGGATATTGGTCTGCGCGGCTCAGGTGTAAAAAAAATAAAGACGGTTGCGGAACTTCAGGAATATGCAGATAAAGCGAACTTTGATTTTTTACTTCAGGATCTTATTCCATTTAAAAAAGAAGTAGGCATTTTTTATGTCCGCAGTCCACTTGAAAAAAACGGAAAAATTACTGGAATTGTTTCAAAAGAATTTCTGATTGTAATCGGAGACGGAGAAGCAACAATTGAAGACTTAATCAAAAAAACGCCAAGATTTGAACTTCAGCTGCAGGTTTTAAAAGAAGAATACGGAGAACAGCTGCACCGAATTTTGCAAAAAGACGAAACCTTAAATTTAGTTCCGTTTGGCAATCATGCACGAGGCGCAAAATTTCTTGACGGAAGCGATTGGATTACTCCAGAATTAACGAAAACCATTAATGAAGTGGCCATGCAAATTCCGGGATTCTATTTCGGACGTTTTGATATCATGTACAATACATTTGAGGAACTGGAGCGAGGAGAAAATTTTCAGATTGTAGAACTTAATGGTGCAGCGAGCGAACCGACACATATATATGATCCGAAACATTCGGTTTGGTTTGCATGGAAAGAACTGGCGCGTCATATTAGGTATATGTATGAAATAAGCGTTGAAAACCATAAAATGGGCGTTCCATATTTAGATTACAAAGTCGGAATGCTCGAATACAAACTGCATTTGGTGCAAAACAATAAAATCATGAATTTTTAAAATGAAAAGTTTAAAAAATATCTTAGTCGGATTTCTGATAAGTTTTCTGGGATCAATTCCATTAGGATATCTCAATCTTGTCGGATTAGAAATTTATACCAAATCGGGACTTCATGATTTAGTTTTCTTTTTATTTGGAGTTATAGTTATAGAAAGTCTGGCCATTTATTTTACGCTGCTTTTTGCCAAACAACTCCTAAACAATAAAAAAATAATGAAGCTGATTGATTTTTTTGCCGTAGGATTTTTGTTTGTTCTGGCTTTTGTTTTTTATTTCAATTTCAATTCAACCACAAAATCAACATATACTTTTCAAAACTATTTAATCTATTCGCCCTTCGTAATTGGTATCGTTTTAAACTGTTTTAATTTTTTGCAATTGCCATTTTGGGCAAGCTGTAATCTGTATTTACTCAACGAAAAATATATCGAAGCAGAAAGAAATTTAAAATACTATTATCTTGCAGGAACTTTGGCTGGTGTTTTTTTAGGAATGTTGAGCCTGATTGTGGTTTTGCAGACTTTTTTTCAAAAAACAAATCAGTTTTCAACCTTCATAATTCCAGTTTTTATTCCCCTTTTTTTTATTTTATTAGGAGGTATTCAAATATATAAGGTGTATAGAAAATACTTTAAAGCCTAGTTTGATTTATGAATATATACTTCAATTGTCTTCAATTGGCGCCGTTTGGCTGTGCGGTGAGCTCGACGGGACAAATTAAAACATCATTTTTGGATGATTTGAAGAAATTGGCATACTACATGTAATGTCTGCCTTTCATTGGCTTTGTAAATTTGATTTAGATCTCCTGTTGGGGATTGATGCAAAAAAATATAAAAACTCAATTGGTTTATGCCAGTTAACTAATATACAATTCTGCAAGTATTATTTAGGATTTGGGAAGATTGTTAGAGTTAAGGCAGGATTGTCTTTCATTGTACGGCATGAATTAATTGATTGTTGTTCCATCAGAGCTAAAAATTGATTTATTTCTGATTTAAAACCATAGAGTTGTTTCAAACAAATAAAAAGCCCGATAGTTAAAATCGGGCTCCTTGTTTTTATTCTAATTTTATTTGTATTTAATATTGATGCTGATAATATCCGAGGTCATATTAGTGGTTCTGGTATAATGGCCGTAACGAATCTCCAAAGTATTCCAGTGTTTTAAACCAAATATGCCATTTGGAGGAGTAAATTTCATTCCCATTCCAAAGAAGCTGCTGTCAAACTTGGACAGATCATAATTGCTGGTGTAGAATTCATCATCGGCTGTATGCTGGCCATAAGGCTTGAAATACTTGGTTCCGCTTTGGGTGTAATAGCGGTAAAACGGGCTTAGTGAAAAGGCCTGGGTCAATTTTACCGGAATTTCAAGATCAGCGGTATGCGCTTTCAGGCTCCAGTTGTCTGTGTAATATCTGTAATAGGCACGAATAATTATATTGTCCCCGAAGAAATAACTGGCCCTGATGCCAAGTGGAATTTTAAGTCTGGTGTCAGGCATTTTCTCCTGATGAACAGAGCCGTCAGCAAAATAAACCCTGTGAAAAGGAAGGCTTAAGTAGCCATTCTGGCTTATTACATCTCCTACAAGCAATATTTGTAAATTTTTATTGATGATCTGGGAATAGCTCAAGGTCCCGGCAAAAGTATTTCGGCTGGCACTGCCGTAGCCCTCGCTTCCAGATGGACGAAGTTCAACAGGCTCAATGAGTTTCAGCTGATCGATAAAAGTCTGAAACCTGGCTGTAAATTCACCGTTTTTGTTTTTGGTTTTTTGAGAGAAGGCGATATTCCCTCCAAAAGACTGGTAATCAAACTCGGTTGAAGAGGAAACTCCAACAGCGTAAGTTCTTCCTTTCTCTTCATTTTCTCTCAGATAAGTAAAAGAAGGGTAGAAGCGATTGTCAGAAGAGGATGCAGATGAGTTCGCACTCAGATCAATCATGTCTGAAGATGCAGAAGTATAATGGTCAATTCCCGCTTCAATATCAAAAGTATGCTTGATCCCTGTCTGGCCGTACTTTACCAGTTTTACATCAATGGTATTGGCAATATCGGTAAGGTGCTCCGAACCGATTCCGCCTGTAACGGCAGAATTGTTTCCGTCCTGCTTGTAATAGCTTGATACCAGATTCACCTCTTCGAGTTTTAATTTTTTGCTTTTATAAGCCGTTGAATCAGCGGGAACGTTTTGCGCCCTCAACTGGAACAACGCCAATAAGGCATATCCTGTTATGAATATTCTTTTCATTTTTCAGCGTATGAATATTAGTTGCAGCCGCAGCCACCGCCGCTTTTTCCTGAATTCGCCCCGGAAGCTCCCTCGCGGTAGGATTGGAAACTGAGTTCGGTCTTTTCGATTTTCCTGTTGGAGAGCACCATTTCAGAATCGTTGAGTTTTCCCTTCTGGTATTCCTTCACAGAAGAGCAGGAGGCAAGCAGCAGCACGGCAAGAGCAGTACCGCATAATGGTGCAGGAATTTTTTGCTTTGGCTTTTTCATTTCAGATTAATGTTTTTGGATGTGTAAATTTTATTGTGGTCATCAATTATTATGCAGTACAGATCAGGGATCTGATCTATTAGAAACAAGCCTGCCTTGATGCCCATAACAGCAATTGGAGTGGCCATTGCATCAGCAAATTCTGCATTTGAAGCTATAATAGTGACGCTTTTTATTCCAGTTATGGGAAGACCTGTTTTTGGGTCGATGGT
Source organism: Flavobacterium chungangensis (assembly GCF_042654045.1). Classification (NCBI taxonomy): domain Bacteria; kingdom Pseudomonadati; phylum Bacteroidota; class Flavobacteriia; order Flavobacteriales; family Flavobacteriaceae; genus Flavobacterium; species Flavobacterium chungangensis. The sequence goes on from NZ_JBHSFY010000012.1 coordinate 11,157, forward strand.
ATGCGAATATTTTTTTCCGTCAATGGTCACGAATTTTTCATAGTTGCCGGATGTCGCCACAGCTTTGTTGGATATTTCCATATAAGAAAAAGCGGCATTGGGCGAGTCGGGATCGGCCACCCCGATGGTCCATTTCCTGCCGTCGGGCTGCAGTCCCCAGGCGGAAAGGTCTCCGCTGGCATTGATGATGCCGCTCTGCACATTATGTTTTATAAGGATTTGTTTTGCCATTTCTGCGGCATATCCTTTTCCGATACCTCCAAAACCGATCCTCATTCCTTTTTCTTTTAAGAATACGGTCGTATTTTTCCTGTCAAGGATGATATTTCGGTAATCAATAAGGTGTACCATTTTGAGAGCGGTCTGGGCATCAGGAAGGCTCGTCATGGTTCTGTCAAAATTCCAAAGGCTCTTGTCGATGCTTCCGTATGAAATATCAAATGCACCTTGTGTGATTCTCGAAATTCCGATAGACCTTTCGATAAGGCTGAAGACTTCCAGATCCACTTTTACGGGCCTGATTCCTGCATTATCATTGATCAGATTGGTCTGGCTGTCTTCTTTAAAAGTGGTCAGAAGCCTTTCGATGCGTCTGATTTCTTCAATGGCCAGATCGATATTCTCATTTCCTGTTTTTTCATTCACGGCAACAACTGTTATGGTAAAGCTGTTGCCCATCAGTTTTAGGGATTTCGAATATTTCTGCTTGTTTGCTATGTTATTTTCGGCTCTCACAGATCGCTTTTATTTCGGCAGTCCACTGTTCAGGCGATGCATCGGGTTTTCCGTGCCAGGTTTTGATCACCCTGCCATGTGCATCAAGAAGAAGCGTCAGGGGAAAGCTTCCTTCCTTGTTGTATATTTCGGCCAGATCCTCGTTGCGTTTTACCTGATCAGCTGTTCCTATATTTTTCTTTTTTCTTGGAAAATCAGCATTGACCAGCACCAGGTTTTCATTTGCCATATCGGTGAATCCCTGGCCTTCGAGATAATCCCTGCGAAGCACAATGCATGGACCGCACCAGTCTGAGCCCGAGAAGTTCAGAAGGATCAGTTTATGGTCTTTTTCCGCAGTTTTTTTCGCATTATTGAAATCGGGTTCCCAGTTTATGGAAAACGCCATTGCCATTGTAAGGAATAAAGTAATCAGCTTCATCTTTTTCTTTTTTTGATATATACGAAATAACGAAAGGTATGGTTTGTTATTTTTGCGGTTCGCTTAAGATTAGATTAATGTTTTAAGCGGTTATAAGCCCTGTTTTCTTGCTTCAGGCAGTCTGGACTCCAAAAATATATCCGACCAGGGCTGAGGCTGCCATAGCAAAGGTGCCCCAGATGCAGATCCGAAGGACTGCTTTGGGGATATTTGAGCCTCCGGCCTTGGCGGCCAATATTCCTGAAAAAGCCAAAAAGACAATCGAAAAACCGTATTGATAAAAAATCATGTCTTTAAGGGGAGCAAAAATTGCCACCAGCAGCGGAAGAAAACCTCCAATGATAAAAGATACTGCCGATGCAAAGGCGGCAGTCAGGGGATTGGCCTGCGTGATTTCGTTGATCCCCAATTCATCCCTTGCGTGGGCTTCTAGGGCGTCATGAGCCATTAGTTCAGAAGCCACCTGCCTGGCCAATTTTTCATTGAGCCCTCTTTTTATATAAATCTCTGCCAATTCTTCCAGTTCCTCCTGGGGCATATCCCTTAGGGCCATTTTTTCCCTTTCCAGATCAGCGGATTCAACATCGGACTGCGAGCTAACTGATACATATTCGCCTGCTGCCATGGACAGGGCGCCTGCCACCAGGCCTGCCACTGCAGCGAGAAGAATAGGTTCTCGGGTTACACTTGCTGCTGCAACACCGATCGTAAGGCTCGTGGTTGAAAGGATCCCGTCATTTGCCCCAAGGACTGCGGCCCTTAGCCAGCCGCTTCTGTTGATGTAATGAATTTCAGATTCCATAATTTTTATTTAGCAGTTTTACCCAGTCGCGGTCTTCAGATTTTTTTTGAGTACCGCCAAAATTGGTTTTCATCATTTCCCTGATCTGGAATTGAGTTTTATTTCTGGTGCTGTTTTTCCATTCGTTGAAGTCATAGATATGAATCTGCTGCGCATGGGGGTTTACCACAAAAGAGATCCCGGAGATTGAATTTTTGAAATTTTTGATTTCATTCAGGATATTGCGGCTGGGTACAACAATGAGGATGCTTTCCCAGTCAAGGAAATCTTTGGGGATATCTTCTCTGTCCCTGAGTCCCATGGCATCAAATAAAGCAGTTATTTTCTGATTGTTCAAACTGTTGATTTTATTATCTATTTCCATAAGGACTCTCTGCATACGGTCTTTATCAGCAATACTCATTTAAGGCGGCTTGAAATTCATAATAAAATTAGCTTAAATCCTCTTTGGATATGGCGATAAGGCCATTAGAATGATTCTAAATTTAACAGGAAATCGTATTCTTATTCCATATCGTCGCATGTCAGCCTGCAATCAAAGCAAGACTGCAAAGGACCTGAAAGCTTTGCACACAGGGTTGTTAATAACCAAATAAACATGCGGGCTGGTTTGAGAACTGTATTGTCTTTAATTGAATATGACAAGGGAGTGACGCGGCAAGGTCCCGGATTTTTATATGCAGTGCAAGAGAAAAAAGGCTACAATGTATTGATTTTTGCAAAAATTATGATATCTTTAACGCAAGAAATGGTAATTATGAAAATGCATACTTAATTTATGCAGCATCATTTCATTTTATATTCATATGCAATCAACCACTACTAAATTACAGCTTACAGTATATGAGACTATTTTTTATTGCGATGATTTTCTCTTTAAGCTCCTTTTCTTCTTTCCATATTTCAGAGCGGGAAGATGCGCTGGATGAGCTTGAACTGGCAAGGCTCACTGATCATGTCAGTGACATAAAAGCCTTCATTTCCTCAAATCCTAAGTACAACAGCAGAATTGCTTTTCTGGTGGATATGAAGATCAAGTCGGGGAAAAACCGTTTTTTTGTTTACGATCTTGAGCATGGCCAGATTATCGACCAGGGACTGGTGGCCCATGGAAAAGGCTCGGAGACCGGCATTAAAGGAGACATTCTACAGTTCAGCAATATGCCTGAATCCAACTGCACCTCTCTTGGAAGATATTCTGTGGAGAGATCTTATAAAGGCATTTTTGGAAAAGCTTACCGTCTTGCGGGACTGGACCCGACCAACAGCAATGCCATGAAGCGTGCCATTGTGCTGCATTGCTATAAAGAGGTTCCCTCCGAAGAGCAGGGGTATTATATCATCAACAGCCATGGATGCCCTATGGTAAACGAAGCTTTTTTTAAAAGGCTTGAAAAAATCATCGAAAGCTCTCCTACAAAAATTATGCTTTCGGTCTATTATTGATATTGGTCAGCCGCAGCAGCATATTTTTTTTACACCAAATTCTAAAGGGAGTCATGCAGGAGGCCTTCCTATTGCATTATGGACATAATAGCTCTTTACTCAAAAGATAAGAGGCTAATTCAAAAAGGAGACCAGCTTTCGGCCAATCTCCTTTTCAAAAAATGAAAATGAAAACTACTAATTCCAGCCGCCTCCGAGCGCTCTGTAAACATTAACAAATGCGTTCATCTGCTGTTTTTTGGTTTCAATAAGTTCGAATTTGGATTCCAAAGCATCTTTCTGGGTCAATAAAACCTCCATATAATCTGCTCGTGCAGAACTAAACAAATTGTTAGATATCTGAATAGATTCATTTAAGGCCTCAACTTGTTTTGACTTTAAGTCATAGCTTTTTGCCGTATTCTGGATTTTAGACAATTGGTTGGCCACTTCAACATAAGCATTAACCAATGTCCTTTCATAATTGTAAACAGCCTGAATCTGTTTGGCTCCCGCGGTAAGATATTCTGCTTTAATAGCATTTCTGTTAATCAAAGGTGCTACTAAATCACCTGCAATGGAGTACAATAAAGATTCTGGAGAAGTCAGTAAATATTTGGTATTAAAAGCCTCATATCCAATTCCTGCTGAAATGCCTAGCGAAGGATAAAATTTAGCTTTAGCGGCTTTAATATCCAGTTTCGCGGCGATTAATTCCATTTCTGCCTTTTTGATATCTGGACGATTTTCTAAAAGCTGAGAAGGCACTCCCGCATGAACATCAGCTGGAGTTATCGTGCTGAAAGTACTGCTGTTTCTGGCAATTTTTTGAGGAAAACGTCCTAATAAAAAATTGATTTTATTTTCAGTTTCTGTAATCTGCTGCTGAATATCAAACTGAAGGCTTTGGGTGCTTAAAATCTGCGCTTCGAATCTTCGTACAGCCAATTCGTTTACCCTTGCGGCTTCTTTCTGTATTTTCACCACTTTTAAAGCATTCGTTTGGATATCAATGTTTTGTTTGATGATTTCTAATTGATTGTCCAAAGCCAAAAGTTCATAATACGAATCTGCTATTTCGGCAATCAGATTGGTAATTACAAAATTCTTTCCTTCAATAGAACCTAAATAACGATTTAAAGCCGCTTTTTTAGCATTATGCAGTTTGTTCCAAATATCTATTTCCCAGCTTGAAGTCAGTGCAAAACGATAATTAGGAAGCGGATCTGGTGTTTCTTTGCCTGGCATAATCTCTGTTGTAGCTTCACCAGAACCTGTACTGGTGTATCTTCCAGATTTGGTTACATCTGCACCGGCGCTAAATCCTACAAAAGGTAAATATTCTCCTTTTCGTGCTTTTACTTCGCTTCTTGCAATTTCGATTTCTTGAAGTGTAATATTTAATTCCTGATTGTTTTTCAATGCAATATCAATCAGATTTTCTAAATTTTCATCTGTAAAATAACTTCTCCATTTTACTTTTCCTGTATTTAGAGTATCTAAACCATTATCTGCATAGTTTTCTGGTACTGTTTTGTTTTCTGTTTTTTCTACAATAGAAGTTGTTTTACAGCCCGCTATAGAGAGTAATACGCAGGCAAGACCTGCGTATTTTATATTTCTGTTATTCTTCATTTTCCTCCGTTTGATTGTTTATTGAAAAATCATCTACATGATGTATGAAATCATCAGATAATGAACTTTCTTCTTCTCCTTTAATTAGTTTTCGGCCTTGTGCCAATGAACCAAAGATGTAGTATAGTCCAGGAACAATGATTACTCCAAATATGGTTCCGAAAAGCATTCCGCCAAGCGCAGATCCTCCAATAGTTCTGTTACCAATTGCACCTGCTCCAGAAGCAAAAATTAATGGGATCAAACCAGCAATAAAGGCAAATGATGTCATTAATATTGGTCTAAAACGCACCTTTGCACCTTCAATCGCTGCTTCGAGAATTGTGGCGCCCTGCTGATGTTTGAGGACGGCAAATTCGACAATCAATACGGCATTTTTACCGAGCAATCCGACGAGCATAATAAGCCCAATTTGTGCATAAATGTCGTTTTGCAAGCCCATCATCTGCAGAATGACAAAAGAGCCTAAAATTCCAACCGGAATAGAGAGAATTACTGATAGCGGAATAATAAAACTTTCGTACTGTGCCGCCAATACAAAGTAAACGAAAGCCAATACGACTAAAAAGATATAAAGCGATTCATTGCCTCTTCCAGCTTCATCATAAGAAAGACCTTCCCATGCAATATCGTATCCTTTAGGAAGTGTTTTAAGAGCGGTTTCCTGCACTGCTTTAATGGCATCTGCCGTGGTGTATCCTTTTGCAGGCTGACCCTGAATAGCGGCAGAATTATACATGTTGTAACGCGTGATCTCATTAGGGCCCTGCGTTTTTTTGAGTGTCATGAATGCCGAATAAGGCACCATTTCTCCGTGATCATTTTTTACAAAGAGATTCAATACATCTGATGGTAGCCTTCTGAATTTTGGATCAGATTGGACATACAATTTAAAAAACCTTCCAAATTTGATAAATCCCTGTTCGTAGGTGCTTCCGATTAAAATATTTAGGTTTTCCATTGCCTTGCCGATAGAAACGCCTTTTTGCATAGCCAGATCATTATTAATCTCTAGTTCGTATTGCGGATAATTGGCGGCAAAGAAAGTAAACAGACCAGAAAGTTCTTTACGTTTGCCCAGTTCGGCCATAAACTGCTTGTTGATTTTATCAAATTCCTGATAATTGGTGCTGGTTGTTTTGTCTAATAAACGCATAGAAAAACCTCCAGAAGAACCAAATCCAGGAATTGCTGGCGGTTCAAAAAATTCTACAACAGCACCCAGATCTTTAGATTTCTTTTCGAGTTCTTCCATGATTTCTGTTACAGAATGTTTTCTGTCTGACCATGATTTCAAGTTAATCAGACAGGTTCCAGCATTAGAACCACGACCTTCGGTCATGATTTCGTAACCTGCCAGAGAAGAAACCGATTCAACGCCTTCAACCTTTTCGCAGATTTTCTGCAATTTCTGAGCAACCTGATTGGTTCTTTCTAATGTAGCACCTGGCGGCGTTTGTATGATTCCGTAAATGGTTCCCTGATCTTCACTAGGAATAAATCCTGAAGGAAGCACTTTGTTTTCTATAAAAATGAAAGCGCAAAACGCAATCAGGATTCCAAAAGTCAATACTCTTCGGCTTACAATTGTTTTTAGAACAGCAACATAACGGCCTGTAAGCCTTTCAAACCATCTGTTGAAAGCATCAAGCGATTTTGTCAAGATATTTCCTTTTTTCTCTTTTCCATGGTTGTTTTTCAAAAGAATGGCGCAGAGAACAGGAGTAAGGGTCAAAGCTACAATAGCAGAAATGATAATCGAGCTCGACATGGTAACCGAAAACTGTCTGTAGAAAGTTCCCACCGGTCCCGACATAAACGAAACGGGAATAAAAACAGAAACCATAACGGCTGTAATAGCAATAATGGCACCTCCAATTTCGCCCAATACTAATTTAACGGCATGATAAGGCGTAATATGCGGGAATTCTTCAAACTTGGCATGGACGGCCTCGACGACGACAATGGCATTATCTACTACAATTCCGATTGCCAGTACCAAAGAAAACAGCGTTACCAAGTTGATTGACATTCCAAACAGCTGAATAACAAAGAAAGCCCCAATCAACGATACAGGAACCGCTATAATCGGAATTAAAGTAGAACGCCAATCTCCTAAAAATATAAACACAACCAAAGCAACCAAAATGAATGCATCTCTCAAAGTATGAACCACTTGATCAATAGAAGCATCTAAGAATTGCGAAACGTCATAACTGATTTTATAATCCATTCCTGGAGGAAAACTCGCTTTCATTTCTTCCAGTTTTGCTTTTACATCATTGATTACGTCACTTGCATTACTTCCGTAGTTTTGTTTTAATACAATTGCGGCAGAAGGATGGCCATCTAAATTGGAGTAAATATCGAAAAACTCACTTCCTAATTCTACTTTTGCAATGTCTTTTAAGCGAATGCTTTCACCTTCAGAATTGGCGCGTACAATTACATTTTCATATTGTTTAGGTTCGTCGTATCTCCCTTTGTAAGTTAATACGTATTCTAGAGATTGCGCTGCTATACCAGAACTTTGTCCTAATCGACCTGGACGGCCAATGATACTTTGTTCCTGAAGTGCTTGCATAACTTCTTCAACAGAAATTTTATAAGCTCTCATTCTGTCCGGATTCAGCCATACACGCATGGCGTATTTGCGGCTTCCTAAGATCTGTGTTCTCGCAACACCTTTTACACGGCTGATTTCTGGAATCATTTTGACATCGGCATAGTTATAGAGGAATTTCTCATCCATGCTTTTGCTTTTCGAGTAAAGATTGACATACATTAGCATACTTGGCTGTATAGGAGTAATAACAACTCCTTCACGCTGAACCAGTTCAGGTAATAATGGCATTACCTGATCTACCCTTGTTTTAACCCTGATTACGGCTTCATTAGGATCTGTTCCTGGTTCAAATATGATTCTAAGTGTCGCTTCTCCAGCACTCGTGGCATCTGTTGCCATATAACGAACGCCTTGCGTGCCGTTTAGTGAATTCTCTAATGTAATTAAAGTGGATTTTACCAGTACATCGGCACTTGCACCCGGATAAGCGATAAAGATGTTTACGGTCGTGGGCGCAATTTGCGGGAATTGCGATATTGGAAGCTGCTTGATTGAAAGCGTGCCTATAAAGACAATTATAATCGAAATTATAATTGCAAAAACGGGTCTATGAATAAATTTATTAAACATGTGTTCTTTTTTTAGATTCGGTTATTCTGCATAGAGTCCTAAATTTGACAGTACCGACTGAGGTTTTACAACTTCGTAGTTTATCTTTTCATTTTCTTTTACAAGACGAAGTCCCTCTAAAAGTATTTTATCATTAATTGACAAGCCTTCTTTAATTACGAATAGGTGGGGCATTTCGGCAGCAATAACAACTTCTCTGGATTTTACTGCATTGTTTTTGTCAATCACATAGACATATTTTTTATCTAAAACCTCAAATGTGGCTTTCTGAGGGATCAGCATTGCATTTTTCAAATCAATAGGCATCTGAATGCTTCCCGTTTCACCGTGTCTTAATAATCTCTTCGGATTAGGAAAAACAGCTCTGAAAGGAATGTTTCCCGTTTCATTGTCAAAATCGGCTTCAATAGTTTCTACTACACCGGTGTAGGGAAACTTTTTGTTGTTGGCCATTAGAAGATTTACTTTCATTTTGCCGTTTTTCTCTGCTTTTTCTTGATAATCCAGATATTCAGACTCAGGAACATTATAGTAAACCCACATTGAGCTGTTGTCTGCCAATTCTGTCAGCAATTCTCCTTCGTCAACTAGACTTCCCTGACGAACATGAAATTTGTCTATAATGCCGTCAAAAGGAGCTCTGATTTCTGTAAACTGAAGATGAACTTTGCTTAAGGCCAGTTCGGCATCTGCTTTTTCCAGTTTGGCTTTTGCCATTGCCAGTTCGTTTGGAGAAACCACTTTTTCATCGGCTAGTTTTTTGGCATTTTGGTATTCAATTGCGCTGAAACTTACTTCTGCTTTAGATTTTTTCATTTCTGCTTCGTAAAGTGCAGGCATGATTTTAAACAAGAGCTGTCCTTTTTTTACCATTTGTCCTTCGTCAACGTAGATTTTTTCAAGATAGCCGCGCTCTTGGGCTCTTATTTCAATATGTTGGATAGAGTGTATCTGAGATACATAATCTTTTGTAATTGTAGTATCTTTTTCAATCGGACTGGTAACCAGAAATTTGGTTTTTTCCTCTTTTTCTTCTTCTTTTTTTGAATTGCAGCCCGCAAAAACTAAGGCGCATAAAGTCATGATCATGAAAATTCTCTTCATAATTATTTCAGCATTAAAACGTAATTTATTTTTGATTTTTAAGTAAAAAGGCCTTCGGAAATAGACCATAGTAGCTCGTATCCTTCTATTTTCTAAATTAGAACACAGAGGATAGAACAATAAAGGAATCGGCTATTTTGAAATAGCGATAGCAAAAATCAAATTCTGAAAACCTGAAACAGGAGATATACTTTATTATAAAGTAAACTAAAGATTTTGCAGTCATTTACTTTCTGGGTAAAAGCAGTCGCAGAAACGGCAAAATGATTGCTGATGTGAAAAAATGAAAAGTAATTGCTTTTGACAAGCTGTTTTTGCACCGAAGAAAAGTTCTCTTCATTTTCTTCATTATCAAAAAGGCACATTTTCCTTTTAAAGGATTCAAATGAACGTCCACGATTTAAACTGGCTTCATTTTGAGCATTATTAATAACAGTGCAAAAAGAAAACTTTTTAAATAAAACAATGTTATTGTGTGCATAAGTGCTGCCATATCCATTTAAAAGAATGACAATAGAAACGAATAATTTAGTGCACCAATTCTTCATAAGAGCTACAAATTTACTGAAAGGATTCCTTAAAAGCAATGCCTGAGATCTAAAATAAACATAGAAATGCTGATTTCGGATTTTATGCTTCCTTTATTTTGCAGATTGATTTTTTTACTAGCTTCAAGAGATTAAATTTTTATCTTTTGGGTTTTATCTGCTGTATTTCTACTGGGGGAAATTATTCAAAAATCATGGATTTAAGCTGATTTCGGTAGGCTTCCAATGCAGCGCCCTTGTCTATATAGCCGCAATAGAGATCCTCCTTGAGAACCGGAAGATAGGACCTGCTGCTTTTTTCCAGCTTCTGCATTACGGTCTCCATACTGTCATTATAATAAACGATTTCCATCGGGGCGGCCATTAGGTCTTTCGCCCTGATATCGGTATCATTGAATATAAATTCCTTTATATCGCTGAAATAGACCACGCCGAGCAGTTTTTCCCCAGAAGTCACGGCAAACATTCCCTGATCGGAAGCTTTTATCACACTGCGAACCATGTGGATGTCATCCTCAGGAGCAAGCGTTTTGGGATCATTCTGCAGTATGGCGTCCATTTTAAGGGTCCAGAGGATATTGGTGTCCTTGTTGCTGGTAAAGACATTCCCTTTTTTTACCAACCCTTTTACATCCAGGGAATGCTTTTCAAAACGTTTTGAGATTGCAAAGCTTATCGAGGCGACAATCATAAGCGGGATGATCAGATCATATCCGCCTGTGATTTCTGCAATAAGAAATATGGCTGTAAGAGGGGCATGAAAGAGTCCGCTGAGTATTCCCGCCATGCCCACTATGGCAAAATTGCTTACCGGAAGGTCGGTCAGTCCGGTAAGGTTAAGGAATTTAGAAAAAAAATATCCGGCATATGAGCCCAGAAAAAGCGATGGCGCAAAATTTCCTCCGTTGCCTCCGCTGCCAAGGGTAATGCCTGATGCGAAAGCCTTGAGCATCATTGATGCCCCCACAAAAGCCAGAAGCACCCATTGATTGGAGCTGAAGTCCTTGAAGAGGGTATTTTCCAGAAGTTCGCCCGGATTGCGGTCGGCCAGAGATTTGATGCTTTCGTATCCTTCACCAAACAGGACTGGAAATGCAAAAATGAGAAGTCCGAGGACCAGAGCGCCGAAAAGCGCTTTTTTATATGCACCGAGCCTTAGGTTTGCAAAATAGTGCTCGGTTTTGAGAAAATTCCTTGAATAATAGACCGAAAGAAAAGCTGTAAACAGGCCCAGAAGGATATACAGTGGGATGTTGTGGTAATCAAAAGTCTGCTTTTGGCGGAAGCTGAGCAGTATATTTTCGTTAAGCAGGATTGCAGAAACCAGGGCGCCGGTTGCGGCGGCGATCATAATCGGTGTAAAGGCTGCTATGGTCACATCCACCAGAAGCACTTCAACGGCAAACAGCACCCCTGCTATGGGCGCATTAAAAGCAGCGGCGATTCCGGCCGCGACTCCGCAGCCCAGAAGGAGCGTCCTGTCTTTGTAGCTTAATCGGAACTGCTGGGCAAAATTGGAACCGAAAGCGGCTCCTGTAACCACAATTGGGCTTTCAAGCCCGGCCGAGCCTCCAAGCCCCACTGTGAGGGAACTTGTGAGAATCTGCGCATAAAGCTGTTTTTTGGGAACAATACTGGCTTTGCGGGCTACCAGATACAGGATTTGGGAAGTGCCTTTTTCAATGGTCCCTCCAAGGAGCCTTCTGGTGGCCATCACCGTGAGCAGGATCCCTATAACGGGAAGCACTGAGTTGATAAAGCTCAGCTTTAGTATGCTGTTGGCATATGCAGCGGCCTGATAAACCGAATGGGCAAATGATTTTAGGAGTATGACGGCCAAGGCGGAAGTGATCCCGACAAGGACGCTGGCCAGAAATATAAACTGTTTGGGAGACATTTTTTTTCTTCCTACAATAAGAAGGGCCTCAATCTGTAAAAGCTTTTTTTTAAACATGAAAGTGAAAACTGTGTACGCGCGCCCGTGCATTGATTTTAAATGCGGCAATAAGCGCTGCGGGATTATAGGGGCAATTTTTTCAAAGATACGCCACAGCTTTGTTTCAGCATCAGATTTTAACAAACAATTTATTAATAGCATTGCTTTTAGCTTCCATGAGGTATCCAGAGCCGATAATTCCTTATCCTTTACAGAGTTCTGTTTTTCCTTTCTCTATGCGGTTGGGAGCGCCGAATTTAAAGGAATGCTGATTTTCTAAGTTCAAAAAAGGCTATTGGGGGAAAATGCATAATATCAGCTTCTTCCGCCTTATTTCATGGGGATCCAGCTTTCGATCTAAAGTCCCAATATACATGCCGCAACACTGTACCTGCATCCGGTCTTCTCCAGATGGTCTGCAGGGCAATTTCACAATTGTTTTGGATGATATGCATATTTTTTTTAAATTCAAAATACAGAAATTTTATCAAGAAGCAGATTATGGAGAAATTTTCAGGATTTTTCACCCTCCATGAGGATGAAGACGACAAGGGTAAGACCCTTGAGAGTGTCAAGAAAAATATTGATTTCAAAGGCGCCAATCTTTGGATACTGGCCTGTGCGATCATTATTGCCTCTGTGGGGCTTAATGTGAACTCTACAGCGGTGATCATAGGTGCGATGCTGATTTCCCCGCTGATGGGACCGATAGTGGGGGCGGGTTTTGCCCTGGGAATCTATGATTTTTCCCTGCTAAAAAAATCGTTGCGCAACCTGCTTAATGCCACTCTGGTAAGCCTTCTTTTCTCGACGGTCTATTTTTACCTGAGCCCCTTCAAGGAAGTGCAGTCCGAACTGCTTGCACGCACATCTCCCAATATATATGATATACTTATTGCCTTCTTTGGGGGGCTGGTGGGCGTGATTGCCGTCACCAGGACCGAAAAGGGAAATCCCATTCCCGGGGTCGCCATCGCCACGGCCCTCATGCCGCCGCTCTGTACGGCAGGCTACGGCATTGCCACTATGCAGTGGCCTTTTTTCCTAGGCGCTTTCTACCTGTACTGCATAAATTGCGTGTTTATCGGCATATCCACTTTCCTGATTGTAAAATATCTTAAATATCCTGCCAAAGAGGCTGTGGACAAGGGACAGCAGAGAAAAGTCAGAATTTTCATTTCCGTACTCATTACCGTTATGATTATCCCGAGCGCCTATCTTGCCTATACGCTGTATGAGAAGCAGCAGTTCATCAAAAGTGCAGACCTTTTCGCCGATCAGGAGTTCACAGCTAAAGGCTACACGATGGTTTATAAAAAGACTTCCTATGCTCCAAAGGGGAAAGTGCTGGAGCTGGCTTTCCTTTCCAAGAGATTTACAGATTCCGAAATGGGCCTTCTGAGAAAAAAAATGGGTGAGAACCAGTTTTTGAAGGGTGCCCAACTGATTATCAGGCAAGACAGCACCGACCGTTTCAGTGCGCTGAAGGGCGATATCCTGAGCCAGATCAAAAGCAGTGAGAATGAGCTCAATGCAAAGGATGTGAAGATCATGCAGCTCCAGAAGCAGCTCTCGCGCTATGAGTTCGATAATGCCTCATTTCTGAAGGAAATCCGAATATTGTTTCCCGAAGTAAGTTCCCTGGCCATTGTGCGCCAGCAGGCCGCATTAAAAAACGATTCGCTTGCCGAGGTGACTGCTGTGGCATATGACGCGGCAAAACCAATCAGACAGGCCGATAAGGAGAAGTTCAGGACCTGGCTCAATGAAAGGCTGGGCGTCAAAAACGTGGTGCTCTACCGCCGCGAGAAGTAGCCTTATGGCGCATAGATCAAGGTATGATTGCCTGTGCACGCGTAAAGGATGGCGTAAAAAAGGGCCTTATTTTTGCAAATAAAACCCTTTTTCGAATAAAGCAAAAAAAAGCATTTCAAGCTGCACGGGCCCAAAATAGCCGCTGCATTGAAAATTTGTTATGATTTTTCGGATCTTCTGCCATAGAGATATAAAATGGCATAGCCCAGCGCGCCGGCCAGAAGGGAAGCTGTAAGAACGGCAAATTTTGCCTGCAGCTGTAATTCAGGCTGCTTAAAGGACAAAAGGGCAATAAAGATAGACATGGTAAAGCCGATGCCGCCCAGAATGCCTAGTCCAAGTACATGAGGCCATGATGTCTGGTCGGGCAGTTCTGAAATTTTGAGCTTAACGGCTAACCAGGACATTAAAAAAATCCCGGCGGGCTTGCCGAGAAATAATCCCAGTATGATACCCATCCCGATGCTTCCTGCAAGCCCTTCGATCATTCCGCTCTCAAAAGTGATGCACGTATTGGCAATGGCAAACAGTGGCATTATGAAAAAGTTTACCGGAATGGTAAGGCTGTGCTCAAGTTTTTCCAACGGGGATTCGGTGTCATCCTCATTGGTGGGCAGGGCGAGCGCCGTCAGTACCCCTGCAATGGTGGCGTGGATGCCTGAATGATGCACCAGATACCACATTGCTGCCCCGGGAATGATATAGCAGAATATGTTTTTTACCCCGCATCTGTTAAAAATGATCAGAAGCGACATGATGCCTGCTGCATAGGCAAGGTAGATAAGATGGATTTCGCTGGAATAGAATATTGCGATTACCAGTATGGCGATCAGATCGTCAACGATGGCAAGTGCGGCCAGAAAAATTTTAAGCCCGTTTGGGACTCTGCTGCCCAAAAGGGAAATAATGCCGAGTGCGAAGGCAATATCGGTGGCCATGGGAATTCCCCAGCCTGCGGCCGTCTGCGGATTTGAGGCATTCAGCGAGGCGTAGAGCAGGGCCGGCACAGCAACACCGCCGATAGCTGCAAGCACCGGCAGGGACGCCTGTCTGAAGGAAGAGAGTTCCCCTTCGATGATTTCCCTTTTGATTTCCAGGCCGACCAAAAGGAAAAATACAGCCATAAGACCGTCATTAATCCAGGTAATAAGGGGATATTCCAGATCTATGGCTCCAAAATCCCTGCCAAGTTTCATCTGCAGCAGACCATTAAACGATTCTGCCCACCCGATGTTGGCTATAGTGAGCGATATAGCTACGCAAAGCAGCAGGATGACGCCTCCGGCTGAGGAGGAGGAGAAAAATCGTTTGAAAATATTTAGGTTTATTAGTTTTGTCATATCTGCAAATTTAGCCGGTAAGGGCAGAAAAAACAAATCGGGATTGATTTTTAGAAGAATCCAAAGAGTTTTTCGTTAAGGAAAATGCGGGCAGCAGTCTTATTTTTCCTGTTCTTTTTCATTACTGCTGCTGCTGCGGCCGATCCAGAAAAGCGGGGCAGATGTGCTGGCGGCAAGTCCGGTGCTTTTTTTAAGGATTGTTCCGTCTGCCGGCGCGGTTATTATTTTTACGTTCCTGCCGAAAACATCGGTTATATAGCCTATTTCCTCACCTTTGATAATGCTGCTGCCGGCCTTTGCGCTGCTGTAGAACAAGCCTTCTGCAGGTGAGGCTACAAGCAGCTGGTCATTAAAGAATCTTTTTGGAAGCACTGCCTGCGGAGCCAGTTTATGCTGATACATTTTGAGCTGGGCCAGCATATTATACACAGCATTCATGGCCGGGCCTATTTCAGATCTGGCGGCGGCGGCCTGCTTTGCCGCCGTTATGCTCAGGGCTGGAATGCCAAGGCGCACTGCCTGTCTGGAGATCTGCTTGGAAGGCTGCCCGCAAGGCTGAAGATAAGGCCTGGCAACTACGGTTCCCAAACCGCTGATTTCGCACAGGCGCGAGCACAAGAGGGCCTGCTGGGGAAGTTCACTGTTATGATAGTAGCTGGCATATGATATAAGGTCTTCATTGCTGCCCGCTGATCTGATATCCAGAAGAATATCAGTAGCATCAAAAATATGGGTGGTTATAAAATCGGCTGCAAGCCCATTGACGATGCTTTTTTGGGCTTCTGGAAAATACTGATCCAGATTTAAATCCGTATTCAGGCCGTTATTTTGGCAGGAAGAAAAAAAGGAATCTAGATTCATTATCGGAATTATGATCAGGCTCCCGGCCAGTTTTTCAGGGTTTATCTCGCGGCGCAGTTTTAAAAGTGATTGTACTGCCGATTGTTCTGAGGGCCGCGCTCCTGACACGATGGCAAAGGTCGGTCCCTTAAATCTTCCGCATATCAATGTTGCCGGGAGCCCGGCTTTGATGCTGTCAGAAGTGCCGATGCGGAATATGGTGTCAATTTTTTTGCCCTGATGCTGTTCAAGGTAGAATTTCAGCGATTTTTTTTGAGACGCCGCCGTCTGGCATATAAGCAAGGATATGAAAAGCAAGAATAAATGTTTCATGGAATTTTGAGAGCGGATACGGGTATCCTGATTAATAAATGATTAAAACCAATTAGGCCTGCAGAGATAAAACACGATTAGTTTTGCAATAGGAAACGACTTGAAATGATATCCAGCAGATGTTTAGGAAAAACATTGAATGGTAAACAATTCACGGGATCTAGCGGCCTATGGGGCTAAAAATGGTGAAGATGCAGCGAGTCTTAAAAGATTAAGGAAATTTAGCGAAGTGAAAAGCCGGACCCAAAGGCCGAAAATACGGTACGCTGTTTAAGGGATTTCTAGAAAAGGTGAAATAGGTGAAGCAGGCTGCTGCTATCCAGCCGGCAGGCTATTTTGTTCTTGAAAAGCGAGCTGTCTATGGCGCAGTTCGCCAAAACAGCATCAAAGCGGAATTTTTCATTTTTCAAAACACAAACGGACGGCTTGAGTTTGGTTTTCCGTTCATTGGATGAACTATTTATTCTCACTTTTTTTTTAGCGCCCGGTGCACTGAAAACTGAAGCTGTTCCATCTGAGCCTGCAAGGATTTCCATGGACGGATCAGAGAATACAGCCGATGAAAGCTTTTCAGGCTCACTGCCGTGGAGAAGACGCAGGGCGGTAAGCAGGAAGATCAGTATGTTCTTGCAGGGCGGCATTAGGGGAGATGAGATGATTTTATTTCTTTTTGATATCCGAAACGGCAAATATAGCTCTTATTATGCTTATGAGATAATTATTGGGCATCAAATCGCCTTTAAATGGGATTTCATTTTCTGAAATTGAATGCTGACCAGAGGTTCTCTAAGGGGTATTTTTAACCACTATACATTAAGGTGGCGACCCGCGCACCGGAGCAGGCTCCTGCATTAAATCTGCCTGCGGCGGGATCATTTAACCGCCCGGGGCAGAGTATAGTATTGCCGCGGATATTAAAATCATTTTTCAAATAATCCGTCCTTTTCCCATTGCTTGACTATATCTATAGTTTCCTGGGGCATTCTGGGGCCTCCCTTGGGCATCAGCACGCTATTGCCGTTTTCAAGGGAAATGCGGATGATGAGGCTTCGTTTTAAAACGGCCTCTTTGACCTGGGCATATGTGGCAAGGGATATGGGCGCACCGTTTGTGGGAACCGCCGCATGGCAGACAATGCAGTTATTGTCAATAATTGATTTCACATCCTTGTCATAGGTTGCTGATCCGGCAGGGGCGGTGGTGTCCGTCGGAGCTGCGGAATCATCATTGGAGCAGCCTGCAAGGATTATGGCAGCTGATAAAACGGCACATGCTTTTTGTAGTTTCATAACGTTTTTTTTTTTGGTTTGCAGAGCAGAGATGATTTTCATCTCAAGGAATGCTTTTCACCTATATACGCCAAAAACTCTTTTACAGATTGCAGGAAGACCTCTTTTTGTCCATTGAAATCCGAATCATGGCTTTTGCCGGCGATATCTCCAAAAACATGGGCAGTATGAAAAGATGATGCGGGATGCTGTTTTAGGCATGGCTGATGCTGTGGAAAGGATTCAGATTATTTAAAACAATTCTAAACTAAAGTTTTCTTTTTACTTGTTAAAACCATCCTAAAAAAGTTTCCGTATATGACCTTAAATCTAACCGCTATAAAAATCACGTATGAAAATCAACAAGCACATCAAAAAAGGTCTTTGGATCGCAATGGGAACAACGGTCCTGTTTTCAGCAATTCTTCTTTTCCATATCATTACTGCCAAGCCTGCGGTTTATGACACTCCAAACCTGCAGGTAAGCCGCATTGACTTCAAGCAGGCTATCGATTCTGCACAGGCCAGACAGATCTGCGCTGACCTGAGATCCATCAAAGGGCTGACCTCGGATTCCATCATTATCAAGAGAAACGTGGTGGTTTACTTCCATAATAACCGGATCACCAATTCAAAAAAGGTCTATGCGCAGCTGATGGCCAAAAGGCATTATGATGCGCAGCCCTATATACTGCCTGAAAATCTGGCATCCAAAGAAGTCTGTCCTATTGACCAGAACAGTCTGGGCTACAAGCTGTCCCAGAAGATCAATCATTTTTTTAATTAACCTTTAATATTATTGTTATGAAAAATTATTCTAAAATCGCCTTAATCGCGTTATTCCTTTCAACGGCTGTTTTTACATCCTGCAGCAATGATGATGAGACTCCGGCTCCTGTAAAAGCATCCATATATGAGCGGTTGGGAGGCACTAAAATGGTTGCCGATCCTGATAATTCAGGACAGATGATCGAGCAGGGACGCCTTAGCTTCCGCAAAGTGGTCAATTCAACAATCGGACTGATAGTTGCCGATATCCAGTCCAATGCATCAGGAAACCTGCAGGCGCATTTTGCGCCCCTTCTGGCCGAAACCGGAACGACCCAGGCTACAAATATTGCAAAATTATCCGATAACCTGACTGATTTCTTTTCCTTCAACACCGGAGGGACAAATGCAGTTAATACGTATTCGGGCCTGAGCATGGCAGCGGCGCACAACCCTGCGACAAACCCTAGAATGGGAACAAAATCCAGCAGTGCCGACTATACGAAATTCGAAGGTTATGTGGGAGCGGCCGCCAATGCGAACGGCGTTGCTTCAAACACCGAACTTTATACGGATATTGTGGCAGTTTTGGAATCATTGAGAACGCCCATCGTCCAAAAATAATTCATCTTCCCAAAAAACGCCGCCTTTTTCTGCGGGCGGCGTTTTCTTTTTAAGACATTGTCTTATTCCAAAACAAGCATGTCTGCCTAAAGGAATCCCTTTGCAGTTGCAAATTTGCTGCATGGCATCTTTGACCATATATCTCATACAAGGACCATACTGACTGGAGGCGCTTGTCCGCATGGCAGCACATACGGGTGCGGACTGATTTTCCAGAGCAGAACTCCTTTTTTTTCGAATCTTTAATCAAAGCCATCCCATGGAAAATTTTAAGCTTTCCCAAAACACCACTTTCTACGCCTTAGGATTAAGCTATAAAAAAGCAGATGCCCTGATCAGGGGGAAATTCAGCCTGGATGCTGAAGGCCAGTCTGACCTGCTGGCGCAGGCCAAAACCGAGGGCATAGAGTCGTTGATTGTAATTTCCACCTGCAACAGGACTGAAATCTATGGATGGGCTTCTCATCCGTATGAACTGATAAAACTGCTTTGCGGCCATACGAAAGGCAGCGTGGAGGAATTTCAGCAATTTGGCTACATCTATAAAAACAGCCAGGCCGTCAGCCACATGTTCCGGGTAGGTACAGGTTTGGAGAGCCAGATCCTGGGCGATTTTGAAATCATCAGCCAGATCAGAACCGCTTTTAGCCGCAGCAGAGAGAAAGGTTTGGCCGACACATTTCTGGACCGCCTGGTAAACACCGTAATCCAGGCGAGCAAAAAAGTCAAGACAGAGACTAAAATTTCCTGCGGCGCCGCGTCGGTTTCTTTTGCATCGGTACAGTATATAATCCAGAATGCAGCTGATGTAGGGAACAAAAATATTCTGCTGCTGGGGACAGGAAAAATAGGCAGAAATACCTGCGTAAATTTATTAAAGCATACCAAAAACAGTCATATAACCCTTATAAACAGAACAAGACACAAAGCCGAATTGCTGGCGCGAAGACTCAATGTCATCGTAAAGGGTTACGGCGATCTGAAAGAAGAACTGCAAAGGGCGGATGTGCTGGTTGTGGCTACGGGAGCGCAAAGCCCCACTATTGATAAAACACTTCTTGGCCTGCATAAGCCCTTATTGATCCTGGACCTTTCCATTCCGCGAAATGTGGATGCCGATGTCAAAGAAATACCCGGCGTGACTTTAATGCATCTGGATGATCTCTCCCAGATTGCCGATGAGACGCTGGAGAGAAGAAAACAGCATATTCCTGCCGCAGAAGCCATTATTGAGGATCTGAAATCAGAGCTGTATGCCTGGGTGAACGGCCGAAAATGCGCACCGACCATCCATGCATTGAAAGCAAAACTGAATGAGATTGTATCGACTGAGTTTGCTTTCCAAAAGAAGAAAGCAATCCATTTTGACGAGGTTCAGATGGATCTGGTCAGTTCCAGGATTATCCAAAAATTGATAGGCCATTTTGCGAGCCACTTGAAAGAGGAGAATACGCCAGTGGACCAGAGCATAGAATTTATTGAAAAAGTATTCCAGATAGGGCGGTTTATGCCCGATAGATCTTCTTGGCCTACAGAAGAAAAATACAGAATCAATCTGTCATAAAAATAAACTGGAATTCAAGCGCCAGACAGACCAGGCAGAGCCAGGCATCTAGGGCATATCTATAAATGATGCGCTTGAGGTGTTTTTTTGAAGCGGAATTCTTATGCTGATTTTACATAATTCCCATCTTTAAGGTGGAAATTATGTAAAATCTGTTTCCGTATTTGTTTCAGGGCGCCAGAATTCCTAAATTGGAAAATTATTGAACCAAGAGCCGAATAATTCGATTTTCAGGGATTTTCTGAGGGCTGTGGCGCAGCCGGCTTGAGGGATCCTTGTATGATGGTTTTATTCGGCAGCGAAAAACCGACAGATCATGGATGAAGACCCGAAAATAATCATATGCCTAGCCGATGACGATGAGGACGACCGCATGCTGCTCCATGAAGCGCTTCTGGAGCTCGATCGGCCTTTCAGGATATTTGAGCTCTGCAGCGCACAGCAGCTCATCGAGCATTTTTCCAAACCGGAGCAGGAGCCTGCCGATTTCATATTCCTTGACCTTTATATGCCGGGCATGGACGGCTTTGAGTGCATCGAAAGGCTCAGAGGCATGGGCCCGGCTCCCGGAAATGCAAGGATCATCGTCTATTCCATCGACAGTGCAGCCAAAACAATGCAAAGGGCTTTTGCCCTGGGAGCGGATTTTTATGCCGTGAAGCCCAGCACGTATGAAGATCTTAAGAATCTGGCGGCAATAGTCATGGGAGCATCGTGGGAGGATTTATCAGCTCAAGAGCGGATATTCCATATCAGGTAGGAGGCGGAAACAGCCCAGAGACGGCTTATCATGCAGTTCCACACGGCAATAGTTTTAGGTTTGTTTTTTAGGTTTGTTTTTTTTTGGAGCTTTTTCCCGCTATGCGCTTCAATCTTCTGCGCCGAACCCCGGCGCAGAAGGATTTCCGCTACTATCGGGGCTATTTTGTGCTTTATTTTAGTGAGGAATAAATCAATTTTCAGCTGTTGTCCATCAGCAATTATGTTTAAAAAAAATGGCGCCAATTGTCTTCAATTGACGCCATTTGGCTTTGTGACCTTGGCGGGTTTCGAACCAGTGCTTTTCGCTGGAGATTTGAGCCTTCTGCTGTAAAGCTTTGTTTGTTTGTTTGTTTGTTTGTTTGTTTGTTTCAAAAGCTACGGTAAAACTGACATTTTTTCGCCCATGAAAACTGAAAAATTGTCATTTTTTTTCTCTGGCATAATTTTGGTTTTTTTGTCCCTGGCACTGCAAAGGCAGTGTATGTTCAAAAATATTGTATAACAATTAAAAGTAAAATGTTATGAATCTTATCAAAAGAAATGCAAACCAGCATCGTGGCCTGCCGCATACGTTTTTTGATGACGTTTTTGGCCGCGAGCTTTTCAATTGGGAAAACAAAAATTTTTCTACAACAAGCACCACCCTGCCATCGGTAAACATTAGAGAGACTGCAGAGCATTTTGAAGTCGAAGTGGCTGCTCCCGGCCTGGAGAAAGCCGATTTCAAAGTTACCCTTGACGGAAACCTGCTGACTATTTCTTCGGAAAAGGAAAATAAGCAGACCATCGAGCAGGAGAATTTTACCCGCAGGGAATTCAGCTACCAGTCGTTCCAGAGAAGCTTTGAGCTGCCTAAAAATGTGGTGGACGAAGAAAAGATAAGCGCCCGCTATGTGAATGGCCTGCTTCATCTTTCCATACCCAAAAAAGAGCAAGCGAAGCAGAAGCCGCCTAGAATGATTGAAATCGCCTAATTTTTAATCGATTATTTTACCTTTTTTTTATTTTAAAGCTGCCCCGAAGGGCAGCTTTAATCATTGCAAAAAGCTATAATCATGTTTTCGGACTTATTTTCTGCCCTGGTTGTGCTCTGCTTTGCTGTGCTGTTCCTGATACTGGTGCTGCGCCGCTTCAGACAGCCGTATTTTATTGCCTATATAGCTGCGGGCGTGCTTTTGGGGCCAAAACTGCTGAATACAATTCCTGATCCTGAAATGGTCGCGGAATTGGGCGAAATCGGCATTGTTCTTCTGATGTTTTCCATTGGAACCGAGATAGACCTGCACCATTTAAGCCAGCATTTCTGCAGGCCCTTTGCAATAGCGCTGGTCCAGATCCTCTTAAGCGCCTTATGCATGTATGCCTTGGGAATGCAGTTGGGATGGCCAGCCAGCAGGATTATATTATTATCTTTTATCATAAGCCTCAGCAGTTCGGCCATTGTATTTCAGTACTTGCAGAGAACCGGCGAGATTAAAAGCCAATTGGGCATCATAACATGCGGTGTGCTGCTGATGCAGGACATGCTGGTTGTGCCCATGGTCTTATCGCTAAATTTTATTTCAGGCAGCAATGCCTCTTTTTTTGAGCTTGCCAAGGTCTGCATAGGCGGCATGCTCATACTGCTTTTTTTGCGGTCAGCCGTCAATAGGAGGATTTTTAATATTCCCATGAGAAGAGAGCTTGTTGCCGACCATGATCTGCAGGTATTCATCGGCTTCTGCATATGTTTTGGGATGGCTTGGTTTAGTTTCTGGTTTGGGCTCTCGCCAGCCTTTGGGGCCTTTGCAGCAGGAATTGTGATCGGGCAGGATAAGGCGACGCGCTGGCTTGGAAAATCGCTGATTCCCTTTAGGGTCTTTTTTATGGCATTTTTTTTTCTGGCCATAGGGCTGCAGCTTGATGTTGGGTTTTTTGCAGCCAATGCCGGCACAATTGTCTTGGTGGCTGTAAGCGTTCTGATAATCAATAGCTTGATCAATAGCCTGCTTTTTAAGCTAAGCGGAAACAGCTGGAGGGACAGCATATATGCCGGTGCGCTATTGTCGCAGATTGGCGAATTCAGCTTTGTGCTGCTTACGCTTGCCGCTTCTCTTGGGCTGGTTGGAGATTACATGCGTCAGATTACTCTTGCAGTGATTACCTCCACCATGCTTCTGTCAAGCATCTGGCTGGCCATCATACAGAAGCTGATCTATAAGCTGCCGGCCCAAAGGACTGAACTGGCCAACTGATTGATGGCTCAAACCTCTTTAGGATTGCAGGACAGCATTGCGATAAAGCCTGAAAGCTCTCAGAAATGAGGGCTTTTTTTATTTTTAGTTAGTTTCTTTTTTGATTGTTTTTAGTTTTTTTGATTTGGGCCGGCGATGGTGGAGGCTGGTTTGGGTGAAAATTTTTTTAAAGTGCAGGCTATTTTTGAATATGCCGTAAAAGAGCTAATGAGCTACTAGTGGGACAGGAGTTGGATGTTCAATAGTACAGTTTCGAACCTAAGTTTCTTGGATATTGGTTTTGCCGGCTTTCTGTTTTCAAAAAACTCAATGTGCCGCGATTTGCCGCAAAACTTTGAAATTAGAGATGTCTTTAAAAAACAGCCTTAAATTTTGTTGCAGATATAGTATTGCGTTCAATCAAAAGGACTCTCAGATAATAGCCAATTGTTGAAGGCAGTTGTGTATATGCGCAGCTGGCTCATGATGAATATTTTGTAAGGTATTATTTTATAAAAAAAAAGAAAGGTGTTTTTTGAAATCATAAAGATTGTATATTTGGACTCAAATTTTAATGCCCAAATAAAAAAAGTATAATAAGCCTATGAGAAAAATTTTACAATTATTAATGCTGGCTTTAACAGTATGTGGTTTCGCCCAGGATGGATCTTTAGATTCAAGTTTTAATCCTCCCACAGGAGCTAAGAATGGAGATGTAAAGGCGGCATCGATACAATCAGACGGAAAAATTCTGGTTGGAGGCGATTTTACGCTTATAAATAATGCAAGTTCTAATAAATTAGCGCGGCTAAATGCAGATGGAACCATTGATGTAACATTTAATTTGGGTTCAGGATTTAACAATAGCGTTAATGGAATCAGTACTCAGTCTGATGGGAAAATTTTAGTTGCCGGCAATTTTACGGCGTATAACGGAATTTTAAAGAATAGAATTATCAGGTTAAATATTGATGGAACTGTTGATTCGACCTTTGAGATTGGTGCGGGATTCAACAATACAGTCAACGGAGTAAATATCCAATCCGACGGAAAGATAGTAGTTTTTGGCAATTTCACAACATATAACGGAATTTCAAAAAATAGGATTATAAGGTTAAATACAGATGGAACTGTTGATTCAGCATTTAATCCGACGGCAGGAGCAAATAATAGTATTAATTCATGTGCCGTACAATCTGATGGTAAAATTATAATAGGAGGAGATTTTGGAGCATTTAATGGAGTTGCAAGAACCAGACTGGCAAGGCTGAATGCGGACGGATCCTTAGATGCCGCATTTATTTCTGGCATCACCTCTTATATGTCTAACAGTATAAAAACAGTCTGCATACAGCCAGACGGAAAAATAATAATTGGCGGTAATTTTAATTCTTATAATGGCACGCTTGCTAATTATATAGCAAGATTAAATTCTGACAGCACATTGGATGCCACATTCAGCATAGGTGATGGCTTCGACTCTTCTGTAAATTCTATCGCTATTCAAGCTGATGGAAAATTAGTTGTCGCGGGAAATTTTTCCGCATATAATGGAACTTATTCTCAGCGGGTAGTCCGATTAAATATGGATGGGGCAATAGATTCGCCTTTCAGCTCAAGAAGCAATTTTGGAACTGATGGATCGGTTAACGCTATCGCAATCCAATCCAATGGAAGAATAATGATCGGAGGTTCTTTTTCAAAATGTAATAATTTCTCACGAAACAGGATAGCAAGTTTAGACAGTAACGGCAACATTGATAATGGTATTTATCCTTTCTTCGAGAATGGCATTTCCGCTGATGGCCATGTGAGGGCTGTCGCTGTGCAGCCAGACGGAAAGATACTTATAGGCGGAGGATTTTTAACTTATAGAGGCATATCCCGCAAAAGTATTGCAAGATTAAACCCTGACGGAACGCTTGATGCTGCTTTTAATGTCGGTACAGGAGCTGATGGCCTAGTAAAAAAGATTGTAGTGGCGCCAAATAATAAAATTATTATTGCGGGAGATTTTAAAAGTTACAATGGCGCAGCGGCTAATGGCGTAGTGCAGCTAAATGCTGATGGAACTTTAGACACTGCTTTTAACGCCGGTGGCTCTGGCGCTAACAATATGGTCAATGCCCTTGCACTGCAGGCGGATGGGAAAATCATTATTGGAGGAACTTTCAGCATGGTCAACGGAACCCCAAGAAACCTATTGGCCAGACTAAATGCAAATGGCACATTAGATGCTTCTTTTATCCCTAAATTAACGGCGGGAAATGTCTGGACCATTTCAGTGCAGGCGGATGGCAAAATCGTTATTGCAGGACTGCTGCTGCAATATAATTATGCGGGCAATGGGGAAATTCTAAGACTAAATGCCAACGGAAGTTTAGATACGATTTTTAATCTTGGCGGGGTAGGCACTGATTATTTTGTCTATTCCAGTGCAGTACAAACTGATGGCAAAATTATTTTAGGCGGTTCGTTCAGCAAATTTAATAATATTCCCGCCAAAGGAGTAGTTCGTCTTAATGCCAACGGAAGTTTAGACTCCTCATTCAAGGTTCCTGAATTATATGGAAATGTTACTATCAATGACATTGCAATTCAGAATGATGGAAAAATTATTTTGGGCGGATCTTTCGATTCATTTGGCGCCGCTGTTGGCAATAGCATAATGCGAATAGATATGGACGGCACTTTAGATCCTGCTTTCGCAACAGGCACAGGATTCGCTTACATTTCAGCGCTGGCTTTGCAAAAGGACGGCAAATTGCTGGTTGGAGGAAATTATGTTTCTTATAATGGCAGCAGTGATGTAAAATATATTGCACGATTGAATAGTTCAAACAATTTAAGTATAGAACATTTTATTACTGATATTAAAATTAATGCATATCCCAACCCGGTAACTGATTACCTTAAGTTCAATGTTCAAAACAATGTCAATATCTCAGGGTTTGAAGTATTCGACGTCACAGGAAAAAAAATTGATTCGAATATTCTTAGCACAAATTTTATAGATGTTAAAAATTACCTCGCAGGGATTTATTTCCTTCGAATAAAAACAGATAGCGGTATTTTGGCTTGTAAATTCATAAAAAAATAATTGGGTTTCAGGCGTCGCTGCTAGATATATAATAGCCGATCTACTCAAGTCAAAAAAATGCAAGAATCTATGATGAAGGGTCAGAAACTAAAAAAGAATTCAGAGCAGGCCTTATTGCTTCGTCAATTTTAGTGTTTGCTCTAATAATATGGCCAGGAAATAAAATAGATGCTTGACAAGATGATTTCATTAGAGAAACCGTAATCCTCCGGTCAAAGCCGGTAGTGTTTCAAAGTTAGTGATAGGAGATTTTGAAATTCTAACCTTTTGAAATTGAATAAATTTTAGAAATAAATAATTTAAAGATGAGCGGCAATGCTCATCTTTTTTGTTTTAATATTGCCGTAAATGGGCTAAACATATTGAAATAAAGAATTTGACGCTCGGGCCCCATCTGAAGAGACTCACCAGACGTAGAATCTGCTTCCGTAAAAGTTTAGATGTCTTTACTGCTGTTTTGAAGATTTGCTTTTGGATTTAAGCAATAAAACAGCAAATTTCTTTGGCTTTGTTTCCAGCATGATTTTGGCCGGTGGGGGAAGATGGCTGCAAAGGCCCATTTGCTAAATGGGGAGATTATTAAAAAGTTAGTTAGTTAGTTAGTTAGTTAGTTAGTTAGTTAGTTAGTTAGTTAGTTAGTTAGTTAGTTAGTTAGTTAGTTAGTTAGTTAGTTAGTTAGTTAGTTAGTTAGTTAGTTAGTTAGTTAGTTAGT
>NZ_JBHSFY010000012.1:38397-211249 GCF_042654045.1 Flavobacterium chungangensis
AGTTAGTTAGTTAGTTAGTTAGTTAGTTAGTTAGTTAGTTAGTTAGTTAGTTAGTTAGTTAGTTAGTTAGTTAGTTAGTTAGTTAGTTAGTTAGTTAGTTAGTTAGTTAGTTAGTTAGTTAGTTAGTCGTATTTCTTTTTATTCGTATACACAGTTTCGAGCCTAAGTTCGTTAGGGATTGATTTTGCTGAATTTTTGTTTTTCAAAAACGTATTTTGCCACGATTCTGTCACAAAATTTGAATTGCTAAATATTTATAAAAAACTGCTCTAATTTTTGCAGCCCAAAAAATAGCAGCTCCGCTTTTAAACAAGAAAATAAATGACGCTTTTCTGGTTTCTGTTTTTTTTGGGGATATAGCTTATATAGCCGTATTCATTTAAATCCTTTATGCACCTGTGATACGTGGCAGAGCCGGTTGTATTACTTTAGGTTTAATGTTGTTTTTCAGGAGCTTTTCCCGCTATCCGCTCTAATCTTCTGCGCCGAACCCCGGTGCAGAAGGATTTCCGCTGCTATCGGGGCTAAAAAGTTAAATAGACAATTTGGAATAAGCCAATTTCTGACCTCAATGGAACAACAGACAATAGTAAAAGTTATTTTTGCAGCTCAAAAAATAGCAGTTCTACTTTTAAACAAGAAAATAAATGACGCTTTTCTGGTTTCTGTTTTTTTTGGGGATATAGTTTATATAACCGTATTGATTTAAATCCTTTATGCACCTGTGATACGTTACAGGACCTGTTATTTCGCTGTTTTCATAGGATAAAGATACGCTATAGTCCTGCGAAAGACAAGGGCAGAAATAATCGGGTATTAAGTTAATCGGGTGTTAAGAGCTGCCGCTGGAAATTAATTTGGAGCGGTCGGCATTGTCAATTGTATTTAATATTTTTTTTAGGTTTAATTTTATTTTTTAGGAGCTTTTTCCCGCTATCCGTTTCAATCTTCTGCTCCGAACACCGGCGCAGAAGGATTTCCACTGCCATCGGGGCTAAAGGTGCAGGGAAGCATGGTCTGTTTTTGGAGAACTGGATATTTGAAATCGAAAGATAAAATTATTATGCTGATACTGCTGATAAATGGTTATGGGAGGCAGTCAGACCTGGATCCTTGAGGCTATTTAGTGCGATGGTTCTATTTTCATTTCACCGAGGTAGCGGCATCGGCTTTATTGGAGAATAGCAGGCCGCTGTCAAGAAATTGCACTGACCATCATATTTTTGCTGCTGGAACTAAAAAATTAACTAATTTAAGAGCAGATTATTTCAGTAGCTATCATCAGCTGAAATGAACGGCAATTGTAGATTTAATTGGGAAAAGCGGTTAGTTATGGATCTGAACGAGGGGATTGAAAGATTTTTGCGGGCACAGGGGAATGTGTACCATCAGGCACTGGATGAAATAACGAAAGGAAAGAAGCAGAGCCATT
This sequence comes from Flavobacterium chungangensis, assembly GCF_042654045.1. NCBI lineage: Bacteria > Pseudomonadati > Bacteroidota > Flavobacteriia > Flavobacteriales > Flavobacteriaceae > Flavobacterium > Flavobacterium chungangensis. The sequence continues at coordinate 39,830 of NZ_JBHSFY010000012.1, forward strand.
GGATGTGGTTTGTATTTCCCCAGATCAGAGGCCTGGGATTCACCGAGTACAATGTGTATTTTGGATTAAAGGACCTTAATGAAGCCTCTCTTTACCTTAATCATCCCATACTGGGTAAACGCCTGATCGAAATTTCAGAAGCGGTTCTGAGCCATGATGGCTTGACGGCACTGGAAATCTTTGGAAAGCCTGACCAGCGGAAGCTCAGATCCTGCATGACGCTCTTCAGCAGGATTTCGAACGCAGATCCTGTTTTCCTGAAAGTATTGGAAAAATATTATCACGGCCAGATGGATGATAAAACCCTAGCAGTCTTAGAGTCGCAAAGTCAGCAGCGGTAAATTTAATGCGTGTGCTGAAGTCTGAGCTGAATACAGCCTGGTAAGGCCGTATCTTACAGATCAACGTATATTATTTTTACGTTCTCCCGATGCTCATCAATCAGCCTGCCTATTTCATCCTTAAGCTCCAGGTACTTAAGGGCGGATTGCTCATTTTCCTTTTTCCTTTCGACTTCAAGCCTTTCGCTTCTCTGTGCGGGATTTTCCTGACCCGTTTCGGTATGTCTGGAATCTGTCTGCTGACCGTCTGTGCCCGTACTTTCCAGCGCATCTTTTTGCTGCCCAGCGGCCTTTGCATTGCGGAAGCACAAGAGAATATAGTCTTTAAGCAGAGCCGTACACCTGTGGACATGCTCGCCAAATCCTGCATCTTCATCCAATAATTCATGCGGATAGGTGTAATTGATGATTTCCATTCTGGAGTGCAGGTCAATTTTAAAGTAATCTATAAATTCTGCGTTTGTCACTCCGTTAAACTTATCCATTTCCATAACATTGTTTTTTAGATTTGAAAACCGATCAGGTTTCCCTGATAGGGAAAAGCGAAATTCTCAATTTTAACCGACTGGTCCAGCCATGCGGATTCGTCCTGGCGTTTGAGCATAATGGGCATCCTGAGCTTATGGTTATGGATGTACTGCATCAGATCATTGGCTTTTGTAGTTACCATGGTATAGGTATTTTTAATCTGATCTGTCAGAGGATCTGTCCACGAAGAATACAGCCCTGCAAAAGTGAAGATTTCATCATCCTGCGAGTTGATCTGGTATTTTTCCTTGCTTTTTCCCTTCTGGTCATTCCAGTGCCATTCGTAATAGGCAGATGCGATTATAAGGCATCGGTTATGGGTTATATTCTTGAATGATGCTTTCTCGTCAATGGTTTCAATGCGGGCATTGAGCGTGTTTTTCCTGAACTCGATGTCTTTTGCCCAGGAAGGCAGAAGCCCCCAAGTATAATCCGTTGTGATGAGATGCGGAGAGGAATTCAGTATAATAGGGATGTTGGGATGGGAGAACCCATTTATGAAATCAGACTGCAGAAAGGTCTCCTCGTTGTCGAGTTCGGCATTAAAGCGTCTTTTTAGATTTTCTATCGAAGCATTCTGCTGGGTGTAATAACACATAAATTTTCCGTTTTAAAGGCTGTTTTAATAATGTCTTATCCTCTTACAAATATGCCCTTCGCAGGGCTTTAGTCTTTTTAATTGCGCTTAAGTTTGACAAAGCGATCTTATGGAATCTTACCCAATAGACATCAAGCGCATTGAAAGGCTCATAAAAGAAAATGAGCAGCGAAAGCAAAAGCTTAGAAAAAGAAACAGCAGAAAACTGATGTATGGCATGCTTGTTTTCCTCTTTCTGTTTTTGCTTCTCTATCAAAATTAATTCATTATTAGGACATTGCAAACTAAATAGTCAAAATTTCATTCTGTGGCGCGGCAGATTAATTTCATGATCCTGCGGATAAGGCTGGCGGTGGGTGCTGCTGACATCCTGTTTGATATTGTGCTGCGTAGTATACCTTTTTTCCGAGTCAGAATATCTTGGGTCAGGAATGAAAGGCATTTTCGCCATCCTTGAAATGGTGATCGTCGGGAAATGATAGTCAATTTCCACAGTCCCTAAAAGCAGGTAGCAGCCTCCTCCCTGAAACGGGTTATTTGCCAGACTGTCCGGGAAATGCGCCGTATCAAAATAGGCTCCTTCATTATCGATCCATGTCCCGAAATACATATTGCCCCTTTTGGTCGGCACCTGTTTGGTCGAGATCAGGTAGGCCAGCATACGCACCTGCTTTTTATGGTATTTTAATAAATCTCTTACCATGACATCTCCGCGGTGCTTTGTCTGCAGCAGATCAAAAACGGTGCAGGAAACCGGAAAATTTAAAAGCTCGATTTCATCAAAAGCATCCTCAAATACCGAGCGCTCCAGAACAGGCAGCTTGAATTCCTTTGCGGGCTGCTCAATGAGCATAAGCCCGCGGTTTTCAGGCTTGAAATTATTCATCAGAAGGCTTACCTGCACCAGCAGCTGGTTTTTGGTTTTTCCCGTAAATCGGAAAGCGCCTATGAAAATAAGGGTCTTTACATTCTCGATGCCCATAGGAACCCTGTTTATGAAATCCTCCAGCGATTTATAAACGCCGTTTCTCTCGCGCTCAAAAGCGATGAACTGCGAGAGTTTGGAATCAAGACCCTGCAGGTGTATAAAGCCCAGATAAATATCGCTGCCGTATAGGGCAGTTTCATATCCGCTTTTATTCACGCAGGGCGTGTGGATAACAGCGCCGGCCATTCTGGCTTCATGCACATAGATTTCTGTTCTGTAAAATCCTCCCTGATTATTGATTACGGCAACCATAAATTCAATAGGGTAGTGCACTTTCAGGTAAAGGCTCTGGTAGCTTTCCACTGCATAGGATGCCGAGTGCGCCTTGCAGAAGGAATAGCCTGCAAAGGATTCGATCTGGCGGTAGATTTCATGGCTCAGCGCTTCGGGATGCCCCTTTGCTGCGGCGGCAATAAAGAAATCATCCTTTACTTTCTGAAGGGCGGCTTTTGAGCGTCCCTTGCCCGACATGGCACGCCTTAAGATATCTCCGTCAGCAGCTGACAGCCCGCCGTAATGCAGGGCAATTTTTATCACGTCTTCCTGATAGACCATAATGCCGTAGGTTTCTCCGAGCTCATTTTCAAAAACCGGATGAAAATATTCAAATTTAGAGGGGTTGTTATGGCGGAATATGTATTCCTTCATCATTCCCGACTGCGCAACACCGGGACGTATAATCGATGATGCGGCCACAAGGGTTTTATAGTTGTCGCATTTCAAACGGCGCAAAAGGCCGCGCATGGCAGGGCTCTCGATGTAAAAGCATCCGATGGTTCTTCCTTCGGCAAGATATACGTTTGCGGACTTCTCGTTTTTTGAGATTCTCGTGTCGCGGATATTGATGCGGATTCCTCTGTTCTGCTCAATTATTTTTACCGTGTCATCAATATGTCCGATGCCTCTCTGGCTGAGGATGTCAAACTTGTCAAAACCGATATCCTCAGCGGTATGCATGTCAAAGAGCACTATCGGGAATCCTTTGGGAGGCATTTCCAGCGGCGTGTAATTGGTCAGCGGCTCTTCCGAGATCAGGATCCCACAGGAATGCATGCTGCGCATGTTGGGATATTTCTCCAGCATCATGCCGTATTCCTGCACGAGCTTAACGATGGAATTGGTCTGGTGGAGTTTCATGGGATTTTTGGCCAGCATATCCAGCTCGTCCTTTGGAAGACCGAAAACCTTGCCGACCTCGCGGAAAATCGAGCGGTATTTGAATTCCACATTAGTGCCGCAGAAAGCCACATTCTCATAGCCGTAGCGGTCAAAGATGTATTTCAGGATCACATCACGCTCTTTCCAGCTCCAGTCGATGTCAAAATCGGGAGGGCTCTTGCGGTTTTCGTTCAGAAAGCGCTCGAAATACAGGTCAAGCTCCAAAGGGCAGATGTCTGTTATTCCCAGACAGTACGCTATAATGCTGTTGGCTCCCGACCCCCTTCCGATATGGAGAAAACCCCGGCTGCTGCTGTAGCGTATGATATCCCAGGTAATGAGAAAATAGCCGCTGAATTCAAGGTCATTGATCACTTTGAGCTCTTTTTCCACACGCGCTTTTGCTTCGGCATTATGGCGTCCGTACCGCCATACCAGACCTTCTTCGGCCAGAGTGGTCAGAAGGGCAATGTCTCCCGCTTTATTTTTGGTGTAATATTTTTTGTTTTTCGGACTTTCAAAATCATAATGAAAATTACAGTGCTCGATGATGTGCCTTGTATTCTGGATAATCTCGGGATAATCTTTATACAGGGCAATAAGTTCTGCTTCGGGAATCATCATATCTGATTTTCTGCAGCAGTCATCAGGTGTGAGTTTGGACAGAAGTTCATTGAGGTCAACCGCGCGCAGGATCCGGTGCAGGTTGTATTCCCTTTTGGTGCGGAACACCACCGGCTGAAGGATAACCATCTTGGAAATCTTCTTTTTAAGTTCAGGCATAAAAAGCCTTCCGAGCTGGTCTGGCTCAATGCCGATATATTCATTTTCGCCAAGCACTGCCGGCGCATTTTCCAGCGTATAGATAAAATAAACCGAGTCAAAAGACGGAGCCTTTTCCGGCAGGGGATTTCCACTGAAATTATGATCGGTCAGAAACCTGTTCATCTGGGCAAGCCCTGCAGCATTTTTGGCCAGACCGATATAGCGGAATTTATGCCTGCAGCGGAACTCTATACCGACAAGCGGTTTTATGCCTAAAGCTTGGCAGCCTTTTATAAAATCATAAATTCCCGTGACGGTATTGATGTCGGTCAAGGCCGCAGCCGTCACGCCGCAGTCCGCTGCCTGTCTTATCAGATCATCCAGCGGAATGGTGCCGTAGCGCAGCGAATGAAAAGAGTGGCAGTTGAGAAACATGATTTATTTTTTTCGTTTTAAAATTTCGTCTTTGTTATTGGGCTTGAAAGATGCGCCGGCGCATCGCATCACGGCATCAAAGCCGTAACGGGTCTTCATTCTGTCCATTGCCTGATACAGGGCAAGCATTTCTTCGGTATCATTGAATAGGTCGATCTGATAAGTTCCCCTGACCAGACCGCTGAAGCGGACTCCTATAAGGCGCAGTCTCATCCTTCGCTGGTAGAGCTTTGTAAAGAGATCCGTCACCGTCTGGGTCAGAATATGATCCGCTGAGGTGTAGGGCACCCTTGACTGCTTGGTTTCGGTATCAAAATTGGCGTATCTTATTTTAACGGTCACCGTTGAGGTGAGCCACTCTTCGGCGCGCAGCTGATAGGCCAGTTTCTCCACCATTCCCTGCAGGATTCTGTTTAGTTTTAATACGTCAATGGTGTCCTGTGAGAAGGTATGTTCGGTTGAAATTGATTTTCTTTCCGTGTAGGGCTCCACAGGCGTGTTGTCAATCCCATTGGCTTTTTTCCAGAGTTCGGTGCCGTTTTTGCCGATCATCTGCTGCAGGGATTCGGCTGGCATTTCAGAAAGCGTCTGAATGGTACGGATGCCGATTCTCGAAAGCAACTCAAAGGTTTTCTGTCCGACCATCGGGATTTTTCTAATGGAGAGCGGATTCAAAAAGGACTGCACCAGGTGCTCGGGAATTTCAAGGTTCTGCTTCTGCTTGCCCTCGCCGGTTCCGATTTTCGAAACGGTTTTGTTGACCGAAAGCGCAAAGGTGAGGGGGAGCCCCGTTTCTTTTGTGATGCGCTGTGCCAGTTCATCAGTCCATCTGTAGCTGCCGTAGAATCTATCCATGCCGGTAATGTCCAGATAAAATTCATCAATGCTGGCTTTTTCCACTACGGGCGCCTTTTCCTGAATGATTTCGGTAATCTCGTGGGAAAGCCTGGAATAGAGTTCCATGTCGCCTTTCATAATTTTTGCCTGAGGGCAGAGCTTCATGGCCATATGGATCGGCATGGCCGAGCGCACGCCGAATTTTCTGGCTTCATAGGAGCACGAAGCCACAACGCCTCTGTCGCCGCCGCCGATGATAAGCGGTATGCCGTTAAGTTCAGAATTTGTCAGCCTTTCGCAGGAGACGAAAAACGTGTTCATGTCGATGTGTACAATAGCCCTGCTCATAATCTTAATCATTTTATACTTGTCAAAATTAGTACAGTCAATAACAATTTTTAAAAATAAAATGTTCTAATTAATAACAAAATTAAAAAAGCCTTATTTTTCAGGGCATAAAAAAAGCACCGGTTTAGGTGCTTTTTTGCTTTATTAAGAATTTACGGAAGGATCAGAATTATTCTGAAGCAGGCTCTTCGCCGGTCGGCTGGCCGGCTGTTTTCTTCATTAGAATGTAAAAATCCCGCAGATGCCACCATGCCGGGCAGCGGTCTACAGGACCGTTAAAGTTTCTTATAGTCGAATAGCAGCTGTTGAGGAAAACCTGCGTGTCGGTAATATTTGCCCATTCCGTCAATCTAACTTCCTTTGGTGGAGGATTGTTCTCAAAATGGCGTTTTATTTCTTCATGGTTCATGCTGTAAAATTAATCAAAAAACTATAATCTGTCAAGACCTGAAGCCTTGTATATGCTATAGTGCAGCAGCAATTCCAGTTAAAATCGGCTTCATTTTTCATGCGGGTTATTTTTTGCCTGGTACTTTTAATAAATCACTTATCTTATATCTTTTTCTGTTACCAAAAGGGCTGTAACTTTTAATTTTCATTGTGTCTTATATTTTCCTGTAGTTGTTACTTTTTTTACGCCTAAAATTGCCAGCGCTTCTTTTGTACTGGCAGATTGCTCCGTACATTTATTTAAAATTAAAATAATGCCTTTCTCTAACTTTTAAACAAGAAAATAAATGACGCTTTTCTGGTTTCTATTTTTTTTGGGACGCAAGTTTATACAGCCGTATTCATTTAAATCCTATATGCACCTGTGATACTAGGCAGGGGAGTTTTTTTTACATCATAAGGGGCTGGATTTATAGAATAGCGGTCAGGTGATCAAGGGGTAGGTTATATTATTTTAGGTTTAAATGTTGTTTTTCAGGAGCTTTTTCCCGCTATCCGCTCTAATCTTCTGCCCCGGACCACGGCGCAGAAGGATTTCCGCTGCTGTCGGGGCTAAAAAGTTAAATAGACAATTTGGAATAAGCCAATTTTTTGCTTCAGCCGGGCAGCAGTTATATTAAAAAAAATAAGAGCACGAAATTCAAATATTATGAAATTTTAAATCATTTTAGAGCTGGTTTTATTTTGCAGCCGCAGAGCTGGGTCTTTCACAAAGCACTTTTTCTCCTAAGTCAAATTATATTCTCGAGGCTGGTGATGATTCAATAATTAATTTGGGATGCGGGCCGCCTGCAGTGACAGGGTCATAAAGATATTTTTGTTAGCCCTCTGCATTGTATTATTTCGATAATTCGATCTTTAAGTTTAATTTTAAAACTCTGTCAGGATTTCTAAACAAGAAAATAAATGATGCTTTTCTGGTTTCTGTTTTTTTTCTTGGACATAGTTTACACAGCCGGATTCATTTAAGCCTTTTATGCACCTGTGATGACAGGACCGGTTGTTTTTGGCTGTTTTCATAATTCTCTGCCTATAAATGGAGGCAGCTCCATAATTTTATATCCACATAAAGTCCATTAATAAATAGAGTTAACTTTTTGTGGAACAAAAGCATTACCTAAGTAATTAAATTTCTGAAGGATTTTCCTGAAAAATTTTCTTCTTATGGTTTAATCCCCAATCTTTCATAGCATAAATAATTGGTGTTAAGGTATCTGCATAGGGTTCTAAGCAATACGATATTTTGACAGGATAATCGTTTGTTATAATCCGTTTGATCAGCTGGTGCTGTTCAAGTTCCTTAAGTTCTTTTGAGAGTACTTTGGGAGTTAGACCGGGAATGCTTTCTTGAATTTCAGTAAATCGGCTGTTTCCTACACCTACAGAAATAATGATGGATAATTTCCATTTTCCATTAATTACTTCAAGCGTGTCCCGTACTGGCTTAACGGTATTTAGGCACTCACAATACGGTTTCTTTTTCGGCATGATGAATTATTTATTTCGCTTTCCTTTAGGAAAGAGCTATACAAAGGAAAGTAATTTTGTTTAATTTTGCAATATAATTAATCAAAATATTCAATTTATGAATGCTGTGGGAAAAATGCTTATTGGACTTCATCTTGGAAATGGATACGGATCTCAATCGGGAGCGTGGCGTATGCCGGGAGTTGACCCCGAAAGCTACACGAGTTTTGATATCCGTGTAAAGCAGGCTCAGGCTGCAGAGCGTGGAAAATTTCAATTTATATTTTTGCCGGATGGTCCCGGTGCAGTTATGACAGATATTGAAACTGAATCTCCCGTTTTCAATCTTGATGTGATGATGACCCTCGCCGCAGTGGCCAGAGAAACTCAATATATTGGATTGGTGGCTACCGGATCAACCACTTTTAATGAACCCTTTAATCTAGCCAGACAATTTAAGGCCTTGGACATTATGAGCCATGGCAGGGCAGGATGGAATGCAATTACATCAAGCGGAGAAGATGTTGCAGCCAATTACGGAAGAAGAATTCCGTCGAGCCAAGATCGTTATGGACGTGCTCATGAGGCTGTCCAACTCATTCAATCACTTTGGGGGAGCTGGGGAAAAGATGCCTGGATACACAATCAAAAGAGTGGGCAGTTTGCAAAGAAAGATCAGATTCTTCCAATCAACTTACAAGGTAAATACGTCGGTTCAAGAGGACCACTGTATATTCCACCATCCGAACAGGGACAGCCTATCATCTTTCACGCAGGCGGCAGTCCCAACGCACATCAGTTGGCAGGACGCTTTGCTAATGTGGTGATAGGTGCAGCATTTACAATTGAAGATGCAAGAGCGCAGCGTAATGCATTTAGAGCGGCAGCAAAAAGTTACGGTCGTGATCCGGATGAAATCAAATACATTGCCGGACTGATGACCACCATTGCCAAGGACAGGCGCACGGCGCTCGATCGACGAATACAATTGGGAGGCAGTTCACTTATACAAAAATTTGAGTACCTGCAAAAAATGCTGGGTATTCCACTTGATCTTTCCTTGATAAATGAACCAATTTCAGAATCGCAGCTGGAAAATGCCCGTCCATCTCCTTATGATCCCCGTTCTTCCAATGCATTGAAAATTGCCAGGCAAGGCTGGTCCGTTCTTGATATTCTTGCCCACGGCGTGATAGATTACCATCCTGTAATTGCAGGGCCGGGCGTAGAAGCGGCAGATCATATGCAGGCTTGGTATGAAGCCGGTGCTGCGGATGGGTTTTGGATTTCACCGGATGTTAATTCGGATGGAATTGACGCCTTTGTGGATCAGGTTGTTCCGCTGCTACAGGAGCGCGGGCTTTTCCACATAGAGTATGAAAGCAAAACTTTGCGCGGACACCTTGGAGTTCCGGATCAATATGGAATTGATCCAAGGGTTTAAATTGAAAATTATAACAAATAAAACTTATATAATATGAAAATAGGAATAATTGGTGCCGGTGCAATAGGCGGTACGATTGCTAAAAAAATGGCACAAGCCGGTCATGAAGTGAAAGTGAATAATACAGATCAGGCTGAAAAATTAGAGGCCCGTGCTGAGGAGTTGGGTGCTGCAGCGGCAACACTAAAGAATGTTGTAAAAGATGTAGATGTCATTATTTTATCACTGCCTACCATAGCAATACCAACTTTGCCTAAAGATTTGCTGGCAGGCGTTCCGGAAAATGTAATTGTGGTAGACACATCCAATTATTATCCATTCCGTGATGCCGATATTGAAGAGATCAAAAACGGAAAAGTAGAAAGTGTCTGGGTATCCGAGCAATTGGGAAGGCCTGTTGTAAAAGCTTTCAATAATTTGCTGGCAGAGACGCTGGCAAACGGCGGAAAAAACAGCGGTGCTGAAGACAGAATAGCAATGGCTGTGGCGGGTGATGATCCGCAGGCTAAAAAAGTAATTGCCTCATTAGTTAATGATGCCGGTTACGATGCAGTTGACTCGGGCAGACTTTCTGAATCCTGGAGACATCAGCCAGGGACTCCTGCTTACTGCACGGAACTTAATGAAGAAGAATTAAAACAGGCGTTATCTGATGGTGTAAAAGAAGCAGCACCGTCATTAAGAGATAAGGCCATAGCTGATCTTTCTGCCCTGCCTTCCTATCCATCACATCCGGAGGTAGTAGAATACAACAGAGGATTGTTTCAAAAAAATCCTAAGTCAAAATAATTTATAATGTCTGCACTGCAAAATCCCTCTTCATAAATGAGATGGGATTTTGTTTTTTTATATTCCCTCTTTGAAACAGTAAACCAGAGCTGCAGCAATTTCGTTAAAATGTTTCATTATTGCCTACTTTTGTATCATAACCCTCTGTACTGTCTGTGCGAACTTTGTCCATATCAAAATATTAAGAATTAATATCATGGCAAAAACAATTTTTATAACAGGTGCATCGCGTGGATTCGGAAGAATTTGGGCAGAGGCATTTTTAAAATGCGGCGATAATGTGGTTGCGGCTGTTCGCAATCCTGAAACACTAACCAAGCTTAACAAAGAATTTCCATCATCTCTTTTGGTGCTAAAACTGGATGTTACTGATCGAAACGAAAGTTTTGAGGCAATTGAAACTGCAAAAAAGCACTTTGGCAGTATCGACGTGTTAATAAACAATGCCGGTTTTGGACATATAGGGGCGGTAGAGGAATTAAAAGAGCAGGATGTAAGAGCTCAGTTTGAAACCAATGTACTGGGATCATTATGGGCTATTCAGGCAGTTCTGCCTATCATGCGCCAGCAAAAATCAGGACATATCATTCAGCTTTCAAGTGCGCTGGGTTTGAATACCGTATCTTTAATGGGGCTGTATAGTGCAGCTAAATTCGCTGTTGAAGGCCTTACTGAAACACTCGCGGGTGAAGTAAGCCGATTTGGCATTAAAGTTACCATAGTAGAACCAGGTGGTTTTTCTACAGATTTCTTCGGGACCACTTCTCTTGCACTCAGCGAATCAATACCAGCTTACGACGGTGTACGAAAAGATTTTTATCAGCATGCCGGCGAGCAGGATTCAGGTAACCCTGCAGCCACTGCCAAAGCTCTTGTCAAGCTTGTTTATTCTGAAAATCCGCCGCTCAGATTACTGCTGGGAAAAACTGCTTTTCCCTGGGTGCAGCACACTTATGCAGAAAGACTGAAAACATGGGAATCATGGCAGGATGTGTCGGTGGCGGCACATGGCTAGTGGAAGTTTAAATTAACAGAATCTAAATTTACCGGATCTGTTTTTACAATTAAGAACAATGATACATTTCAAAAAAATCAGCGATCTGCATGAAGCGCTCAATATTAAACCTCCCCAGCACCCGCTCTTTAGTGTCGCATATGGTGAACGGGACACCTGCAGTGGTAATAATATTCTAGAGTTTTCATCTGAATTTTATATTATAGGATTTAAAAAATTGAAATCTGGAAGCATGCAGTATGGCAAAACAAAATATGACCATGACCGTGGTTCCATGTCCTTTACAAAGCCCCAGCAGAAAGTAGTCTTTAAAAATGTGGAATTGGAGGAAAAGGGATTTCTAATTATGATTCATGAAGACTTTTTACCGGGAACAGTCCTTTATAACGAAATCAGGAAATATAGTTATTTTGATTACGAGGTTAATGAGGCTTTACATCTTTCACCTGCAGAGGAGGATATCATTTGGAATCTGTATTTCAATATTGAAAAAGAGTACAACAACAATACTGATGAACTCAGCAAAGCTATTATCGTAAGCCATCTGGATTCCATGCTTAAATATTCACAGCGCTTTTATAAAAGGCAGTTTATAAACCGTACAGAGCTCACCGGTTCTACAGTCACGAAGTTTAACGCTTTGCTTGCCGCTAATTTTGAAGAAAGAAAAACAAAAAATATTGGATTGCCAACGGTATCTCTTATGGCAGAAAAGCTGAATATATCTTCCCGATATTTAACTGATTTGCTCAAACAGGAAACAGGAAAGACGGCCCTGGAGCTCATTCATCTTTTTTTGATCGGCGAGGCAAAAAATTTACTGACCGAAGGCGAACTGAACATATCTCAAATTTCTTACCTGCTTGGTTTTGAAAACACGACTTATTTTTCACGCCTTTTTAAAAAAGAAGTAGGGAGCACGCCAAATGAGTTCAGGGCAAACATCTTAAATTAAAAGTGGTAAACATCATAAAAAAAGTAAGAGATAGACTGAATAAAGAATTATTTAAAAATACATAAAGTTAAAAACAATAAAAAATGTCAAACAATCAAAATAAAATAGCATTAGTAACGGGCGCAAGCCGTGGACTTGGAAAAGATTCGGCTTTACAGCTGGCGAAAAAAGGATTTGATATCATCCTTACCTATCAGACCAAAAAAGAATTTGCGGACCAGGTGGTAAAAGAAATTGAAACTATTGGACAAAAAGCGTTTTCATTGCCTTTGGATATTTCTTCAACTGCCGGTTTTGACCAATTTGTAACTGAAGTAAAAGATGTTTTAGATGCTCAATTTTCTTCTGCAAAATTAGATGCGCTGGTAAACAATGCGGGTATCGGAATTAACCAAAGTTTTGAAACAACAACAGAAGAAATTTTGGATGCAATGACAAATATCCATTTCAAAGGGCCTTATTTCTTAACTCAAAAACTATTACCATTACTGAATGAAGGCAGCAGCATCGTGAACACGTCTTCCGGTCTGGCAAGATTTTCTTTTGCTGGATATTCTGTTTATGGCGCGATGAAAGCGGCAGTCGATTCATTATCAAGATACCAGGCTTTGGAATTGGGAAGCAGAAAAATAAGAGTTAATTCTGTTGCTCCAGGGGCCATTGAAACTGATTTTGGCGGGGGTGTTGTACGTGATATTTCAGATTTGAATAAACATCTGGCTTCTGAAACTGCTTTAGCAAGAGTCGGCTTGCCTGATGATATTGGAAGTGTAGTAGCCTTTCTTTGTTCTGATGATTCCAAATGGATTAATGCGCAGCGAATAGAAGTTTCGGGCGGATATAGGATATAATTACATTGATAGCAGAAAAGCTGTTCGGCTGGTTTAGAATGGTTTTTTATGCGTTAGTTTTATCAATCCAAAGGTTTTTTTTAATCAACAAAAACGAGTTAAGTTATTATAGGATAATAAAAAATGGCGCCAATTGTCTTCAATTGGCGCCTTTTGGCTTTGTGACCTCGACTGGACAAATTTCTATAAATTTTATGGAAGATTTAAAGAGTTTGGCTTACTATATGAAGGCGTGTAATTGAATGGCTTCAATAATTTGGTTTGGACGTCCTGTCGGGGATCAGAGTAATTGCAGCACCAAAAACAAATCGTTAAAGCCTTATATTAAAACATCCTTGACTTTTTGTGGCAAAATTGAAAGCAGCTCCAAATATCATGTACCACAATTTTGCCATAAAATTTAAATTACTGAATATTTATCAAAAACTGATCTGATTTTTGCAATACAAAAAATATCAGCTCCAATTTTAAACAATAAAATAAATGACGCTTTTCTGGTTTCTATTTCTTTTAGGGATATAGTTTATATAACCGTATTGATTTAAATCCTTTATGCACCTGTGATACGTGGCAGGACCGGTTATTTTTGCTATTTTCATAATTTCATGCCTGTAGGCTTTTATAGGATTGATGTTGCCTTCATTTGCCCTGAATTGAAGCAGTGCCGCAAAAATGCCGATATGGGTAATGCTGATGCGCTGGTCTTTTTCTATCGATCTAAAGAATTCAGTTAAAGGGTTTAATTGTTCCATCACTGCTGCATTTTAGATTTTATTCCTTTTTGGACAGATTGTTTCGGCAATGCTGCTGCCTGGTTTTTTGATGAAGCTTTCTGGATTTTACGAAAATGCTGGTCATAGATATTCAATGATCTAAACTGCGGATTGGCCTCTATATAAACCTGATTTTCTCTTCCATTCTTAATCAGCACAGCAGATACGCTGTCACCCTGCCTTAAAGCATGTTTTAGTTTCTCCATTTCATATGTATTAGATATCTCTTTTAAAGGAATGGCCTTTAAAGTCTTTTCTAAATCATAAGCATATTCATTTCGAAATTCTTTTAAGTGATAACTGCCCGAAGCGTCTCTATCATTAAAGTCGAGCTGAAACCATGATTGGTTATGCTCTACAGAACGGCCTGACAATAAATTATAAGCTTCATTCACCTTAAAATTGTTTTCCAGCGCATTTTTAAAATAATATTCCCTGATGTCTTCTGGTCTAGAATTATTCTGCAGGCTGCTTTTAAATCCATCAAGTTCAAAATGCCCTTCAGCATTTTTTGAAAAGGAAAGGGTATGAGTGATCTTTTCTTTTTCATTAAGGTAGTAGGATAGAGGAATGCTGAAATTTTCCTGTTCCTTGTCAATAAGATTTTTTAATTTTTCGGATAAATCAGGAAAGCCGATACGCTGCACTTCTTCGTTAAGCGAATTGAAGTTTCTTTCGTCTTTTTTTGCCTCACTGCGGAGTGAAAGCTGATTTTGCGTGCTGGTGATTATTTTCCTCAGGATACGTGAAATGAAACTTGGATATAATTGTTTTGACATCCTTTGGATCTCCATTTTAAGGATTCGAAGCGTATGCTGCTCCTCAATATTTTTTGAAGATCTGTATTTTGTTCTGATTCTCTCGAACTGGCGCAGTTTCTCGGCCAATAAAGATCTGTTTTTAGCCGGAGTAATTGAGAAGAGCGTATTGAAACGCTCCTCTCTTGCTTTCCATTGGCTGAATTCCATTTCTACTCTATTTACGGGAAACTGCGGGTTCATCATCTAAACTTTAATAATTTAAAAATCTCTAAACCGAATTAGACTGCTGTCTTCTTTTTTTTTGTTTGTTCGCCGAAGGGATTTCACTGTTCTCGTCAGTGCTCTCAGACTGTTTTTTATCAGATTGTTTTTCTGAAGTTTTTTCTCCTTCTGATTTTTTCTCTTCCTTGCTTTCTCGATGATTGATGCGCTGGAGGTTTCCATCATATACATTAAGAGTCTTAAACTGAGGATTTGCTTCTACGAACATTTTGCTCTCGACGCCGCTGACAACAAAAGTCACAGACTGAAGGTTTCCTTTTTTAAGGGAGTTCATAAGGTCTTCCTTGTATTGCGGCGTACTGAGTTCTTTTATGGAGTGCTTCTCAAGACTGGCTTCCAGATCATAGCCGTAATTCTGATGATAGTGGCTGATCTTAAAATTTCCGGAATTGTCTGTCTGTTTAAAATCGAATTTTAACCAAGAATTGTAGCTTTCTCCTTCTTTAGTTTTAAGATCTTTATTCACCGAACGGCCTTCCATTAAATTATAGGCTTCTTTGAGTGTAATGCTGGTTGCATCATTATTGATGTAAAAGGTCTGCTGCAGTCCCTGCCTGTTTTCTTCTTTCTGAAGATTCACACGATAGGAATTAAAAAAGTACATATCAGTCTGGTCTGACTTCTTGAAGTTCAGCTCAACCGTTACGGTGTCTCTGTTTGGAACGCCATTGTTCATAATGCCGGTGTGCATGATTTTAAAATCCTTATCTCCTTTCAGCATGTTTTCTCTCAATTCAGCATCGAAAGTTTCTCCAAATCCAGTATATTTCAGCTGGTCTTTCAGGTAATTTAAATTATTCTCATTCATAATATTTGTATTTAAGTTATTTTCTGGTAATTCCTTGTTTTCTCTTGACAGACGGACAAACTCCGTAAGATCAAGTTTCTGATTGCTGTACAGATCAATTCCGCTCTGCATGACTGTCTTTAAATCATTTATAAGCGAATCGATCGGCACGCTCTTAAAATAGTCGATATCATTAACCCCCACCAGACAATGGTCCTCTGCGCCCATTGATGTCCTGAAAAAAGCAATATTATCGCTGTCAGCTGATAGATTAACAGGGTGGGCGGCATAGCGATAGCCTAGTGAAGCCATTTCCTCTGCAAAGCTTAACAGCATTTCGGTTTCATTGATATTTATATTCATAAGCTGCTTTTTAAGTTTTTTAGGATGGTGCCGGGATTATGGCAGCGGGATTACTTTATCGGCCAGATTTTTTTTAATATTAACCTCTAAGTGGCGTCCGCCATTCTTTTCCTGCAGCTGGAGCGTTAAAAGCTTATTGTCGGGAATGGTAAATTTCTCCAGTGCAAAAACTTTTACTACTTCAGACTTATCAGGAATCACCGCAGATGATGAAGTGCAGTACAGCGGCTGGATCTCAATTTCCTGCGAGGCAGTTCGTTTTGATTTTCGCTGGTCTCTTATGAAAAAACGCAGCTGGTCGATATCGTAGCTGATTTTGGATTTATTCTCAATTACTACGCGCAGATACAGCACATCCTCATGTATAAAAATGCCATTGACCTCCAGTTTTAACTGAAACTTAGTTTTTTGTAACCCGCTGGTCTTTATTTTTTTTGATAATGCCAGTGAAGCAGACTGTTCTATTTTTTTCTGATTTTCGTTTACCAGGGTAAATAGCACTTCCTTACTTGCAGCTAAAGCATTTTCTGCATTTATATTCAGATCAGGGCAGTCTTCATTGTAGTTCAGTACAAATACATACAATTTTGCATCAGATGTAACCACTGTCAGGTTAGTCTGGAAAAAATATTGTCTCG
The DNA here is from genome assembly GCF_042654045.1 of Flavobacterium chungangensis. Lineage (NCBI taxonomy): Bacteria > Pseudomonadati > Bacteroidota > Flavobacteriia > Flavobacteriales > Flavobacteriaceae > Flavobacterium > Flavobacterium chungangensis. Next base: position 56,403 of record NZ_JBHSFY010000012.1, read on the forward strand.
CCGCTTTTACAAGCAGAATATTCTCGACCCCTTTGGCTTTCTGCACCAGAACATCTGTACTCCCTTTATCGATGCTTTTAATCGGGTAGGGAAAAACGATGCTGGTAGTTTTCGAATAGCCGATCTGAAGATTTTCATAGTGGTCTTGATAAAAAACAGTTTCCCTGCTCTTTAGCTGGGGATGAGCCCAAACAGAAACCAGCAGCAGACTCATTAAAAACAAATAATTAATTCTTTTCATCTTATTCTATTTTATGGTTTTAAATCCTTTTGTTTTTCATCATATAACAGCACCTTGTATCCTGCTTTTACCACAACTTTTATGAGTTTTACCTTTTTGCTCATAAGACTTTTGGCCGCCTCAATGCCCATTCCCGCAGCCTGTGCTCCCCATGAATCAGTAACACCGGTAAGTCCTAGTGTCTGAATCGAGCGGTCGGCAGATGCCTTAGCCGCATCCCTGTTAATGGCCCCCGGAATATATATGCCCTCAATTCCGTCCATATCAAAGACCGAGAGCTGCACCGGGAAAATAGAGCCATGATGCTGGAGGTTTTCTATCTTTATTTCAAGCCTTTCACCTTTCAATGCCGCCATGCCGTATAAAAAAGTGTTTTTCGGTATTGTTCTTCCCTGAAGTGTAATATCGGCAGTGAGCCTTAGTTTAATTACTGATCCATTTACAATGGTCTGTGTTTCGTGCACGGCAGCTTCAAGTGCATTCTGCTGATGATCTGGATTTAAATCCTCATCTGCCGTGAAAAAAGCGTTCAATTTAAAGGGCTCGGCAGGTATTTCATTTTCTTGGAGAGAAGTAATATTGTCCGCCGTTTTTTTAGGGACTGCGGAATAAACTTTTCCTTTTTTTTGTTCGGAATTCTGTTTTAAACGTTCCTGCACTCTTGAAGGATGCTGGATATCCAGGATATTTTCCAGCATGCCTCCGAGCTGCTGCAGTTCCGGGTCCGGCTGAGTTTCGCCCATTGCGGACATCATCTGTTCCAAGTTCTTAATCTGGGCAGATGCTTCATTTGATGAACCGTAGTTTTCAAACTCCCTCATATCCTGCCCGTAATTTTTAGCCGGTGCAGGCTGGCTGATGGTTTTCTGGAGCAGCTGCAGCTTTTCGTAGATTTTCTGCTCGTTTTTGTCCTGCGTGGCCAATGCATTCAAGCTGCTTCTTTTTTTTGAAAAACTCTGGGAGGCAAAATCCAGTTCCGAGAACTCCTTCAAAGATTCTTCAAGAACTTTTTGATTGGAATAGTTGGGATCTTTTTTGATCTGCTCCTGAAGTTTGATGGAATCTACAGCTGCCTTGTCATAGTAGCTCATTTTATCCAAAGAAGAATCTTCTTTGAAATTTGGCAGCGGGAGTTTAAAATTAAATCCTTTCTTTATTTCATTTTCAGCCGCTGCGGCTTCCATTCTTCCCCCTCCAAGGATGTAAAAAAGAATGGTAATAAAAGGCAGTGTTATTACCGGCAGAACCAGAAGCATTTTACGTTTTTTGGCTTCTTTAATTGATATTGTCTTGTTTTCCATGTTTCTAGGTTTAATGGATTATTTTAATTTTTGCAGTCTGCTCTGAAATTTTTGCCTTCTGGGCTTCCTTTCCTGAAAAGGCATTATAGAGGTTATAAATAAGATAGCCTGCTGATAGGATAACAAATAGGCTGAGAAGAAAAATGAGCTTTCTCTTTGAACACCCTTCCGCGAGACCACTCATTTTTTCTGACCATTTTTTTTGGACAGATAGATAGTGCCTATGGTATGTGAATGGAGTTTCCCGTTTTTTAAACAGTGATTTCATAACCCGTCATTTTCGGTTTTCAACAGTCAGATCTCTGTTTTCAATCGTATTGAAACGTTCGATTAAAAAACCATGCGGATTGTTGTCGCTTCTTGATACATTGCGCAGGCTTCCTTCGGTAACCAGGCTTCTTTTTAAAATGCTGGTGGTTCTGATGATGTTCTGCCTTGAGAAACATTTAAAGCGGTAGGGATAGTCCCGTGTGTCGACAGTTACACTGTCAATCTGGATGGTCTGGCTTATATTTCCTGAAATAATCCCGGAATAAAAGCCGTTTTCTTTCAGGTCATCATAAATCCTTTTCGCGCTTTCGTCCGCCAGATACAGCGCTTTAGAGACATTGGTTTTAATGACCTTATCATCCGGATCCAGGGTAAAGAAAAACTGGTGAAAAGTTTTAATATGATCTCGTGCTTCAACAGGCACATTATCCTTTCTGTCCGACGCATATGCTTCCAAAGCTTTTCCAGCCGCCAGGATATATATTTTATCCTGCATGCGGCTGACAGTCTGAAAGCTTCTGCTTACAGTGTAGCAGCAGATCACAGCGCAGCATAAAATAACCAGTAAGGTAAATCCTCTCACATATTTAAATGCAGTGTCTATATTTTTCATTTTAGTGAACATGAGCGGATCATTTAAGTTTGTTTTGAATTTCCTTTGAGCCTCTCGCTCATATAATTTCCTTTCTCCTCAAAATAAGGAGCAGAGGAGGAGGAGGCAGACATGCTCTGCGACATCCTTCCAGCGGCATTTCCCATTGAATCCAGAACCATTGCGGTTCCCTGCGATGTCTTGGAAACCGCTGAACTTGCTGAGGTGCTGAATAGGGTTGTGGTTTTCTGGGCCAGAGCCCCACCGCCTCCCGCATGGACTATGTAATTGGCAACCGACGGCACAGTGAAGTACCCTATAATGCCGATTATCATAAAAATAAGGTAAGACATATCGGTCCTGCTGAAAAAGGTATCACCGGTAGCCTGCACCTGGGAAAGATCCAGTTTGAGCATAAGTTCCTGAATCTTGCCTATAATGCTGCCAAATATATTGGCAACCGGCAGCCACAGATAAATATTGATATATCTGGCCAGCCAAACCGTAAGGGTATGCTGGAATCCGTCAAAGACCGCTATTCCAAAAACAAGAGGCCCCAGGATCGAGAGGACTACCAGCTGAAATGTCCGGAGAGTATCAATGCATAAAGCCGCGGCCTCGAACAAAACTCTCAGTACCTCGCTCAGCCATTCCTTGACTGAGTTTCTAAAACTGTAGGAAGCCTTTTCCATTGCAAATTTGATGTCATTGCCAATTCCTGCCAGCATGCTCTCATCTGATGGGTCGGCTCCGTCATGGGTGTATTTATACCATCTGTCCCGGTCCCCGGCGCCCGCCGCACCGACATACATTTTCCAGGGGTCTGTTTCTTTAACTGCCTTTTCTTTTTCTTTTAATAATACTGCAACTGCATTATTGGAGCCTGTGACCATAGCGGCAGTTGCCGTAACTGTGGGTTTCATAACCCCGTTGATAAGAGCAAGGACAGATGGGAAAATCATGATGCAGAACCCGATTACAAAGGGACGGAACAGCGGATAGAAATCAATCGGTTCGGCGCTTGCGATATGCCTCCATACTCTGGAGGCGATATACCAGATGGTTCCGAATCCTGCAATTCCCTGTCCCACTGCCAGAAGATTGCTGCACAAAGGCATCATTTCATCGTAAAGCTGGTCTAATACGGAATGAAGGCTCTGCATATCATCGCCTAATCCCTGAGCCCTTGTCAAAAAAGGAAGCAGGAACAGAACCATAAAAGGAATGCTGCTTTTGTTTTTTAATGAAAGTTTCATATCCTTAATTTTTTAATTGCTGAAGGCTTTTAGAAGCAAGCACATCATTTTTTTCTTTTGCCCTCTGCAGCAGCAGTATGTTAGAAGTAGCATTAAAATCCCGCAGAAACACGAGTTTATCCTGCATCTCAAGAAAAATAGTATCAACCGCTTCAAGTCTTTCATCATCTGACATTCTCAGCTTGTCTGCTGTAACCACCATAGTAAGCTCATCAAGATTGCGAAGGCTCAGGTTCAGAAGATTGCCGTAAACGGATTCAAAGTACTTCAGCTCCTTTTCATTGAAGTTCCCGCTTTTTGAGAATCTGCTCAGTCCGTTCCTGCTTTCTTTTACCAGCAGGATCTGATAATTGATAATGTCTGTGACTTTTTTGTAATTTTTTACCATCGGGCTCACCTGCATCAGGGCGTCTAAAAAAGTTTTGTGAAGACTGAAATTTCCCTGCGACATATCCTTAACGGTCTGGTATCCTCCTGAAAGCAGCTCATATCCCTTTTTCATGTCGCTGAGAATCTTTTTGAACTGCGATAGTTTTTCAATGTTGAGGATCAGCTGCTGTATCTCTGCTGACTGCGCATGTGCTTTCTCAGGAGTAATCGAAAAGCAGATAACCAGCCCTAAAACCAGTATTTTTTTCATGATTTTTAATTTATAATCCGTAAACAACGCTTGTATTTTTAGAGTCTTTTTTTTCTGCTGTCTTGGATACAGACAGCAGTCTGGCATCATTGCTGAAAGAGATGCAGAAATTGTAATCTTCCAGCATTGTTTCATGCAGCGCATCAATACGTTCAATTCTCTGGTTGTCCTTGAGTTCTAATTTGGCATCGGTAGTTACTGCCAGAAGCTGTTCCTGTGTATCGCTGCAGTTCTGCAGCAACCTTTCGAAAGAACGCTCAATATAATCCAGTTCGCCGCCATGAAATAAATCTGCTGTTTTTAAATCAGCTAAAGTCCTTTTACAGATTTTCATTATTTTGAACTGCATTGAAATAATTTCAGCAGTTTTATAATAGTTTTTGACTTTTGGATTAATTTTTAAAAGCGATGTGAAATAATCACTGTGCAGATTTACTTCGCCTTTTTTGGCATCACCAATAAAATGGAGCCCCTTTGAAACAGCGGAATATCCTTTTTTAGCATAGTCGATATACACCTGAAGCGCAGCAATCTGAAGCAGGAGCTCCTTTCTCTGCTTTGCCTGTCCATGGATCCCTTGTTGGGTTAATAATAGTACCGCCCAGAGTAGTAAAAACAGTTTTTTCATGATGATTGCTTTTAAATTATGGAATTCCGTAAAATTCTTTCACTTGGTTTACATCTGCTTCTGTTTTAGCCCGCTGCAGGCTCAGCAGTATGTTCTGCTGGTTAAACATCGTCAGGTCATCGTAATTGGCATCAATCTGGTCCCCGGCTTTATTGATTATTTCAAGTCTTTTCAGATCGCTCATCTGGGTTGTGAAGGATTCCAAGATCAAAAAGATCTGGTCAATATTCTTTACGCTTTCCTCCAGTATTCCGGTGTAGACACGCTCCATGTAAGTAATCTCACTTTCTTTAAAATGAGTGTCTCTTTTAAAAAGATTCCACGCTCTTTCATATTCTTCGACGAGCCTTGTCTGTTTTTTTGTAATTTCCTTTATCCTCTGGTAATAGGTGATAATGGATTTTACCTTCGCCAGCTCTTCATAATATCCTTTATAGAGATCTTTCTGTTTCTGCGTCCAGCCTGAGATTTCGTCCAGTTTTAATTTAGAGAGGACATTTTCGACCTGCTTCTGCGCGTTCTGAAGCCATATCGTTTTATTCTGCAGTTTCTGGATCCGCAGATCGATTGCCTTAATTACTTTTTTGGTTACTGCTTTTACTATTTCAAGAATGGGCAGTGCCGCAGTTTTTTCAGCAGGTCTGGCCGGAGTGCCGATAAGCAGCAGGCAGATCAGACAGGCCGTGATTTTTGTTTTCATATTTCCTTTTCATTAATTTCCATTTCGCATTTCCTGAGCCATAGCGGCAATTCCCTTTTTGATGTCGCCGCCGAACTTTTGGGCGTACGCGTTCATTTTCACTTTCTCGCTTTCCTCGGTTGTGTAGGCAAGATATTCCTCCAGCGACACCTCTGTCCTGTAAACCTTTGAAAGCATTCCTCCCAGAGAGATAAAAACCTCCTTGTATTTCTTTGCGGGATCATTGGCTTTATTTACCGAAAGCACCAGTGCTTTTTCTTTGTCGGTAAGGCCGAGAAGTTCCTGTATCTGTTCAAATTTATTCTGGTACTTGCTCTGGTCCAGCAGGATCTTGCAGTCACTGTTATTGATGATAGCCTGTTTCACTACAGGTGAAGAAATAATATCTTCCACCTCCTGGGTCACTACTATAGCTTCTCCAAAGAATTTACGAACGGTCTTGAATAAGTACCGTAAATATTCTGCCATCCCTTCCTTGGCAATAGCTTTCCAGGCTTCCTCTATTAAGATCATCTTTCGGATGCCTTTCAGCTTGCGCATCTTGCTGATAAAGACTTCCATGATGATGATGGTTACCACTGGAAAAAGGATCGGATGGTCCTTGATATTGTCAAGTTCAAATACTATAAATCTCTCCTTCAAAAGGTTTAAATTTTCTATAGCATTCAAGAGATAGTCAAACTCGCCTCCTTTGTAATAAGGACGCAGCACATAGAGAAAATTATTTACGTCAAAGTCTTTTTCTTTAACCTTGTCGCTTTCCAGAATGGCAACAAAATCATCTTTTAAAAATTCATAAAAGCTGTTAAAACATGGAAAGATGGCAGCATTAGATTCCATCTTTTCGTAATACAGCTGAAGTGCATTGGAAAGCGCCACATACTCGCTTCGGTTAAAAGTTTCATCGTCTTTTTTCCAGAGTGCAAGCAGCAGGGTTTTAATGCTTTCTTTTTTCTCAGTATCCAGATTGTCGCCCTCTGAAATATAAAAAGGATTAAAACGGATAGGACTTTTTTCATCATAGGTGAAATAGTAGCCGCTGACCATATCGCAGAGCCCCTTATAGCTGTGCCCGACATCCACCAGTACAATATGGGTTCCCTGTTCGTAATAGCTTCTCACCATGTGATTGGTAAAAAAGGACTTGCCGCTTCCCGAAGGCCCCAGAATGAATTTGTTTCTGTTGGTGCAGATTCCCATTTTAACAGGTTCATCGCTGATGTCCACATGAACCGGTTTTCCCGTTAGGCGGTCGCCGAGTCTTATGCCGCAGGGACTCAGCGATGATCTGTAGCCTGTCTCCATATTCAGAAAGCAGACCGCCTGCTCGGTGAAAGTATCAAAGGTATCATTCATGGGGAAGTCCGCCGCGTTTCCCGGGATTCCCGCCCAGTAAATCTGCGGGGCTCCTACAGTTTCCTGCTTAGCCGCCGCATCCATCTGGGCAAGGGCAGAGGAGACTTTGTTTTTAATATCCTTAAGCTCCTCTTTATTCGTGCTCCAGCATAAGACATTAAAATGGGCCTTAACGGGAAGTCTCTGCTGGGAAACAGCTTCATTTAAAAAGTCATTCGCTGCGTCCCTTGCAATCATATTTTCCCTGCTGTAGGCTGATAAAGACTGAAGCCTTAACCTTTTGCTTTCCAGCTTTTGGATTGTTTTCTGGGCATCTTCAATAAACAGGTACTGATTATAAATGTGGCTGCAGGATAAGAGCTGGCCGAGAGTGGAGGCAAAGCCGACACTGAACTTGGTTTTATCCGTCGAATAACGGTCAAAGTTGATTCTCGATCCGCATAACGCCGGCAGATCAGCGGCATCTCCCAAAGTGAAAAGCTGGCAGTGCTTGTCGCCGACTGATAAACCTTCATCAAATTTGATATCATTAAAAACAAATGAATCTTCCTTTTCAGATAAGAAACAGTACTTTTCGATTAGCCCAATTTTTCTGCTCTCGCTTTTAAGCGCTTCATTTTTCAGTCTGGCCAGCTTGACAAAACCGCCGTCTTCCATAATTCTCTTGAACTGTCCGCAGGCATCTTCAAAATCCTCAAGAAGCTGCGGGCTTAGAACATCTTCGGGAACAATGGAGCTTCTGAGCAGATTAGAAAAAAGGGAGCTTGAACTCTTTCTTCCCTGCGGTTTCTTGGTCAGCATAATATAACAGGAATGCTCCAGAAAGGGTCTTTCGTTAAAATAACGCTCACTGCTCCTGGTTAAAAAACTGCTGTCATCTCCTGTGAAATCAGCTTTATAGGCACTTTCTAAAAACCAGTCCTGTTTATGAAATACACAGAACTTTGGAAGAACTTTAATGGCTTTGATCCATGACTGGTGAAAAGCTTCGTACTCCTGATCGGATAAGGTAAAAATCTCAGGAAGTTCCGCTTTAAAAACTATTGTTGCATCTCCCTGTTTTGATAAAATGCAATCATGTTCCACTGCCATTATCGGCAGTATTCCCTCCATCTCCTTTTTCATCTTTTACGTATTTTACTTATTGTTTAACAGCTTATAACTGCTGGAAGCATATGCAACTTTTTGCCGTTTCCAGAATATGCAGTCCAAGTTTTGGATTCACGCAGTTGCGGAGAATCTGTCTTTTATTCTTGAGTTTGAATTCCTTCAGGCTGAATCCTAATGCTTTTTCAAGCTCAGGAATCTGCGCATGCCTGATCTTTATGTCTGAAAGACTCTCAATTGCAGGTATTGTAAAATTTGACCAGAACAAATGGCGATGCAGTACCGCATCGGGTTCAATCAGAGGTTTATAGTACGGTTTGACATTCTCAACTGCCCAGCAGCATGAGGCATTATGTTTTAGAAACAGTATTTCCTGATAAAGCCTCATATCAGGGTAGACTGGGGCAGTGCCTCTGAATCTCACGCAGATATTCTGCCTGAAAGAGGAGTGCGACTGGCAGGGCGGAGAAGACCAGATAAAATCAAATTCGCGAAAATGATCTAAAAGATACTGGTGCGCATCGGCAGCTATTATATTGTCATCTGGAAATTGCTGTGCATATAGGGAAGCCAGCAGCGGATCCAGCTCAACAGCCGTCACTGATACATCTGTCCAGTTTTTTCTGTTGCCGCCAATTCCGGCATATAAGTTTAAGACTTTCATACATCATAATTCTAGTTTAACGTTCCATAGCTATAACTTTGTAAATGCGGCCCTGCTGTATGCCTTAATGCACTTCGGAATCTGTTTTGCGGCCAGTGCTTTCATCATGCCGTGCTCCCCATACTTATTGCTCATCCTGTAAATCTTGAAGATAAGAAAACCGCCTGCCGCACCTATAAGTCCAACGCATAGCAGCGAAGGAAGGCCAATGATATACAGCATGGCAAAGACAATCATAAGTGCGACAACGCCTCCGCCCAGATACCAGATGTACTGCGCCTTAAGTCCTTTGAATTCTATGCTTTTGTTGATTCCTTTGTTGATCTGGTAAACACTGCTGCTCATGACCAGTTATCGGCTACACGCCGAAAAAGGATTTAATTACCGTTGCCACCACAACTAGAAATACACAGCTCCCAAACCAGGCAGCGGCAACCTTTCCCGTATCGGGATCTCCCGCATTCCATTTCTGATATACCTTGACAGCACCTATAAGGCCGAGTATGGCACCTACTGCGTACATGAGTTCAGTGCCCGCGTCAAAATAACTTCTCACTTTCTGGTTGGCTTCATTAATGCCCGCCACGCCGTCCTGTGCGTATCCCGTTCCATTAATTAGCAGCAGTAAAAGAATTGAAGTGGCCTGCACTTTATTCTTTTTCCAAAAACACTTTAATTTCCAGCTACATTTTTCCATCATACATCATTTTAAAGTTATTTCGTTATTTAAAAGCAGAGGAATACCGCCGTTACAGCTCTATTTCCTTGTCACATAAAGCCATACCGCACCAGAGAGAACGGGGGTGATTCCTCTGCTGGATTTTAGAATACTGTCCCTTCCCAGAGACTGTCTGCCTCGCTTAAAGTCAAATGCAGAGCAGGGTATTTTTCAGATTCGGAAACAATCAGTTTATTGATGCTTTCTCTAAGTGAAGACATCTTCACATATGGATATTCTTCAAGAATCATCCTTAGATAGTTTTCAAACTGTTCTTTGGATAAATTCTTTTCTGCGCTTTCTGCAGCAGCCATTTGTATACGGCCGGAAAGCTGCTCTGCATCATCCAGTGTATCGAATGATTCTGAGAAGGAATCCGAAATGGATTTTGCTTCCCTTGTAGTTTGAATATTTTTTTTGAAAGAGGGGAGTTTTAGTTTCTTTTCCCCTGAGAAGATTTTTTGTAAATCTCCGCTGTAAAATTTTAGCACTATAATTAAATACCAGATTATTACCGCTGTACCTATTACAGTTAGATAGCTGTTCCATGAAATATTTGTAAACATAGTCATCATCATTTATCGTTCGACATTTTTCTCATTTCTATAAATCATGTTTATCTGAATCACATATGATTTATTTTACAGACCAAAGGAACGATTAGAATGAATTTTCTACAAGTACAACTTTTTTGTTGTACCCTTTTGTACCCCGATCGGCATCAGTAGAATTAGGCATTCACTAAAAATAGTAATAAAAAAAAGCCGGAGAAAAGGATTATTTCTTTCTCTGGCCTTATGATATAAGTCTTAAAGCTGTCTATTTTTTCATAGCTTTTATCAATTTGGCATTTCGTTTATCTGCTCTTGAATTCTGCAGGGAAATAACGGCCCATATTGCAGCAGGGAGCCAGCCGATCAAAGTAATCTGAAGAATGAAACAGATCAGGGCAGTAAAAATCTTTCCTCTTAAAAGAAAGGAAATGCACGGAAAAAATATTGCGATTAATGTCATATTCTATGAATTTTAATTATTTGTCGTTAATAGTCTGGATTGTTACTGAAATTGATTTTATATTTTCGATTTTCAGTAAGACCGGATTTTTTTAATCATTTTTTCCAGACCTGCTATAGCAGTTTCTTTGTCTTTTTCTTCCGCATTATATGATTTGCTTCTCACGGATTGATAGGATAAATCTTTTTTAAAAGCGGTAGAAAGGTAGGGTATAATCGACTGAAAGACCAGATTCATAGAACGTGCCTTAATTAGTCTTGACTCATCTGCTGCTCTTAAAATTAATCCCAGCTGATCTGCGGAGAGATCGCATTCTACTTTTTCTTCTATTGATTTTGATTTTGCCCGCCGGACAGAAGTCCCTAATTCCTTTTTTTTCTCCCAGTATGCAATTTCATTCTTAAACCAGTTATCTAAAATAGGTTTGATATTCTCCATGCTGGGATCAAATGTTATTTTCTCATTGGAAGTGAGATGATTAAAATCTTTATAATATAGGAGAAGCAGTTCAAGCCTGAAAGCAGATTCTTTTTCTTTATCAATGTTTTTTAAAATTTGTTCTTTAATTAAGCTGATGTATTTTCTGCAGTTGAAATTCATAGCAATCAATATCTGGTCAGCTGTTCCAAAAATGGTTTCGCCTTTAGGATTATAATCCTGATTAATCAGGGCTTTTAATAAGTCGCGCTCATAGCGTATCTGCCGGAAAGTTACTTTATTCTGCGTTTTGGATTCAATAGATTCTGTAAAAGCATCAATTACGATCTGGATTTTCTCTTTGTCGTTTTCATTTTTCGCTGCGAGGGCTTTGAGCTTAGTCAGTTTGACTTTTAATTCTTTTCTCGAAACAATCAAGTAGGTTATGGGTACTCTTTCATCCATACTTAAATAATAGGTAAACCTGTTTTCTATAAAACAAAGCATTTCATCCAGTACTTCAATTAGCTGCTCAATTAACTGTGAAAGCCTGTTTGTTTTTAATTCCTTAAAATTTTGATTTTCGATAACGGTATCCAGAAGAAATATTAAATTAGAGTGATACTTGCGCACTAGAAGCCGGATCTGTCTTTTCCTGAACATTGCGAAAATTTCATTTTTGATAAGCACTTGTATTCGCTGCGATTCTTTCTGTGCATTTTCTGAAATCAAAGCCAGGTCTTTTTCTGATAATGCTGAAACATTTGTTTTTTTCGGATTTAAAGTCTGCACTATCAAGGAATCTAACCATTCTAAAGGATATACATTACTCATAATACTTTATTTTAATAGCAGGCATTTAAACGAAAATTAAAGATTTTTAAAATTTTCAATTGAGTTTAAACGGTATTGAGATGGGGAGATGGAGGTGTGATATTTGAAGAAATCACTGAAATTATGGACACTGGCGAATTCTAATTCTTCAGATATCTCAAAAATTGTCAGCTGCAGATCTTCCAGCAGCACTTTTGCTTCGATTATGACGGCTTCATTAATAAAATCCTTAGCTGTTTTGCCGGTGGTATCCTTTATAATTTTACTCAAATAAGCAGGAGTGATAAAAAGGGCTCCCGCATAAAATTTTACCTGATGCTGTTTTCTGCAGTGAATGGATAAAATGGTCAAAAACTGTATCGTAAGATTCTCTTTTCTGGAAAAATTCAGCATGGTTCCTGAAGTATATTTGGAATATATAATTTTGAGTTCATAGAGAAACAGATTAAAGCTGATCCGCTGCAGGTCATTAATATATCCATTGTTTTTACTGTCTTTATTTACAAAGTAAATCAGCTTGTAGATCATCGACAGCACCAGATAATCTTTGTCTTCAAGATTTATTCTTAAAGGTTCTTTTCGGACTAAAAAGTAAAAGGAATCCACCAGTTCTTTTCGAAAGGTGTTTTTAAATGCAAAATCGGAGGAAAATGTAATAATATAAAGCTGGAGCTTATCTTCTATTTCCATTAATGTGCAGAAGGAGTTTTTGGGAATAATCAGTAAATCATGCGCCGTTAAATGCTGCACTATTTCTTTGAGCTTAATTTTAAACCTGCCCGACTTAATAAGCAGTATCGATAGGTTGCTGGAGAGAAATGACTCATTTCTGTCTGTTTTAACAATATATTTTTTTATGATATGAATGTCTAATCCCTCGACTGACTGGTCTTTAAGTTCAATATTTATTATATCTTTTATCATGGTATTTTCAACTAAGGAGATAAATCAGTTTTTTATTTAGGGCTTATCGGTAAATTTCTTTTTTATTGCTGTATAGAATAAATAATAGAGGTTCAGAAGCGTGGCAATGTAAAACAGATAGGCCAGTCCCCTTGTCCGCATGGATTTTTTTTCTCCGCTTAGTAAAAAGCCGGTTATTTCATCATAGCTGAATAGGACTATGATGAAATACAGGCTGGCAAGATTAAATAGGACCAGAATTATATAAAATATGGTGAACGGTTTTATTTTAGGCATGATCATTTTAATCTTAAATTAATATTAGTTGATGCAGCTGCCCAGAAGCGCAATTATTGAGGTCAGGGCAGATTCTTTTACGGTAAAAAGAATTTTGGCCGGCCTGCTGCCGACAGATGTTTCCCAGTCCCTGTCTTTTCTTTCTTCAGCCGAATAAAGAGAATATCGAGAAATAGAGGCGACCGTCAGGATAGTTTCGGTTTCATCCAGATCCAGAATGCTGTCTGCAAGGATATTAGATTCATAATCCGTAATATAATTGTAAGTGGTATTGAACTCTTCCTGCCTTTGAATAATAAGATTTTGAAGAAAATCAATCAGGCTGGCTTTGGCATAAGTCCCCAGCGTGCTTCCCTGGATAATGAGAATCATATTATTATCGGGATCTTCCATAATAGACTCTACGATTTCATCTGTAAATTCTATCAATCGGCTGTTTTTGTAGCTTTTTGTTATAGGTCTTTCACTAATAAAATTGATCTGGTCAGCGAGTTCTGAATAAGAATCTGGTATCTTGTTTTTTTCGTAGAAAGCATTGAGCTTCTCGTAAATTTCTTTTCCTTTTTTATCATAAGGGTTGTGAATGTTTTCAGCCGGCTGATACTTTTTCTCTGCCGGCAGCTCATTTTCAGGTGTATTGAAATCAGAATCGGAAGAGCATGAAATAACAAATAGCGAAACTGTGATGCATAATAAAATAGTTTTCATGATTTGGTTTGTTTGAAAGTGAATGAGAATTGCTTCTCAGTTCTTTTCATCCGGATAAGCAGAACTTTTATCCAGCGCCCTGCTGGACTTTTTTGCTTTTGAATTCAGGACAAAGCTATTAGGCTCAAATATTGAAAACAACCCTATATCTGTGGATTTTCGGTATTTATGGTATGGATTTTCCGAAAATCCATACATCATTTTATGTTAATAAGTGTTTGTAATACAATTGTTTGTGTTATTTTTGGGTTAAGTTAAAGTAAAATTATTCCGACAGCTGTGAGGAAGTGCTTCGGGATTATTCCAGGCGCATTATCCCCTAAATATATGTATCATGAATAAACAGAATTTACTTGTATTACTCTTAATTTTCTCCAATCATGCATTTACGCAGCAGTCCCGTTTTAGTATCCCTGACTCATTGAAACACAAAAGTTACGGGTACATAGATGACAGGATTTATGAATTGAGGAGAGACAGTTCCAAGGCAGCCGTTTATCTGTTCACCTATATCAATAAAGCGAAAAATGAGAAAAACTGGAAGGAACTGGTTAACGGATACCACAACCTGCTGCATGAGTCTCCCGATAAATTGCGCCCTGTTTATGCCGACAGCATGATATATGCTGCCAGGAAGTCTAATGATGATGCCCTGATTGGATCGGCCTATCTTTCCAAAGGAATAGTATTTTATGGACGAAAGGATCAGGAAAAAGCGATGGATAATTATCTTATTGCCAACAGTTATATTTCTAAAACAGATGATGCTTACCAAAAACATAAAGTAAAATATCAGATCGCTTTGACCAAGCTTTACATTGGTTTTTATGAAGAGGCAATTTCACTTCTCCGCGAGTGTGCAGCTTATTATAAGGACCGTAACACACGGCCCTATTTAAACTCGCTTCATACTCTTGGGCTCTGTTACAATAAAAACGGCAATTTTGGACTCTGCACCCAGACTAATACACTAGGAATTAATGAATGCCGCAGGCTGGATAATCTGGAAATGATTCCCTATTTTATGCATTCACAGGGAATTAATGAGTTCTTTCTGAAAAATTACTCAAAGTCGATAAAAGATATAGAATCATCTCTGGAAGCAGTTAAAGAGAATCGTGATTTTGCAAACGAGGCAATTGGGAACTTTTATATAGGGAAGAGCTATTGGGCGCTTGATAGGAAAGCGAAAGCTGCAGCGTATTTTCAGATCGTGGATAAAATTTTCAAGGAGAAAAACTATCTCCGCCCTGATCTGCGGCAGTCTTTTGAATTATTAATAAACTATTACAGGCAGAAGAAAGATTTAGCTTCACAATTGTATTATGTTGAACAGCTTTTAAAGGCAGACACTCTGCTGGTGGAAACCAGTAGATATATAGTCGGTAAAATTCATAAGCAGTATGATACCAAAGAGCTGGTGCAGGAAAAAGAAAATCTGCAGCGGGAAGGGGAGTATCTTAAAAAGGAATTAGTGTGGGAAAAAAACTATGATCTTATTTCTGTCATAGTATTTTTATTTATGCTGATTATCATTACAGTGCTTACGTATCGCTATTACAGGAACAGAAGGCTTTACAAAAAGCGTTTTGAAGAGTATATCACAAAGTTAGAGCAGAATAAAAATAAGCCAAAGAATAATGTGGAGAGGCTGCCGGCTTCAGATATTAACAGCGGTACTGCTGCTTTGATATTGAAGCAGCTGGAAAAGTTTGAAAAGGAAAATAAATTCTTGGAAAGAGACTGGAAGCAGGGAAGCCTTGCAGCCTATTTTAATTCCAACTCAAATTATCTGGCGGGCATCATCAAACAGTATAGGGGAAAAAGTTTTACGGATTATATAAACGGTCTTAGGATTGACTATATAATAGCACTTCTGCAAAACGAAAAGAAATACAGGAGTTATTCCAACGACGCTTTAGCCCAGGAAGCCGGTTTCAGCTCCACCCAGCGTTTTGCCAATGCGTTTTTAGCTAAAATGGGCATGCCTGCAGTCTATTTCGTTGATCAGATGAAAAAGAATAATTATGAGGCATAGGATTAGTATTTCACTGCTAAGTTTTTATTTTTGCCTCGTAATTTTAAAAAACAGAAAACATGAAAGATTTATTGGTGAAAATTAATGCTGAGATTGATACTTTTAAAACGGAATCCGATTCGCTTGCCGAAAAAGGAGTGAAGGCTGCAGGGGCAAGAGCTCGTAAGGCTTCTTTGGAAATTGAGAAACTTTTGAAAGAGTTTAGAAAAGTTTCTATTGAGGAGTCTAAGAAATAAGTATTGCTTTTGGTGTCTTGCTGAGAGTAAAAGGTGGAATAACGGGGCTTTTTGGCCCCGTTGTTTTTTCTTTTTTTTTTCGATTTTCCAGTCTGTTTCCCGTAATTATTAAAAGGAGATGCAGTCAGTTTTAAGGACTAAAGCTGTTTTTTTATGCAGCTTTTCCCGCTTTTCGCTGCAATCTTTTATGCCGAACCCCGGCAAAAAAGGATTTCCGCTTCAATCGGGGCTGAGATATTTTTTTTGACAATTCAAAATATTCATTGAGTTCAACAACAAAAAGCAAGCTAATTCAGATTCTAAAATTTAACTTTAACAGACTTTTAGTTGCTGTTAAAAACGTTTTTTAACAATACGTTATAATTAAATTTCGAATGAGTGGGTCATTGAACTTCAACTAAATTTAGAGGTAAATTATGTTAATATATGATAGCATATGTATAGCTTGTTAAGTTTAGTAACCACTAAAAGATTTATTGTAAGCTTCTAACGCTTCAAATGTAAAATGATCTGGTAATAAAGCTTTAGTTACGAGATCTAAATATTGAGGATCTCTGCGCTGCCAGAAAGATTCTGATTTTAAAATAACATTTCTAAGTTCAGTTAATCTGTTTCCAATTATAGGAAATAGCAGATTGAATGCCATCAGCGCATCTTTGCCATTTACATTAGCACCAGGATGATACGACAGATCCAAATAATACTGAAAATCAAAAATGTTTTCAATGTCATTTCTATTGAAATCTCTTATTTTATGAAATTTTTTATTAGAGCTGTAAATTTCTAAAAGTTCAGCAAGTTTATTTTTTACATCAAATGTTTGTTCATATAGGAGCGTTCTGGTTGCGTTCAGAAAAGTTCTAAAAGCTCCACTTCCCATAGTGATTTCACTTCCTAAATCTGAATACACGCAATCCTCATATGAGTCCAAAATTTGTTTAAATCTTTCGAGAAATTGTTTGTGCGCAAATACCTGCTCGTGAATACTTGGCTGAGTTGCAAATTTTGTAATTAAGTCTATTAATTCCTTAGTATCTTCTGGTGTTTTATCTTTTTCAAAATACTCGATAGTCTTAGATTTTCCCGAACTATCGATTAAAGATAAAGCCTGCCAAAATAAAGGCTTCGAGATGTATATGTTCTCTTTTTTTACATCCACTGCAAAAGCTATAACTGGGGAATGGAATGATAGTTCAGCCCAGTAGTTTAGTGTCGATTGTTTTATTCCATTTGTAGTGGGTATACCATCTTGTCTGATTACTAAATCAACAGAAGATTTTACTTGAACTTTAAAATATTTACCAGTTATATTGTCATCTTCAAGAAGTTCCACTTCTAGATCAATACCATAATCGTTTTGTGTGAAATTTCTAAAAATTCCCAAGTTTTTAAGTTTGTATAGAAGTATCGCAAATGAATCGCTTTCGGACTTATGTTGTGAGATTCTTTGAGGTAAGCGTATCAATGTTGTTCTTTATATAATTAATTTAATTTTTTTTATGATTAGATGGCCTTTTGGAAAACCGTAAAGATAAGATCAAATAGTCTTTAAGGTTCTTAGTGCATACAGTAAAAATACCTTTTTTTTCTTTGAATTATAAAATAAAAAAAGATGCCAATTAGCATCTTTTTATTACACTTGATTTGAGTTATAAATATTCGATGATGTTCATTAGTAATCTAAAAGCTCTTTTAATGAAACATTTAGTACCTGAGCTAAAGCTACTAAAGTTTCAAATTGAAAGTTTACTTCCCCTCTCTCGATTTGTCCAAGAGTCTTTTTGGTTATGTAGTCACTTCTATCCGCAAGCTCTTGTTGGGAAATTGAACGGCTTTGGTATTCAACGCTTTTAATTTTGCGTCTAAGTTTCAAAACATGCTTCCCAAATTTTATTCTTTCCGAGATAAAGTCAATTTCATTCATTTGTTAAAATTCATAGGAAAAAACAAAATAATTGGTACCTTGTAGGGTATCATGATGTATTTTTTGTTATATTTGTTTCGATACTTCTAAATAGAAGTGTAAATTTGCGATTCTTCATATAAAATATTTGAAGCATTTCGCTTTGAATCCTGTTTCAAAAAACTTGGCAGTTTAAACCCACAGGATGATAAGTAAATTGCTCACGCTTACGGGCGTGGGCTCACTTATCTGTGGGTGGGTATGCCAAGTACCTTTGAAACGATAAGCTGAGTTCCATGCCTTTTTTTGTCATAAACTTTTCTTAAATTCATAGTGTTTATAATTCTTTTTTTATTTAAAGTTTCGTTTTTAAATTAAAAGTAGAACTGTTAAACCATATTGCCGTGTCCTAAAAAAACTTCATTTATTTCATTAAGCCGTTTACTTAATGCATAAAAAAATGGCCCTCTACTGCAGCGACCAAACTAGAGCAGAGGACCTTAGCTAATCAAATCCATATTTAACTAACCAATCCCAATATTATGAATTATTCTTCATTTTACAAGGATGGGAAGGCATTTTATTGCATGATTTTTTCGTGCATGCTGCTGTCTTTTTCATCTTCATTTGCCGGAAGTTTGAACCGGCTTTCTAAGTTTTCCCTTCAGGAAATTACAATTCAAGGAACCGTTACCGATGGAAATTCCCCGCTGCCAGGAGTCTCCATCGCAGTTAAAAACAGGGCAGAAATATCTTCCATCTCAGATTACAGCGGGCAGTATGCAATAACAGCAGGTTCAGGTGATACGCTCGTGTTTTCTTTCATCGGATTCAAAAAAGCTTTTATCCCGGTGCAGGGCAGAAGCAGAATCGATATTGTGCTGCAGTACGACACCACTACACTGCAGGAGGTAAAGATCAATGCTGGATATTATTCTGTTAAGGAAAGCGAGCGTACGGGAAGCATTGCTCGTATTACTTCTAAAGATATCGCAACACAGCCTGTAACTAATATACTTGCAGCAATGCAGGGCCGTATGGCCGGTGTCAATGTTGTGCAGACTAGTGGAGTGCCTGGCGGAGGATTCGATATTAAGATCAGGGGACAAAACAGCATTCGAACCGACGCTAACGCTCCGCTCTATGTCATTGACGGAGTACCCTATTCGTCAGATCCCGTAGGATACAGCCAGACATCTACGACCTATCCTTCTGTGACTAGTCCCCTGAACAATATCAATCCTGATACCATTGAAAGCATAGAAGTTCTAAAGGATGCCGATGCTACTGCAATATACGGTTCAAGAGGCGCAAACGGCGTGGTACTGATAACAACCAAGAAAGGAAAATCAGGCAAAACCAGCTTCAGCATTAAAGCTTCGACAGGAGTTGGAAAGGTAACCCGATTTTTAGATTTAATGGATACGGCACAGTATTTATCCATGCGCCGCGAAGCATTTGCAAATGATAAAATAAGTGTTTATCCTGCGGGCGCTTACGATATCAATGGGACATGGGATCAGACCAGGTATACTGACTGGCAGGATGAACTGACAGGAGGCACTTCGCAGATCACTGATCTACAAACAAATATTTCTGGCGGTTCTGAGCAAACACAGTTCCTATTCAGCTCGTCCTATCATACGGAATCAACTGTCTTTCCGGGTGACTACGATTATAAAAAAAGAGGCGGGCAGTTTACAATGAACCACACTGCTCAAGACACTAAGTTTAAGTTTTCTTTTTCAGTCGGATATAACTCGCAGACTAACAATCAGCCGGCATTTGACTTCACTCCGATCTCACGAAGTCTTGCTCCGAATGCTCCATCATTATATGACGATCAGGGAAATTTGAACTGGGCAAACGGTACATGGCAGAATCCGCTGCGCATGCTTGATGCAGTTTCAAAAGCTAAATCAAATGATCTTGTCTCCAACGCGGTTTTATCTTATGAATTAACTGCTGGATTAACTGTAAAAAGCAGTTTCGGGTTTACCGATTTGCAGCAAATGGAGCTCCGCACCTCGCCATCCACTATCTTCAATCCTTCATTCAATGTAACAAGTGCGAATTCAAGCCTTTACCGCAACAACACAAACAGAAGATCCTGGATCGCAGAGCCGCAGATCCACTGGGAAAAAGAATACACCTTTGGCTCTATCGGAGTACTTGCAGGAGGAACATTTCAGAACCAGGATACGGAAAGGGTTTATCAATTTGGAAGCGGTTTCAGTTCCAACAGCCTGATTTATGACTTAGCTTCGGCATCAACCGTCCAGATTTTATTAAACGATAAGATAAATTACAGCTATCAGGCTTTTTTCGGAAGGATAAATTACAACTTACATGACCGCTACTATCTGAATCTGACCGGAAGAAGAGACGGTTCCAGCCGTTTCGGACCTGGAAACCAATTTGCCTCATTCGGCGCTATTGGACTTGCCTGGCTTTTCTCAAAGGAAAACTTCCTAAAAAACATGCACTGGCTGAGTTTCGGAAAATTACGAGGCAGCTACGGAACTACAGGCAGTGACCAGATTGGGGATTACCAGTATCTGGATACTTACACCTCATCGGGCATATCTTATAATGCATATGTAGGCCTTCGTCCATCAAGACTTTACAATCCGAATTTCAGTTGGGAAATAAACAGAAAAAAAGAAGCTGCGCTTGAAATGGGCCTTTTACAGGATCGAATTTTTATTACTGCGGCATGGTACCAGAACCGTTCGTCTAATCAACTGGTCGGCGTTCCGCTTGCAGGCACAACTGGATTTTCATCGATACAGGCCAATCTTAATGCCGTAGTCCAGAATTCAGGCTGGGAATTTACGCTGCGGACCATGAACTTTACGGCAAATAAATTCAGCTGGATAACCAATTTCAATTTATCTCTGAACGACAACAGACTAATCAGTTTTCCTAATTTAAATGCCTCGACATACAGCCAAAAATATATAATAGGCAAACCGCTGAACATTAACCTCATGTATGTTTATTCAGGCATAGATTCCGCGACTGGGATATATCAATTTGAGGATTTAAATAAAGACGGAAAAATAACGCAGCCGGATGATAAGCAGGCAATTATTAATTTAAATCCAAAATATTTTGGCGGAATACAGAATCAGCTGAGTTTCGATCATTGGAAAATCGACTTCCTTTTCCAGTTTGTAAAGCAGAAAGCTAAAAGCTATTACAATGGCTATCAAGGCCAGATGACTAATCAGCTGGAAAGATCTTTAAATAATTGGAAGCAGAATGGTTCAAACGGCAGTGCCGATTATCAGCTTTACACCGCCGGTTTTAATTCTGCAGCCGTAACTGCCGATTTTTTATTCAGCAATAGTACTGGAGCAATTACAGATGGTTCTTATCTGCGCTTAAAGAATGTCGAATTATCGTATGATGTGCCGCTGAACAGCAGAAATATAAAATGCCTGTTCTTTCTTCAGGGCCAGAACCTTTTGACAATCACCAATTACAAAGACGGTGATCCTGAATTTATAACATCTGGATTTTTGCCACCGCTAAAGATCATAACAGCGGGTATGCAGCTAACCTTTTAAATAAAAAAAACATGAATTATTTTATCATAAAAAAACAAAAGAAAACTAATGTAAAGTTTCTTTTGCCGCTTTTCATCTTTATTCTGTTTACATGCTGTGATTCTTTTGTAGATGTGGATCTGCCGCAATCTCAGCTCACAAAAGATGCGGTGTTCCAGAGCAGTGCTACTGCCAATGCAGCTGTTACTGATATTTATTCCAGAATGAGGGATCAGGGTATTTTAACTGGCACCTCGCTAGGTCTGTCTAATTCTCTCGGTAATTATGCCGATGAATTTCAGTGCTATGCATTGCCAACTGACTCCTCCATGCCATTTTTCACCAATTCCCTTTTATCTTCCAACAGTAACATAGCAAACTACTGGAACACAAGCTATAATTATATCTACGCCTCCAATGCTGTGATAGAGGGCCTTGAAAACAGCAGTCATCTAAATAAAGCTGAAAAAGAAGGCTTAAAAGGGGAAGCGCTCTTTATCCGTGCATTAATGCATTTTTACCTTATTAATCTGTTCGGCAGTGTTCCCTACGTGACCTCAACCGATTTTACAGTTAACAATACTGTAAAAAAAAACAGCCCGGAATTTAATTACGATCTACTGCTAAAAGATTTAGAGGAAGCTGCGGTATTGTTGCCGCAGGAATACAGAAACAGCGAAAGAACCCGTCCTAATAAGTACGGC
The DNA here is from genome assembly GCF_042654045.1 of Flavobacterium chungangensis. Lineage (NCBI taxonomy): Bacteria > Pseudomonadati > Bacteroidota > Flavobacteriia > Flavobacteriales > Flavobacteriaceae > Flavobacterium > Flavobacterium chungangensis. The sequence goes on from NZ_JBHSFY010000012.1 coordinate 78,481, forward strand.
GTTTTGGCTTTACTGGCCCGCGCATATCTTTATAACAGAAATTGGGAAGAAGCATCCAATACTGTCTCAGCGGTGCTGAACCAAAACTCACTTTATCAATTAGAGTCTCAGCTGACGAATGTTTTCTTAAAAAAATCCAAAGAAACAATCTGGCAGTTCCAGCCTTTGCGCATTGGAAAAAATACTGATGAAGCAGCTACCTTTATTTTCACCTCAGGTCCTCCTCCGCTGGTTTCTTTAACTGCTGATTTTATTGATTCTTTGGAAACAGGTGATCTGCGCAGAACAAACTGGATAAAAGGCATTACTGGCCAAGGGCAGACATGGTACCATGCTTATAAGTACAGACTCAACAATGCCGGCACTGAATCTCTTGAATACTCCGTAGTACTGCGTCTGGCAGAACAATATCTGATAAGGGCAGAAGCAAGAGCACAGCAAGGTGACCTGATCGGAGCCAAAGAAGACCTCAATAAAATACGTTCGCGCGCCGGATTAAATAATACTTCAGCAATTTCAAAAGAACAGATTCTAAAAGCGGTAGCGAAGGAAAGAAGAAAGGAACTCTTTAGTGAATATGGACACCGTTTCTTTGATTTAAAGCGCACAGGAGAAATCAGTAATATCCTAATCCTTACAAAACCCGGATGGAATGCATATGATGTAATGTTTCCCATACCTCAAAATGAACTGAATGTTAATCCTAATCTCCTGCCTCAAAATGAAGGATACTAGCAATACTGCAACTCTTTCCGCATCATCAGCGGAAGAAAAAGAAAAGTGCACATGTTTTTGGAAAGCAGCATTTTTTTTAATTTCATTTTTTATTTTGCCATTAGTAGCCTGCCCTATTCTGGGGCAGGCAGTGCAAAAAAAACAGCTCTCAGAAGCTGATTATAAGGAATGGGGAGAACTTATTACTGATCAGGCATCACCAGACAGAAAATGGATAAGCTTCCGCATGCAGTATGACGGCAGGGAAGAAACGCTGTATGTCCGAAATGTAGAAAGCCTGAAAACATATCTTTTCCCTAAAGTTACAAGAGCCGAATTTACCTCAGACAATAATGTACTTTGCATGGATAAGGATAAAAACCTGATCATCCAAAATCTGAAATCAGGAACTAAGAAAATCTATTCCAATGTAAGCTCCATGAATTATTCCTCACCGGCTCATCTGCTTGCTATACTACAGAGTAATAGCAATTTCTTACAGCTGATCAATACCAACGACAGTTCAGTATCAACTTTACCGAATGTCGAGAAATTTGTAATGAGTCCTGACAAAAAAAATATTGCATTTACAGCCATACATAATAATGTAAATTCTGTAGGTCTATTAAATCTAATGAAACCTTCACCTGTCGAATGGATTATTGAAAATTCTCCCAATTCATTTGACAGACTGACCTGGGATGACAGCAGTATTTCAATTGCCTTTTACGGCTTTACGAAGCCTTACTGCAGGAATTCTATTTTATATTTTTACAATTCTCTGGAAGGAAAATGTTTTGAGCTTAATCCTTCTGGACAAAGTGATTTCCTTCGTGAGAATTACATAGATAAAGACGGAAGATTTCCATTAAGAATATCTCAGGATGCAAAAAAAGTTTTCTTTAGCCTAAGTACGGTAGAAAACAGGAGCAGTGCATTGACTGATGTAGAAATCTGGAATGCTTCAGATCAATTTATTTATCCCTTGCAAAAATTTAAAGGCAACTATATCGAAAATAAGCATCTTGCGGTCTGGATTCCAGAAAAGAAAACATTCAACTCAATAACTTCAAGCAGTTTACCAATAGGAACTCTAACCGGCGATGATCAATACGCTATAGTGTGCAACCCGAAAGACTATGAACCGCAGCTGGATACTGACGGCCCAATGGATTTTTACACGATAGATCTAGAAACAAATCAAAAAGACAAGATTGTTGAAAAACAAAGTGCGATTATATATGATCTTCTTGCATCACCCTCTGGAAAATATATTTCGTATTTTAAAGATAATGCCTGGTGGGTATACGATATCAGAAAGAAAACAACTGCTAATGTTACCCAAAAAATAGGCGTGCCTTTCTCTGGAAAAGTTTATCTAAACATGAGCAACAACTGTTTTGGAGCTGCGGGGTGGAGCAGCGATGATTCTGATTTTATCATTTATGACCAGTATGATCTTTGGAAGGTTAAACCAGACGGAAGTAGTTTTGAACGGCTGACTCACGGCAGGGAAAAAGAAATAAAATTCAGGATTGCTGTCGAAAATGAATCGGACAGATACGACTTCGTTTACGATCGCGTAAAATCAAAAACAATAGACCTTAACCAGGAGATTATTCTCAAGGCATTAGGCGGTGATAAAAAAGCAGGCTATTTTAAATGGAATAAGGATGTTAACGAAAAGGCAATTGTCTATGAAGATTTATTATCTGACAAAATTTATTTTCTGAAAAACAGGGACATTTACATCTACAAGGAAGAACGTTTTGATTTGCCTCCGCGTTTTGTTTTAAAAGAAAAAAATAAAAAACCAAAGGTTGTATATCAAAGTAATCCGCATCATTTTAATTTTCAATGGAGCAAGCCTAAACTAATATATTACAGTAATTCAAGAGGACAAGATCTAAAAGGAATTCTTTATTATCCTTTCAATTATGATAAGAACAAGAAATATCCGATGATTGTCAATATCTATGAATACCAGTCCAACAGACTTCACAAATTCTATAATCCCACCCTGTTTCAGAGTTATGGATATAATCCTCCGTTTTTATGTTCCAAAGATTACTTTGTATTGTCACCTGATATTGAGCAGGAAAATGGCAATATCGGAGGCAGCGCTTTAGATTGTACCCTTACAGCAGTAAAAGAAATTTTAAAGTTAGGGATCATTGACGAAAAAAGAATCGGATTAATGGGACATTCCTTCGGAGGTTATGAGACAAATTACATTGTAACTGCGACAGATATTTTTGCATGTGCCGTTTCCGGGGCATCAATTTCAGACTTGAGCAGTTTTTATTTATCAATTGATAAGAATTTCTTTAAGCCAAATGCAACGCGTTTCCAGACTGATGAGCAGTGGAGAATGGGCAAAAGCTTATTTGAAGATACTGCCTTATATCTTAAAAACTCACCCGTACACAATGCTGCGGCAATAAATACTCCCTTGCTGCTCTGGACTGGCAAAGAAGATTACCATGTGCCGTGGTATCAAAGTGTTGAACTGCATATGGCACTTAGAATTTTAAAAAAACCGAGTAAAATGTTATTATATCCAAATGAAGGTCATACGGTGGAACAGGAAAACAATCAAATCGATCTCTCAAAAAGAATACTTGAGTGGTTTGATTATTATTTAAAATGCAGTGATAAAATTTAACAAACAATGCAGTTCTATTATGAACTGCATTGCTTTTAAAAAATTAAAAATTAATTTTCAGGTTCATGCAGCGCCTGGCTGCAAGTGAACTGGTCATAAAGTTGCTGTCCGTTTGCGGTACAAAGAGGAGTAGGTCCATCACTACATTCTTTTACGTAAGTATCACAAGGAGCTGCTACAGAAATATAGCCACTGATTGGTATTACTTCTTTTGCAGTTTGCATTGATGTTGTAAAAAATGCTCCCGAAATTCCCAATACTGCAACTGCTGCAAATGGCAGTGTGCTTTTAAAAAAATTCGTTTTCATAAAAATGCATATTAAGTTAAACATGATCTACTTTTTTCTACAGGTGTTCGATCTTTCTTCCTGAAACCAGCTAGTATTTTTTTTATTTTTTTAAAGGTTATCTATTTCCTTTTTTAAAGTATTTTGAAATTTATAGATCATTAATGTATTTCCAAATATCAGATACAGATGTGTCCCTGTGACCATAAATTCCTTAAACCTGCCGTTATGTGATCCGAAAATCGGAATACTTAATACGTACGACCGTTTTTTTAGATTATACACATCAATAACTTCTCCTCCGTTTTCCCATAAATCTTCATTCTCATAAAATCCTCGGATCTTAGAGCGCATAAAGAGACAGTTATCATAGGCGCTGAATCCAGCGTTGACCATCATGGGAGGCGCAGCCATCTTTCTCTGATCTCCGCCTTTCAGTTTTGCTACTTTAATATTGGCTTTAGTAGTTGTGTCGATGGTATGATCGGTATTGATCAAATTGGCATTTTTATCAGCTGTCAAAAATTCATTACGGTAGAAATATGCATATATGATTTTTTTTGATTTTTCATCGTACTGGAGACTGCCGTCCGTATCAAAAATTCCGTCAATCTGTTTTTTGAGCAGGTAAGGGGAATATTTGACTTTAATGCTGTCATCTGCATTATAAATACCAATTATATTGGAACCGTTTTCTCCCGTATTATTGCGGAAAACGAATGACGTGCTGTCAATAATTGCTGCACTGGTAAAACTAGGAATCCCTTTGAACTCTAAATCGATTTTCCAGCTTGAGGTGCTGCCTCTGAACATTCGCGGCACAGTTCCGTCCCCAAGGTAAAAATATTTGCCGCGAATATAAATTCTTACATATTTAAAAGGTATGCCCTCATCTTTGAAATCAATTCTTATCTTTTCAAATTTTTGGAAGGCAGTATCAATACTCAGCATGCTGAGTGGTGCCACGGAATTGCCGAAATAGATTTTAGAACCACTATAGCCCGCAAAATAATAGGAATTAAATTTTAGATCTTTTGATGCCACATAATGGATAGACGTCTTTATATATCTCCTTGTAAAGGGGTTGTTATAATGCATTTCACTTTCCGAATTAATGTAGAGAACCACAACTGTGGCGATACTTAAAAAAGCAGAAACTGCAATCCCTGCAGATTTATGGCATTTAAATATTGTCCCAGTTTCTTTTTTAAAAATTATGGCTATTAAAGCCAACAGCACAAAAACGATATTGAAAGCCAAATGCATCTGCCAGGTCATTTTTTCCAATATTCCGCCGCAGGAGCAGGGAACAAAGGAGCTGTAGTGAAGAATAATAAAAATATAAACCGTAAACATGACCATTAAATTAAAGCTCGCCCACAATCCGATTCCCCTCGTCTTCGGAAAAAGCAGTAAGATAGAAATCAAAATTTCAAGAGAAATTACCAGCCATGACATCCATCCGGCATAAATGCTCAATAATGGAGACTGTCCCAGCTGAACCTGAAAACTTTCAAAATCCAATATTTTTGAAACTGATGCGTAAACGAACAGTAGTACATAAAGTAGACAAGTTACCTCTACAAAAGTGTTATTTAAATTAATGTGTAATTTCATAACTTAAAAAATTGCATTTTCTTTTTCGGTTTTGAGAAGATGGAAAAGAAAAAATTGATATACAAATTTAGAAGCATGATTTTATAAAACTGTTATTAAAATTAAGCCAAAAGTTCTGAAAATCGAGCCAATTTTATTTGGGAATATAATGAAAAAGTGTCCATTAAAATATTAATACTTTATGGACACTTTTATTGCATTTTAAAACAACGGATTATTACTTAAAAGCCTGGCTTAAAGTCTGAAGTTTTTGATTCAGTTCCACCAGACTTGCTTTCTGAAGGCATTCCTCCGAGATGTTTTTCAGATCGGTTAAACTTTCTTCGGAAACAATTCCCATCAAACTCGAATCATCCTTTTCCAATAGGAGTCCCTGTTCGATAAAATAACTAAGCAGCAGTACATTTTTGCGTGAAATTTTTAAATCAATCTTCACCGTCTCACTCATGCCAGGGATACTCAAAACGGTATCCAGCAGCTTGGCAACATCACTTTTTGTAATCATAATTCGAGCGTTTTAAATTAATATTTAATTGAGATAAAGGTAATGAGCATATCGCTGATTCTCATGGACATAATATAACCATGATAGGCTTAATCCAAAGTGCTTAATTAATTTAGTGGATAAATTAGGTTTAAGTAAGCTGATTTGGGATGAATATTTCAAATATCTGGAAAGATTGCCACGTTCCTGCAATCGGCAAGATGTCCGTTTGTTAAACAACCGAATCTTGCTGCCTTATACTCGGAACTCGTAGGCAGTGAAACTGAAAGGCTAAAAGAGATTGAAAAAGTAATGAAAATGATTGATGATGAAAAAGGAAACTTCAAACAGAACACGGATTGTGGGACTGCGTTTTACGCCTGAAGAATATCAGAAAATAGAAAGAAAATGGAAAGCAAGCACCTGCCGAAAGCTCAGCGATTATATACGGATGCATTTGTTTAATAAGCCCGTCACTGTAAAGTATAGAAACGAGTCGCTTGATGAATTTATGGCTGAAGTTATAAGGCTCAAAAGGGAGCTTCATTCTCTTGGAAACAACTTCAATCAGTCTGTAAAAAAACTGCATACCCTGAGGCAGATTCCGGAATTTAAAACATGGATTTTAAACTCTGAATTCGAACGGAAAATACTGTTGGAGAAGGTGGAGGAAATTAAAATTCACTTCCAGAAAATTACTGAAAAATGGTTGCAGTAATTAAGACAGGCAATTCTGTGCATAATATTTTTAACTACAACGAAAATAAAGTGAAAGAAGGAATTGCCGAATGTATCGGGGAAGGGAATTATCCTCTGGAAGCTGCAAAATTAACTGGTGTGATGAAGCTTAACAGACTTCTGAAACAGAATTCACTTAATGAAAATGTAAAGAGGAACAGCGTGCATATTTCACTGAATTTTGATCCTTCAGAATCTGCATTATCAAATGAAAAGATGCTTGAAATAGCATCGCAGTATATGCAGAAAATAGGTTTTGGAAACCAGCCTTATCTCATTTACAGGCATTATGATGCGGGACATCCGCATCTGCATCTGGTATCTATAAAAGTTCGTGAAGACGGCAGCAGGATTGATATGCAGAATATAGGAAAAAATCAGTCTGAGGCGGCGCGAAAGGAGATTGAAAAAATGTTCGGTCTGGTTCAGGCTCAGGAAAAGAAAAAAACCAGACATGAGCTTGTCAAACCTGTTGTGCTTTCAAAGATTAAATACGGCAGAACAGAATCGAAAAGCGCTGTACAGTCGGTTCTTGATCATGTGCTTCCGGCATACAAATACAAAAGCCTCTCCGAGCTGAATGCAGTACTGGGGCTGTATAATGTAAAGGCGGACAGGGGCGAGGAAAATTCAAGAATATTCAAAAAAAATGGTCTGGTTTACAGAACGCTGGACGAGAATGGAAAACCTGTGGGTGTTCCTTTGAAATCAAGCGGATTTTATAGTAAACCGACTTTAAAATTTCTGCAGAAGAAGTTTCTGCTGAATACTAAGACAGCATCCCATAAGAAGAGAATTGCCAGTGCTGTTGATCGTATATTTTTAAACAGCTGTGTTTCGCTTTCTGATCTTGCATTAAAGATGGAAAAGGAGGGAATAAATATAGTTTTCAGAAAAAGTGAGGGAGGACAGCTTTATGGGATTACTTATGTGGACCACACTTCAAAATGCGTATTTAACGGAAGCGATTTAGGAAAGCCCTACAGTTCTAAATTGATAGAGCAGCGATGCCGTTTATCTTTTGAAAAGGAAAAAGAAAAGCCAATTCCAATTCTGTCTGAGACATCTAAATCTAATAAAGCTGTTAGTCTGGAAAACAATAAGGAAAACGTTTTCAAAGACCTGCAGCAGGATCTCAAATCCCTTGATTTCAAATCTGCTGTTGAAAAGATGATAGAGGTAATAACCAAGGTTGAAAATGATGTTTCTTATGTTCCAAATCAGCTTAAAAAAGCATCAAAAAAGAAAAGAGTAAGAAGACGTTCTAATAATTTATAAATCTAAAGAAAATGGCTATGCAGACAGGAGAGAATGAACAGGCGCTGAGAAAAATACTGGATATGACAAGATTAATCAGTATCATTATACTGGTATTGCATTTTTATTTTTTCTGCTATGAAGCTTTTGTGCGCTGTCATCTTGCAGGTGAAATCATGGAGAAAATTATAAGCAGGATTTCCAAAACTGGACTTTTTGATGATTTCCATAAATCCAAACTTTTTTCACTGCTGCTATTGGCAGTTTCTCTCATAGGAGCGAGAGGGAAAAAAGACCAGAAGATGAATTACAGAATAGCTTTGGTTTATATTTTCAACGGTCTGTTGGTTTACTTTGCCGCAGTGGTTGTTTTTTATCTTCCCCTTAATGGAGTTTACAAATCTGGAATCTATATTAGCGTAACATCTTTGGGATTCCTGTTGATGCTTTCAGGAGGAACTTTATTATCCAGAATAATAAAAACAAAATTTCAGAATGTAGATGTTTTTAACAGGGAGAATGAAACTTTTCCTCAGGAAGAAAGGCTTTTGGAAAATGAATACTCCATTAACCTTCCTGCCCGCTATTATTTGAAAAATAGGATCCGAAAAAGCTGGATTAATATTATAAATCCATTTCGGGGAGTGTTGGTTTTAGGAAGTCCCGGTTCCGGAAAATCCTATTTTGTCATCAGACATGTTATAACCCAGCATATACAGAAAGGATTCAGCATGTTTGTGTATGATTTCAAGTATGATGATCTCTCCAAAATCGTCTACAATACTTTTGAAAAAAATAAAGAAGCCTATAAAATAATTCCCAAATGCTACTTTATAAATTTTGATAAAATTATGCACAGATGCAATCCTTTGGATCCAAAAGGAATGGAAGATATTACAGACGCATCGGAATCTGCCCGCACCATTTTGATGGGGCTCAACAGGGAATGGATTAGAAAGCAGGGAGACTTTTTTGTAGAGTCTCCCATTAATTTTCTTTCCGCTGTTATCTGGTATCTCAGAAAGTATAGTGATGGGGAATTCTGTACCCTGCCGCATGTCATTGAACTTATGCAGGCAGATTACGATAATCTCTTTACATTACTTAGGACAGAAAAGGAAATTGAGGTGCTGATTAATCCTTTTATCAGTGCTTACCTACAGGAGGCAAATGACCAGCTGGAGGGGCAGATCGGCACCGCTAAAATTGCCATGGCGCGTTTGTCGTCTCCCCAGCTTTATTATGTGCTGTCAGGTAATGATTTTACTTTAGACATTAATAATCCAGACGAGCCCAAGATTGTCTGCATGGGAAACAATCCGCAGAAAATACAGATCTACGGAGCGGTTTTATCCCTGTATGTAAACAGGCTGGTAAAGCTGGTAAATAAAAAAGGCAGGCTCAAATCTAGCCTCATTTTTGATGAATTTCCGACCATTTATCTCAACAATATGGACAGCCTTATCGCAACAGCAAGAAGTAATAAAGTGGCCACATGTTTAGGAATTCAGGATTTCAGCCAGCTTCGAAAGGACTATGGAAGAGAGCAGGCAGATGTAATTATGAATATCACTGGAAACATCATTTCAGGGCAGGTAACAGGTGATACCTCCAAGCAGTTATCAGAGCGTTTTGGCAAAATTCTGCAGGACAGGGAAAGTCTTTCAATCAACAGCAGTGATACCTCCATCAGCCGCTCAAAACAATTGGAATCGGCAGTTCCGCCATCTAAAATTTCAGCACTCAGTTCAGGAGAATTTGTGGGCATGGTGGCTGATAATCCCGACTGCAAAATTGAACTCAAAACTTTTCACAGCGAGATCATTAATGATCATGATTCTTTGAGAAAAGAGGAAGACAGTTTTAAGGAAATCCCATTGGTCCGCAGAATTGATGAATCTATGATTCAGCGGAATTATCTGCAGATTAAACAGGACGTGCAGGATATCATTAATTCAGAAATGGAACGTCTGCTGAATGATTCGGCACTATCGCACTTGGTGGTCAATAAGAAAGATAATTGAAGCTGGCTTAATGAAGATTGCGATATCTAGTTATTGGCGCTGCTGATAAAATTGATTGGTGCGTCGCGCCATCTGTTTTTGTGCAGCAGTTTATTTGCCCTCGAAGCAGAAAATATTTGCGGTTTATCTTGTTTATTTCCATATTTTAGTTCCTCCTTCAAAGTACTTGAATTTTCATTTTAAGATTGGACAGATGGCAGATAATAAGAACAATAAAATAAGAGAAGTCGCAACGCCGAAACAAACAGGAGGAGGAGGATTTGTTTTTGAGCATAAGGTTACCGCATGGTTCTGCGCCCATTTTTTGGCAGATGCGATAGCATTAAGCCGCGGGCTGGGAAAGATTACCAGAATAGATTTTCAGGTTAGGGCAGAGGGATGGCTCTTCGATGATCTTCTATTGACCCAGCAGAACGTTCATGGAGAAATCTCCAGGACTGCAGTATCGGTAAAAAGCAATATTCAGTTCAATACCAAGGGACCCAGCAAGGATCTTGTGAATGACCTTTGGAATCAGTATGTGGGAGAACCGCAGAAGGTTTTTGACCCTGCAAGAGACTATCTATGCATCGTAAATTCTTTGATACGTCCATCAATATCCAGTGATCTGACTGAATTGATTGCGATTGCTAAGGAAATGGATCCCAAGACCTTTGCTGAACGCATATCAAAAGATCAGGGAGGCTTTTCGAAAACTAAACGCAGACTTTTTGAGGGCTTCAACGCACCTCCCGAATTGGCATCAAAATATGGCTTGACACAGGAAGATACCGTCCTGTTATTGGGCAGGCTGTTCTTCCTGGAGTTTGATTTTGAAAAGTCGAATTCGACAGATGAAAATTCCATTATTGCGATGGCAAAAGAAATTCTCAGTGAACCGGATGGGAAAAATGAAATACAGCTTTATGAGTCGCTCTGCACAATTGGTTCTGAGCTGTCTCCCGTTTCTGGTTTTCTTGACTATAAAAAACTGATAGGCAGATTCCGCAACCAATATGATTTGAAAGGCTTTCCAAACCATGTAGCCGACTGGCGGAAAATATATGCGAAAAGCAATGCGGCAGTTTCGGCTATCCGTGATTCTATAGGAGGAAAGGTTAATCTTCCCAGAACTGAAGAAATCGACGAATTAAGAAAGGCAATAGACAAAAATAAGGCCGTTTTTGTACTGGGAAGATCAGGCTGCGGCAAATCAGCGCTTGTCAAAAAGCTTGTTGAGCGTGAAAGTGATTTTGAAAATAATTATGTATGGATTGATTCTCTAAGCATACAGAAAAATAATCTGGCAGAATTCTTTGGGCTGCAGCATAACATTGGTGAGCTCTTTGAAAGGATTCAGAAACCTTGCTCATTTCTGGTAATCGATGGTATAGACCGCTTCTTCAAAGAGGACGATTTGAGGATATTGCATGAGATGCTCGAAGCAGCCCTTCAGCCGGAATCGCAATGGAAGATAATCTTTACCTGCCAGAACGATGATTATGGCGATGTTGTGGAGCGTTTTTTTAGGATCAACTTGCCTTTTGAATCTGAGAGCTGCAGCGTTGAGCTTGATATTTTGAAACATCTGGAATTGTTTTACAAAGAAATTCCTGAATTGTCGGATTTGTTCAAGCACAAACATCTTCTTTTGATTCTGAACAATTTGAAATATTTGGATCTTCTTGCGGTTAAATTATTATCGGGCAGGGTGGTTCCGGAAAGTGCTTTTTTAGGCGAAACGACAATTATAGACTGGATTTGGAAAGAAGAATTTGATAGTACGGGATCCAGATTTATGCAGGTGTATGCCGAAAAGCAGGCGCAGATGTTCAGCACCGCTGTTCCGGTTTCGGAATTCAGCATAAATGAATTGATGCCTCTTGATAGGATAAAACAAGGTAAGATAATTTATGAGAATGATGATAAATTATTCCTTAGCCATGATCTTTTGGGTGATTGGGCGCGATATAAGCTTCTGCGTTCAAAAGATCTTGATTTGAAAAGCTATTTGCTGTCCCTTGAATTAGGCTCGCCGCTCTGGCGCAAAGCCATACGGCTTTATGGGATATATCTGCTTGATAAAAATGATCTGGGGAGCTCATGGAAAACTTTTATGAAATCTTTGTCAGAACTTGAACCCGCAGAAAAAATAGTCCAGGATCTTCTGCTTGAATCCATCTTTTTTTCAGCTGATCCATTTAATCATTTGTCAGCAGTTTATGATTTGTTGAAGGAGGATCAAGGCAAGCTGTTCGATCGTTTCATGGGACAGTTTCTGATTAAGGCGACAAGGCCTAATCAGGAGGTTTTGCACAGGGCAGTAAGCCAGGGCATATTTACTGCTACAGAAGCTGCTTCCTACTTCAGGGTGCCAGATTACCTATATTGGCCCAGTCTGATTGTATTCTTATATGATTTCAGGAAAGAGGTGATAATTTATTCAAGCAAAAAAATTGCTGCGCTATGCTTGATGTGGCTTAATAACACTAGTGTTGGAGTGCCGTTCAGAAAGGAAGTAGCACAGTTGGCTCTGGAAAATGCCAGAAAGATGTTCGATTTTAAATTTAATAATGGCCATGCAAAAGCAGACGAAGACAAGTTTGTTTACAAGGCATTTCTGGCTGCCGCGAATGAATATACGAAGGAGGTCACAGAACTTGCATTAAAATTGTGCAAGAGAATCAAGGTTGAAAGGAATCCCGTGGAAGATCCTGAATCCGAAATGGTACCCAGTCCGGTAATATCATTATTTGCATCATCAAAAATCAGGGATAAAATCCAGTGGCCAGACGGGCCTTACGAAAATGTGGATAGGGAGTTTCAAAAAGTCTGCCTGGATGAAAATGCCCTGACGCCCCTGATCGCCGCTTGTCCGGAAGCTGCAATGGAGGTAATCCTTGCCTTGTTGATCGAAAGGCCCAAAGAAGTTTCTTTTGGCTATGGTTCCTCGCATTACAATCTGGATATCAAAGATCCGAGAGGCTGGTTTCCTCCATTTTATACCAGAGGCCCATTTTTGGCTTTTTTCAGACTCCAGCCTCTGGCGGGGCTTAATCTTGTGCTTAAGTTTGTTAATTTCGCAGCACAGCAGTGGACTAATGATTTTAATCATAAAAATAAGCCCGTGCCGTCGCTTCAGATGAATTATGATGGAGCAGAGAGGAAGTACATCGGTGATTTTTATATGTATTATTGGTTCAGGGATGCCACAGGAGCGCCTCATTCTGTGGTAAGCGCCCTGCAGGCACTTGAAAAATTTCTTATGGATGAGATTGATAAGGCAAATGATATCGGCAAATATATTGATTTAATCTTAAAGGAAGGGGCATCTGTTGCCTTCCTGGGTGTTCTCAACTCGCTTGGCAAATATAAGGCTGAACTTTATTTGGGACCGCTGGCAGATTTGCTGCCGGTAGTTGATTTTTACTTTTTGGAAAAGGATCTGGATTTTCGTGGAACCGGCATAGAGGGCCATCAGCTTATTGGATCCCAAAGCTTCGATTCAAGAACAAGAGAGCTGGCAGCGCAATGGCATAATATGCCGCAAAGGAACAGATCAATGGGCGGGGTATGCATCACTTTGTTCCTCAAAGAGGTGCAGTTGCAGCAGCTTTACAGGGAAATAAGGAAACAATGGACTATTCTGCTTGATGGAATAAAGGATGACAGGCGGTATTCGGACTATCTGAAGCGCCTGATCTCTTTTTTTGACTTGGATAATTATATTGCACAAGGGTCTGATCCAGACTCGCCCTTGATATATAAAGAACCCAAATCATTAAGCAAAGAACTCGAATCTGCAAGGTCGGATGCCGAATTGGGATTTGACCTGCTTGTTTTCCCTTTCAAATGCCTGCAGGGAATTAAAAATGGAACCAAGCTTAATGCAGAGGAATGCTCAAGTTTATGGGACACCGTTTTAAACATTTCCCAGGTTCCTGACGATATTCCGTATTTATCATATGGCGGAAGCCAGCAATGCTTTTTGGCTGGCTGTGCATTTCTTTTCTACAGTAGGGAAAACTGGATTGATAAGCACCCGGATCGCGTGGAATGGATGATTGCATATATTGAAAACGCAGTAAGAGGCTATCAGCCGCAGCCTAATTCATTTTATCAAACTGATATGGGCGATTCCTGGAGCGCTTTTGCGGCAAGGATCTTATCTTTCATCTGGAGCAGTGATCTCAACAGCATACGGGTACGGGGCATAATTGCAATGCTGGCAGTAAAATGCCCTTATGATACCCTGAGCATTTTGTTCTATGAAATGGCTGAGCGGCTATCATGGTCGGAGGCAAATTTTGTGCAGCTACAGAATCTGGTTATACTAAATGCTGTCGGGACTGACAGAAATTTCAGTTCAGCAATACCTGATTATGGTTTTGGGGAATCTGCTGCAAAAGCTGAGCGCTTCGATTACAGTAAATATATTGATGAAATCACGCAGGATTTCATTTATGGAAGGACTGAAAAAAAACTCATCAGCTGGGCCGAAATTCGCAGCGTACGTCCAAAAACCATCAACAGCTGGAATCCATTCGAAGATGATTTTGCAAAAAGTCCCGGCATAAGTAAGGAAATGCTCCATCATGCATTTGTTGTGGTGCCGGATCTGGACGGTCTTGAAGTGGAAGATAGCAAGCATCTCTGCCAGCTCCTCAAACAGCTCTATGAACAGCTTTTGTTCGAACAGGGCCCCGCAAAAGAGAATTTTTCAGATCGAAGCGAGTATCCCGATGAATTTGATGTATGGCTGCTTGGAAAAATTTCCAGATTGGTTCTCGATGATGAAGCCTTGGCAACCTCTCTTTCGGAAGAATTATGGAAGCCGCTGTTCTTATACGGTCCGCAGATGGCTGATGCGATCATTATCTTCATGGAAAGCTTTTTCATTAACAACTTGGTACGCGACGATAAAAAAACAAATATTTATGCGACGTGGCTCGCTATGATTGATTTTGCAGAGAAATGCAAAGCATGGAAGGTGGATCGCCATTATAGCGGAAAGGATATCCACCACGCTTTGCTGGGTATTAATGGCACCATGATCAAGTGGTGGACAGCCGACGAGTATTCTTTTTTTTATGACAAGGCTATTTTGGAAGTTATCAAATGGGCGCAGAATAGGAGATACGATCAAGATACGGTATATCGTATCTTGATTCTTATGAGAATAAAACCTGGCATGAAGCACATCAGAGAAGGGCTGGATATCGTAGTCCACTATTTGGAGCTTGGCGCAATTGGCGACAAGATTGAACCGCGTAAAGGTTTTGTTCGCGTTGAGTTTGCGCACGAGAATTATCTGGCAGGAACTGCGAGCTTTTTATGGGAGAACTGCGCAATCCAATTCAAATCAGATAAGCAGCTTTTCCTTCGATTCAAAAAAATAGTGACCTACTTGGTTTCGAGGCAGAATCCAATAGGACTAGAACTTCAGGACAGGATTTTGCTTTCTTAAAAGCAGTTAGCAGCTGATGGCAAAGAACTATAAAGTTTGGCTTCAGCGGAGCAGCCATATTTATGATTATGTATTTTAGATTTAATAAATTTTATAAAAATTTTGTATATGGATATTATAGGAATTAGCAAAAACGTAATGGATAATGTTGAAAGGCTGGATGATATAATTGACGCATATTTTGAGCCTGTTAAAGATCTGACCGATACGGCGGCTGATGTCTTTGCGCCTATCAAAGCCATTCATTCGCTGTACACTTTTAACAAAAAGAGAAAATTCAAGAAATTCCTGAAATCATACGCCGGCAGCCTGCATGATCATGGCCTTACTGATTTTAAGGATGTCGATAAGCTGAAAGACTATCTGAAAAATGAAAGAAATTTTGATTTTTTAAGCAATACGATTGAAAACGCAATCAACTCTAAGTCCATATATGGAGCTATGATTTTGGGATATTATGCCGGACAGATTTTAGCTGAGGGCAAGAAAATAAACTACAAGGACCTAATCATCATTGAAGGAGTAAAAGATTTGAACGATATTGAATTATCTTGTTTTGCAAGAATATACAGCAGAGCAGATCTTTCAAAAATGGTCTTGTTTGCGGAACTGGATCTTGGAGCCTTTAAGTTCTTTTCGAAATTGACAATTGATAAACTGCTTCAGTTGAGATTTATAATCAAGGATCACAATATTTATCACGGAAGCAGCATCAGCTATAATTTTACATCAACAGATATAGCCGAAGACGTATATTTTCTGCTGCGGGATATTGGGATAGAAAGCGAATTGCTTGACTATGAATACTGATTTTAATAATCATAAACTGCATTTTTTTATTTCAGTTTACGATTTTTAGGGGAAAGCCGGTTCTATTGAAATTGGCTAATCAAAGATTAGATTTCTTTCAACGAATTTAGCAGCTGTATCTCTCTTCGGGCTAAATTTTGTTTTGATAATTTAAATTATATGGGAAGTTATTGCACGTTAGCATTAAATGGTTACGAAATAGACCAGTCAAAAAGTTATATCAGCACCTCGTGGTCGTGTTTCTTTACTGAAGAAGACCGTCGAAGCCGTATGGTACCCTACCAGACCTATTACAGCAGTCCTATCGCTGATGATGATAATGTGCCGACCTGCGAGTATGCGGCTTCTGCATCGGCCATAAAACTCAGGCTTGAAATTATGGGCTATACTTTGGATAAAGTTAAGCGCAAATACAGTGAGGGTATAGAAAATGCTTTACTGACCAGAGCTCAATTTGATTGTGAAGATGATATCGATCATCTAAATACTTTAAAGAAGGGGGGATTTGGGCATTGGATAGATCTAATTAAGCATATCTTCGAAAATAATATTACAGATTACAGCGAGAATCTTGAACAGCAGGATGGTATTGTTCATTTTATGCTTGAATTTGATGATATTCATCAGGATATGTATTTAGGATATCCAAATATTGGCATAGGATACGTTCTTCGTGGCCTATTGGAAGCCGCAGATCCGGATTCAGAATTGGTTTTGGATTTGACCGATGTGGTCTATTCAGGATATTATGGGGAAAAGGAGCCTGTTTGTGCCCATACGGCGCAATCCTATCTTGATTCTTCTTTGCCATTCCAGAAAATCATTATTCTCACAGAAGGGGCTTCCGACAGTAAAATTTTAATGAAAGCATTGAGATTACTATATCCGCAGGTGTCGAATTATTTTTCTTTTCTCGATTTTGATGATTATAAGGCGGAGGGGGGATCGGCGATGCTGGAAAAGACTGTCAAGTCTTTTGCCGCAGCAGGAATCAGCAATAAGATTATAGTATTGTTTGATTACGATGCGGCTGGTTTGGCATCGTTTCAGCGCCTGAAAAAAATAAAATTCCCGGAAAATTTCAGAATAATATCCCTGCCTCCAATAGAGCTTGCAGACAGCTATCCTACCATCGGGTCTGATGGGATGATAAAGCATGAAAATGTCAATGGATGCGCCTGCAGCATTGAGATGTACTTGGGAATTGATATCCTGGCAGACGATGCCGGCCAGTTGGCCCCGGTCAAATGGAGAAGTATTGAGCCACAGCTGAAAATTTTTCAGGGAGAAATTTCAGGCAAAGCCCGGCTTCAGAAGAACTACTTCAAAAAAGCTAAAGCTGCGCAAAAAAAAGAAGCTTTGCAGTCTGATCATGATTGGAGCGGCCTGATTTCAGTATTTGAAAGAATTTTTGAGGCCGCAGCCAGTATGGACCATGCACCGACACCGTTGAAATACATCTGACTGCAATAAAGTTCTGCATTTAGGCAGGAACAACAGCAGTTTATATTTGATGCTTTGTAATAATCAAATTTAGTTATTTTAGCCCTATGAGATTTAATTAAACTAGTTGTAAAAATGATCTTAAATTTAGAAAAGGAATTGGGACCGGCTCTTAAGGACGCAAAAGCTTTTTTTATAGCTACGGCTCTTATTTCCAGATCAGGTTATGAATTTATAGAAAAAAACAAATCCTCGGACTGTAAATGCAATTATGTTATAGGTCTTGATTTGGCGGTCAATCCCCAAATGCTGAAACTGTTATTAGAAAAAAGCAACGATGGGTTAACAAAGACAAAAGTATGCAAGCCTCAGTACACCTTTCATCCCAAAGTTTATCTGATTGAACAAAAAGATGGCAGGTATGTTGCTTTTATCGGCTCAGCGAACACCACTCAGGGAGGCTTGTCCAATAATCTGGAGATGACTGTCAAGATTGATTCACAGGATCAGTGCGGCGAGATCCGGAGTTGGTTCAAGGATCTTTATGAATCTTCCATGGAACTGGATGCGGATCTCATTACACAGTACTCTGAAGTATATAACGCTATCAGGCAGAGACAAAGAGTGAATAAAGCGGATTTTGACAGATTCAGGTCAGAGCTACCGACTTCAGGAACGATTGCCATTGATCTGGAAAAACAGTATTTCGGTTTTGAAGATTTTGAAGCTTTTTCTGCTGCATACCAATGGGATAAATCCAACATGGCGAAAGATAAAAGAAAGCGGGTAAAATTAAAGTTTTTATCTCTGCATGACCAAATATATAAAAGATTCACAGATTTTGGCCTCAATAATTTACATTGCCATTCAAGAAGCGGCAATATTGTTTCCAGCCATGCGCATACACCAAGAAGCAGACCAAATCTTGACGCTATGTGGCTGCACTATGGGACCGGCAAAGGTAAACTTTTTGATCATCCAAGGCTCCAGATAATATTAAGAGGCAATGAAATCGGTATTTGGCTGATGATTGGCAAAAATAGGGGAAGCAGGACAGAAAGAGAGAAACTCAGATCAAACCTGAATAATGAATTTTTTGTCCAATTGCTGCACGAGAAAATTAAGGACTTGGGGGGATCCTATTGGATTGATGTCAAAAGTGTTAATGTTTCGGTATCGAAAGTGGAAAATGCAGCGCATCTAAAAAAAATTCTTCTTACTGATGATTTTAAATATTATTTTACAATAGGACGGAATTTTAATTGCACCGATATTGAATTGTCAGAGGAGAATTTCCCTGAAACAGTTCTTTTTGAGTTTCATAGACTTGGATGGATTTACGATTTTTTTGTTTAAGAATGATTCGCCTGAAACATATCATTTTTTAAATTGTGGTGCTGCAATGTATTGTATACTTGACATTAGAATGGAAAACTGAGAAATATTTATAAAAAATGGAAAATTACGCACTGCCCTCAAAAGAAGTATATAGGATTTTAAGGGAAAAAGGCCTGCAATACCTCTATCATGCCAATACTGTAGCCACTTCACTGACATTTATAAAGCAGAATGCGCTGCTTTCCAGACATTATGTAGAAGCTAATAATCTGGTGCAGACTTGGCAGAAATTACAGGTTTTGATGCATTTTTTTCCCTTCAAGCCTGAATCGATGGGATTGCGCTCTGAAAATTCTCCTGCGAAGCCGGACCTCACTTCTGGCCTGATCCGGACTTTCGTTTTTTCAACAGGACAGCGTGTGAAACAAAATATAGACGTTGCTGCTAGTTCATTTTGCCTGTCCAAAGCGCAAGATCTGAATCCGGTACGGCCATCTGCAGTAGGATTTCGGGACGGGATAAGGCCACATATACAA
The DNA here is from genome assembly GCF_042654045.1 of Flavobacterium chungangensis. Lineage (NCBI taxonomy): Bacteria > Pseudomonadati > Bacteroidota > Flavobacteriia > Flavobacteriales > Flavobacteriaceae > Flavobacterium > Flavobacterium chungangensis. The sequence goes on from NZ_JBHSFY010000012.1 coordinate 97,840, forward strand.
TTCTGAGTTCTTCAAGATCATTTGCATTGAGAACTGCAGGATCTGAATTTATTATGGTAGCATAATTTTTGCGGACAGCCTTCTTCCCAAGCAGCAGCAAAACGGCCTGAAATGTTTTGCCTTTGACAGAATGGACCGTTCCAAAATAAAAGGGGTGCAGTTTTTCACTGTTGAGGTCTTGCCCGAAATAATCATCTATGGCTATGTTTCCAAATTGTGATTCAATTCTGAATTCTAGAGCAAATGCAGCTTCTCTTAATACCTTGTTTGCCTGTTCTACCCACTCGTTCAAAGTCTTATATTTGGTTGCAGGCAGGCATTCTATAAAACTGAAAACTTCCTTGCGGTGCTGTTTTATCCCGTTTGTATATATTCTGTCTGCCACAAATTGGGTGTTGCAGTAAAATTGGGGATTCGAAGGGCGCATCAGCGCTTCAAAATATCCTTTTTCCATTAATTTGTAGCCTTTGTTAAAGGATCCATTCTCATACATATGTCGGCCTTTGATGATATTTTTTACATGATGATGATTTGTGGTCCACGGAATAGTTTCGAAATCATTGAGATCGGATCTGAGTCCCAAGTATTTTGAGCTGGAATTGCCTCTGTACAGGACTGCAGTGTTTTCCTTGTCTATTGGAATTTTGTTCTTGCGGCATTCATCAAGAAAATTGTTTAGGATTTCTTTAAAGTTTTCGACGCTCTGTTCCAAGGTTATTATTGTCTTGTCTTTTGCAGTTGCGTTTTTAGGAGTGATGTAACCATAAATTGATGGTTCTATGGCTGAATCTTTGACCTTTTCATTGACTGCATTTATTTCTTCAAAAGAGGATAGGTTTTTTATGAAATTGCAGATGAGCTGTGAACTTCTTCTGTTTTGATTGAGTAGAATTTTATCCCATAAATTATATTTCTGGTCGAATAGTTCAGGCTTTGCATCATTCCATTCAAAGATTGACTGGTCGCGGTCGCCGACAAGCATGATATTGCTGCCGCCCTGTTCGTTTAGGATATCAATGATTTTCATATGCACATCATTGGTATCCTGGCATTCGTCAATCATGAAATGAGAAAATTTTTGAGCGATATTTTGGGCAATCAAAGGATATTTCTGAAGAACCTTTAACGAAAGATAGTTGGCATCGGACTGGTTGGCATATCCTTTCTTGAACAATGTGTTTTTTGACCTCATTATTCTCAATATATTGCCGTTTACAGTTTTGCCGTCTTTATTGTAATAATTCCATCGGAAACCAAAAGCCTGATACGGGGCGATCGGAATAAGCATATCGTCAGCGTCAAAAGTGGTTTTGTCGAAATACTGGTCGTAATCCCAGTCAGATCTTTTAACGCTCCACGGAGCATGGGGTTCGCCTACAAGCTCCGGCCTTGAATCGCAGCCCATTATCAGATGGCCGAATGGAAGAAAAATAAAAGTATTGATAAAACTGTCTATAGTGCCAAAAAAATGAGGATGTTTTAATGGAACTATTGTTGAGAAATTATTTGCAAGCCTGTCTTCGATTTCCATGCATGCGATATTGGTGAATGAAATTACGCACAAGCCTTTTTTGCCTGCTTGAGATTCCTTCAAAAGCCTGGATATCCTTGCGGCAAGCGAGTATGTTTTGCCGCTTCCCGGACAAGCTTTTACAACTACTGTTCCATCATTGTAATCCAAAATTATTTTTTGCGATTCAGATAAGCTGCCGTACATAACTAAAGTTTTTTATCAATAACCCATTTTATAGACTTCTGCAGATATTCAGGAATAATAAAAAGTTTTCGAAGATTGGGGTGCATATCGAATGCATAAGAAAGAGACTCTGCCAATTCAGACTTGTCTTTATTGGATTTCAGCTTCTTGAGGATGTCTGCGGCCAGTAAGAACCTATCTGCTGCGGCGTCCACGTAATTGGCGGAATGCATGCCATTGTAGACTTCTGCGATTATTTTTGCATTATCAGCGGATGCCGTTATGAGCTCATATTCGAAAGTATGCTCGGCCAGCTCGACATGAAGGTTTTCCGCGGCTAATTTCTGCGCCTTTTTTGCCCGGTCGGAGATAACATTGAATTTTGCTGTAAGAACATCTTTAATAAAATCTTCCTTGGTTTCATATCCTTTGATTTTGATGCTGTCAGCAGGATTAAAGCCGATAATTCTGTTGTTTTGGTCTATAATGCCAAGAGTCTTCAGTCCATCAAAAATTTCCTGGGCCTGATCTTTTTTGATTGTCTCAGTCTTGCTTATAAAATTCCCAGCCTTTATGATGCTCCGGTCGTCATCAGTGATAATAGCGCAGAAAGTGGATAATCTTTGCTTTTCGTCCTTGCTGTTGAAAAGATTGGCGAATGGTTCGAATGCCACGCCATTTATGTTCACTATTTCTATGCCGTTCTTGTCAAGATTATAGTCCTTGCCCATAATGGAGGCAAAGACCGGAAGCAGCAGTGCCTCGGATATCCCTTCAACTAGGATGCATCCGCTTGCAAAGAAAAGCTGCGACTTGGTCACATCTAAGAATTTTCTGAGATATGCTTTATTCGGATCGGTGAGAATGGAATTTTTAGAAGTAAAAAGGGCGGTCTTGTCATCCAAATTCTTCTGGAGGATTATTAGATTGTCCAAATCTGATTTGGCGGTTATGGTAGGAGAGTGGGAGGTAATGAATATCTGCACGCCCAAATTCTGAAGCGTATTGAGATAATTGAAAAATGTGTTTTGCCTCTGCGGATGAAGATGCGCTTCAGGTTCTTCGATAAGCAGTGCGTAATAATGCTCGATTTTCTGGTCTCTACGGCTCTTTAGATCCCCTAATACAGCTGAGGCTAAGATGATATTATTGTCACCTAACCCATTCTGGCTGATATCGAAGTATTTCTGAAGGTGCACGTCAGAACCCAGGACTGTGTCCGGATAGACGGGTTTTCGCGTTAGAAATCCTTTTACAATATTATCGAATTTGTATTCCAATAGTTTTAAGTGGACTTTAGAGCTTTTTTTCTTAATATCCGCTTCTTCCAGATGTTCATTTATAAAGTGCTGTCCAGTATTGATAAGTCCAGTCCAGTCCTCGTTTTTAAGAACCGTTTCCAGTGCTTGCGAAAGTTCATTTTTTTTGTCGGCAGTAAGCGGCACATCGATGATTCCCTTCGGACCAGGTTTTTTATAAGAGGTAAGATCCCTGAAAAGGGATGTTATCTTGTTGTTTGATGCATATGGCCTGAGTTCCTGCTCCGCGTTTCTCAATGGTTCGAGATAGGAATAATAAATCTGCTGCAATTCCGACATTTCAACGGTATTGTCTTCGCCGCCCCATATTTTCCATTTTAGCTTCTCGTTGCCCAACGCGTCTTTTTCGATTTCATATTTGAAGCTTAGCCTCAAATTGGCTTCGCCTGGATAAGTCGGGTTCTGCCAGATTAACGAATGAAATAGATTTCTGTCCTCCTTATCCTCAATTTTAAATTCCAACCTGAATTCAATGGGTTCCAGAATGTCTGATATTATTTTTTTGTCCAAGTAAAAATCATCAGGATTCTTTACGCCGATATCCCTCCATTGCCTTCCTAAGCTTAGACAGATTCGCACAGCATCCATAACTGCGCTTTTTCCTGCATTATTTTCTCCTATGATGATATTAACGCCTTTATTAAATTCAAGTACTAAGTGTTCGATGGATCGGAACTTAGAAATGGTCAGTCTCTCGATATACATGGTTGTATGGTTAGTATTATTGGTCCTAAATATATTGATTATTGTTTTGGAATATTTACGGTTTTCCGTATTCAGGAACTAAAACTGCCTCTTTTTTCTTTGCAATACCTACAGGACATCCTCGAAGCATTGATTTTCCTTGCCACAAACAGTTTTGGTTTTAGCTTTTCATTGCCTTCAATATATGATCATATGAAAAGAAGCAATAAATGGTTTCGTTTTCATTCGAAACGGATAAAAAGGCAGCCAAGTTAGCGTGCACCGGATCCTGCAGGCGCATAACGGCCCTGCCGCCCTTCGGGACTTATAGCCCTCCGTATCCTTGATGCCCGCTTTATTGCCGCTTTCTTTTTTTCCGTTTTTTCTTTTGAAAACAATTTTTGGGAAAGGCAGGGGAAAAGAATTCTAAAACAGTAATCATTTAAAATTTAGAAATCATGGAAATCACAGGACGATTGACAAGGGATGCGGTTGTTGCCAAAACAGCCAAAGACAGAGAGGTGGTAAATTTTTCAATTGCAGTCAACGACAGCTACAAAGCCAAAGGAAGCACCGAAGCGGTAAAAATAGTAACCTACATAGACTGTTCGTATTGGCTCAGCTCTGGTGTTGCGCAGTGGCTCAAAAAAGGCGCAATGGTGGAACTCTACGGAAGAGTAGGAGTGAACGCCTATCTCAATTCGGAAGGAAAGGCGGTGGCAAGCCTCACTTTTCACACAAGCAACATCAAGATACTGGTGTTCGTCTCAGATGCTCAGCCCATGCAGGCGCAGACAGCTCCTGCAAAAAAGGACAAAAAGGAACAGCCTGACGACCTGCCTTTCTAATCCGAATCAAATGTACAAGCCTAAAGAAATGAGTTATGAAAGCCTTGAAAAAATCAATATACGCCGAGTATGACGTGCACGAAGCATTCCAAAAGATAGTCCTCTTGGAAATGCAGTCTTATGAGGGAACAAAGAAAGAACAGCTCAAAGCATTCCTTGAAGATATGCAGAAAAGCGGATGCATCAGCGGTATGATTTCAGAATTTATCTATCATGCCGACTGCAAAAAGTTCTATATCGAACATTTGGATGATTTGGAAGACATCAGAAAAGAAATGGAAGATTCCCTCGGAGAAGCTATAAAAGACAGATACAGTCTGCCTCACTACACCTTTATGTGCTGGCTCTGTTTTGAAGAATACTGCTATGACATCTACAGAACCTCTTTTGAATAATCTTTTTGTTTTATCTTAAATCTTCCCTTATGAAAGCTTCAGAAAACTTTAAGACCGCTATAGAAAATTACCTCAATCAGACCGCCCTTGCCGATGCTGTTTTTGCGCAGGACTTCGCCAAGGAATCTAAAAACTTGGAAGGCTGTTGCAATTACATTTTCGGCGAGGTGAAAAAAACAGGACTGTGCGCCTTTGACAATCAGGAAATATTTGACATGGCTGTCAGATACTACAGCGATGAGAGCATCGGACAGCCTCAGCCTGTAAACTGCAAAGTTGTTGTGAAAGAGTCTGCTGTGGCTGACTTGTTTACTTCCGTTCCCGAAGTTCCGCAGACTACCACCGTAGTAAAAACGGCGGTCACTGCTCCAAAACCCGAATCGAAAACCTTAACGCTTTTTGACCTATGATACCGAAAACCATCATCGAAAAACAGATTGTGTCCCTAAGCGAGACCCTTCCACCAGTGACGCAAAAAATGCAGGTTTGGGCAGAAAAAAACATTTTCATCAAATGGGGCGTTATCTCAAGGGGGAAATTCCACTGCCTTGACTGCGCCCACTCTTGGAAGCCCGATGCGCAGAAAGCATCCTGCCAAAAGTACATCAACTGCAGTGCGTGTAATGGAAAGCTTAAAATGCACCAGTATAATCAGGTGCATTTCAAGGAGATTGAATATTTCGCTGTGTTGGATGTGTGCGGTGGATTTCAGGTGGTGCGCATCATCTGTTCGCACAAGAATATGAAAAAGAACTGCATGCCGGCATACTTCCATAAGGAAGTGATGCAGCATTGGATAAACGCGAAAGGGGAGGTGCGTACGCTTTCTCTCGGCACTAACGTTTTTTCGCAGGCCTATGATTCTTGGAAATACTATTCTCCTTTAGAAATCCGCCCCAAAACTTTTGAAAGCTCTCCCAAGTACCGCATCAATCCGTATAAGGTCTATCCGTCCGCAAAGGTGATTTCCGTTTTGAAAAGAAACGGCTTCAAAGGCAGCTGCTGCGGCATTGCTCCGCAGATTCTCTTTACCGCCCTTTTAAAAGATTCCCACGCAGAGACGCTTCTCAAGACAGGGCAGACCGATTTTCTTGCCCATTATCTGACCTCGCACTCACAGCACATCAGGGAGAACTGGCAGGCAGTCAAAACCTGCATTAAAAATAATTATAAGCTAAAGGACTTTTCACTTTGGGAAGATTACATCAGCCTGCTCAGATGGTTCAGAAAGGATTTGAATAATGCCGATTTGGTATGCCCTGAGAATTTGGAACAGGTGCACGACAGGCTTGTGGAGAGAAAACGCAGAATCCAAAGGCGTCTGCATATAAAGGAACTAAGAGCCCAAATACAGCAGGCGCAGATTGGCTATGAAGAGCAGAAGAAACAGTTTTTCGGGTTGGAGTTCACTCGTGAGAATCTCTCAATCTGCGTTATGGAAAACGTGCATGATTTTCTCGAACAGGGAGATATGCTCCGCCACTGCGTATTTGCCAATGAGTACTACAAGAAGAAAAACTCCCTTATCCTGTCAGCTAGATTTGAGAACAAGCCTGTGGAGACCATAGAGGTGGCGCTTCCCTCGCTTGAAGTTCTGCAGTGCAGGGGAGACAAAAACAAGGTTTCCCCGCATCATAAGCAGATTTTGAAGCTTCTCAATCAGAACCTCTATCAGATAAAGAAGCGACTCAAAAACAAAAAGGAAGAAAGAGCCGAAAATTAGTTTTCGGCTTTTTTGTGGAATTCCGCGGCGCAGACACTTGAAGGGTATATTGTTTCAGGGGTTCAGGCTTAATTCCGAAACAAAGTTCGGGAAGGAAAGGCGGTTCGCAGAAAAAAATTCCCCCATAAATGCAGGCGGAAAAACCTGCTTTATTGCGTTGCTTTTTTCGCTCGCTTTCTCATTCCCGGTGCAGGTTCCATTATTAATCTTTTAAACTTAAGAAATCATGGAAACTTCAAAAACACTTCAGAACTGGAATCAGGTAGCAGAAATACAGTTGGTCTACAAAACAAAAGTGAAAGCAGCAGAGCGGCCCTATATCAGCTCTTCCAGATCCGTTTATCAGCTGGCACTGCAGTGCTGGAATCCCGGTACCATCGAATTTTTCGAGCAGTTTAAAGTCCTGCTTCTCAACCAGTCCAACAAGGTTCTCGGCCTTTACGAGGTTTCCTCGGGAGGAATAGCCGGCACTGTTGTAGACCTGAGGCTGATTTTTGCCGCAGCACTCAAAGCCAATGCCGTATCGCTCATTATGATCCACAATCATCCTTCAGGACAGACCAGACCTTCCGGAGCCGACATACAGATAACCAGAAAAGTGAAAGAAGCTGGGAAGATTCTCGATGTCACGCTGCTGGATCACCTGATCATTACCCCTGAAACCTATTATTCCTTTGCAGATGAAGGCGCTTTGTAGCGCCTTTATAATAATTAATTTTAGAAATAGATATAAGGATGGATATATTTAAGAAAAACTATTTGAAAAATGCGTATAAAAATATTATGGTCCCAGTGATGCCGGCTGTCTATGAAAGTATTCTTATGAAGGAAAGTGTTTTTGGAATCAGGTGTTTTTTCTTTTTCAGGTTCTATCAATAATATAACTTCATTTTGTAAAGATTTTAATAAACCTTTTTTATCAAATAGTCCATTTTTCCAGAGTGGCTTTATATGTTCGGTCTGTAGTTGTAATTTTCTCTTCCTTGAAATTTTAGATTTATAAATGCTGCTGTCTCTTTTAGTATATCATCCGATTTTTGATATGTTTCATCTGAAAAACAGATAACCCCCGAGACATTTTAAGGATATACAAAAGCACATATAAGCACTTATCGTGCATAATTTGGATTGCTGTTTTTTCTTTGTTTTACTTTTGGCATGCTAACTTAAAAAGACGAGAAAAATGTCAAATAAAAATCAAATGGCTCTACAGGTAACAAGAACAAATTCTTTTGTGCATAATGCAGTAAACATCAGGTCTAATCAATTGAGCCCTGACAATAGTAAATATATGATGTCCTGGGAAAACAGCAATGTAAAACTCAGTTCAGACAAAGACAGTCCTTGTGATTGGGACGAGGATACCTTTGGAGATGACTGGGAGTTTAATTATGACTGACACGCAATAAATTTCATGATATTTAACTGAAGTTTTGATCATCAAAACCTCCTGTAATGTACTATCTTAGTTCATCTTCTTTTACCGGATTACAAATCACAAATTATTTATGCTGAATAAAGTTTTACATAATCATGCCGCAGCTTACATTAAGCTCCCCTTTGAAAAGCAGCAGGAAATAATTAATGATCTGCTGGCTCTGTTTTATGGGGGCAGGCAGGAATTGGCATCCCGATTAACCCAGTTAAAAGAGCAGTCGCACAGTGATGAAGAAATTTTTGAAATACTCAAAAAGGAAACCAATTGGGATTTTTGGCTCAAAGCGTCAGAAATGCTGGAATTGGAGAATATCACTGAGTTAATTAGCACCCCTTCGAAGTTCCAGAAGCACAGGGATGAATTACTAAATTTAATTACGGATCATAATGGTTTGAAAAAGATCTTTGAGATTCAGGAACAATTGGCAGTCTATAATTTAAGAACTGTATTTGATATTGATTTAGAAGGTAAAAAAAGGGAAGAAAGCAAAGAGCTCACAAAAGGATTAGTTTATGTAACTAAAGAGACAATCGCAATGGAGTTTGGGTGTAATAAAAGAACCTTATCAAAATGGTTTAAAATTCATTTCGGGGATCAATTTAGTAGAAAAGACAGAAAGATTACAATAAACGAATACCTCCAAATTTTTGAAGCCTTCTTTCTAAGCGAAGATGAAAATCTGGACTTGAATAATGATCTGGATAAATATTTAAAAAGATTGAAAAAAGGCACGAGTTTCAGCAAAAGTGATTTGGCCGAATTGTGCTCCTCTGATTTGAAAACTCAAAAACAAAACCTTAAGAAAATAGCATTTTACTCATCGATAAATAAATTTCCATATTCAATATTAAATGAATTGGCACATAAAATGGGATATGAATTGGAGTTTTAATTTTAAATAAATCCATTTAGTACGCTATGATCATTCAATTGTTGTGTGCTTTAAACGGTGTGCCTGCCACGTTATATTTATGAAAATTGGCAGGCACATTTTTAATATGCCTCTGCCTTTTACTATTTTGCGGACGAGGGCGTCTGGTAGCGCCTTTATCTTTTTTTTCAGCAATTTTCTGAATTGAGAAATGAAATTTTCGAGCAGACACTGCGATGTTTTAAACAGGATTTAAACAGGATTTAAAGAGGCAGGAAAATCAGGCAGGCTTCAGTATTTCAAAAAACATTGCCCTGATTTTAAAGAGTCCGCAAAAGTGTAATTAAAGGTCGCAAAAGTATAATTGAAACCATATGCTCTCAGCGTAGCTTTGCGGAAATGGTACATAAGCTTGTTTCTATATTGCTGCTTCTTGCGTTGATGGGTTCAAACTTTTCACGTTATTTCGTGCTTGCCGGTTTTCAGGCAAACAGCCGCTACATCGCCGATACTCTTTGCGAAAACAGGACGCGCCCGCAATTGCACTGCAACGGGAAGTGCTATCTGATAAAAAAGCTCAGACAGGCAGATGAAAGCGAAAAAAAGCAGGCTGAAAAAAATGAGCTCAGCAATAGTGAAATCGGCTTATTACAGCGGGCTCTCCATGTTTCGTTTGCTGTTTCCGCCGTGGATGCCGCACCATTAAAAACATCCCTGCTGCGCAGTTTTAGATATGCCGGCCATTACACCGGCAGTATTTTTCGCCCGCCCCGGCAGCAGCAGCATGATGTCCGATTATCGGATACCGGGCAGTTCCTTTTGGCATCACAGCTCCTCTTTCCGGCTTGTGCCAAAGTGATTCAAATCCTCTCAACGAGGAAGTAAGGCACCGCCATATATTTCATAACCCAATTTTTAGAAAAATGAAAAATCAAATAACAATAATGTTCTGTTTGTTTGCTTTGCTCACCTGCAGTTCTGCATCCTATGCGCAGAAAAGCAGTGCCGCTTTGGCTGAGCTGGCATTGGAATTTAATAATGTAGTAGGGGATAAACCCTTAAAACTTCAGGATGGATCCTACAGCAATGAAGCCGGGGAAAAGTTCAGTGTTACCACTTTTAATTATTTTGTCAGTAATATAAAACTGCATCAAAAAGAAGGGAAAGAATATGTAATTCCCCAGGACAGCAGTTATTTTCTGATAAAAGAAAATGATCCTGCCAGCAGGAAAATCAATTTGAAGGTTCCCGAAGGACAATACACCGCAGTGACATTTACCATTGGGGTGGACAGCCTGAGAAGCACCATGGACATCAGCCGCCGTACAGGCGCACTTGATATTGCCGGCGGGATGCTCGATGGAATGTACTGGACATGGAACAGCGGCTATCTCTTTATGAAATTTGAAGGGGATTCCCCGCAGGCGGAACTCGACCGCACCGGACAGAGAAAGTTCCGTTATCATATCGGGGGATTTGGCGGCTACAATAAGCCTTCTGTCAATAATATCCGCACCGTTACCATAGACCTTTCCAAAAAAGGAGCAGTCAAAGCAAAAAAGAATGCCATAAGCAGGGTGGTGCTGCAGACCGATGCCTCAAGGGTGTTTAACGGAAAAACAAAAGTCAGCATAGCTGCGAATTCAACGGTAATGTTCGGGGATTTCAGCAGGCTCATTTCAGAAAATTATACCCAGATGTTTAGTCATATTTCAACTAAAAATTGACCGTATGCCCAGGAAATATTATCTAATAATAATTCTGTTTTTATTTGTGCTTTTTCAGTCATTCAAACAATCAATATTCGAGGGTTTCGTAAAACCGGAAAACTTCCCCGAGCCTGTATATGATGTTGCTCAAAATCCCGTGACAAAGGAAAGCTTTGAGCTGGGCCGGAAGCTGTTTTATGAAACTGCGCTCTCGCGGGACAATTCCATTTCATGCGGTTCCTGCCATGTGCAGTCCTCTGCTTTTACCCAGCATGGGCACGATGTGAGCCACGGTATTGAAGACCGTCTGGGAAGCCGGAATTCCCCACCGATAATGAATCTCGCCTGGAACAGATCGTTTTTCTGGGACGGCGGGGTATTCCATCTGGATCTCTTTTCAGTCTCGCCCATTACAAACCCTGTGGAAATGGATGAGAAAATGGAGAATGTTTTAGAAAAACTGCGCTCAAAAAAGGAGTATCGCGAAAAGTTTAAAACAGTGTATGGATCAGATGGCATTACAGGAAATCAGGTTTTTAAAGCCCTTTCCAGTTTTATGATCATGTGCATCAGCAGCAATTCCAAATACGACAGCGTAATGCGGAAAACCGGAGCCCGTTTTACCGAGGCTGAAAGCAGGGGATATGATATATTCTCCAATAATTGCAGCAGCTGCCATAAAGAGCCTTTTTTTACTGATGGATCATTTAGGAATAACGGTTTGGATAACCAGTTCAACCCTGATACCGGCAGGCAGGCTATTACCCTGGATCCGGAAGACCGGTTCAAATTTAAAGTGCCCTCACTGCGGAACCTCACCTATACCGTGCCCTATATGCATGACGGGAGATTTACAAAAATAGATCAGGTGCTCGATCATTATGCCGCGGGCGTGCAGGACAGCCATACGCTTGATCCGCTGCTGAAAAAAAAAGGGGCAGCCCGGTATTGCGCTTACCGCCGGTGAGAAGACGGATCTGAAAGCTTTCCTGAAAACCCTCGATGACAAATATTTTATAACACGCAGAGATTTATCTGAACAATAACAAGATTATGAAAAAAACAAAAACAATACTAGCATCCTTTTTGGTGCTGCTGGCCCTGGCATCCTGTGCAAAAAAAGAAAACAAAGCCGAGGACAGCTCCTCAGGACATCACCACCAGAGCGCTGATGTCAATGGAGAGCAGTACGCCATGAAAGTCAACAACGGAACAATTAAAAATGATACCCTCAAGGGCAGCCCCGAGCGCACTGCTATGGGATTTGTCGACGGCTCCCACATTCATATTGAATACAGCTCTCCCGGAACAAGGGGAAGGGTAATCTGGGGCGGACTGGTGCCTCTGGACCATTTGTGGGTAACAGGCGCCCACAGTGCCACAAGGATCAGTTTCAGCAAAGACGTGAACATCAACTCCAAAAGGATAAAGGCAGGGGAGTATGCATTTTTTACCATCCCGGGAAAAGAAAGCTGGACACTGATCTTTAATACAAAAGCCAGGCAGCATCTTACCGATGATTATGACCAGAAAGATGATGCGCTCCGCCTTGAGGTAACCCCTGAAAAGCTGGCCCAGCCGGTTCAAAGGCTGACCTACAGGGTGAAAGAACTATCCCAGCGTGAGGGGACAGTAAGCATGGAATGGGAATATCTGAAAATATCTTTCTCCATCACCCCGGCTGATGCCAAATAGATAAGGAAGACATGATTTTAAATATTCATACAGGCAGACAGCGTAAAATGAACAAGATGCCGGCAGTAAGATATGCCTTTATAATACTCTTCTCCCTGCTAAGCCGAAACGCCGCAGGACAGGAAAAAACACCAGTTCAGGCAGTGAGTCCTCCCATAAACACAGAAGTTTTAGCAAGTAACCGCGGTCTGGCTTTTCAGATGATTATGGATAAAAAAATAAGCAGCATCCCCAGGCTCGGTTTTTTCAGCGTTACCTCCCTTGTGGGGGAATGGGGCGAGGATCAGATCGGCGATTATATGACGCAGGCCAGCCTGACCTATGAGCTGGTCAAAGGGCTGAAATTTGCCGGCGGTTTTCACGTTACACCTGTCAAAGGGATGAGGCCCATTGCCGGATTGATTTATACAAAAGCCAGCGCAGTCTGGTTATTTGTGGCCAATTCCAGAATTGATTATTCCAAGGATACCAATGTGGAAGGAATGTTTTTAGTGGAATACAAGCCGGAAATCAATGATAACTGGCGCTTTTATTCGCGGCTTCAGGCCTTGTACGAGTACAGCACGGTAATCGATATGCAGACCAGAAGCTACCTAATGGCCCGTGCCGGTCTAAGTTATAAAGAAATAACTTTTGGTGCGGGCACCAATATTGATTACTACGGCCCGGAAAAGCACAATGAAAACAGCTTTGGCGGTTTTGTAAGCTTTCTGCTTTTCTAAATAAAGCTTGAATCGGTACAAAGGAATTTGATCTGTACCATACCATAAGGGGAGTGCTCTTCAGGTGATGTATCTGAGGCTGTTAGGGTAAATTTCAAAACAGCTAAGCACAATAGATATAAATAAAGCCTGCAAACAGCGTTTTGCAGGCTTTATGGTTTTAGTAATCAGCTTAGTATGCTGATGCTGTTTCTGCCGTGGACTTCACAGCAGTAAGCCCAGATTCCATTATTTGATTTTATCAAAGGCCTGCTGCAGATCTGCTTTGATATCATCAATATGCTCAATGCCGACAGATAAACGCAGCAGCCCCGCAAATACACCTGCCGCCTTTTGCGCCTCTGCGCTTAATTGCTGATGTGTGGTGGCTGCAGGATGGATAATCAATGATTTCGTATCCCCTACATTGGCCAGATGACTGATTAATTCCAGACTGTCGATAAAATCATTAGCTTTGGTCAGATCACCTTTTATCTGGAAGGAAAGAACAGCGCCGTACCCTTTTTTAAAATATTTTTGGGCGTTGGCATGACTCGGCGAACTTTCAAGTCCAGGATAGTTGACCTTCTCGACCTGCGGATGTCCCTCCAGCCATCTGGCGATTTCAAGGGTATTGTCTACATGGCGCTGAACGCGGAGCGATAAGGTTTCCAAACCCTGTATGAGCTGGAAGGAGTTGAACGGGGAGATTGCCGGACCAAAATCACGAAGTCCTTCAACACGGGCGCGGATAGCAAACTGTATATTGCCAAAGGGGCTCTCCACGCCAAAGGCATCAGCGAAAACCAGTCCATGATAGCCTTCCGAAGGCTCGGAAAACTGTTTGAATTTTCCATTCCCCCAGTTGTAGGTGCCCCCGTCAACAATAACACCCCCTATGCTTGTGCCATGGCCGCCTATCCATTTTGTAGCAGATTCAACCACCACTGCAGCACCGTGCTCCAAAGGCCTGAATAAATAACCGCCTGCTCCAAAGGTATTGTCGACAATCAGCGGCAGATCGTGTTTTTTGGCAACAGCTGCAATTTTATCAAAGTCCGGAACATCATAACTTGGATTGCCGATGGTCTCCAGATATAAGGCTTTGGTATTTTCATTGATCAGTGATTCAAACCCTTCGGCTGTTGTCTCTGCTGTAAACTGAACCGTAACCCCGATTCTTTTGAAGGCTACCTTGAACTGGTTGTAGGTGCCCCCGTAAATATTGCTGCTCGATACAAAGTTGTCGCCGGCTTCCAGAATATTGTTCAGGGCAATAAATTGTGCCGCCTGGCCCGAAGCAGTCGCCAGTGCCGCAACACCTCCCTCTAAGGCCGCAACACGTTTTTCAAAAACATCGGTAGTCGGATTTTGAAGACGGGTGTAAATATTTCCGAATTGTTTTAAGGCAAACAGGTTGGCGCCATGCTCGGCATTTTCAAATACATACGAGCTTGTCTGGTATATAGGAACTGCCCTTGAACCTGTGGTTGGATCGGCGGTCTGTCCTGCATGAACCTGCAGTGTTTCAAATTTTAATTTTTTGGTTGTTGACATTTTTTATAATTATATAGTTAGAAAATCTGCATTGAAAAACAGCCTGCCGGCACTAAGCATAAACAGTTTCGGCACCAGCGGCTTTGAATTGGATCACGGTGTTTGTTACTGAAGTAAACGTAACTGCGTTTTTGTTCTGCGGTGCTGTAATGATCATCCCTTGCTGCTTCTTTATGAATCAAAACCTCTCGCAGGTGCTGGCTGGATTAGGTTTCATACGATCTGTTTTGTAAATATATACCTAGAAATTAATAATCCAAAATATTTTAAATTGTTTATTGGAAACAGGAGTAAAAAACGATACTTCTTTCCGCTTTGCGGCGATTATATGTTTCCCTGCGTACACTTTATAGGTTCCGCGCCAGTTAATGGGCCTGCGTATTTTATGCCCCGGGTACGCTGCAGCATTCGGCTGGTGGAGGATTTGTTTTCGATGCCTTCAGAGGGAGTGTAAAAAAAGCAACGGGAAGATAAAATCATGCGCATGGGTGCACTTTAAAAAAAAGCGGGAAATTGACCAATTTTGGCACAAAACCGCCCTTTTGCGATACACGGCTTTGAAATATATTTGTTCCCATCAGCATATATTCCCTTAAGCCATCCGGGCGCAGTTGACAATAGTGCGCACCAGCAGATAATGGATTGCCTACTCCGGGCGTGTTAAACTGCCCTGAAAATAATAAGGCATCCCATTAAGTGAACCTGAAGATGGAGTGGTGCAGCGAAAAAAGCAGTGCCATTATGGATCAAAAGTGCCTTTGGAAAATTGTAATCAAAGCCAAAAAGTCAAATCAGTAATTTCAGAATATTTTTTAAATTTTATACCACATATCCATGCCGCCATCCACATCAATTATTGCTGCAGTAAATTTCACTCCCGCAGCATCAAATGCCGTAACCTATGCGGCAGCATTAGCAAAAGCTAAAGGGTCAAGACTTATTCTTTTCAATTCATTTACCCTGTCAATCCATAGCTCAAATTCAGGAATTTCAGGAGATAATGCACAATTGGAACTCGATAAGGCCGCAGAAAGGCTCATGCATCTTGCTGATGATATTGCCCTGTTATACAAAATTGAGACGCAGAGTTTCTGCCTTTGTTCTTCCCTGGAGGACGCACTTCCATCACTGATTGAAAAAAATCAGGCGGAACTTGTGGTCATGGGAATGGCAGACCGCTCAGCCGGGCAGGACCTGCTGGGGAATCCAACAACCTCGGTTATCAAAAATATCAGCATACCGGTGCTGGCCGTACCCCGTAATGCCCGTTTTATAAACGCAAAAAAAATTCTCTTTGCCTTTGAAAACCGCAGCTTGTCATCAATTCAGAAATTAGGCTGGTTCGGTCAGACCGCAGCTGCCTTAAAAGCTGAGGTGGAGTTCTTCAGCGTTGACCAGAGAGTGGAGCAGATGATGGAGCAGCACGATGAATCAGCTCCTAAAAACCAGCAGCCGGCACAGCTGGCAAGATACAGCTACAAAACAATCCGCTCAAATGCTGTTGTAAGTGAAATTAAAAAAGAGATAGAAAATTATAATGCGGATATTCTAGTCATGGTGCCGCAAAAATACGGCTTCTGGGACTCCCTTGTGCATATAAGCAAAACAAGGATTATGGCATCCGGGCTCAGCATACCGCTGCTCTCCCTTCCTAACTTTTAATAGTGTCTGCCGGGCAGTAGATTACCTGAAAAATTGAAAACCCGCACAATGAGCCTGCGGGAACAGCCCTGGCTCAATTCTGAAAAAAAAAATAAGGAAAGCCCCATGCGGCTCTGTATTTTGCATTGGTTAATTATTGTTGATGGAAAAGCCTTCGAAACATTGTTGAGAAGGCTTTCTTCATTTACAGAACTCCGGACTGCAGAAGCCTGCTGATGCATGGACATATAATTCTAATAACGCGGCAGGATAAAAAATAGTTGGTTTTTGACCAATACCGGCATGAAACAGACCTTTTGAGGATTAAACATTCTATAGAGATTTGCACCAGTCAGCTCTATGGGCTGGGAAGAACTAATGATAAATTAAAACGAGAATTATATGGTAATGTTAAACAGGAATATTTTTTTTATTCTGAGTATTACGCTGCTGGCCTCAGGCTGCGGTAAAAAGGAAACAGATCAGGAACAGGCAGTACAGCCGGTGAAAATCAGCATTCAGGAAGTAACGGTTTCACAGCAGGCTCAGGCTTTAGAGTACAGCGGCACCATTGAGGCGGATAACACCGTATCTATCGGATTCAGCATACCGGGAAGGGTAAATGCCGTAATGGTGCAGGAAGGGCAGCATGTTGCAAAAGGACAGCTCCTGGCCGCAATTGAGCAGAACGCCTACAAAAACAATCTGACTGTCGCAGGTGCCGGTCTTGAACAGGCAAAGGATAACTTCAGCCGTCTGGACCAGCTTTATAAAAAAGGAAGTCTTCCCGAGCGTGACTACATTGCAGCAAAAACAGCACTGGCACAGGCACAGGCCAATAAGGAAACTGCATTAAAAAATCTGAATGATACCAGATTATATGCTTCCTTCTCGGGGATCATTACCCGAAAATTAACAGAAGCAGGGGCAACGGCGGCACCGGGAATCCCTGCCTTTACCATTGTGAAAACAGATAGGGTATATGCCGTTGCCTCTATTAATGAAAACGAGATCAGTACACTGAGAATTGGGGCGCAGGCAAAAATCACAATTCCTTCGCTGAATAAAAACATTGATGCAAGGGTGGCTATAATCAACCCTCAGGCAGATGATTTCTCCAAAACCTACAATGTAAAGATACGTCTTGATAATCCCGGGGGAATACTGCTGCCGGGAATGATTGCCGATATCAGCATCAATTCAGGAAAAAGCCAGAATGCCGTAATTATACCTGCACACGCAGTGGTGCGGGATCATGACAATATTAACTATGTATTTACTGCAAAAGCAGACAATACGGCTTTCAAAAAAAGGGTAAATATATCCAAAATGACAGGATCAAATGAGGTTGTTGTCACAGAGGGCCTGCAGGCAGGCGAGAAGCTTATCGTAAAGGGACAGACCAACTTACAAGACGGGACACCTGTCAAATTTTAATCTAATAATATTTAAAAGATGACAAAGCGTAACATACACTTTTTGGAAGCGGCAATGAAACATAAACAGGTGGTCATTGTGCTTGTTGTGCTTCTGATGATTATGGGGGTTAATTCCTTGCTGAACATGCCCCGAAGTGAAAATCCCAGAATAGACATGCCCACTGCTTTGGTTTATGCAGTTTATCCGGGTGCAGATGAACATCAGGTAGAAGAAGAGGTCGCCAAAAAAATAGAACAGTACTTGTTTTCATTTGAGGAAATCAAGAAGAAAAAAGTGAAGTCCGAGGTTCGTGAAGGGCAGGTTTTTATAACAACTGAAATTTATACTACAGTGCAGGACCGCAAAAAGTTCTGGCATACCCTGCAGCTTGATATGGATGCCAATCTTCGCTCCAAACTTCCACAGGGTGTCATAGGACCGTTTATCAACAGCAATTTTGCAGATGTAACGGCCATGATTATTTCGGTATCATCAAAAGAACGTTCTTATGCCGAGATTGAAAAATATCTGGACAAACTTGAAGACGGTCTCAAAGTGATTCCTATGGTCTCTAAAATCAATCGTTCAGGAGGCCAGCGCCAGCAGATTTATGTTAAGATAGATGACAGAAGACTCCAGCAGTATGGTTTAGATGCAGGCGCACTGATGGCAGTCCTGCAGCGCCAGAATATTACCGGATATACAGGGGAGGTTTCTATGGGATCCAATAATATTGTGCCTGTTTACACCAACAGCCGCTACAAGGATGAGAATGATATAGCCTCTCAGATTGTGTACACCACCCCTTCAGGAACCGTAGTGCGCTTGAAAGATGTCGCCCGGATTGAAAGACGTTTTGAAGAAAAGTCATCATTTGTGCGCATCGGCGAAGAAAAAGCAATGGTATTGTCGGTAGATATGCTGCCGGGAAACAATATTGTGGCATTTGGCCAGGAAGTGGAAGCAAAAATAAGTGCCATACAAAAAACATTCCCGCCCGACATTAAGATGAAAACCATTGTCAACCAGCCCAAGGATGTGGAGCACAGCATCAATCATTTCATGAAGGAATTTGGTCTGGCTATTGCCTCAGTGCTTTTGGTGGTGATGCTGCTGCTGCCATTCCGCATCGCGGTGGTCGCATCGGCAGCGGCTCCGATTTCAATGCTCATAACATTTGCTTTTATGAATATGATGGGCGTGGAACTGCATCAGGTGACACTCGCCGCGCTTATTATCGTCCTGGGAATGGTCGTGGATAATGCAATAGTGGTGGTGGATAATTATATTGAAAAACTAGATGAAGGCGTGCAGCCCTGGACCGGCGCCTGGCAGGCAGCCAAGCAGTTGATGGTTCCTATTTTTACCGCAACACTGGCCATCATATTTGCATTCCTGCCCCTGGCCATTTTCATGGATGGCATTGCCAAAGATTTTATGTTCTATCTGCCCGTTACAGTTGCCATTGCTCTGATTGTGTCAATGCTTGTTGCCCTGCTCTTTACCCCGTACACCTGTTACGTGTTTATTAAAAAAGGACTAAAGCACAAAGTAAGCGACAGGCCCCTGAAGAAAAATCTGCTCGATCATCTGCAGTCTGTTTTTGATAAAGGGGTCGAAGCGGCGTTTCGAAACCCAAAAACAACCATTGGTCTTGGAGTGCTCTCCGTGGCTGCCGCGCTTTTTATAGCCACCAAAGTGGATTCAGAGTTTTTTCCTTTAAGCGAGCGAAACCAGTTTAATATGGAAATCTGGATGCCCAACGGCGCCTCATTGGAAAAAACTCAAGAAAAAGTAAAGGATCTTGAAAAAATATTAAAGCAGGATAAACGTGTTGTGGATGTTACGAGTTTTATCGGGATGAGTTCCCCCCGTTTCCATACCTCATACGCTCCTGAAACTCCAAGAAAACATTTTGCGCAGGTCTTTATCACTACAATCGATAGTGATGCCACCAACGAAATGGCAGCAGAGTATCTAAAGAAACTAAAAGGATTCATGCAGGACGGCGCTGTGAAAATCAAACAGCTGAGCTTTCAGGAAGGTGCTCCGATTGATATCAGGGTGATCAGTGAAAATGAGACCGACCAGAAGCGGACAGCCCTGCAGATTAAGGATATTTTAGAAAAGACTCAGGGAGTCAATTATGTCCGTTTAAGCAGTGAATACGACTACATGGGGGTGAAACTCAACGTAGACCATCCCAAAGCCAATCGCCTAGGGATAAGTACTCAGGCAATCACCCAGACTTTAGGGGCAGGTTTAAAAGGGTATTCCATTTCTACATTATGGGAAGGGGATAAGACAGTGGATATATTTCTTCGTTTTGATGAGAAGAGCAGAAAAGACCTTTCTGCATTGGAAAACCTGCATGTCACCAGCCGCTATGGGACAAAAGTGCCCCTTAAGGCGGTGGCGGCACTCGAGCCGCAATGGCATACCGGAATGCTGCTCAGAAGAAACGGACTGAAGATGCTCAGTGTGTATTCCGAGGCACAGTTAGGCAGAAAGCCGTCCCGGATTCTTCAGGAAATCCAGCCCGAAATAGAGGCCCTTAAGCTTCCGCCGGGAACCACCATACAATACGGCGGCGATGCAGAGTCAAGCGGTGAAAATGCACCGCGTATGGGAGTATCTCTCGGAGTAAGCCTTATTCTGATTTTTCTGACACTGCTCTTTCAGTTTAAGAGTCTTGGAAAATCGCTCATTGTGCTCTGCACATTCCTGCTGAGCCTCTTCGGGGCCTTTTTAGGGCTTCTTGTAACAGGAAATCCGCTGGGAATGACCGGATTTATGGGGATCATAAGCCTGATCGGAATTGTGGTGCGCAACGGGATTATACTGGTCGATTATGCCGATGAGCTGATCAGGGATCATGGCTACAAACATAAAGCAGCGGCAATAGCGGCGGCAAAAAGAAGAATGAGGCCTATTTTTCTTACTTCAGCAGCAGCAGCAGTGGGGGTAGTGCCGATGATTGCCGGAAAGTCGCCTATGTGGGCGCCGCTGGGAAGCGTGCTGGCTTTTGGACTGATCTTCTCAATGATACTCACCCTGTTTGTAGTTCCGGTGATGTATTACAAATTTTTGAATAATCCCATAATTCCCGATGAAGCGCCTGAACAGCAGCCTGACGGTGAAGATGAGGTAATGTATAAGCCGGCGCACTGATATATATAAAAGTTGAGCTTCCTGCTGGATCGGAACTGAGAATCAGCATACAGCAGGAAAGCATTAAAAAGCAATAGAGATGAAAAGAAAACAAAAAAAAATATTTTTATTAGTCTTACTGATCTTAGCATCAGGATATATTCACGCCCAGCAGCAGCTTTCACTCCAGGAAGTAAAAAGCAGGGCTTTGGAGAACAACAAGAGGCTCAAAAAAGCCCAAAGCGATATCAATGCCTCAAAAGCAGCCAATGCATCGGCAAAAGCGGCCTCAAAACCGACAATTGATGCCAGCGTTTTTGGTCTTTATCTCTCGGATCCTTTTAAAACACTGCTTCCCGAATACAGTGCAAACGGGTCTTTGGCATTGACGCAGGTTATTTATGCAGGGAATAAAATTCAGACCGCAAAAAAAATGACAGGTTCTGCAGTTGATCTGCAGACCTCCCAGAAAGAGCTCACTGAAGATGAGGTGATGCTGAGTGCCGAAACGGCTTTTTGGCAGGTGGTCAGTTTAAAAGAAAAAACGGCTCTGGCGCAGCAATACCTGAAACTTTTAAATGCGCTGAAAAAAGATCTTCAGAATTCTTTTGATGCAGGGCTTATTTACAAAAATGACCTTCTCAAAGTGGAGGTGCAGGAGAACCAGGCGATACTGGATTTGACAAAGGCAAATGACGGACTGGCGATGGCTAAATTGAATCTTGCACAGATTACAGGGCAGTATGATGCGAATTTTGATATTAAAGGGGATTTGGGCGATGAGGCGGCTCTGGTAAGACAGTCGGATATCAAAACAGCAGTGGAAAGGCGCCCGGAAATCGGCATGCTCAATAAGGCAGTTGAAATCCAGCAGTATAAAGGGGAATTACTTCAAGGGGACCAAAAACCAACATTGGCAGTAAGCGCAAACGGTCTGGCTTCTTACGGAAAAAAAATCAATTTTTCTGATGGGAGCGATGATATGGCTGCTTTTGTGGGTCTGGTCACACTCTCAGTTCCAATACTTGACTGGGGAGCAAGAAAGCAGAAAGTCAAGGAACAGGGATTTCAGACCGAAGCAAGAAAAATTGAACTGGAACAGACAAAAGAACTGCTGGGTATCGAGATTCAGAATGCCTGGCTGATGCTCAACCAGTCTGTCATACAAATCGAACTGAGTAAAAAATCACTGCAGCAGTCCCAGGAGAATCTGCGGTTAAATCAGGACCGTTTTGATGCGGGAACAGTATTGGGGGAAGATGTTTTAGAAGCACAGGTACTCTGGCAGAAGGCATATTCAGATGTGATTGATGCAAAGACGGGATGCAGAACAGCAGAAGCGGCCTACAAAAAAGCAATCGGGGAATATTGATGATGCTTAAAAAACAAAATAATGATGTGCCTGCTCAGCAGCAGTGCTTTTCCCTCGCAATTAATCTGGTCTGGAGATGAGACAAAAATGTTTTTTTCTGCTGTTAATTTTATGCGCATGCGGGCATGCACAAATTCCAATGGACAAGGATTCTATCGAGAAAATAATTACCGGACTGCCCGCATTTTCCATATATAAAGACAATTATTTTGTAACAGGGGTCGATCTTGGAGAAACACCTTCCAGAAACACCATGGATGCAAAATTCCAGTTCAGTTTTAAACAGCGCTTATCCAATAAGCCTTCCGGCGGCTTTTATCCGTACCTGACCTATACCCAGAAATCATTCTGGAAGGTATACAAGGCATCAAGCCCGTTTGAAGAAAGCAATTATAATCCTGGTCTGATGTTGCTCAAACCGGTATTTAAGGATAAGCGTTTTTTTGGAGTGCTGATACTGGGTCTTGAGCATGAATCCAATGGGCGGGACAGTATTTATTCCCGCAGCCTCAATACGGTCTCTCTGGGCTTTACAAGGATATTTTCACCCAGGCTGATTCTCAGCCTTAAGGCATGGATGCCTTTTCTGATTGACAACAATCCCTCTCTGCCCAGATATATAGGCTATGGGGAAGGACACCTCCAATGGGTGCTGGGGAAAGACAGGCTGTTTTTTGACCTGACCCTGAGAAAGGGGGCTGACTGGGATTTTAAAGGAAGCGTAAATACCGGTGTCAGCTACCGTATTTCCAAAAAAGCCAATCAGCTGATAACCCTGCAGTGGTGGCAGGGGTACAGCGAGAGCCTTATTGATTTTAAGTCGGAAAGGGGCATGCTCAGGGTAGGCTTCATTATCAAGCCAACATTTTATCGTTTCTACTGATCCTGCATTGTTCTAATAAGTAACATATAATTTTTAAAATATCATGATAAAATTTCAAGTATTCAAACAGCATTTTCATTGGATCTGCATGCTTGCTCTTTTGATTTTAATAACCGGCTGTGATAATGTAAAGCAGAAAAAAACTTTTTACACGGCGGTAAGAGGAAGGGACACTGCATTTCTGCAGATTACAGTTTATGAGAAGAGATTTTACGGCAGCTATCAAGTTTATTACGGCAGCAGGTCCATGAAAGATTCTGGAGCCGTGGAAGGACAGATATCCGGGGACACTCTAAGGGGAAAATTTCGCTACATCAGCTATGGCGGAAGCAAGGTCATAAGCCCGATCATTTTCCTGCACAGAAACGGTAAATTGATACAGGGTGAGGGGGTTGTGGCAAGCTATATGGGAATTTCGTACTTTATGCCTGAAATCCCCATAGAATTTGATGCTGATGGATTTGTTTTTGACAGTGCGCATCAGTATGGGGACAATAATGACTATGGGCAGTAACGAAGATGGATTGCAGTGCCTGTTTTATTGGATAGGCCTGCAGCACAAAGAAAACCGGTGCTGGACTGCAATGTAGCAGTGTCTTTTTTTCAGGGCGGACACCATAAAAATATTTTATGTCTTTCTCCGGTATTCTGAAGGAGATAAATGGATATGCTTTTTGAAAAACTTGCCAAAGAAAGACTGGTCGCTGAAATTCAGTTCGTCCGATATTTGGGAAATGCTTAATGCGGGATTGGCCAGCAGAATGCAGGCTTCCGTTATAATGGCTGCATCTATGAGTTCCCCGGTTGTCCTCCCTGATACCTCCTTGAGCACCTTGGAGAGGTTACCCGCAGTCATGTTCAGGTTTTCGGAATAGAACTGCACCTTTCTTTGCTTTTTGAAGTTTTCCTCCAGCAGTTTTATAAATTTGGAAGTGAGTTCTTCCTTACGGGTCATTTTAGTAATAATCTCATCATACCTTTCCCTGTATATGGCGGCAACCTGATACATTAACAAATTGAAACTGTGCGTTAAAAGCTCCTTTCCATAAAATGCACTTGCAGCTGTATTCTTTTCATGCAGCAGATAAGCCAGTTTGACAAGACCCTCTATTTCCTCTTTTTTTAATTTTAGGTTCAGGGCATTCTTTGAAGCAAAAAACTCAAAGGCATTTACCTCAGTGCGGTTAAGGCTGTGGCTTAATGCAAAATTCAGCGTGAAGGTGACTCCTATAAGGGACATACTGCTTTCGATTTCAATTATATGGGTCACAGTATGGGGAGAAATAAGGACAATATCATCGGGCTGGAGATTGTACTGCATTAAATTGAACTGGATCTTGGCACTGCCTGACAATATGATCAGAATCGTGTAGCTGTCCGAGCGGAAAGGATAGGGAAAAGGGTTTTCGTGGATATTTTCCTTACTGATATAGATATAAAGTTCATCTGCCTGAGGCGTGTCGCCTAATGCTTCAAGGATATCGTTAATGGAGTTTTTCTTAATGTTTTCTTTCAAGGCTTTTTTGTAAAGATAAAATTTAATTGGAATCGTTTATCTGACCGCTGTAAAAAACAGTCTTGTGTTATGCAGTTTAAAACTAAAACCTCTAACGGCCTTGTAATTTTGCTTTTCGTTTAATCGATGCAGCAGGGCCCGGAGTGTTTTTTGTTTAATAAAACAAGAAGTTTCTTCAGAATAAAAACAAAATTAGTGTATTTTTGCATTTCTAAGCAAACAAACATTTTTGAAAAAATATATTATCATATTGCTGTGTGGTCTTATTTTTCTTCCCTCCATGGGAAGCATGTTTGTTTACCTTTCTTTTAAAATAAACCAGCAGGAAATTGCCAGAACCATCTGCGTACAGCGCAAGCAGATTTTTAATTCCTGTAACGGCCGTTGTGAACTCCAGAAAAGCCTTAAAAAATATTCCGATAACGAAAAGCAGATGCAGGACAGCCTGAAGGAAAAATTAGAGCTTGTCTATATCTGTATTTTCTCTGAAGTAAACTTTGCTTTCATTCCTGTCAACGATACGCCCCAAAAGGCCTTTGCTTTTGTAGGCAGCACGCCTGTAGGGGTTTCCTCCCTTACTTTCCGCCCGCCCGCCGGTATTTTATAAATTTAAATTCTTTTCCCAATTTATCATTGGGACGATTCTCATTGCGCTTTGCGCAGTGATTGGAGCATTCCTGCTCTGAACTAATTTAATTTTTATAAAATACCAATGAAAAAGATACTATACAAAGCGGTAATAGTAGCCTTATGCGCTTTTATTACCTCATGTTCAAGTGATCAGGACCAGACCGATACAACAGGCGAAACGGGAAAAATAGGACTCAAGTTTGATAATTCCTTTAACGGTAATGACCTTATTCTGGACACACAGACCAATACGACGGCACATAATGAAAAACTCAAGGTAAATGTGGTGCGCTACATCGTAAGCAATATTGTACTGACCAAATCCGACGGGACTGTTTTTACCTATCCAAAGATGAAAAGCTATTTTATAGCCGATGAAGATGATCCTGCGTCTGGCTATCAGTTTGACCTTACTGATGTTCCGGCCGGCGATTATACCAAAGTAAAATTTGGAATTGGAGTCGATAAGGAACAGTGGCAGCTAGGCGCTGCCGGCCAGGGTGATTTTCTTGCCAGGGCTCAGGCCAAAGATTTACTCTGGAGCTGGTCGGCGGGTTACAAATATCTCGCTTTCGAAGGCACTTTTACTTCCCCGACAGTGGACTCTCCCTCTTCCTTTATGATTCATACCGGACAAATCGGAGGCGCGTATAATTATACCGAAGTAACGCTGGACCTGCCTGTAAAAGCGCTCGTAAGAAGCAATATTACGCCCGCTGTGCATATCGTTGCCGATCTGTATAAAATCCTTGACGGGGAGAATACCATAAAGCTGTCAGACTACAATGAAGTGGGAATGGGGGCTATGATCATGGGCGGGGAAGCTTTGCCTAAAATCACGACTAACATTTCAAAAATGTTCAGGATAGACCACGTGCACAACGACTAAATACTTAACAGTAACCAGGAATTAATTCACCATTTTTTCGCGGAAAACCTCCTCTGACTGCATTTATGCCGACCAGGGAGTTCCCGCTGTTTTGATGTACGCTGAATTGATACCTGCTTTTAAACTTAAAGATATGTTGAAATTAAGATATTTTCTTTGTTTAGTGGTTCCCCTTTTGATAAGCTGTTCTGATAGTGAAGAAAAACAGTATGTCAATGTTCCGCTGGATTTTACGATACCCTCTAACTTTCCGTCTGCTGCCTATAACATCGAAGGAAACAAACCCACTGAAAAAGGTTTTGAATTAGGAAAAAAACTTTTCTACGATGGAAGACTGGCTTCAGATGGATTGGTATCGTGTGGTTTCTGCCACCTGCAGGCCAATGCCTTTACCCATCACGGGCATACGGTAAGCCACGGCGTGGATAACGCAACAGGCACGCGTAATGCGCCGCCGATTCAAAATATGGCATTTCAGCCCATTTTCATGTATGACGGGACAGCTGATAATCTGGATCTGCAGCCCATTATTCCCCTGACCAGTATAATTGAAATGAATGGGGACCTTAATGCAATCCTGGCCATGATGAAAGGCGATAAGGAATACCAGAAACTTTTCTCGCAGGCTTTTGAAGATAAAGCCATTACTACTGAGAACATGTTAAAGGCACTCTCGCAGTTCATGGTCATGATGGTATCCTCCAATTCAAAATTCGATAAGTTCAGGCGGAGTGAAGCCGGGGGCACCCTGACAGCTGATGAATCCGCAGGATACGAGCTTTTCAAGACCAACTGCGCTTCCTGCCATGCAACGGATTTAATGACCGACAACTCCTTTCGCAATAACGGGCTGGCAGTCAACCCAAAAGTGAATGACGTTGGACGTTATAAAGTAACTGAAAAAGCCTCGGACTATTACAAGTTCAAGGTACAGAGCCTTCGCAATGTCGAGGTTACCGCACCCTATATGCATGACGGGCGTTTTGGCACCCTTGAAGCTGTCCTGAATCATTATGAATCGGGGATTGTGGATTCCCAGACATTGGACCCTCTTTTGAAAAAGGACGGAAAACTGGGCATAGCACTGTCCCAAAGCGAAAAAAAGCAGATTATTGCCTTTTTGAAAACTCTCACCGATACACAATATTTAACCGATAAACGATTTTCGGAATTTTAAAAATTTAATTGATTATAAAAAATGAAAAACTTTAAAAATTTTACACTGGCCCTTACTGCCCTGATTTTGCTTAATTCATGTTCAAGCGATGAAGCTCCCTCGGCAGCTGCTGAAGGGACTACACAGATCAATTTTGATTCAAAAGTAGGAACGGCAGATTTTGCCTTAAATACGCCTTTTGCCATTTCAGGGCAGTCCTATCAATTCGACCATCTGCGCTACTGGGTCAGCGATGTTAAACTGGTTAGTGATAAAAATGAAACCTATGCGCTTTCAAATTCTTTTTTCCTGATCGAGGAAACTACGGAAATTAAAGTTCAGGAGGGCAAGTATACCTATCCTGCTCAAAAAAGGGAAGCTGTTGAGTTAAAAGACGTGCCGTCAGGATCCTATACAAAACTTATTTTCTCGGTTGGGGTTGATGCGCTTCATAATGATAATATGAGCATTCAGGATGGTGAACTCTCACAGCTTAACGGCATGACCAATATCTCCTGGATGTGGCATACGAGTTATATTTTCTCGAGTTTGACAGGAAAAAATATGACGCCGCAGACTCCCGTTGCCATCGCTGTGGAAACAGGTTTGAATACCAACTACAGGACAGTTGAAATTACACTGCCGACGGCTTTGGTGGTAAGCGCCGGCAGATCTTCAAAAATAAATCTTAATGTAGATGTTGAAAAAATTGTAAAAGATATTGATCTGGTTGCAAGTCCGAAAGTATCGGCTAAAACACCTGAACTGATGGCTAAAGTAGCAGACAATTACAAGAATACTGTCTTTACGGTTAAAAGTGTAGAATAGGTAATGCTGTACAGGAAAATAAAAATAGGGAGTATTGTAACAGCGGCTTTGTTTGCCTTTTCCTGCAGTGACACCAATGACTCCTATCAGGAACCATTGCCTCTGGCAGGGGTTCCTGATAATTTTCCGCATTTTGTGGATTCTAAAACAAATCCTTTGTCGGCCGATGGGATTGCCCTTGGCAGAAAACTGTTCTTTGACAAAAGGCTCTCGGGTAATAATCAGGTGGCATGTGCGACCTGCCATCAGCAGAGTCTGGCTTTCTCGGACGGGTTTGCTCTTACAAGGGAAGGGATTTCAGGAAATGCCCTGGAGCGAAACTCTCCCGCGCTGATCAATCTGGCCTGGGCAGATAATGGCCTGTTTTGGGATGGCGGTTCTAATAATTTGGAATCACAGGCTTTTGCCCCGCTGGCACACGCTGATGAAATGCACCAGAATCTGGAAGAATTGCTTGAGGAGCTCAATGCAGATGCGTCTTATCCCAGGATGTTTGAAAAGGCATTTGGGAAAGCCATTAATCAGGCTGATATCGTAAAAGCTATTGCGCAGTTCGAGCGAACATTAATCTCCGGAAATTCCAGATATGACAAGTATGTTCGTAAAGAATCAGGAGGCAGCTTAGATCAAAACGAACTCAAAGGACTGCAGCTGGCAGAACAATTTTGTTTTACCTGCCACGCAGGACCTTTAATGACCGATAATCTGTACCATAACAACGGAATCGATGATGATTTTGATGATGATACCGAGCTGATGCTCAAAAGAGGAAGAGCGAGGATTACCGGCAGTTCAGGGGATTTAGGGAAGTTTAGGACACCAACGCTGCGTAATGTGGAAAAAACAGGCCCTTACATGCACGACGGGCGGTTTACAACACTGCAGCAGGTAATGGAGCATTACAACAGCGGTATTTTGGATTCCCCTACGTTAGATCCTCTTTTGAAAAAAAATGGAAAATTGGGAATTGCACTTTCCGAGGAGGAAAAAACACAATTGATTTCTTTTTTGAAGACACTCACCGATTATGAATTCCTGAGCAGCAGCCGGTTTTCAGAATTATAAAATGGTAAATAAATGATAAAAATAATAATTAAAATAGTAGTACTGGCCACCATGTTCCTTTCATCGAAGATGTTCGGTCTGCCTCCAAAAGACAGCATCTCGTCTTTTACTTTTCAGCGCCTGGCGGCAATGGAAGATTTTGATTGTGATGCCTGCGGGTGTTCGGCCAGCGGAGGCAGTATGGGTTTTAGTTCTATGCTTAATAACAATTTTGCGGGTGTGCGGTATTTCAGACAGAGCTACACAAGCCGCGACGGAATCTTTGCCAATTCACCCTGGATAGATGAAAATTTCAATACGGTTCAGGCCTGGGCCAGAATTCCGCTGACCAATAAAATCCAGATTTCGGCACTGGTGCCCTATCACTTTCACCAGAGGGAATTAACCACAGGGACAGAGCGTATTTCGGGTTTGGGAGATATTACCCTGATGGGACTCTATAGTGTTTTCGAAACAAAAAAAGACAGTGCGGTTTTCACCCATAAGGTAAATGTCGGGGCAGGTGTAAAGATTCCAACGGGTCAGTTTACCCAGGCCAATAATCTGGGAAGCATAAATCAGAGTTTTCAGCTCGGAACCGGAAGCTGGGACTATTCAGTGGTTTCCGAATATGTCATCAGCAGAAAAGATTTAGGTATGAATACGACATTGAATTACGTCTTCAAAACAGAGAATAAAAAAGAATATCAGTACGGTGACCAGTTCAATTATGCCGCTACACTGTTTTATCTGTTCGATTTCAATGCGGTGCAGATAGTGCCTCAGGCAGGTCTGGCCGGCGAGGTTTACCAAACCAACAAACAGCACGGACTTGATCTGCCCAATACGGCCGGAGATATCCTCTTTGGCAAATTCGGTTTTGAAGCCGGAAAAGATAAGTTTTCCATCGGTGTAAATGCCATGCTTCCAATCAATCAAAATTTATCATCGGGTAAAATGGAAGCTAATTACAGATGGAGTGTCAATCTGAATTATACATTATAAAAAAAATAACCGATAGGTTTATCAAATGATCTATCCGCAGTAAACACGAAAACAAAAAAAATGAAAAAAATAGTTTTGATAATGATACACTGTCTTTTAGTGATATCATGCGAGAAAGCACAGGAGAAACTTCCAATATTGGGAAATCCCGTAATGAGAGGAAATCATATGGAATACCCGCGTATAAAAGATTTTTCCTTTACCAATCAGGACAGCCTGAAGATCAGCAACAATACTTTTGACGGCAAGATTTACATAGCGGATTTTATTTTCCTTTCATGCCCTTCGATCTGCCCGAAAATGAATGTGCAGCTCAAAAAAGTGTATGATGCATACAAAACCAATAATGAGGTATTGTTTCTCTCCCATACCATAGATCCTGAGAATGATACCATACCGCGTCTTAAGGCCTATACGGTTGAGCACGATATAAAAAAGAACTGGCATTTTGTGACCGGAAACAGGGACAGCATTTATAAAATTGCAACAGAGAGCTATTTTGCAACTGCATATCCAGATGAAAATGAGCCGGGAGGTTTCGTCCATAGCGGCGGATTTCTGCTTGTTGATAAAAACAGGCACGTACGCGGGGTTTATGACGGGACAAATCCAAAGGAAACCCAAAGGCTGATTGCCGATGTAAAAGTCCTTTTAGAAGAAAGTTCAAACCACTAATAGTCCACTGATGAAAAAATGTGTCACTTTATTTATTCTCATGCTGCTGGCGTTTCAAAATGCCGGGAGTATCTGGATTATTGGTGATTTTTACATCAATCAGGATTATATTGCTAAAAACATCTGCATCAACAGGTTTGACGCCATTCCGATTTGTAACGGAAAATGCTATCTGGAGGAAAAACTAAAAGCACAGGAGGACAAGCAGCAGCAGAAATTCCCAACGGTAACATATAAGGAAGTGCAGCTGTTTTTACAGCATCCCGACCAGTTTGTATTCAAGGCGGCATGCTTTTTATTTAAAAAAAAGTATCCGGTGCTGCAGGCCGGCCCTCAGAAGCCCAGTTGTGTTTTTTCGATTTACCATCCTCCCAGATGGGATTAATACTCTCGTTTTAGTATTAATCATATCATATAATTAAAAAAATGCAAATATCAGAAATACCAGACCACAGCCTGCGTTTGTTCACAGGGGACGAAAGTCATTTCTGGATGGACGACACCGCTAACCTGCTGCAGCGGTTTCCCTTACTGGAATACCCTCACAGGCAGGATTTCTTCATGCTTCTCTTTATCGATGATGCAGAAGGGGAAATTAGTATTGACAGTCAGAAAATCCGTCTCGATAGTGCCAAGGTCATCTTTATAAAGCCACGCTTTATAAGCAGTATAAATATTAACAGGAAAGCGGTAGGAAAAATTATCTGTTTCACGGAAGATTTTTTCTCCCTGCGCTATAACAATAATATTTTAGACCAATTTTCATTTCTTCACGATACCTCAAAATTATTTGTAAGGCTGAGTGAAGAGGAAAAAAACAAGTGGGTGTACCTGCTTGAAATATTTTACAGGGAGTTCAGTCTCTACAGCAGCGGATCGGTAAAAGTGCTTCGATCCTATCTCAATATCCTGCTCTTTGACCTGCAGCGGCTTTATGACCCCCTGGGGCTTGTGGTAAACAACACGCCTAAACAGCAGAAGATAAAAGAATTTGAGAAGCTCATTGACAAAGATTTTAGATTGAAAAAAATGCCGGCCGCTTATGCGGACCTGCTTAACGTAACGCCAAATTACCTGAACAAGATATGCAAGGAGGTTACCAATTATACAGCAGGAGACCTGATACGGAAACGTATCGTGATAGAGGCACAGCGGCTGATCCATTTCACCAATTATTCTATAAATGAAATTGCCGATCAGCTTGGCTTTGAAAACGCATCCTACTTTATTACTTTTTTTAAAAGACAGACCAGTAAGACACCCGAGCAGTTCCGCAGATTATCAAATCAATAAAAAAATAGAAAACATGTTAAAAAATAAGATTTTATCAGTAATAATGCTGATGCTGTACTTTTCAGCATCAGCCCAGTTTACACAAAAGCCATTGCCTTATTCGTATGATGCACTGCAGCCTTATATTGATGCGCAGACCATGGAAATCCATTACAGTAGGCACCATGCAGGGTATGTAAAGAATTTAAATGATGCCCTGAAGGGAACAGCAGAGGAAAAAAAGACGCTCCCTGAATTGTTCTCCAGGGTATCAGCATTGCCTGCCGCAGTCAGAAACAATGCTGGAGGACACTACAATCATGAGATGTTCTGGTCGGTATTGACACCAGCGAAAAACACAAAGCCTTCTGCAGCACTTCTAAGTGCAGTAACTGAAAAATTTGGAAGCATGGAGAATTTAAAACAGAAATTAAACCAGGCCGCACTCTCGCGCTTTGGCTCGGGCTGGGTATGGCTTTGCGTATCAGCAGAAAATAAACTTGAGATAAGTTCTACCGCCAATCAGGACAATCCCCTGATGGATGATGCGCAAAATAAAGGGGTGCCCATATTGTGCATCGATGTTTGGGAGCACGCCTACTATTTGAAATATCAGAACAAACGAGCCGATTACCTCTCGGCAGTATGGAATATAATCAACTGGAATGAGGTGAGTGCCCGCTACAATTCCGCTCTTGTAAAACCGTAAATTCAATAGTATGAAAAAAATTCTTGTAGTTTTTAGCCTTGCAGTCCTATTGAGCTGCAATAAGGAAGAAAAAAAAAGACACCCGCATGATCATCCGCATTCCATGGAATCCGAAAACATGTATAAAGATCCTAATAACCCGCTCAACAAATTAACCTATGCCAGTAAACTGGACTTTACCTGCAATATGGATGTCAGCAAATACGGTGTCAGTGATACGGTAACCTACAAAGGAAAATTATATGGTTTCTGCTCGACAGTCTGCAAAGACGGCTTTATGAAAAAACCCGATGAATACCTTGCAAAAAACCAGAAGTAGGTAAAAGGCGAAACAGGATATCAGGGAGCTGGAAAGTTCAGCTTTTCAGCTTCTTTTATTTTGGGATTACAAGTTCTTGCAATTCAAATAAGTAATAATCCAAACAGAAAATCAACGGTAAAAATGACAAAAATAATTGATCTTAATGATGAATGCTGTCCGGTAAAAAAGGCATTGGCACTGCTGGGGGGGAAATGGACCCTGCTGATACTTTTTCAAATCAATCACAGCATAATCCGTTACGGTGAGCTTAGAAGGGCAATTCCGGGCATCAGTGAAAAAATGCTCCTGCAGGAGTTGAATTTTCTGGTATCCAATAGTCTGGTCAGTAAAAAATCATATCCTGAAAAACCGCCCAGAGTAGAATACACCCTGACGCCCCTTGGACTCAAAGTACTGCCAATCATTGAAACAATTGATTTGTTTGCCCGGGAGAATTTAAAGAGCCATAATAATTTTCTCATAAAGTCAGCTGAAGAATAGCAGGATGTCCTTATAAGGAGCTGCCGTACATCTCTGCTCCATGTAGGTGTTTTGCCCTGTCCGTAACTGCTGTAGTCAGCGGTTTAACAATAAAAAAAGTAAATTTAAACAGCTGATATGAAGTAAATAGCAGAATTTGCAAATAGGAGAGGTAGTGGCTGTAAAAGCAATATTTTGTATTTAAGTAATTGATTTTTAATTAGTTGTGTTTAAAGTAAAACGCTTTAATATAAGGTATGATCCTGTAATACAGAAATATGGTCTAACTGAAAAAAATAATGAATTGAAAAGCTGTATTTGGAGGGATAAAATGCAATACAAAAAGCAGTTTTATCGAATGTTTCAGGAACGTTTTTTTAAACTTCCCGCTTTTTTGTTTTTAGCACATTTTGGATTACTGTGCGAAATTTGCACAATAAAAACAGAAAATAATTTATGGACTTTCCAATTTTTCATTTAGACTGGCTCAACAATAGGATGCTTATCGCCATTATTGCCATTATTCACGTGATGATTAATCACGGTTTAGCTGTAGGGTTTATGCCTCTTATAACATGGCTGGAGCAGAAAGGTGTAAAAAACAGCGGCAGGGAGCAGATTACAGATTTAGACTGGGACAACAGAATCTATAATATGATGAAAGTTGCTTTTATCATCACCACAACATTGGGCGCTATGACCGGAGTTGGTATCTGGTTCTCCGTTGCCCTTGTCAGTCCCACATCGATTGGGAGTCTGATACGTGTTTTTTACTGGGCATGGTTTATAGAGTGGCTCGTATTTGTTACCGAGGTGATTTTGATTATGATTTATTTCCTGACATGGAAGAGCAGCAACAGCTCTCTGAGGGCTAAATTACTGCATATCCGTTTTGGATGGTTTCTGAGTTTGTTTTCCTGGATTACCATGGCAATCATCGTTTCTATTTTGGGATTTATGATGGATCCCGGCAACTGGAATACCCATAAAAGCCTGTTTAATGGGTTCACCAATCCAATTTACCTGCCGCAGTTATTGTTCAGGACTCCCACAGCCATGCTGGTGGCGGGCAGTTTTGGAATGCTGCTGGTAACGCTTTTCTTTAAAAAAGGAACCCAATTAAGGCTGAAGGCTGTGAAATATGTTTCAAAATGGATCATTCTCTGGGCTCCGATTTCGCTTTTGGGAGCTGTAATTTACTATCGTGCGATCCCCGAGGCCATGACCGCCAATATGAGTACGGCTGTAGGGACCATGGATTTCAATAAGTACTATGATTTAATGAAATACTTTATACTATTTGGAATTGCATCTTCGGTAATAATGGCGGTACTTGGCTTGTACAAAGCCAAATGGCTTAAGGGCTATGTCGTGCTGTTCCCTGTTGTGATGGCCTTCGCATACCTTGGCTTTTTTGAAAGGGTGCGTGAATTTGTCCGAAAACCTTATGTAATAGGAGGTTATATGTATTCAAATTTACTGCTGGAGGAAGATTACCCCGTTTACCAGCAGTACGGGCTTCTTAAAAATGCGACCTATACTACTGTCACTGAAATTACACCGGAGAATAAGGTGGAAGCCGGCAGAAATGTTTTTGCTATTGCCTGCAGCCGGTGCCATACCACTCAGGGAGTCAATAGTGTTGTGGATGTTTTTGAGCGAATGTATGGAGTTGGAAAGCCTCTGGATATTAACTCCATGGCATCCTACATCCCCAATATGCATAATGGAAGAACCTATATGCCTCCTTTTCCGGGCACCCAGCAGGAAAGTGAAGCCCTGGCTGCCTACATCCGCAGTATTCAGGATACAGGCGATGTTCTGGAAGGGGCACAGGCTGAAGGGGTAGAGGTGAGCGGACTGCAGGATACAGAGGCACTTTTAGCAAATAAAAAATAACAAAAGTTTTAAAATGATAAATTTATATATTGCGTTGCAGCACAACGTACCGGTTCCGAAAGATATTCCACTGCCCCTGCCAATGCCTGAATGGTTTTTTGTAGTTGTTTTGGTATTGTCATTTCTCCTGCACATACTTTTTGTCAACCTGATGCTGGGAGGATCAATCCTGGCTTTGATTGCCCAAATCAAAGGGCTGAAGAATAAGGAATACGACATACTGGCACATGAAATAGCCAAAACCATTACAGTAAACAAAAGTATAGCCGTTGTACTGGGTATTGCGCCGCTTTTGAGCATCAATGTATTGTATACCATTTATTTTTATTCGGCAAATGCGCTTACCGGTTTGATGTGGATTGCGGTCATACCATTGGTAACGGTGGCATTCCTGCTTACCTATCTGCATAAATATACATGGGAAACACTCGAGAATCACAAAGCAGTTCATATTTCGATTCTGGCCCTGGCAACGGTTATCTTTCTGTTTATTCCATTTATATTTCTGACCAATATCAATTTAATGCTGTTCCCTGAAAAATGGGCAGTAGTGAAAGGATTTGTAGATGCATTGTTTCTGCCGAATGTTTTCCCTAGGTATCTGCACTTCATCTTGTCTTCACTGGCTGTGACGGGACTATTTATATTTTGGTACAACAGCCGTAAAAACTATCACTTTGAAGAGATTTATCAAAAGTTCACCCGATATGATATTCAGAAAAAAGGGTATTCACTGGCCCTGACGGCTTCTATATGCCAGTTCATGATTGGTCCCCTGGTACTGCTGACCCTGCCTTCTAAAGGGATGGGCTGGAATCTGATTTTAGTGATTTTCTCAGGGGTGGCTTTTGCCGTTCCCGCCATGTGGCTGATATGGAAGAGGCTGACTGGTGAAAAGGAAAACATCGAAAAGGACTTTTATAAAATAGCAATGCTTCTTGGAATTACGGTGCTCTGCATGGGATCAGGCAGGCAGATATACAGGGCTAACTCGCTGGAAAAACACAGGGAACTGGTGAGAATTAAGACTGACGAATTTCAAGTGCTCAAAAAGCAGACCCTGGCTAAAGTAAAAGAAGCGGAGGCTGGCGCTGCGTCGGCAGATATGTCAGAGGCAGAGAAAGGACAGAAGGTATTCGGCCAGTATTGCGCATCCTGCCATAAAATAGATGAAAAATTAGTAGGGCCGCCGGTTTTGGAAATGGCAAAGATCTATAAAGGCAATGCGGCGGATTTGCAGAAATGGATAAAAAATCCGGGTAAGAAACGTCCCGATTACCCGCAGATGCCCGGTTTTGAATCGCAGCTGGACCAGCAGAAACTCGACCAGCTGGCAGAGTATATCCTGACCATAAAATAAATTAAAAACTATTCCCTATGATTCGCGTGTGCTATCTGGTTCCAATAATTGTCTTTATCACTTTTACAGGTATTTTGTACAGGGAAAATATGACTGAGAAAATAGTTAAAACAATACCAAAGGGCAGAACTGGAACGGTGCGCATTGGATCTGTACGGACGGAGAATAGCAATAGAAAATATACTGCCGCAGAACCGGCAGCCTTAATCGAATTTTTAACTTAAAAATAAAATAGTATGATACAAGTTTTTTCCATCATGATTTTAATTTTTGTACTTCTTGCAATTGTTTTTCTGATAAGAATAAAATCCATTACACTGCGGCTTGCAAAGTCAAATGAACTGAATAACAAAGAAAACCCCCTAGAAAAGAATTATCAATTTATAAAGGGACTGTATTAGTTAAAAAGTGTTCCACAAAAGAAGTTTCTTTTTTAAATTTTGATAGTTCGGAGCCCTGTTGCTGCTGACACACACAGGGCTTCTTTTTTTTAAAAGTAATAATTATGATTCAATAATGGCGCTTCACGAAGAGTTGGAAAAACAGGGAGCCAACCTGAGCAGTTCGGCTAAGGGGCTTCCCTTATTTGTATTGATTTTAGGGTATATTTTATTTTTGGCATCATCATCATATCCGGAAAATTATTTTTTTCAGAATTCCGCTTATGAAGTATTGTATGAAGTGACTTGTCTGGCCCTGAGCATGGTTGGTTTTACTGTTATAATTTATACCAATGGCTATAGCGCAAATCCGACACCGCTGAATCGCAGCGGCGAGGCAGAGGCAGATTTTGATAAGACGGGCGCCTATTCTGTAGTGAGGCATCCGCTTTGCAGCGGCCTGCTGATTATGTGGCTGGGACCGGCCATGGCAACGGGAAATCTTTTTTTTATTGTTTCTTTTTTTCTTTTCTGCTGTGTGTTTTTTGAAAGGATTATGATTGCCGAAGAAGGTCATTTCAAACGGAAGTTCGGATTCAAGTATTCGGCATGGGCAGAACAGGTGCCGGCTTTAATTCCAAGTCTGGCTAAATTTAGAAAGCCGGATAAAAAGTTTGACCTTATCCGGGCTTTTAAAAATAGTACGGGACAATTAAGCATAGTGCTGCTTACCTTTCTTATACTCGATGGACTAAAACAAATCCTGGCAGTTAAGCCCGATTACAATGATCTTTATATTTCCCTGCTGGTGCTTTCACTGCTCATTACAGCTGCTTGCGAATTCGATGACAGCCTGAAAAAAAAGTGGACTAAGGGATCATAAAAGTTAATTTATTGCATTTACTCAAAATTGAGGCAGGATGCTTATCAAAATGGTATGTATTGTTAGTGTTTTGGTATCCTGTATTGATGGTCTTAGTTTTAATTTTGACAGATAAAAATTAAAAAAATACATGAAAATGAAGACAGCACTGATATTGATCGACATACAGGAAGAATATTTTGAAAAAGGGGCACTCGAACTTGTAAATCCAATTCCTGCAAGTGAAAATGCAAAAAAAATACTGGAACATTTCAGAAAAGAAAATGGGACTATTGTCCATGTACAGCACATATCTGGGGAAGGAGTTCCCTTTTTTGTTCCCGGAACGCAAGGAGTGGAAATTCATGAAAATGTAAAACCTTTGGATGGAGAGAAAGTGATAACCAAACAATATCCTAACAGTTTCAGGGATACCGATCTGCTGGAATATCTGCAGTCAAGGGAAATAACCCATCTGGTCATTGCAGGGATGATGACCCATATGTGCATAGACGCAGGAACAAGGGCGGCTTTTGACTTTGGATTTCAATGCACTGTAATCGGGGATGCCTGCGCTACCATGGACCTGCATATTAATGGGCAGGACATTACAGCAGCTGATGTACACAATGCATTTTTAGCAGCACTGGAATTCTTTTACGCCAAAATCCAGACAACAAATCAATATCTTCTCTCTTAAATAAAGAACAGTGTAGGGTTCAATTTTATAAAATGGGCTGTAATTAATTACGGCTCATTTTTTCGGTTGGAACTCATTTGCAAATGAATTTGTAATTTTACGCAATGCAGGTTATAAATTTCTATGAATAAGATATTTTACAATAAAAGCATCATTGGTTTCTGCATCATTGTCCTAATGATAACAGCCTCTGTAATGTTTAACAGCAGGGAAATAATACTTCCCGAAATGGCTGCGCTTGCTGTAGGCTGCCTGATGTATCAAAACCCAATATGGCTTTCAAAGCCTTTACATATATTTTTACTGCCTTCCATCACTGCCGTATTGGGCTTTTTAGTCAACATGCTTGATCTTGGATTGGCTCAAAAGCTGATCTTGATATTAATTCTTATGCTGCTGGTTTTGAAACTTTTTAAAAGTTTTCTTGCCCCTGCACTCGCCACAGGTCTGCTTCCTGTGATAACCAATGCTGAATCTTACTGCTTTATCATCTCGATTCTGCTTTTGACTTCGGCCTTATCATTGTACTTGATTTTAGTGGGAAGTAAGCAAAAGATGGATTGCAGCATCAAACAGCATAGTTCCAGGGAAGGTTTGATTTATATATTATTTGTTGCAGTTTGGATCTTGATTTGTGATCAGGAAAAATGGATGTTCATGGCGGCTATCCCTCCTGTAATTGTAACGGGTTATGAAGCGGTCCACAAAGAGGTGTATGAATTTGATACTTTCCGAAAACAGGTGGTCTGTATGTTCCTGGCCTCCTTTGCAGGTATACAATCTATACATTTTCTGGATAATCTTATCCTGGCTGTTTTGTTAGATATTGCTGCGGTATACTTAATTTTAAGTATCTTTAAATGCAGGCTCCCACCGGCTTATGCTATGGCGATCCTGCCAATGGTATTGAATGCCTCTTATGCCTATTTTTCTTTTCAGGTTCTGCTGATGTCAATAATAATTTTGGGGACCGTATTCCTCTGCAAGAATGCCGTGCTACGAAAGAGTTTTGGGATTTTTGGCAGTGATAAGAATTTATAGTATTATGTGCTGTGATATTGAACGCATTTTATTTAAAAGAAATTAAGCAAACCATTTCCAACAGTAAATACCAGTCTACCAAATGAAAACCGTAAAATTTCATAAATCCGAATGCGGCGTTGAGGTACTTCTCAATGTGCTGCATGGAGACGCACTGAGTGAAAGATATCTGGAGCGAGATACTTATAACACCGATTTTTTTGAGATTTTACTTTTTAAGATAGCTAAGGGGACTTTGATTCTAAACCAGCAGAAAATCAATATTACCGACAACACAGCTGTTTTTATTTCGCCTTTTCAAAAAAGAAAATGGGTCTTGGAGAAAGAGGGGCTTGATTTTACTGTTTTGGTATTCCAGGAAAACTTTCTTAACGATTTTTTCTCAGACAAATTCTTCACCTACCGGCTGCTGTACTTTTATCAGTTGAATTATCCTTTAAGTATTTCTATTGAAAAAAAAGAATTGCAAAAAGCGCTAGATCTGCTTATGGAAATCAAATCTGAACTGGCAGACAGCAGGAAAGACAGCATTCACATCATAAGATCTCTTACCTACTACCTGCTTTTGAAATTCAACAGGGTGTATGCCGAAAAAAACAATCTCTCAATTGAAAGGGCTGAGAATAATTATGCTTACCAGTTCAAACAGTTATTGGAAAAGCATATCAGGGAAAAGCAGAGAATTGACTATTATTCGGAGTTATTAAATGTGAGCAGAATTTCGATTAATACTTGTGTAAAAAAACAATTTAATGTTACCGCTACAGAACTCTTAAAGCAGAGACTGCTTTTCGAAATTAAAAATGACTTGATACATTCCGGGAAGACTGTGGCTGAGATAGCCTATGATCTTCATTTTTCCGAACCCGGACATATGATGCGGTTTTTTAAAAGCCAGACGGGAATTACCAGCACCCAGTTCCTTTCAGATTACCAAAACGGTATATTCTCATGAGCCTCAACAAATAGTAAATTATAAAAAAGATACAAAAAGCGACATGGTGTAAGTGAAATCTACTCCTTGGTAATTTTGATTTTAATCTGCCTTACGCAGTCTTACCGTTTAATATGTTTAAAAAATACAAACCCAATAAATTATACTATCAAAGCACAATAGCACTGGCAGGACCTGTTGTAATTTCACAGCTGGGCCATACCTTGGTACAAACCTTTGATACTATTATTATAGGTCATTATTCAGGGACTATATCCCTTGCTGCTGTCTCGCTGGTTCATTCTGTTTTTATGGTAGTATTAGTTATTGGATTGGGAATAGCCTATGGGTTAACACCACTGATTGCTCAGGAAAATGGAAAGTCAAACTATACGGAGTGTGCCCGGCTTCTTTCTAATAGTTTATGGCTCAATATAGTATCTGGAGTGTTTCTTTTTTTAGTGGTATATTTCGGATCTATGTTTGCAATGCAGCATGCCGATCAAGACCCAAAGGTTGTGGAAACCGCAAAACCTTACCTGTTGATTTTAAGTTTATCGATTCAGCCTCTAATGATCTTCCAAACATTCAAGCAGTTTGCAGAAGGGCTTGGTTTTACAAGACAGGCCATGAATATAACGATTTGGGGAAATGTGCTTAACGTTATTATTGCTGTGATTTTGGTAAAAGGACTCTTTGGCATTGAACCCATGGGAGTTAAAGGAGTAGGAATTGCAACGCTGATAGATAGAATCTTAATGATGATGGTAATGGTTTGGTATGTACTTCGATCAGATCATTTTAAACTTTATTTGCACCATTTCTCAATAAAATTTATCGATTTTTCGAAAATTCTAAAAGTGGTAAAAATAGGATTACCTGTCGCCATGCAATATGTATTTGAAATTGGAGCTTTTGCCGTTGCGGCTTTAATGGCTGGCCATATTGGAGCAACAGAACAGGCTGCACATCAGACCGCCATTACTCTTGTTGCCATGACTTATATGATGGCGGGAGGACTTGCATCGGCTGCCACCATTAAAATTGGAAATAGT
Source organism: Flavobacterium chungangensis (assembly GCF_042654045.1). Lineage (NCBI taxonomy): Bacteria > Pseudomonadati > Bacteroidota > Flavobacteriia > Flavobacteriales > Flavobacteriaceae > Flavobacterium > Flavobacterium chungangensis. The sequence goes on from NZ_JBHSFY010000012.1 coordinate 139,677, forward strand.
TTTGGAAAAAAGAACTATGCAAGACTTCAGAAGTTTGCTAAGGTTTCCTATCATCTGGTTATTGCTTTTATGCTTTTCTTTGCTATTGTTTTTACACTTTTTAATAAATACCTGCCTTACCTGATAACAAGTGATGCTGATGTTATAGCAGTGGCGGCACAATTATTAATTATTGCAGGGATATTCCAGCTCTTTGACGGTACGCAGGTGGTGGGATTAGGAGCTCTTAGAGGAATGGGAGATGTTAATATTCCAACTTTTATAACCTTTGTAGCTTATTGGATAATCGGTCTGCCGTCTTGCTACATCATGGGTATTCATTTCAATGTAGGGATTGCGGGAATTTGGTACGGTTTAACTCTTGGTTTGTTAACATCGTCTGTTCTGCTTTATTTCAGGTTCAGATATGTAATAAATAGAGGACTTAAGAATTTGATGTGAAAAAATATAAAATCATAGTAAGAAGCAGAAGAATTTTTTGAATCGAAATGTATTAACTCAGTGTTAATAAATAGTACTGAAATGCATCATTAATATAACTTTTTCAATTTGTAATTTTCTATTTTTATATTTTGAGAAAAGCATCGGTATTTAAAAGAGGAGAAAATGGAAAAGGCTGTAAAACTGCAGGTACGTAAAGATTTGAATAACCACCAGCAGCAGAATATAATTAAATTGAAAGGGAGTTTAATTTCCCGTGGCTATACCCAGATCATTCACATTGCCGATCAGGATGAAGAATTTCATATCAACTTTTTTGAAACCTCTAAGGATTTTAAAAATGAAGTCCAGGAATTTATAAATGCCTTTATAACAAAAGAAGATCTGGAAGATACTGTAAAGTTTCTTAAGTAGACCCCATAATTTATGAGAAAAGACCCTGTAAGATAGTACAGGGTCTTTTGTATTAAGTATATTATTTTTGCTCACTATTTCTTTTTAGATAAAGTGCTGCCGATTCGCTCATCGTGATCAATGAGCCACCCAAAATAACAATGTCCTTAAGAACTAATCTGCCCCTTCCTGAGAGATATGGGAAACCATATTGATGATCGGTCAGATGAGGAACCCAGCTCTCCGGCGTTGTAACTAAAAATGAAAGTGTTCCAATGGTGAGTATAAAGACAAGCAGGCTGCCAATCATGCTTACCATCGGCGCCCAATAATGAATGGCAACTAAAAAAGCAATACCAATCAATAGAATCCCCAGCCCATTTGCAAAAGCGTAGGTGTTATTATCAGTATGCCATTGGTGATTTTTCTGTATTAATTCTCCTTCTTTGTTTGTATAATTTTTATATTCTGATGGAGTTTTGTAGAAAAATGACATAAGAGGACTGTTTGCTACAAAGGGAACAATGCCGTCAGCTTCGTAAGTAAAGAATTTAAGTCCTCCTATCCATAGAAAAACAATTACAATGCCGGCTCGCATTAATTTTTTGCCTAATGAATCTAGATTTGCCACAGTGTTTAAAATAATACTTTTCATTGTTATTTTTTTTTAGAATTACAATGCAAAGCTAGCTGAGCAGGCTAAGGGAGAAAATGGACAAAAAATGTTATTCCCTAGACAAATCTGCTACGATGGATATCCCGGTGGTTTTTCTAAAAGTCTGGGGAGAGATTTTAGTCATTTTCTTAAATACACGGCTGAAATAATATTCGTCCTGAAATTTTAAGGCAAATGCAATTTCTTTAATACTGAGCCTGGTGAGGTGAAGGTGTTTTTTTGCTTCGAGAATTAAACGTTCCTGAATCATTTGTGTAGGGGTTTTATTGAAGCGGTTATTGCATTGCTTTGTTAAATTATTTGGAGTAATGGCCAATAGCGATGCGTAATCACTGGGTTTGTGAAGTGTCAGGAAATTTTCTTCCAGCAGGGTTTTAAATTGATCCATTTTTTCGTCTTTCTTCAGTTCGAGCCGCTCAGTGCTGTTCATTTTGATACTGCTGGATTTAGCCAGGAAAAGCTGTAAGAATGCCCTGAGTACAATTTCGGATGGTTCTTCCTGCTGGAGTTCATCAGCAAGATTCTTCACTATCTGCTTGTACAATAAATGCTGCTCTTCTGTTAGGTTAACGGACGGCTCAAGATAAATATTATTAAATAGTAAACCATTACAGGCGACTTCTTTTCTATGAAATTCAATGCAGTAAAAATCACCATGAAATTGCAGTGCCCTACAAGTTAATTTTTTAGTTTCTCTTATGTAAATGGACTGCTGGGGCGTAGAGAAAAGCACCACGGGAGCCTTGAATGGAAAAGAGGCAAAGTCGGCATAATAGATGCCTTCCCCTTCACTTATAAACAGGACAGTATATTCGCTGAATTGTACAGGATTATCCGAGAGGATATTCTCGGATTGCAGTCCAAGTAATAATGTTCCATTCTCTGAATAAATCCTGTTCATAATTTTAAATTTAGATAGAATGACAAATATAATTATATAATTATTAAACTGAATCCTATGTGTAAATTAGGGAAGGTTTTCCTTTAAATAAAAGCAAGAATATCGTACTTTTGGGCTCGCAGACAACAAACAAATTTTGAGAAAATATCTAGTCATATTACTTTCTTTTTTAATCTTATTTCCCTCTTGTGGAAGTATGTTTGTATATTTTTCATTTAAAATAAATCAGGATAAAATCGCCAGAACAATCTGCGTACAGCGAAAATTGGTTTTTAACAGCTGTAATGGTCGATGCGAGCTTCAAAAAAGCATAAAAAAATATGCTGATAATGAAAAAGAAATGCAGGATACTCTTAAGGAAAAGAGTGAACTGGTTTATATAGATAACAATCCTACGGCTGAGCTGCTTTTGATTTCCTTTACCGAGCAAAAGAAGGCTGCGTTCACGGAACTGAAAGAAAAACCGGTGTCAGTCTGCTCGGCAACATTCCGTCCTCCTTCCTGTTTTATGTAATTTTATTTCCATTCTTACTGGTATTTATTCATTGCAGCATAGCAAGTGAAAGCTATAACTGTGGCCAATTATTAAAATTTATAATGTCTTATTATAAATAAGGCTCTAGTAATTAATTGATGCTATCGCAGTTTTTTTGCACAGTACTTAAAGATTTAAAGTCACTATCGCAGCCATATTGCTGCAGCAATCTTTTTTTTGGATGATATGTAAAAAAGTTCAGCAGCCGCTAAGATGGCAATGCTGTTATCCTTTATGTATAATAACTCCAAGATCAATCAATAATCTAAATTAAAATGTATAGATCTTATTTCAATAGAAAAAGTATTTTATTTCATAAATATTTTTTTCGATTCCTTTTTCTGATTTTTCTTTTTTCAGCATTACCTTCTCTGGCACAAAACGGCCTAAAACTTCATGGTATGGTAACAGATCCTGATGGCATAGGATTAGCCGGTGTCAGGGTAACAGAAAAAGGTACTTCCAATAGTTCCCAAACCGATAATCACGGCCATTTCATCATAGAAAGCAGCAGACGTGAAGTTAGTCTGCAATTCTCCTATATGGGTTTTGAGCAAAAGGAAGGAAAATATACTCAAAAGGATGCAGGTTCGGTAATAGTAGTTTCACTATCGCCATCTGTCTCATTGCTGAAAGAAGTTTTGGTGACAGGTTATCAGACATTTGCCCGAAGCACATCCACTGCGGCCATTGCCAAAGTAGATGAAAAAACCTTAAATGAAAATATTAATGCAAATCTAGCCACTGCGCTGGAAGGCCGTGTGGCAGGTCTGATGTTTCAAAAAAATCCTGCTGGAGTCGGGGGAGACAAGCCTATTTTAAGGGGTATAGGCACTTTTTCTTCACTGCAGGTCGGATACAGTCCGCTGCTGGTAATTGATGGACTGCCGACAGAACAGGCCCTCGAAGACATCAACCCTTATGATATTGAAAGCGTAAATGTGCTTAAAGATGCGGCAGCAGCCTCCATTTATGGTTCAAGGGCAGCGAACGGCATTATTGTTTTGACTACAAAAAAAGGAAATGGCAGTTTAAAAGTAACCATCAATTCAGATTTATTTATTGCTTCAAAACCCAATCTGAGGGATATGAATTACGCCACTACAAGTGATGTAATGGATTTTGAGCAGGCTGTGTACAACAGGGAGCGGGCAAGATTTGCAAATACCGCTACAATGTTCAGCAGTTATGGAGATATCGGCAGCAGCAGTATGAAATATTACAGTCCTCTTTACCAGCTCAACAGAGATCTGGAAGAAGGAAAAATCAATAGCACAGATTACAGCAGCACCATTGCGAGATGGAGAAAGAACGACTACATGAAAGATTATCGTGATAATGCATGGCAGAATGAGCTTAGACAGCGTTATAATATTGCATTTTCAGCCAGTAACAGCAAACAGAACACCTACGTATCCTTTAATTATGACCAGGCAGCAGGGCGTATTATAAATAACGAGAGCCGATCGTTTAACCTTTATGCAAAAAGCAGTTTTCAGCTGAATAAATGGTTAGATGCAACAATTGGATTAAATGGTGCTTTAAGTAATGAGGATGTTACGGATTCTAGTTTCGGAGATTACGATATTCAAAAAAGATACGAGCGTATTGTTGATGATAACGGAAATTTGATAATATCGCCATTTGTGGGTATTAGCGATGGATTTACCTCCGCAGGTGTTATTAATCCTGCAGCAGCTGCACGAATAAACAGCCTTAGTGGATTTAAACCAGTTACTTTTAATGTTTTAGAGGAACTTCAGCAGGGTATTGCTCATCAAAACTCACTCAGTCTGAGAGCATTTGCAAATCTTCAGGCCATGCTGTGGAAAGGGTTGAGTTTTAATACGCGGTTTCAATATGAAACAAGAAAAAATGATAACGAGCAGTTCAATGACATCAATTCCTATAGAATGCGTTATGCAATTAATGCTTTAACAGGTTATAATCCCGCAATGAATGCCTACACTTACGTTGATGGTTTCTCTGCAGGAGGCCGATACAAGCAGCTAAGCAGCCGTGCCGACAACTATTCTTTCAGGAACCAGTTAGATTACAGTCAGGATTTTGGCGGTGGCAGACATGCCGTTCACGCCCTGGTGGGTACTGAAATGCGCGAGACTTTTGTACCCAGAACTGTTGAGCAATTAAGATATGGTTATGATCCAGTAACACTCAGCTCTTCTGTTATCAACAGTCTGGCGCTTAGCCAGACAGGAGTCGCAAGTTATATTTATGGAAACAATCGGACTCTGGCAGCAGGATCAAGAACACAGCAGGAAATCCTTCATCGTTATTTTTCGGTTTTTAGCAGCGTTGGTTATACCTTTTTATCCAAGTACAACATAACGGGAAGCTACAGGGTAGACAGGGCAGATTTATTTGGGGTAGACCCTAAATATAAAAACCGCCCGTTATGGTCAGCAGGTATAGGATGGAATGCCAGTAATGAATCCTTCCTGAAAGATATACAATGGGTCAGTGCGCTGAAACTTAGGGCAACTTATGGTATTAACGGAAATGTGGATCAAAGCACAACTCCATATGTAACGGCTACAAGAAGAAATGATAACTTATACCAATCGCTGCAATATATCAATATCACAGGACAGCCAAATCCAATGCTGAGATGGGAAAAAACAGAAACAGCAAATCTTGGTATGGATTACAGCCTTTTTAAAAATAAGCTAAGGGGAAGCATTGATATATATCGTAAATACAGCACCGATTTATTGGCTACGACAGATTTAGATCCAACAGTAGGGGCGCTTACCAGAAGAATTAATGCAGGTGCTTTACTAAACAAAGGAGCTGAATTTAGTATAGGCTCTGACTGGTATAATAATGGTAATTTCCGCATAAGTTCCAATTTTGTAATTGGTTTTAACCAAACTACCGTTAAGAAAATTACAAGGGCGCAATCCAATGCCTCGGTATACATAAGTTCACCATCCGATTACTTTTTAGAAAATGAAACTTACAATAGTTTATATGCCTACAAATATGGAGGAACAGTAAACGGATATCCTTATGTTCTGGATGAAAATGGAAATCCATCTATCACCTTTGATGCAGATGGAAATCCGGTATCAACCAGCATAAAAACAGTTACAAAAACGGAGGCTTTAGTAAATATGGGAACTTTAATACCCACTTACACCGGTTCTCTCTCTCAGCGATTTTCTTATGGACAATTTGATTTAAACCTGCTGTTTGTTTTCTCAGGCGGCAATGTAATGCGTAAAGATGTTCTTGATATGAGTTCTGATGCAGTAAACTATGCAGGAATTGCAGATCGTTATACAGATGCAAATCCAAACGGAAATACCCGATTATATGTTGATTTTGATGAAAGTGTTAGAAACTACGCCGGAACGATAAGCAGCCAATGGCGAAATTCAGATGTAAATGTCATTGATGGAGATTACATCAAACTTAGAAACATTTCCCTGGGCTACAGCCTGCCAAAATCTTTTACAGCTAAAAGCAGAGTGGCATCGGCTAAATTTACTTTTCAGATAAACAATCTGTGGTATTGGAGTGCTGCCGGGAATCATATTGATCCCGAAGTTTACTCGGCTAATTCCGGCACACGTAATCTGCCATTGCCTCAAACTTTCTTATTTGGTTTTAATCTTACAATCTAAAAAAATGAAACACATATATGCTTTAACACTGGCTTTTCTGATTTTAATGACTGCTTCATGTGAAGATTACACTGATGTGACGCCTAAAGGATCTTTGGTTATTGAAACAGCAGCACAATTTCATGAAATGGTCGCGCTGCCCAACAGAGGTTACCCCATCAATAACTTTCAATATTTGTCAGACGATCAATGGATGAGAGAAGCCAACGTAATAGGAAAAACTCCCAACATCGATATTATCAATTTTACTTTTGACGAAAGTACCGATAGAGTTGCTATAATGGCAGGTTCCAGTTTTTACAATCAGGCCTACACCTTTATTAACCGATGGAATACCATTATTTCTTTGGTGGATAATAGTAAAGGAGACGAAAATATTAAACAATTGGCAAAAGCCGAAGCTAAAATTTACAGGGCGTACGATCACTTTTTGTTAGTAAACACATATGCAAAAGGTTACGATCCAAACACAGCATCTACAGATGGCGGAATCTGTATTATGGATAAATTTGACTTGGAAGCGCAGCCTTCAAAATCTACAGTTGCTCAGGTTTATGAATTTATCCAGAAAGATATAGAAGAAGCACTGCCCTTTATTCAGGAAAAACCAATGGATGTTTACCATCCCTCACTAGCATTTGCTTACGCCTTTAAAGCGAAAGTTCATTTATTTAAACGTGAAATTGCACAAGCGCAAGCAGCGGCAGAAAAATCATTGAGTTATAACAATCAAATTTTTGATATGGTGGCTTACAGCAAACAAGGCGGACCGACAGCTGTTGCTGTTCCTGCTGCAAACAATGTAGAAGTGTTAAGTTATATGTACATGACGGGTTACAACGAGATGAACTTTGCGCAGAGTTATATCATTAGTCCGGAATTGAGAACTTTATTCGGAACTAATGATGCACGTTTTAATTTGTTTTTTAATTCTACCAGCACAACCAATTTAGATCAAGGTTCAGGTACAGCTTATTGGGGAACACAATATACAAGATTCTTTTATCCAACAGTTGGTATGAAAACCACTGAAGTATATTTAACTCTTGCAGAATGTTACGCTAGAGATAATAAACTAAACGAAGCTGTTGGAGTTTTAAATACCTTAAGAGCAAAACGTATTCTTTCTGGCACTGTAAATTTAGCTGTTCCAGCTACTCGAAAAGAAACAATGCAATTGGTTATAAACGAAAGAAGAAAAGAACTGCTTTTAGGTTTTAACCGTTTCTTCGATTTGAAGAGATTAAACACAGAAACCGAATATGCTAAAACGGTTACAAGAGTATTTCCTTTGGTAAACAAAACCGTTGCTCAAAAAACGTATACATTACAGCCAAACTCTCGCTTGTACATTATACCGTTTCCCTTGTCTGCTTTGCAGAAAAATCCGAAATTGACTTTAAACACAGACGAAAAACTTCCATTTTAATTCGATGAAGAAATTATTTATAATGCTGATCATGCTGTCTTTCGTGCAGCATGGTTTTGCTCAAACTCCGGAAAAAAAAGCCGACAGCACCAGCACACAGCCAAAAGGAATGCAGGCTTATAATAAGGTAATTACAGACAAAGCCAAAAGCAAATCGGGTCTTTTTACGGTAAGTCAGGTTGATACCAAATACTATTTTCAAATTCCGGACAGCTTATTCAACCGATATATGCTGGTGGTAACCCGATATCTTTCTACACCAGAAGGAATGGGAGTTTTTGGCGGAGAAAAAGCCAACGAGCAGACTATTTATTTTGAAAAAGGTTCAAATAACACCGTTTTTTTAAGATCATTACAATACAGACAAGACGTTCGTTCTGCCGATTCGATGCTGGCAAAAGCATTGGCTGGAAGCAACGAAAATCCAATTGTTGCCGCTTTTCCAATCAAAACAACCAATCCGGATAACGGAAATGTGGTAATTGATGTTACAGATGTTTTTAAAAAAGACAACGCAATGTTTGCTATCGAAAGCAAAGAAAAGACTGAGAAAAAATTAACCTCTCTAGCCGATGATAAATCTTTTATTGAAAGCATCGATACCTATCCAATCAATATTGAAGTCAAAACAACAAAGACATATGCAAGTTCTACTGCAAGCAGCGGTTCTATAACATTACGATTAAACACTTCAATTGTTTTGCTTCCAAAAACACCGATGCGTAAACGTTTTTTTGACGAAAGAGTAGGGTATTTTGCCAATAAATATGTTTTGTTTGATGATGATGAACAGCGTGCTCAAAAGAAATTCATTGTACAGCGCTACCGTTTAGAGCCAAAAGATAAAGACATCAAAAAATATCTAAGAGGAGAATTGGTCGAGCCAAAAAAACAGATTGTTTATTATATCGATCCGGCAACGCCAAAAAAATGGAGACCGTATTTAATTGCAGGAATCAACGATTGGCAGAAAGCTTTTGAAGCGGCTGGTTTTAAAAATGCGATTGTAGGAAAAGAATGGCCGGAAAATGATCCAACAATGAGTCTGGAAGATGCAAGATATTCCGTTGTAAGATATCTGGCTTCTGAAACTCCAAATGCTTACGGACCGAGAATCAGCGATCCAAGAAGCGGTGAAATTATGGAAAGCCACGTAGGCTGGTATCATAACGTGATGAAATTAGTGCAGAGATGGTACATGATTCAGGCAGGACCTTTAGATGCAAGAGCCAGAAAAATGCATCTGGATGATGAATTAATGGGACAGTTAATCCGTTTTGTTTCTTCGCATGAAATCGGTCACACGATTGGTCTGCGTCATAATATGGGAGCGAGCAGCGCAACTCCAGTAGAAAAACTTCGCGATAAAAAATGGGTTGAAGAAAATGGCCATACCGTTTCTATTATGGATTATGCCCGTTTTAATTATGTAGCACAGCCAGAAGATAATATTAGCCCAAAAGGAATCTACCCAAGAATTGGAGCATACGACAAATGGGCTGTAAAATGGGGTTATACGTATTATCCAAATGCTAAAGATGAGTTTGAAGAAGAAAAAACTCTTGCCAAATTAACAACAGACAGTTTAACGGCAAATCGTAAATTATGGTTTGGAGGCGAAGGAAAAGACGAAGATCCGCGCAGTCAGTCAGAAGATTTGGGAGACGATTCGGTTTTGGCAAGCGATTACGGAATTAAAAATCTGAAAAGAGTAGTTCCAAATTTGATTCAATGGACGTATCAGCCAAACGATGCCTACGATAATTTAGCAGACATGCATAAAGCAGTTGTATCGCAATATAGCCGCTATTTGTATCATGTATTGAAAAATATTGGAAATAATTATGTGACTAAAAGGACAGTTGACGAAAAAGGTTTAGTATATCAGCCAGTTCCGAAAGCAAAAGTAAAAGCATCAATTGATTATGTTGGAAGACAATTGTTTGTTGCCCCTCTTTGGATGTATCCAAAAGAAATCGAACAGCTTATTCCGCTGAAAACAGCCGAACAAATATCAGATCAGCAGAATCAGATTTTAAATATGCTTTTAAGTTCTGGAATGCTTTATAATATCAGCCTTAAATCGATGCAATTTGAAAGAGCTTATACGGTGCAGGAATTTTTAAATGATTTACAGCAGACCGTATGGATAAAATTCAGCGGAGATGAAAAACAGGATTTTTACAGACGTGGTTTGCAGCGCAGTTATATTGAAAAATTAAGCAGGCTTCTTTTGCCTAAAGATTTGGAAGCCGGTAAAGCTTTAGATAATGCACAGCGAAGTGATGTGAGGCTTTATGCAAAACAGCATGTCGTTAAACTAATAGATGATATTAAAAAGTTAATGAATACTGCAGCCGGATTAAACGAAGAGCATTTTGAAAATGTTCTTGCTGAGTTGGATCAAATAATGTACAAGCTCAATAAAAGTAATTTTAAAGGCTGATAGTTTTTAAACATGCATGAGAATAATAGTTTTTGAGTGTATACTAAAATAGAGGAGTATGATTCTGGTTTACTGTAATTTGAATTTTTAATGGAAAAAAAGCAACAAAAACATTTCGATATTCTTGTTGCTTTTTCAAAAAAAAATTAGCCAATAAAAAGTTCCTTATGCAGTTTAACCCAGTCTTCCATTGGTGTCATTTTTACAGGCAGTTTTTCCAGAACCTCTTTCATATTAGGATTAAACTTTGAAGGATAAGACGTAGAGCTGGCAAGCATTTCGTAATAAGACTGCACCCCTCTGGCAGCATTTTCTTCTATAACATTACTCAGGATATCTCCAAATTCTTTTGGAGGCATTGCATAGAATGTAGTTTTTTCACCCAATCCAATTGAGAATTTTTCAGCAAGATCATTTCCTTTAAGATTATCCAGACCGCTGATCATAAATGACTGGCCAGATAATTCAGGTCTAAACAAAGCTTCAACCACAAATGCACTGACATCCCTTGATGCAATCCAGCCGATTGGCATATCCTCAGGAGTAGGATAAGCTACTTTTCTTTCTTTTTTGACATAATCTGTTGTATAGGGTGCCAGTAAGTTTTCGGCATAAAAAGGCGGTTCAATAATTACATACGGGACACCGCTGTGCTCGAAGTATAATTTTACGTCTACTTTTGCATCTTCCATAGGTATTCCAATTTTCTGTGGCGCAAGATAACCGCTGGTATTCCAGACTACCATTTTTACGCCATTTTTCTTGGCTGCATCTATGACATTTTTAGCAAAATTAAATCCGTCGGCAGGATTCTGAAGGGATGCAGGTATTAATAAAGCAATCGCATCTATTCCTTTAGTGATTTCTTTCATTTTTTCTGCATCAGACATGTCTCCCAATATAGGAATTGCACCTGCGGCCGCTAATTTTGCAAAACTTTTTTCTGAGCTGGTTGCAGCGAAAACCTCTGCTCCTTTATTTTTTGCTTCTCCAATAACATGAAACTGCTGTGAACCTGTGGCTCCAAATACTAATACTTTCATTATTTTTTTTATTAAGTTGTTAAATTTTTTTATAAAATTAAATAATAACTTACTTTTGCACAAGTACTTACGATTAGGTTAGGTACTTACTAATTAGTTAGAAATATTGAAAATCAATGGAAAAAAATCTAAAAATAATTAATGCCTGTGATACAAACTGTCCTGTAAAAAAATCATTGAACATTTTGAGCGGTAAATGGACTATGATGATTTTGTATCAGATTAATACTCGAACTATAAGATACGGAGAACTTAAAAGAGCAGTAGTGGGTATTAGTGAAAAAATGCTTATTCAGGAATTGAATTCTTTAGTGGAGCATAATTTGGTCACCAAAAAAGCATACCCGGAAATTCCGCCAAGAGTCGAATATAAATTGACAGAACTAGGTTTGAAAACCTTGCCAATCATAGATCAGATAGCAGCTTTTGGACTGGAAAATTTGCTATAGTTTTTAATAATTCTTGAACTGTAAGTTCCTTTTTACAAAATCTTAGCAATTTTAGTTATCAGTATGCTGGGGGTTATCAAAAAGGTAGTATTTACCCTTTTTTTGGTATCAGACACTTTTTGATAAGATGGTAATTTTGTAATTAATTGCAAATTAGTGTTTTATGAGAAATAATAATAAAGAGAACTCCAACAGTAAATCAAGTTTTTTTAAGTCTGTTAAAAAACGAGGAGACACTCCGGTGCCACTGTCGATTCTGGATGTGGCTACTACCGGACGGGGATATTCAGCTGCACAAGCCATAAATAATAGTATCGAGCTGGCAAAATTGGCAGACCAGCGTGGATTTGCCCGTTATTGGGTAGCTGAACACCATGGCATGCCTGCAGTTTCCACTTCATCACCTGCCATGTTACTCTCAAGGCTTATCGTTGAAACAAAACAAATACGATTGGGATCTGGTGGAATGATGTTGCCAAACTTTCCTCCTCTGGTACTTGCCGAACAGTTTGGCATGCTTCAGGCGATGGCACCGGGTCGCATAGATTTGGGAATAGGGCGTGCTCCAGGTACCAATGGACTCACGGCATCAGCGCTTCGTCGTGATAGTATGGCAGCTGAAGATTTCCCTGATCAGCTGGCGGAATTGCTGCATTTTTTAGAAGATGATTTTCCTGTAGGACATCCTTTTAAGGATCGGGTATTCGCCGTTCCCGGACCAGGACAAGATCGTGAGAACGGTGTAACCCGATCTTTTGATAGCCCATCGGTATGGTTATTGGGGTCTTCAGGATATTCCGCACAATTGGCGGGAAAACTTGGGCTTCCCTTTGCCTTTGCAGCGCAGCTGGCTCCGGAAAATATGTTATTTGCCTTTGAACTTTACAAAAAGAACTTCAAACCTTCAAATGTTCTCGATGAACCCCATACAATAGCATGTTTCTCTGTCTTTGCCGCAGATGATGAACAAGAAGCAAAAGTACAAACACATTCTTTTTCACATAGCATGCTGCGCATGATGAGTGGAAAATCTTATGTAATTCCATCTCCGGAAGAATTGAAAAACTACAACTATACTATCTCAGAAAAGCTTACGCTTGAAAGCTGGAACCAAAAAATGATATTTGGAACTGCTGAACAGGTTATAAAAAGGCTCAATGAATTTCAAAAGATTTCAGGAGCCAATGAACTTATGATAGCTAATTTGGGATATTCTCCCGAGGGGATATTGCATTCTGCTGAATTGATAGCGGATGCTTATAATATGCCAGCATGGAATTAAATGGTGGAGAAATGCAAAAGACAGCAATTCGTTCTGAAATACTATCAGGTTATCAGAATGGTATTAAATTGTAAGTATATGGTACTTTAAAAATAATTCTCTCTCAAGACCTTTGCACTAATTATTACCTTAAAAATTTTTAGGTAACCAACGTGTAACATTATTAAAATAAAATAGAAATTTTATGAAAAAATTAATTTTTGCAATATCTTTTTTGCTATTGGCTGTCTTTTCGTTCGGACAAACCAATTCAGCTGCAAAACCAACTGTTCAGTTAGTTAGAAATGCAACACTACTCATAGAGTATGGAGGGAAAAAAATATTGGTTGATCCAATGCTCTCACCAAAAGGAGCAATTGATTCCTGGGCTGGAATTCAAAGAAATCCAACTATTGAATTGAAAATGCCAGTAGAAGATATAATTAAAGATGTTGATTTGGTCATTGTCACACATACACATGAGGACCATTTTGACGAAATTGCCAGCAAAACGCTTAATAAATCATTAGAATTGATGATCCAGCCAGCAGATAAAGAATTCTTTCAAAAGGAAGGTTTCACTAATGCAAGCATTATTGATGATAATAAGCTATGGAATGGTATAACAATATATCGATTAGATGGACAGCATGGAACCGGTAAAGTGTTAGAGATGATGGGTAAGACTTCCGGGTTTATATTAAAGGCGCAAAATCAACCGACAGTTTACATTGTTGGAGATGCAATCTGGACAGATAATATCAAGAAAAATATCCAAAAGTTTAAGCCCGAATATATTATTGTTAATTCTGGAGGAGCACTTATTAAAGGCTTCGAAAATTTTCCAATTATTATGAATGAAGATCAGACAATGAATTTGTTACGTGAAAGCGGTAAGGCAAAAGTTATAGCAGTGCACATGGATGCACTGGATCATTGCCGCACAACAAGAAGTTCTTTAAGCAAGAAAGCAGACGAATTCAAGATAGGTAAAGACAAATTAATAATCCCTCAAGATACCGAAGTGGTGACACTTTCTAATTAAGACCAATTCCATTTTTTTATAGAAGGAAATCAAATCAACAGATTAAATTTTCCAATCTCGCTGCAAAATTTCTTTATAGAATCAGATTAAACAACAAACCCACTAAAATATAGTGGGTTTGTTGATTTTTAGCACTTCTGCAATAGTTTGATCTTCATTAATTGCATTATTAATGAAAGTTTTTAATGTATTGTTTAAGCTTGTTTTTATAAATGTAAAGTATAATTACAGCTTTTGTTAATCCAGTAAGCTCTTTAATTCTATTTTTTGATAATCATAAATCCCTTCTTTAAGCTGATTAATGCCGCCAACAAGTATCTGGAAATCCTTAATCCCGAATTCTTTTAAACGCTTGGCAAACTCATACACATCTTCCTTCATCATCATGTCATAAAGGACAATATTTTTGCCGTTGTAGGCAGTCATTTTTTCTTTACTAAGTGTCTGTAATGGTATGCTGACAGCATTTTTTAGCTTTCCAACGTTTTTCCAGCCATCTTTGGAAGTGCTGTTGTATTCAGGCTCTGTTCTAATATCTATGATAATAGTATTTTTCTTTTTGGAAAGGTTCGCTAATTCTTCAGGCAGAATCATCTGATACTTCGTTTTCAAAAAAGGCCGATCATTGGCTGGAATAGTTCTGGTTAAATTCTCAATGCCAAAAAGCAGCACACTCGTTTTATATCCATTTTCAATTAAATAATTGGCGGCAATTGGACTTAACGTACCTTCATTATCAATTACCAGAATAGTTTTGTTTTTGTCCAGCAACTTTAAATGGTCTTTTATTTTGTTGTAAGGCAAATGAAGAGCAGATTTGATAATTCCAAATGAATTTGCCCTCTCAATATTCGCCTTTCCATAATACAAACTATCTGGTCTTACATCCACGATCTGGCAGTTTTTGTCTTTAAGGGCTTTCGTAAAATCAGACGGGGATGTTAATTTGTATTTTAGGCTGTTGGTGTAATACTTATTTTTATACGGCATTTCGCTTTCAGAAAGGGTATTGAAGTATGATAATCCGCCGTTGATATTTACTACATGTAAAAAGGAACTATCACGGAGTTGTTTGGCTAAATACCTAGATCTTTTACTATGACTGCAATAAAGATAAATCGTGTCATTCTTATGCTTTAAATATTCAGGGTAATGCTTGGCAAAATCAGCAAAATCAGTTTCTATGGCTCCTTTTATTTTACCCTGATTGTAGGGTGCAGCTTTAATGCTGTCGTTTCTTTCGGCTTCAGAGCGTATGTCGTAATAAAAAAGTTTAGGGTTTTGATCCAGCTTTTTAAAGAAGTCATTCCATGAAATAGTCTGATAACGTACATTGTCCGACTTGAAATCCTGGGCATAAAAACAAAAATTTAAAAGAGACAAAATAGTTGTAAGAAGGTATTTACTCATTTTTATCATTTAGATGCGATTATATTCTGATGTTAAATTGTGACATGGATCTTTTTAAAAAGCAGAAGCTAAAAGTCCTTATTAAGGAAAGCAAAGTTGATGGAATTAGAACGAATGGCCAAAAAAGAAAGAAGCAGGAAATATAGATAAACATTCCAGTTAACTTTGATAATAGAGCTTTTTGTATTGGTATTTACACTAATTGTTTTATGCTTTAATATTTGGCTTTAGTTTTTTAGCGCAAGTAATAATTCGGCTTTACATAGTATTCTTTTGAAGTCTATTATAAGCGATTTGCGGCGCAGCATCAAAGTGCAATTAAAGATGCCAAAAGTGTAATTTTTAAAGAAAGAGCTGTGTATACTTTTGCAGCGGCGCACAAATAGCTTAGCCGGCATAAGATATTGCGTCTACACTGAATTATTATATAAAATTAAAAATTTCACATGAAAATAATGCAAACTGCGCTTGCAGTCCTTTCACTTTTCTTTTGTGCACTAAATAGCAATGCACAAAATGGTAATTTCAAAATTCCAAATGATCGTAAGATAAATATAGGAGTTTTAGTATATGATGGAGTAGAGATAGTAGATACGGGAGGTCCAATTGATGTTTTTGTTAAGGCCAATAATATAACTGGGAAATACAAAATATACACTGTATCAGCTACAGAAAAAAAGAAAATAATTATGGATGGAGGAACAGTAAACCTAGTGTCTCAATTTACGATTTTTGATGCTCCTCAATCAGATATCCTGATTATCCCCGGGACATCTCCGGAGATTGTCAGAACTATATCCAAAGACAAAAATATGATGGATTGGATTGTAAAGCAAAATGAAAAGACCCAAATTACAATGTCAGTTTGTACCGGAGGTCTTATACTAGCCAATACGGGTCTGCTTGACGGACGTGCGGCAACTACACACCATTGGTCCTTGGATGAGTTGAGATCACATCCAAAAATAAAAGTAAAGCAAGAGGCAAGATTTGTAGCAGATGGTAAGTTTTTGACCGGTGCAGGAGTTACTTCTGGAATTGATACGGCACTTGAGGCAGTAGAATTGATACATGGTAAAGACTTTGCAGACGAAATTGCTCAAGGAATGGTCTACGATCGTTACAATGATATGGATTTTTTATTAAAAAAATAAGACTCAATCAACTACTGATGAATTCAATTTGTCAGTAGTTATTCTATTTTATTATCAGAATGTTTTCTATGAAACTCCTTGGGAGTTTTACCGGTATGTTTCTTGAAGAACCGGTTGAAGTAACTGTCAGTCTCAAATCCGAGCTGCCACGCAATTTCCTTGACTGATGCCTCTGACCAGTACAGCAGTCTTTTTGCTTCCAGTAATAAGTGGTCATCTATAAGCTGTTTGGGAGTCTTAAAAGTTGAAGATTTTACTAAATTGGCTAATACACGTGTACTTACATTAAGTGTATCGGCGTAGAATTTTACCTGATGCTGTTTTATGAAATTTTCCTTTAAAAGCAATCTAAAGCTATCGTAGCTTCCATTTTTATTCTGCTCAAAAACGGGATATGTTTCTGAAAGATTATTACAGTGGACTATAATGACATGCAGTAATGCTTTAATTAATTCATAATCCTTATTTACTTTTGAACCTTCCCTTGCCATAATCCTGATGATTTCATCGAGTTGAATAAGTTCATCTGAAGAAATATTGATAAATGGTCTGGAAAATACTTTGCTTACTTTTTGTAAAAATTTAGGCTGTTGATCTGAAATGAAATTTGTAGAGAATGCTATCGAAACTATTTTGCAGCCACTCATGTCCGGATGCGTGTGAACCTGGTCTATGTCCAGCATTAAAATTGCTGGAGATGAAACTAGTTCATGCTTGAAATCAGAAAGATGGGCAACCTTGCCCTCGTATAAAAAACTCAGGATATAATAGTCGTGACTGTGAGCATTTAGATCAGAATGCATAAATTGATGCAGATCCTCTTTTTCAAGGAATACAAAATCATTTTTTAAGTTGATGTTATATCTAGGTAAGATATTATCCATTATTTTAAGTTTTCAATTCAGCTAATTAAGGATTTGCTATTTTCTGCATAAAATTCGTTTGAGATACACAATTTTTTTCTTACTGCATTTTTTTGTCATGAAATTGATAGTTTGCGATTTTCAAATTTAGCATTTCTTCGCCAATTTCACAAAATCACTTTTAAAATCTGCATTCTCTTGAATATTTTTTTTGATTCTCTATTTGATTGCATGTTAAATAATTTGAAATAGAATTAATAATATAAGCTGAAATCTTTAAATCTTAAGGTAAGAGGTTACTCAATTCAGGTAGATTTTTTGTTTTCTATAATT
This sequence comes from Flavobacterium chungangensis, assembly GCF_042654045.1. NCBI lineage: Bacteria > Pseudomonadati > Bacteroidota > Flavobacteriia > Flavobacteriales > Flavobacteriaceae > Flavobacterium > Flavobacterium chungangensis. The sequence continues at coordinate 157,703 of NZ_JBHSFY010000012.1, forward strand.
TAGTTTTTTTAAAATCGAAGAAAAAATACTCCGGTACCTTCGGTCGGAAACTTTGTGCAGAAAGCAGACAGAATCCTCTAGGATCAATAGTAGAAGAAGGAAAATATAAAATTTCGCAAACTGTTAGTTGATTCTACGAAACCCACAGTTAGAATGGAAAGCCTTTAAAATATAGAATTATGCACGAAGTTTAATACCAATTTCCAAAAGACAGACGAAATGACTATTTTGGATTTAGAATTGCTAAAAAAATAAAAAGAAAAGCAGTTCATTGAAAGTTATTATAGAAAGCTGTGCTAATATTTCCTGACTTACCACTCACAATCTAAACTTAATTATCATAGAATAATAAAAAAAAGCTTCAGATTTCTCTGAAACTTTACTTATAACGGCAAGCATTCAAATATCTAACCACTTTATTAAAGATTTTTATATGATTACTATATTAGCATGTTGATCTTTACTGATTTGAAAAGCTAAGAAAAACTAAAAAATTAACAGAGAGCGGATCTGCTACAGAATGAATTGCAGAATTTCTACCTCTTGCAGAAAGAGGGCATAAATAAAATTATAAATGACTAACTTTACATTTTAGAATTATTATTTAGCAATGGAAAAAATAGCTGTAATTGGAGGACTTGGAACGCTTTCTGGAGGAGATTTGTTTTTTAAACTTCTTAAAAATAAAGAAGTTCTCAGAAATCAGTTAGATTACTATTTTATATTTGAACAACAGCCTTACAATCAAATTAATATGCCGCTGAATGACGAGGCAGATATCAAATCTAGAAAATATTATACTTATAATGTCTGTAAAAATTTTGAAAAAACAGATGTTACAAAAATTCTTCTTCCATGTTTTGCAAGTCATTCTTTCATTGAAGAATTACAAAAAGAAATTGAAATTCCAATTGTCAATATTTTTAATGCTTTAGAGAATCATATTACGACAAAATTTAAAAAAGATACAAAAATTGGGGTACTTACTTCTAATTTTGTAAAAAATCTTCCTATAGATAAAAAATATTTATCTGGATTTCATTTGGTCTTTCCAGATAAACAAGATTTAATAATGGAAGCGATTTATGGAGAAATAGGTATTAAAAATGGATATTTAGATGGTGTTTCGCTTGAGCAGATTACTACCGTCTGTTTGAATCTTTTAGATCAAGGATGTGAAGTTATTCTTCCGATGATTACTGAAATTTCACTTGTTTCAGAACAACTTTGGAAAAGAGGAATACCTGTTATTGATGTAAATCAAATTTATGCAGATTATGCTCTTGGAACTACAAAAAGAAATCTTAAAAAGATTTTTAAATTAGGAATTATGGGTGGTGTAGGACCTGCTGCAACTGTTGATTTCATGAATAAGATCATTGAAAGTACTCCAGCAGAGAAGGATCAGGATCACATAAAAATGATTGTGGAGCAAAATCCGCAGATTCCAGACCGTACTGCAAATTTGGTTCGTAAAGAGACTGATCCAACCATTGCAATGTATTCAACCTGTAAAAGACTAGAAGCTGAGGGAGCAGATGCTATTGCAATTCCTTGCAATACAGCGCATGCATTTGTTGAAAGTATTCAAGAACATTTAAAGATTCCAATTATAAATATGCTCAAAATAACTGCTGAGTTTATTTTAGACAAATTTGGTAGTAAAGCAAAAGTCGGTTTGCTGGCAACATCTGGAACAATTCAAAGTCATGTTTATCATGAAATATTTAAAGAGTTTAATTTCAAAGTAGTTGTACCAGATGAAATGCATCAGCAATTTGTAATGGAAAGTATTTATGGAGATCATGGAGTAAAAGCAGGCTTCCAAAAAGGGGTATGTAAAGATAATATAATGAAAGCGGCTGATCATCTTATTGATAATAATGTAGATATTGTAATTCTGGGGTGTACCGAACTCCCCTTGATGTTCAAAAATGAAACAGAAATAATTAGAGGCAGCAAGCGTATTCCATTGGTAGATCCGACATTAATATTGGCAAAAAAAATAGTCAACATTGTTTTTTAATCTTGGATTTCCAAAAAAGCCTGTTAATAAAGATCAACAAAAATACCTTAGAGCAGGATAGGAAATTAGTGGACAATAGTATATTAAACTGATCGATGGCCATAATTTTTTTAATGATCTGTTTAAAGATCGGATAGAAAAAACGCATAAAGGCGTTTCAGATCCTGAGGCTGAAAAAGAGTATCCTAATTCTGAAAAAAAAAGTATTGGATCATTATGTTTTCCTCTCAAAAATTATCTTTTACGCAATCCGTACTTCAAAATTAAAAAGCAGTGAAGGAATAATTTTCAATGTATCAACAACGTATAAAGAAATCGAAGTCTGAAAATTTTGATAGCTACGAAGAGCATATTTTTACTGATTTTTACGTCATTAAAAAGTCAGATGGATTTTTTGATGAACCTATTTTTTTTATGGATAAATAAATTCTGCAAAAAAGATTTTAGGGGAGTCTAACTCGAAAATATAACTGTTTAAATGATTTTCCAAAGGCTTACATTACTAATAAAAATTATGGAAGCTGTTTAAATTATTTTACTACTGAGTCTTATACTATTTATAATTCAAAAAATAATTTTCAATTTCTGTGACCTATTTAAAGGTAATAATCACCTCAGAATAAGACAATTTTACTGTGATTGAAAAATATTTATGGATTTTTTTTACTGATATTTAATATTTCTAACCATTTGGTAAGTACCTGACTAAAAGGTGTGTATAGGTAGGGTTGACGTTTTTTTCAATAACTTCGTGTAAATAATATTTAAAAATAAAAGAACATGTCACAAGAAGAAAAAAACAAACAGATTGCTATTACAGCTTATCAAAAAATTTTCGGTGATTTAGATACTACTGGAGTAGATGAATATGTGAGTAAGAATTTCGTGCAGCACAATCCGACTATATCTGATGGCCAAGAAGGAGTTAAAAGTCTTGTTGAGATGCTTATATCTCAAGGAGTGCCAAAACAAAAAATAGATTTCAAACACATTGTTGTAGATGACGATATTGTAATTCTTCATTCTCGCTACGAGATGTCTGGAAAAGAATGGAGATTTATAGATATCTATCGTATTGAAAATGGAAAATTAGCGGAACATTGGGATGCTATGATGCAGATGCCCGATAATCGCGCTAATAGTAATCCACTGTTTTAAATTAAAATAGTTATAGATTACATAATTACATTTAAAAAAAATACTAGTTTTATTTCGTGCTCTTTCAAAATAATGCTTTCTAAGAGCATTACGAATTATTAGAAGAAATTTAGAATTTAATTAATGGTTAATCAGGATATTTGGACATCCAATTTGAAATTAAGCTGATAGTCTCATTTGCTTTGGGGATAGCTTTTTAATGGGTAATACTATTATATACTCCAATTTATTATTTAATTGTAATAATATACAGTGCTCTTTTTGGAAAAATTATATATTCAGTTTACTTAAAAAAAGATTCTTTACGGCGATCATTTTGTTGATTTTTTGAGGTGGAAAAGATATAGGGGACACATTTTATACTTATTTCTGGATTAGCTTGAATCTGCTCTCGCAATCCAAATCCATTTTTTGAGAGTAAAGATAATTCAGTATTTCACAGCAGAAAGAGTAAAAAGTATTTTAAAAGAAGAGTTTGGATTAACTGAGATCCCTGATGATTTTGAGAATTTAAAAAAGTATGTCCAGCAATCCATTTTATTTTGCAATCAAAATCAGAGTGCATTTATAAATAAATATTTTAACTCCAAATCAAGAAAATTTATAAAATCAAACTAAACCTAAAAAAAAGTAGAAAAAAGTAAATCGGAACAAAAGTAATTCTGTTCCGATTTAACTAATTTTATATTACTAATCAGGTCAATCTTTTTCAGGACAAATCAGTTCGAAAACTATGTGCCGTTTTTCTATAGCACGTTTCATCTATAAATTTTACCGTTATTTTTAATTCGAATAGCTTAAGAAAAAAAAAGTTTATGATGAACAGATGTAGTTTTAAAAAAAAAAATTAAATTTTTATTTTAATCCCGGCATTTACAACAAATCCATCCAGCGGCGCATAAATATCTTTAAAAACAGGATTTGAAATAGTTCCTGTGTATATGCTTCCAAATTTGGTTTGTCTGGTATCCGTAAAATTCTCAAAGTTTGCGTAGACTGAAAAATTATCCCAAAGTTTTTCCACCATGAAACCAAAAATCCAGTAATCTCTTCCAGTTGTACCATCGCTTAATTTTTGTGGGCTGTAATAATATGCTTCTAATCCGACTTTCCATTTTTCTTCAACTTCATACATCAAAACATTGTTTAATCTGTGTTTAGCTGTTAAAGGATTTTGAGATTTTATTCCGTTATTATCTATGGAAGCATCAGTATAGGTATAACCTAGAAATAATTTAAAGTCTTTATAGCCTAATTTTAAATTTGTTTCAGTTCCTTTTGTGTCCAGATAACCATTGACATTTACAAATTGATAAACCTTATCAGGAAGTGAATTTAAGATCAAAGGATTGTCAACATTGGTATAGAAGAACAACTGATTCCATGATAAGGAAAGATTTTCTGTAATTTTAGTTTTGTAATTTACATCAAAGTTAAAACCGTAACTTCTTTCCAGTTTGTTAAAATCGCTGTTAATCGGAAGTACATTTCGATACTGGATACGCTCGCTTTCTTCTGTAAAAATAGTTGGTGTTTTGTAACCTAAACCGCCGCCGATTCTGGATGTAAATTTAGAATTAATTTTAAACAAAGCAGAAACCCTAGGAAGCAGCGAAAATCCATAATCAAGTACATAATCGCCTCTAAGGCCTGTTTCAATTTCCAGCCATTCTTTTGCTTTAACAGTGTTTTGAATAAAAGCTCCATATGTAATCTGGTTATAATTTCTTAAAGGAAAAGTGGTCTGGCTGTTTTCTGTAAAACTGTCGGTGTATAAATTTCCTCCAGCAACCCATTCTGCAATATCGCCGTTTTTAGAATAGCTTATTTCTGAAAAAGTACTGTTCTGCAAGCCGTCAAAAACATAGTCAGGAATTGTGATAACACGGCTGAAATTATTAAAACTGTTTTTGATGGTTAGAGATTCTCTCTCATTAAATTTATGAGTCAGGGCAAACTGCGTGCTTAATCTCTGGGTTTTATTTTTTTCGAAGTAACTGCCAGGATAACTGCTTTCATCTTTAATATAGTCGATATTTCCGCCGATACGGTTTTCAAAAACAGTATTAATACCAAAGTTAAGTTTGGTATTTTCATTAAAATTGACAAATAATTTTGGATTAAAATTAAAGCGTTCAAATTTAGGAATAGCGGTTAATTGTATATCTGCGGGATCATAGGGAGCATTTCGATCATGAGAAGCAAAAACAGTCAATCCGATTTTGTTAAACTGCTGTGAATAGAAACCATTAATATCCAAACCAAGGGCAGAAGTTCCATTGATTAGAAATCGGAACTCTCTTTCTTCGGTTGGAGTTTTAGAAACAAGATTCACTAAACCAGCAATTGCACCGCCGCCATAAAGAGTCGAAGCCGAACCTTTAATTATTTCAACCTGTTTTAAATCTAATGGGGGAGTCTGCAACAATCCCAGTCCGCTTGACGCACCTGAATAAATGGGAAAACCATCTTTTAAGATTTGTGTATATCGGCCGTCTAATCCCTGAATTCTGATAGACGAGTTACCAGAAGTGGCTGAAGTCTGCTGGGTCTGAATTCCAGTACTTTCGTTAAGCATCATACGAATGTCTCCCGGTTTCATATTGGCCTTTTCTTCCAGTTCTTCTCCGGCAATAAATTCTACTCTGGTCGGAATATTAGTGATTGTTCGATTTCCTCTGGTTGAAGTAACAACGATTTCTTCCATTTCTTCAGCGTCTTCCTCTTGGCTCTGCAATGCAATTTCTATAAAATTAGAGATGGAAGGCACTTTAAAAACTGTTTTATTTGGAGCGTAACCTTCAAGAGAAATTGATAAAGTATAATTTCCATCTTTTAGATTTTCGATAGTGATATTTCCATCATTATCTGATTTGAAAACCGAGCTTGTTTCTTCAATTTTTGCAGATGCTCCTTTTAGAGGTTCGTTAGTTTCAGTATTTTTAAGATGAAATTTGACAGTTTTCTGTGCTTGTGCAGTGCCAATAAACGCAACTGCCACAATTAATAAAATATATTTAAACATTTATGATTTCTTAATATTAATAATAAATAATAGACCCGCATAATGGGATTAATGCAGGGGATAATAAACTTTTATATTAAGAAATTTTAGGAGGCTGCCAGATTTTGCAGATAAAAGAAGAATATACAAATTTGTTGTATGATGGTGTCTGAGAAACTTCATCCAGAGTAAATTCTAATTTTTCATTGATAATTACAGAATTAAAATTTATTGTAAAACCGACGCAGGTTCCGCAGGAATAAAATGGCGAACATTTTCCGCTACATTGATTACCGCAGTCATGAGAATTATCCTCGCAGTTTTTCTCCGTACCGCATTCTGAATGTTTAGCAAACGCGGAGCATGGCACTGTCGAAAGAAACAGTACAATGCACGATAATATTGTTACCCATATTTTCACAAGTCAAATTTATAAATATTTTATTTAATAATTTAATACTATCTATTTTTGCAGGTTAAATAAATACTCTTCGGAATAAATCTTAAATGAATTGTGTCCGCTTCGGGAAAAAGTATTGCTTAGAACTAATAGGTTTGGATCATTATATAAGCTTAAAACGGTCGACCAACATTTTTAGGTCTTCGAGCAAAAAGTTGGAATTCAATCCTTCCAAGGACAGATGAACGGAAAAAACTTTTATTTAATATTTTTGTTTTTTTACTCAGTAGCTATTTATTAGGGATAAATTAGATTTATTTGTACCTTATTTGTACCATATCATTTGTAAAGTATTGGTTTATATATGTTGTTAGTTTTGAAGAAGAAAACTAACTCCTTAAAATTGTAAAATAGTCTACATTATGGACATATTATGTCCATGAAAATTCCAAATATCAATCATACCTTTGGAAAGATAATTAATTGATGCAATTATTTGATTACGAATTAAAAAATGGTAAAAAAGGATACTTTCTTGTTTTGCCAGATTATTGCATATACATTTTATTTAAATGATGATTGTTATGGATGAAAATATTACGAAAGAAGATTTAAGACAGTTTGGACTTCTTATCAAGATATCTTCGGTCCATAACTATCATAAATGCCTTCACGAGTTGGATGAGTATGGCTATCTGTGGTATGAGCCTTCTTTTAAGAAAAAAAGAGGCACCCAGATTTATTTTTTTGATTTTGAAATATCTAAAACACAACTTTTATGAAGCCATTTGCCTTTGAAGATCTGCCTAATATATTGGGTACTCTTATGATGCGCATGGAGAGCATTGAGCGTATGGTTAAGGAGATCAGGGATAAAAGGACTCCTGAAGATTTTGATCCGGGGCTGCTGAACATTCTGGAGGCTTCAAAACTGATTAATCTTTCTGTGGCGACCATTTATTCCAAAGTGTGCCGAAATGAGATTCCGGTCAATAAGCAGGGCAAGAAGCTGTACTTTATAAAGTCAGAGCTTTTGGAGTGGATAAAGTCCGGAAGGGTAAAGACGATTTCAGAACTGCGTTCGGAAGTGGAGCAGCGGCTAAAAAGCAGGGATTGATTTTCCCTGCTTTTTTTATGGGTTTAGTTTTTAATTCCAGGCGGCCTTTGATATATTGGATTTTGATGGAGCAGCATAATTCTGCATTTGATGTTAATGTTAGGATTTGGAACAGTCGGATGCTGTTTTATGTTCCGTTTTGCGGCTAATTTTGCTGTTTTAAATTGCAGAAAACATGACAGCGGAACAAGAACTGGAAGTGGATGCCTATGTGCTGGCATCTTCTGGGCTGCGTATAACATCACGCGGCTATAAGGCATTGAAAACATTATTTGAGCATGGGAATCTCCTGTACTGGTGCATCGGAAAAAATGACACTCTGGAGCTGGCAAAGGTTCTTATCCATTTAAAATTTCCGTATAATCATGTTTCGGGAGGGCTGGAAGTGCTTCCGGAACATAAAAGAGATTTTTATTATCTGGTCATGCACCGTCATGCACAGGTTAGAAAACGGCAGTATCCCAATACTCATTTAAGCGTGGGCAAGTCTGACAGATACAGTGATGGAAGGCCTGGATGGGCCGAGAAGATAATGGCCAATAGAGAATCGGAACAATAGCATTCTGATTCCCATTTTTTTATGGAAGGTGCATATATGTCTGCATTGGAGAACCGGAAAAATTATCTTATAAAAAGGCTTCAGAATTTATCTGTCAACTAATGGAAGAGTAACTCTTTTTGTTCAGCGGTCTATTTTCTGCTGGAGTATTTGGAACCAAAGATTCGCTTTCACCTCTCGAAAATAAGTGCATGTGATTAGATTCAATTCCTTTATTCTGTAAATAATCTGAAACCGCTTGCGCTCTTTTCATTCCAATTTCAAGATTGCGCTCTTCCGTTCCTATATTAAAAGCATATCCTGTAATAGGGAAATTTTTTCACGCCTTTTGTTAAAGCGAATCTCTTTTACATTTGTAGGTAAGCCAACTGTGTTAAAATATTATTTCAAGTAAAAGATTAATTATTGTTTTTTAAAAATCTGAAAATCATTATATTAATATTGTTATGAATATGATTTATATATAAATTGAACCATTGTGTTTTAAGATAAAAGAGAATAAAACTCCCGTAGCGTCGTTTTTTAATAAAACGATACTATGGGTTTATTTGATTTTATGATAGTGGAAATCGCTATGGATTTGGGAACAGCCAACACTTTAATAATTCACGGAGGAAAGATTGTAGTCGACAGTCCTTCAATAGTGGCAAGAGATATCAGGAACGGAAAAATTATTGCCGCGGGTAAGGAAGCCAGTTTAATGCAGGGCAAGACCCACGAGAATATTAAAACTATACGGCCGCTTAAGGACGGGGTCATTGCGGATTTTGATGCTTCGGAAAAAATGATTAGCTGGTTTATCAATAATATACCTGAGATAAAGAAAAATCTTTTTAAGCCTGCACTGCGTATGGTGGTGTGTATTCCAAGCGGCATTACGGAAGTTGAAATGAGAGCCGTAAAAGAGTCCTGCGAAAGGATGAACGGAAAAGAAGTCTTCTTAATTCATGAGCCGATGGCAGCTGCTATAGGAATGGGGCTGGATGTCATGCAGCCCAAAGGGAACATCATTGTGGATATCGGCGGAGGCACCACAGAAATTGCTGTAATTGCGCTTGGAGGAATCATCTGCGACAAATCCATAAAAATTGCGGGAGATGTTTTTACCGGAGATATACTCTATTATATGAGGACGCATCATAATCTCTATATAGGTGAAGCCACCGCTGAACAGATAAAAATAGAAGTGGGGGCAGCAATTGAAGATCTTGAAGATGCTCCAGCTGATATGATGGTGCGCGGAAGGGATCTGCTTACCGGAAAACCCAAAGAGGTGCAGATCACTTCAAGAGAAATTGCAAGAGCTTTAGACAAATCAATACTGCGAATTGAAGATGCCATTATGGTTACGCTTTCAGTGACGCCTCCTGAGCTGGCAGCAGATATTTATAATACAGGACTGTATCTTGCAGGCGGAGGAGCAATGCTGCGCGGTCTTGATAAAAGAATTTCCCAGAAAACAGACCTGCCGGTTTATATTGCAGAAGATCCCCTGCGTGCAGTGGTAAGAGGCACGGGGATCGTTTTGAAAAATATAGGCAAATATAAAAGCGTACTGGTTAAGTAGATGCTGCATATTAATCTATCCGAAGAGAATGTCTTGCTATTCGAGAAATAGATTTAAAGCTATTATTTATTTCAAATATGTGTATTTCCACTTGTTTTTAATGGGAAAATTGGAAGCGTAAAAATAGTATTTTGTTTTGTTTTGCAGGATGTTCCTTTTTTTTATAAAACATTGTGCCATCATCTTGCTTAATAATCTTCAATTGCATAGAAATTTTAAGTGGTGTTTGATGATTTTAATACTATTTATTTTATATTTGCCTCAACTGCTAGATTAAAATGTTCTCTGAAAAGCTATATATTTTTCCAAATTATCGGACACATGACAAATGATGTTTTTTGTAAGATTATATTTTTTAAAATTTGTACCTTATTTGTACCTCGACATTGCTTAAGCCTTATTAAATAAGAAAAGTTAATTTCTGTATTGGCAAGTAGAAGGCGCAAAGAAACGCAAAATAAAAATAACAAAAAGAGCTAAAATGTTGGTAAATAATATTTTAGTTCTTTTTTTATTGATTTTTTTTGAATATCTGTTTGGCTCAGATCGTTATGTCATTTGTATTCTATGATCTCAAATAATAAATCATATCTCTCGCCTAATTTTTTCTTCAATCGTTGTTTGCTTTTTTTGATGGCATCGACTGTAACTCCCAATAAGTTAGATATTTCGGAGTTGTTAAGATCTAATTTTTGCAGCATTATAATCTTAAGATTAGATTCTTTTAATTCTGGAAAATTTTTGACTACATAATTATAAAATTCACCATGCTGTTTTATAAACTCTTTTTTGAAGTTTTTCCAGTTTTCATCTGTCATCAAATGGGAGTCTAATATTTTGTCAAGTTTTGTTTTTTCTTCTTCAGACTGTACCGCTACAGAGTTTCTAATTTCTTCAAGTTCAGTTTCTAGAATAGATATCTGCTTGTTTTTGTTTTTAAGATATTCGTCGAAGGTTTCAATATTATAACTAGCATCACTAAGCTTCTGTTCAAAAAAAAGTCTGTCTTTTTCAAGTGTTATTTTCTTTGTTTTTAATTTTTTGTTCAATGAGGTGTAAGTAACCAGACTTAGCACAATAGTAAGGATTAGAATTAGAATAATTAGGCTTTTTGTTTTTTCGCCTTTCTCTAATTGCAATCGAATTTTCTCATTATCAGTTTCATATTTCTTTTTTTGAATAAGCCAATGAGATTGCTGTAGTACCGTATTGCCATTGGTATTAAGAAGATATTCTTCAATTTGTTTAAGCTGTCGTCTTAGTAAAAGTTCTTTCTGAGGATCTTTACCTCCTAGAACAATAAGTTTTAACTCTATTACTTCTTTTAAAGAACTTCTGTAGTACGACTTTGAGCTTGCAATTTTTCCCGCTTTTTCTAAGATCTCCTCGAGTTCTGCAGTGTCTTTGAGTTTTAAGAGAATTTTAGCCAATATAATAGAAGCATACATCTCATTCTTTTCAATTTTAAATTTTTGAGAATAGAGAATATCTTGTTTTAAAAAGCGCACAGCATCTTTTAAATTTCCTTTTTCTTGGTAAATAAGCGCTTTGTCTCCTAAAATTTTTGCATACCTGATACTGTCGCCTATTTTTAATGCCATAGCTTCTGCATTATTAAAATAATACATGGCATTTGATAAATCTTTGTTTCTGAAATAACTGCTACCAATTGCGTTTAAAACTCCCGCAGATTCTGAAGAAGGGTTTTGCATATACTGCAGCGCTTTTTTATAATAACTTATAGCAGATTTATCTTCGACCGTAGACATTATCCAGCCAAAGAATTTAAAAGTCTCTTCGGGCAAAATCATTTCCGAAGGACCAATCTGATTGCTTTCGTCCATCGTTTTTAGAACGATCGGGATAAGTTTATCAATCTGGCAGTAAAAATATAAGTACTTAGAATAATTTACCTGCGTCCAGATTATAAGACTTAAATCATTGCTTTTTTTAGCTTCTTGAATAGATTTTAAGTAATAATATTCGCTTCTGCTGTTTATTTTATCGAAGAATAAAGAAAAGCCATTTGCAAGTAAGGCACTGTATAAAATCTGTTCGTTTTTGTGTGAAGAATTTTTTAAAAAAGACAGTCGTTTTTGTAGTTCTACAGTGTCTTTTTTAGAATTATTTTCTTTGATAATGATAGCTTCGATTTTCTTAATTGACTCTGCACTAGACGATGATAGTTTTTGAGCGTGCAATTGGGTACAAAAAACAAAGGTGTATAACACAAAAAATAAAACAATTTTTTTTGTACAGAAAATCATTTGGGAATGGGGACTTATTATAGGCTGCTAAACTAAAAAAAATAAACGTTTTACTAAAAAAAAGTTAAAGAGAAAATCATGTTTTTTTGAACTAATGCCTTGAAAATCTTAAATATAAAATTTTTCTTATAAGTTCTAAAAATCTGGTAAGTATTGTACCAATTTAAAGAAAAAACTTTTTCAATGTTTGCCTAATTCTTTGAAAGAAATTTCAATATAATCTTACCGAAAAGAAATCATTGTTTTGTATGGCAGCTCAAGCCTTTTTTTTGCTTTGAAATCTCTTTGCAAATAGTAAATAGAAAAGGATATTTTTTAAATGGCTAAATATTAATGATTTAAAAATTAAAGCCTATTAATTTGTCCTCTTTTTGTCTCTCCCTATTATTTAAGGAATTTTATTTTTTAAAATAAATTCGCTCCTTAACCAACCCCTTAAAATTTTAATTTTTTAAATGATATCTATGAAAACAAAATTACTCTTAATGTTATGTCTTTTTTGCGCATCTATTTCAAATTATGCCCAAAGTTCTGCTTCGCAGTCCGGAATTGCAGTACAGGGAATTGCCAGAGATGCAAACAATACAGCCTTAACAAATCAGACAATTAATCTTACGTTTACGCTGTATTATTTAGACGCTTCAAGTATCGAGCAGTTGATCAACAAAGTTACCAGAAATGTGACTACTGATGCGTTTGGAGTATTCTCTGATGTAATAGATCCAACAGCAGTGAATAACAGCGTAATTGCCAACAATACTGCTTATCTTAGAATTGAGAAAGGTTCAGAAGTTATATCTGACGAAAAACTTCGTCATGTGCCGTATGCAATTGCTGCCAACAACGGTGTTCCAACAGGTTCAATTATGCCTTTTATAGGAACTGTTGCTCCAGAAGGATGGGTGCTTTGCAACGGAGCCGCTCTTCCTACAACTGCTAAAGCTCTGATTGCGTTGGTCGGAAGTAATGCGCCAAACCTACAAGGTATGTTTTTAAGAGGTACTGGAACAAGTCCTGTAAATAATCAACCTGGACCGGCTTTAAAAGGAACACAAAACGATGAAATTAAGAGCCACTCACACGCAAAAGGTTCATTAAGTACCGATACAGCTGGTAACCATAACCACGCAGATGGAATTTTTGATAAAGTTATGAGTATTACTGGAAATAATACTGTTAATGCAGTAGATGGTGATAGTCAATTAGTTCAACCGGATCTTGGTTATGCAAGAACAATGCCAACTACTGGTAATCATACACATAACATAACTGGTTCAACAGCAGATACTGGAGGAACAGAAACTAGACCTGTTAGTTACGGTGTAAATTACATCATTAAATTATAAAGCTGTAATTATGAAAAAAATAATTGCAGTTCTCGGAATGTTTGTTCTGGGAGCGGGACTTTATGCTCAAAACAATAAAGGAGCTAAAGTTGTACCCGTTTCGCAGGCCATTCAAAAAAATGGATTCAACATACAGGTTGGACTTCCATTTTTAGGGCAAAATAAGACTGGACCAAGGAAAACAAACCCTGCAGATATTCGCTTTCCATGGAGTACACTGTATTTGTATCACACATTTGCAGAAGAATCTTTTAGTGTTTCAAAAGGTTTTTATGGTGATAAGGTTTTAATTGCTTGGAATTTAAGAGCCAATGAAAATTTGGTAAAAAGCATTAAGATTTACAGAAGGGTCTACACAGAAACCGGAAATCTTCCTTACAATTTAGTAGTCAGTCTTTCTCCAACAGAAACAAATTATGAAGATAAATATGTAGAAGGGGGAGTTTTGTATGAATATATGGTAGAAGCGCAGGGAATTGCTGCAACTCCAATTCTTTACAGTACTTATATTACCGGAATTGGATACAGAAATCCTACGGCGGTTGTAACAGGAAACATCAGTTATAAAGGCGGAAATCCGGTTAAAGATGTTGTGGTTACCGCAACTCCAAATGGCAGCGGCGCTGTTAAAGGAAGTGGTCTAAATGTTCCTGCTTCTGGTTTTGTAGATTTAAGCGGCTTGAGTACATTAATTTCAAATTCGGCTACTTTTGAGGCTTGGGTAAAACCATCTAGCGCTTATACAAGTGATTCTGAAACAGCGATTCGATTGTTTAACATTTCAAGTTCGACAAGCGCAGATAATCTTGATGTTACTGTAAAATTAAACGCGGTAAGCAAATCTATTGATGTTACTATAGGCGACAGAAAATATACATTGAGAAATTATTTTCCTTCGGGTAATTTAAACTCAAGAGGAAATGATCTGCTTGTACCTGTTTCAGAATTTAATAGATCTTTTGTTCATTTTTCTGTTGTAATCAATGATAATCAAGTTCCGTTGTTATACGTTAACGGAAGACAGATTACACAAGCTTATGTAACAGAAGCTGACAGTAAATTAAGAGGTCTTGATGCGTCTTATACTGCGCCTTATTTTAGTGCTGTAATTCCAACGGGCACCGTAAGACTTTCTGGCGTAACTTGGGATAATGCTAAAGTGGGCGGTGGAAAATCTAGTTATATTGATGAAATCAGAATTTGGAAAGCCGCATTAGAATCGTCTGTTATTAGAACAGATTATTCAAGATTTATAAGCGGAAACGACTCTCGTTTGGTTACGTACTTGAGAGCCAATGAAAAAGCAGGAAGATTTGCGTATGATTTGTCTCGAAGCGGTTTTAATTATAATGAAAATCACGGTAAGCTTTGGGATGCCAATACAGCACAAGGCAATAGAGTATTATGGGCAACAGAAGCAGATAATTACCCAACAACTTCTCAATTGGGTGTTTTAGGAGTAACAGACAGTAAAGGTAATTACCAAATTAGTGCCATTCAGTATTCTGGTACAGGAGAATCTTATAACATTACTCCAATGTACGGCCAGCATAAATTTGAACCTAACCAGCAATTGGTTTATTTAGGTTTGGGTTCTGAGGTGGTTAATAAAATTGATTTTGTCGATCAGTCTTCGTTCAGCTTCAAAGGTGTTGTAGCTTTTGATACAAGAGGCGTTTTTCCATCTTATGTTTCTGTAGACGGCAAATCTGCCCAAAACGAAAATGATGCATGGGTTGGCGGAGGAGCTAATATTCTGGATGAAGGTTATAATTACTATGAAATAAATGGTGAAAAATTTCCTAAAGCTAAATATTGGAAAAATGATGCGGGAACTCCAAATGATAAATCAGACGATTATTTAGATCGTTATGCTTCAATTTACACAACTGGAGCAAATGTATATATTGACGGAAACATCGTTCTGGATGCCAATAACATTCCGGTTGTTACAGACGATAATGGTTATTTTGATGTAAGCGTTCCTATTGGTAAACATTATATTACAATCAAAAAAGACGGACATCAGTTTGTTTATAACGGGCGTTTTCCTGCTGCGACAACTGAGTTTAAAGAGTTTTTTGAAGATGCGAATGAGCCAGTTTACTTTGTAGACAACACTAAAGTAACCGTAGTAGGTAAAGTAGTTGGTGGTTCTGTTGAAGCCGAAAAGCCTATTGGTTTTGGTGGTGAAGGCGTAATGACCAAAACGATAATCGATTCTGGAATCACAAAAAATCTTGAAGTAAGCGCTAAAAATAATATTGGTAAAGCAGATTTTACATTAGGATATGCACCAGTTGGAGCCAATGTGACCAATTATACCAAATTTAATTATACGACTAACACGGCTTCAGGAGAATATAGAGTTGCAGTAATGCCTTTAAAATATAATTTGGAAGCAAATGATTTGGTCATTAAAAGCAATTCGGGCATTTCGTTACTAAAAGCAGGAACTACAGAAACATTTGATTTTTCTGAAATACCGGTTACTAAAACACCTGAATTTAAGTATAAAGAAAATAATGTAGATAAAACCTTAACAGGAACGCCGTATCATTACGAGAAAAGCTTTACGTACAGATCAACTCCTGTATTGCAGGTTATCGAACAAACTTCTGATAAAACGATCGATGTTGCAGGAACAAAAGTATCTACAGAAAACTTTGCAAAACCAATTTACACGCAGTTTATGGCGTACAAAATTGTAATGAATCGTTTTGAACGTTACACCAATAATGATTCAGGAACAGCCGTTGAAGTAAAAGTTCCTGTAAAGGATGGTGAATTGGTGAAAACAAATAATCTTGCTTTACAAGATTCTGAAACCATTACAGCAGATGGAAGTACTTTAACATACGCTTTTAAAGCAGGTGTCCCTTCAATTACACCTCCATTTGAAATCAAAAACAGTTTAAAATACCGATTAAACGAAGTAGATTATCCTGTTGAGAACTTTAATGATATCGGAATCATTTTAGGAGGTGCATCAGATGGCAGCCAAACTTTTGTTACGGAGGCTCCAGATGTTCCTGCCATCATTTTAAGAGACCCACCTGGTTCAAATAGTTTTGCGACTATAGAAAAAGGAGAAAGTATTTCTTTTACCTCTGAAGCATCTTTGTCACATCAGGAAGGATTTACACAAAACGTTAGTGTTCATGCAGGATTGCATTTTGAAGTTAGCGGCGGTATAGTTCCGACACCAGTAGTAGAGGCAACAGCAACAAATAATGTAGATGTTGGAGTTGGACTTAACAATACTTCTAATGATGGTAAAAGCGTCACAAGTACTTTTACTTTCAGCAAGGCAATATCAACTAGTGACGCAACAGATTATGTAGGTTCAGATGGTGATTTATACATCGGAAACTCTAAAAATATGTTTTATGGTACTTTTGATAATATTGAAGCATCTAAAAAAATACCTGTAAAAACGGTAAACGGAGTCACAGTAGAATTGGGAGCTAATGAATATATAAACTTAGGAACTGCTATTGATCCTATTTATGTAAGCAAGCAAAAAGCATTGATTTTAAATGATCAAAACAGTCCTACATTTTTTGTATACTCGCAAAAACATATTTTGAGTACATTAATTCCAGAATATGAGCAATTTATTACTGCAAATCTAAATGGACCAAATCCTGATTCAGAAGAAAATAAAAGGAAAAGGGATCAGTATACTGAAAAAATTAGGTTGTGGAGAAAGATAATACTGGAAAACGAAAAGAATAAATATATTGCAAAAAACTCACCTGAGACATACAAAGCAGGTTTAGCCGGAGTTGTAACCAAGTTTAAAAATGAAATAAGCAGCGTTTATGATAAGGTAAATGATCCAGTTGCTAAACAAAAACTAACAAATCAACTTAATCAATCCAATACAATTAAAAATTTATTGGAATCTAATTTCCTAAAAAATGTTTCATTTGATGCAGGTTTGGGGTCTTATACACAAAGTGTAGAAACAAGTATTGTAGCAGCAGAGCCTACATCTTATAATCTTGTTATAGATCAATCTGTAGCTGCAGAGCTTGGATTCCTTTTTAATAGAGTAGGAGTTGTTAGTAAGACAAACTCTTTCTTTCAACAGGATATTAATTCTACATTATCAGAAGAAAAAGCAACTACTACAAACATAAGTTACACGATTAAAGATAATGATAAAGCCAACTTTTTAAGTGTAAACGTAATCGATGCATTCGATGGTAATGGTCCGATATTTATTAATCAAGGAGGTAGAACTTCTTGTCCTTATGAAGATGCAGAATTAACTCATTTCTATAATAAAAGTGAGTACAGTGCCACCGCACCTGTGATTAATGAACTGCCAGAAGATAAACGTGAAAAGTTAAGTTTTGCTACTCAAAAAGTAGAAGTTCCGGTACTTGCCGTAACAGATAACGATATTACAAATGTAGTTGAAACTAAAAATGCTGAGTTTGAATTAAAGCTTCAAAACAACAGTGTTTCGGGTTCTGATGCTGATTTCTTATTAGTTGTAGATAATACGACTAATCCGAATAATGCCTTAATTAATATTGAACCAAACGGAACAATTGTACATGTGCCTTATGGAAAAGAAGTTATTTATAAACTGACTTTAGGAAAATCTATTTCAGATATTTATGAATATAAAGACATCAAAATCAGACTGCAGTCATTATGTGACGGAGAAGATGTAAGTTCTGAAGTGTTTATTTCGGCAAGTTTCGTTCCATCATGTTCAAGCGTAACGGTAAACGCGCCGCTGAATAATTGGGTTTATAATAGAGAAAAAGCTTTTAATACAGACGGTACAACAAAACCGTTGGCAATAAACTTGAATGGATACAATACCAAGTTTAAGAGCTTCAAAAAAATTGATTTGGAGTATAAATTAGCGACAAGTCCAAATTGGATTCGCCTTCATACGTATTATGGTACTCCAGAATTTTATAATGAAGCAGTAAGCAATAATGAAACTCAAATTTCATCTATTGGTGCTGCAACAAGCTTAACGTATAATTTTGATATTGCTGCTTTACAATTAGCAAATGGAAATTATCAAATTAGAGCCAGAAGTACTTGTAGCAATAATACCGAGTTTATATCTGAAGTTATTTCTGGATTGGTCGATTTAAGTGCGCCTCAGTTATTTGGCACGCCTCTGCCTACAAATGGTATTTTGAGTGCGGGCGAAGACTTGAAAGTAAGCTTTAATGAAAAAATTTTCTACAACCCTGCGGTTAGCACAATTGAGATAAAAGGGCAGACGAATCAGTTAAAAATTGATCACAACGTAAGTTTACGTTTCGAAGGAAGCAACAATACGGCAGTCATCAATAGTCCTCAAATGAGTGCTGGAAATTTAAGTTTTGAATTCTGGATGAATAACGAAACGAAAAGTTCAAGCGCTTCGATTATCTCTCAGGACGGAGGTTTAAACATTGGGTTGAACAGCGGAAATATTTCTTTCTCATTAGGAGATGTTACTGTTCAAGGTGGTTTTAAAAATGATAATTTATTCCACCATTATGCTTTTACATACAACAGCAGTAACGGTGATTATCGAATTTTTGAAGATGATGTCGAAATTGGTGCTAAAAGTGGTAAAGCCAACGCACAATTTGCCAATAACAATGCTTTGGTAATTGGAGGCAATACATTTGTTGGAAACATGCACGATCTTCGTTTATGGAACAAAACATTAACCAGAGAAGAATCGTACGCAAAAATGTACGCTAAATTAATGGGTAACGAAGCTAATCTGGTTGGCTATTGGCCAATGAATGAAGGAAGAGACGCTTTGGCTAAAGATCTAGCAAGATTTAAACATGCGACTGTAAATACGTCATGGGATATCAAACCAAAAGGAACTTCTTACGACTTTAGCAACGGACAATATCTGGCGATGGACCATGTAAATTTTGTTCAAATAACCAAAGAAATGGACGCTACGATGGAGTTTTGGATTAAAACTGGAACTTCACAAGAAGCTACTATTTTCTCAAACGGAAAAGGCGATGGTTCTGATGTTGTTCAAAGCAACGGACTTTCTAATAAATGGTCTGTTGATATGAATAATTCTGGAAATCTTTTGTTAAACAGCGAAGGCAAATCGTATGTTTTAACTACAAAAGGACTTTCTGATAACGGATGGCATCATGTAACGCTATTGTTTAACAGAACGGGATCGCTAAGAACGTATGTAGATACACAATTAGTATCTTCTAACCAAATGACGGCTATTGGAGGTTTCTCTGGAAATAAAATATGGCTTGGAGCGAGAGGAGCTCGTGACCTTGCAGGAAAAGAAACCGTTGATCGTACTTTTACGGGTAAAATAGACGAATTCCGTTTGTGGAATACACTTCGTAATGTCGAACAAATCAATAGAGACAGTTATAATGAAGTTGATGTTGAAAGCATTGGTTTATTACTGTACTCACGAATGAATGTTCCAGATCCGGTTACAGCAAACGGACCGAGATATTATCATGCAGACGCCAATCAGACTGTAGTCGTGAACAATGCCCTTTTAAGCAGCGGAAATGTAAATTATTCTAATGATACACCGGCAATAAAACCAGAACGTCAGCTGGTTAAATTTGTAACCACAAATGTTATTAAAGACGGCGAAATGATTATTGCGCCAGTTATTACAGATTGGGCATCATTAGAAGGACAAATCTTAGATATTACAGTTCATAGAATGTTTGACAGCGCCAACAATATGCAGGAATCTCCTGTTACTTGGACAGCTTATGTAAATCGTAACGAGGTGAGTTGGTTTGCCGAAGGATATAATGAAATTGTAGATCTTACTAAGAATAGTGGCGAAACCAAAAGTTTTGAGATTACATTGGTAAACAAAGGAGGAAAACAACAGCCTTACGTAATTGGCAATGTGCCAAGCTGGTTAAGTTTAAGTAAAACATCTGGAAGTATTGATCCTAATAGTAAAACTATCATCAAAGCAACTGTTGATCAAGATTTTGCTGTTGGAGAATACCTTGAAAATTTATACTTGCAAACTGATTTTGGTTTTGATCAAAAACTACAGATCAAATTAAGAGTATTAGCTCCAGAACCTAACTGGTCAGTAGATCCGACTCATTTTGATTACAGTATGAATATTATCGGAAAAGTAAAAGTAGATGGTGTACTTTCTGCCGATTCTTATGATAAGATTGCTGCTTTTTATAATGACGAAACAAGAGGATCTGCAAAACTGGTTTACAATGAAGCTTATAAGGAATATTTTGCCTTTTTAACCATTTACAGTAATACAAATTCTGGTGAAAATCTGAAATTTAAAATATGGGATGCTTCTCAAGGTAAAATTTTAGAAGCTTCAGTAGAGACTAATCCGTCTATTACTTTTATGAATAATGAAGTCTTAGGAACTTTAAGCAAACCTTACATTTTTGCTAATTCAGGTTTAATAGAGCAAGAAATTAGACTAAACAAAGGATGGACTTGGATTTCTTTAAATACCAATGATGCTAATTTTTCAGATCTAAATGCATTGACGAAGAATCTAAAATTAGAAACTTCAAACCGTATTTTAAGCCATTCTCCTGCTTTATTGGAAACTTATTTTAAAGATAGTTCAAACCCTGCAAATAGTGGCTGGTCTGGAACTATCAGTGCAAATGGAGGACTTTCTTCTTCTAAAATGTATAAAATAAATATAACCGAAGAACAGACTTTAAAAGTAAAAGGAAAAAGTGTAGATGTTGCAACATGGAGTTTCCCTATTAAAGAAAACTGGAACTGGCTTGCTTATCCTTTAGGATCAAATCAGACTACCAATGAGGCTTTGGCTTATTTTGATGCTGCAGATGGGGATGTTATCAAATCGCAGAATTTGTTTGCTATTTACGACCCAGTCATTGGATGGAACGGAACCTTAAAATATTTAGAAGCTGGTAAAGGTTACATGATTAAATCAAGTAAAGTTCAAACTTTTAAATATCCTGATAATTTAGAAAAAAGCAAAACAGGAAAATCGGTTTCAAACCATGAGCAGGAAACAATCGCATCAGAGTTTACACAATATTCTCAAAACATGAATGCTGTTGTTTTACTTCCAGAAGGATATGATGAATTGTTTGTTTATGATACTAAAGGTGTCTTAAAAGGAAAAACCAGAAATCAGATGGTCGATGGAAAAGAGTTGAGTTTCATAACCATTTTTGGTGACGATACCGAAGAATTTTCATTTACGCTTGGAGATGGATTTAATAAAAAAGAAACTTCTAAAGCATTCACTTTTAAAGGAAACGAAGTACTAGGTACAATTGCGAATCCCGTAATTTTAGAAGATGTGTCGAAAACAGAAAACAGTATTTATCCGAATCCATTTGGAACAATTCTGAATCTGGAACTTAATGCTTCTAAAATGCAGGAAGTAAATGTGCAGCTTTATTCTATAAATGGTCAATTGGTATTCAGCCAAAGAGCTGTTATTGAAAATGGTCTCAATCTGATTTCAATTTCTCCATACATCGCTCAAGGAGTATATATTATTGAGGTTGCAGTTGATGGAAAACTAATAAGAACTAAAGTTATTAAAAACTAAGCAAACACTAAATTGAGCTCCTAAAACAGCTGTAAAGGTTTGTTTTAGGAGTTTATAATTAATTAAAAATGAAAAATTATATCCATATAACACTATTGTTTTTTATACTAAGCAGTACTGTATTTGGCCAAGCGCCAAACTGGTCTGTAAATGAAAATAAATTTCAATATACCATGTCGTTTGAAGGTTTTCTGACTGTTGATGGAAAAACATTAACAAGCCCTAGCGACAAACTGGCTGCTTTTGTTGACGGAGAATGCCGCGGTATTGCTAGTCCGATTTATGTTGCAAGCGAAAAAAAGTACATGGTTTATTTGACTGTTTTTTCGAATACAGATAATGAGGTAGTAAGTTTCAAAATTTACGATGCCGCAAACAATGCTGTCAAAAATGTTGAAAAGACAAAAATATTTGAAAACAACAAACATTATGGTGACTTGTTCCAGTCCTATAGTTTTGCAAGTCCTTCATTAAAAACAGAATCTGAAATTATAAATTTTGATTTTAAGGATTTAAAAACGTCTAAAACGATTACAGGATCACAGATAACAATGTATGTATCTAAAGGAGTCAACGTATCGGCATTAAATGCGGTGTTTGAATTAAGTCCAGGAGCCAAGTTATTTATCGGAACTGCTAATAAAATTTCAGGATCAAACAATATCGATTTTACAAATCCCGTGCAGTTTCAAGTACTTTCTGAAGATCAGTCGGTAATAAAGCAATGGACAGTAACGGTTAAATTAGGCAGTGCGACGTTTTATAAAAAAGATGCTGTATGTTATGCTGGTGGCGTTATTAAAGTTTTGTACGATGAAAATAATGTTCAAGCCGATTTAGCGAAAAACGGTGTCAAAGTTGCAAGCCAGAGCATTCAAAACGGCCAGGCTGTTTTTGATAATTTAGAAGTTGGTAAATATACTGTGAGTATAGGCAGTACGAATAAAGAAATAGTAATAAATCAAAAACAATAATAATGAAAATTAAGCAATACTATATTTTAGCACTAGTACTATTTCTGTTTTTGAGCTGCTCTGAACATGAAGAAACACCTATCTATACTAAAGGTATTTCTTTTGTACATGCTGATGGAACAAAACTGTCTGAAAACGAATGCATCAGTCCCAATGTAAAGTATGGAATAAGGATTGAAACTAATTTCGTTGATATAAACAGACCTTTTATAGTAGATTATTCTGTAAATGGAACGGTGTATACAATGACTTTTACAACAAGTACTTCTTTGACTAACCCAGTGGTACTAGCTAATGGCAATAACACGGCACAAATTATAGGAAGCAACTATAAAGCGGTTCTTAAATATGTTGACCAAGGAGATTATGAATTAGTAGAGTAAACCAATAGGGTTTTATTTTAAATAACATTGTAAAAAAATCAAGATCAAAAAAGATCTTGATTTTTTTTTATTCTATTTTATATTTTAAAGTGTTTATTTTTTAATGCTTTAATATTTAGTTTTTTTGATAGATATATCCTTCGATGCCCTTTTGGAAAATCTTTAATTTCACCAATTGGCTCATATCCGTTTTTTAAATAGAAATTTTCTGCTTGAAAGTCAAATGTATCTAGCATTGAGATTTCGGCTCCTTTTTCTTTTGCTGTTTTTTCAGCATATTGTAAAAGTAAAGTTCCGATCCCTCTTTTTCTATAACTTTCCTCTACCCACAAAACTTTTATTTCAAGGTCATTCCAATATCCAAGTTCTGCTAATATTCCGCCAATCTCAGTTCCTTTTTCATTTTTGACTGTAAATTCTAATGGAGTGTAAATATGATTAGTTGCTGCAACTTTACTTAAATTGTATTCAATAATTCCGTCGATTATTTTTTTTGTGCTTTTCCTATCACAATTTTCAACAGTAAATTCAAAAGTTTTTTCCATTTATGAAAGATTTTATTTAATTGCTATTTTTCTATCGGCTACAATCGAATCTAAATTATTTTAGAATCACTAATTGTCATTAAAAAAGAAAAGCTAATATATTATTTTTGAAAATATTTTTGATCATTGTCAGAAGAATGTTGGAAAAACAGCTTAACTTATTTCTTTTTATGACGGTGCCCAACTCGGCCATGCGCTTACTGCTGAAGCTAATGATCTTACTTTATCTGATGTTTCAAATCTTACCGATGTGTTTTATATAGGTGGGACAAAAAACGGTGCTCTTGTCGGCGAAGCTATTGTATTTAAGAATTCACAGCTGTGCAGTGAGTTTGACTATGTTCTCAAACAACGTGGTGCGCTTCTGGCAAAAGGAAGGGTGTTAGGAATCCAGTTCTATGAACTCTTCAAGGAAGATTTGTATTTTGTTCTGGCTGAAAAAGCAAATAAGTATGCTGCGCAGATTGCCGAAGCGATTAAAGAGGCTGGTTATGAATTTTTAACCGAATCTGCCACCAACCAGATTTTTCCAATTATGCCTAAAACTGTGATTTCCTCGCTACATGAAAAGTTTGCATTTTATGTCTGGAAAGAGATTGACGAGAGCAGAGCAGCAGTAAGTTTAATCACTTCTTGGGCAACGGATCAGAAAAGCGTGGATGAAATTATAGAGGATATTAAAAACAGCAGCATTCCGGAATAGCAGCTTCGTCGTATGCTTAAAAAAAGGTTTGCCAGTAACACTTTAAGCGAAAAAGTTGCAGTCATAAATGAAATTCCTGTGGACCACATAATAGTTATTAGGAATCATTTAAATAAAAAAGCACCTGTTTTTGGACAGGTGCTTTATAAACTTGTACTATAGTATATATTATGCTACGATTACGTTTACTGCGTTTGGACCTTTTCGGCCTTCTTGGATGTCATATCGAACTGAATCGTTTTCACGGATGTTTTCCGATAGACCTGAGGCATGGACAAAAATTTCGTTTCCTCCATCATTAGGAGTTATAAATCCGAATCCTTTTTCCTCATTGAAAAATTTTACTGTACCTTCTTGCATATTAAATATTTAATTTGGTCAAATGTACTCTATTAAATAATAGCAGCTTAGGAAATAATTTTAAATTATGTTTTAATTAACTTTAAATAAAAACAATTGCATATTTATGAATAGTTACTGATAACGAATTTTTTAAATAAATTGGGTAGGCAGTAGCATTAATTTGGTTTGAAAAAGAGAAAAAAGATTTTTGCTAGGATTAAATTTAATATTTTAATGTATTAAAATATTAAAAATCATTATTTTAGTTGGAAAGAACTATTCAGATAATCCAATTGTAAACTAATGAAAAATAAAGTAAATCTGGCACTCATTCTTCTGGTTCTGTTTTTAGGCAGATCATTTGCACAGACCCATTATGATACTCTATCAATCGGCAGAATAAAACAGGTAATCTCATATAAAGGAAATAATGATTTGCCTTTAATCTTATTTTTACATGGCGGTCCGGGCAGTTCTAGAATGAACCAAGCTGATGTTTTCTCGGGCAAACTTCAAAATCACTTTACAGTTGTGCAATGGGACCAAAGGGAAACGGGCAGGACACTTGCTTTAAACCGATCGTCTGTACCTATTACATTGGAATTAATGGAAAATGATACTTATGAACTCCTACAGCTTCTTTTGAAAAAATTCAATAAAAAGAAACTCTATCTTGTTGGGGAATCGTGGGGAACGGTTCTTGGTTTTAAAATGGCTGAAAAACATCCGGAGCTACTGAATGCTTATATCGCTTTTAGTCCTGTAGTGAATCAGAGCAGAAGTGAACAATTACTGCTTAGCAAACTGAAAGCAGATGCAAAAGAAAAAAGAAATCTGACAGCTGAAAAAGAGCTCAATACAGTTACAATTCCTTTTAAAAAATACGAATCGTTATATTATTCCAGAAAATGGATGTTTAGTTACGATGGAAAGCCATTAGCAGATAAAGACACCACTGCTGTGAAAGAGTATCTTAAAAGCTGGTCGGAAATATGGTTACCTACCTGGAATAAGGCCGTCACTCAAAATCTTCCAAAAGAACTTCCAAAAATTAATTGTCCGGTTTATTTTTTCATCGGGAAGAAAGATTTCCAGACTAATCATGTCATTGCAGAAGACTATTTTAAACATCTCAAAGCGCCAAAGAAGAAAATATTCCTGTTTGAAGATGCTGGACATTCTGTACTTATGGAAAAGCCTGAAGAAATTCAAAAAATAATTATCGAACAAATCCTAGATAAAAATTAAAAGCTGACCATAAATAAAAATAGGAACCCATTCTGATACTGAACTAAATAAATAATAAAAAACAGGATGCTAAAATGGTGTGCGATAATTGTTTAATATACTTGAGTATAGATTTCTCCACCGATAATTCTGTCGTTTTTTATTTTTATCCCTTCTGTTTAATAATAGGTTGATTCTACATACGGATCGTAGATATCTGCATCCCATTGATTATCATTAAACTCATCCAAAAGTTCATCTTCAGATTCTGGATCAATTATGCTTTCGTAGTCGCTTATGTCGTGGGCTGCATGCAAAAACTCGCAGTCAAAGTCCGGTTCATCTTCACTTTTATGGTATAAATCGCCTAAAAGCTTTGAATTTTGTATGTGCTGAATTGCTGTATTTGTGAAATTCATGTCAGATTGTGTGCCGGATTGAGAAACTGATATAACAACCGGAAGGATTGCTGTTGCTTTTTTCATAATGTAATTCATTTTGTTTTCTATAAATTGTATATGCCAAAAATAATGTGCACTTCAATCTTTTTAGTTATACAATTCTGCTGTGGAGTTATATAATATCTTATCGATTACTAGAATTTTTATTTGTTTGCATAGCATAAGAGAGCAGGGGATAACGTTAATACTAGATATATTCTATGCGGTTAAATGTAAATCGTGTGGTATTTTTTTTTGTATTTTCGTGAGGATTGGATAATTTACGAAGAGTTTCAAACTGCGAAAATAGTACGCTGTAAATCTTAAGTGAATTTTTTTTGCAGTATAAGAAAAGTATGGCTTGGTTTTAATTTTAAAAGTTTTTGATTTTGAGTTTTTTAACACTATTACGAAATGATTTATAATAAAGAAAATTTTCCAAAAGTATCTTCTGAACGTCATATCTCAGCTACTCTGTTAATGTATTTGATGTTTGGATTATTGTGCCTGGCAATGCTTTCTTTATTTATTGGAATACCTTTGAGTATGCAGCTGGAGCATAACAGTCCTTTGTCTCAAGGAGAGCTAATCTTTGACCTTATATATTTTCCTCTACTGCTTTGGGCGATATGGATTTTATTTAAGAATTATCAGCGTCAGAAACAGAAGAAGGTCATTTCAATTTCTGTGGATCGTTATGGCATGCACCAACACCAGTATAATGGCAATGTTGAAAGTGTTTTATATAAGGATCTGGAAAAGAGCAAGGAAGCTTACGTAAGTGATATCGATAGAAAAATAGGAACAAAATATTCGCCTAGCTATATTTTTGGATTTAAGAACGGGAAGCAGATTCCCATTCATTTTTCCAGAGCTGACAACGGAATGACTTATATTCCTAAAAATAAATATCTGCTGATTGGTCATTTTCTGCAGGGCGTCGTTTTATTTTGCCCGCACATTAAGATTTCCCCGACTGTCTATGCGGACTATTTTATTAATCCTCAAACTTTTGAATTTAATAGAAAAGCCCAGACAATTACATATTTGTTAGTTCTTATTATTCTGATCGCGATACTACTTTTAATCGATTTATTTATAAAATATACTAAAGGGTTTTCGATATTATTCTAAAGTAAAATGCTTGATTTCTTGCATTGAATAGTAATGATGGGGTTTTCTCAAACGATGTCTTTTTGTGCTATAAAAAAGGCCATTAAACATTACATCTAATGGCCTTTTATTCTTGTTTTACTTGTGATTCTTATTTTTTGATAAACTCTAAAATATCTTTATTGATAGTTTCTGCCTCTGTTGTAGGCATACCATGAGGAAATCCAGGATAAGAAATTAATTTTCCATTTTTCAAAAGAGCAGCAGCTTTAGGTGCCTGATTATATGGAACGATCTGATCATCTTCTCCGTGAAGAACCAATACAGGTATGTCTAAACTTTTTAAATCTTCAGTAAAATCGGATTCAGAGAAAGCTTTAATACCTTCATAGTGAGCCAGTACAGAACCCATCATTCCCTGACGCCACCAATTGTGTTTAATTCCTTCTTGAATTGTTTTTCCTTCGCGGTTCCATCCGTAAAAAGCGATTGGGAAATCATAGAAATATTGTGCTCTGTTAAATCCGGTTCCTTCTCTGATTTCATCAAAAACAGACAATGGGACACCATCAGGATTTGCCTCATTTTTGATCATGATTGGCGTAACAGCACTAATAATAATGGCTTTAGATACACGTCCTTTTCCATATTTTGCTGCGTAGCGAATTACTTCGCCTCCGCCAGTTGAGTGGCCAATATGAATCGCATCTTTTAAGTCAAGTGCAGCGGTCAATTCTGCTACGTCTGCAGCATAGGTTTCCATATTGTTGCCTTCAGAACTTTGACCAGAACGACCGTGTCCGCGTCTGTCATGAGCAATAACTCTATATCCTTGTTTTAAGAAGAACATCATTTGCGCATCCCAGTCGTCTGCTGATAAAGGCCATCCGTGGTGAAAAACGATAGGTTGTCCTGTTCCCCAATCTTTATAATAAATTTCTGTTCCGTCTTTTACTGTAATTGTGCTCATTTTTTTGGTTTTAAGATTAATAAAATTAAGAGTATCCTAATTTTGATATTGTCGTTAAATTCTAAGTTTTTATCATTTTTTATTTGACTTAGATTTCTTTGACAAATTTATAGAGGAAGAGAAGAGCAGTCGATTAACCTAGATTAAGTAATGAATTGTAACAGCGCTATTACTATTTTTAATCTAAATAAATGCCTCAAAAGTCTTCGCTAACTTATTTTTATTTGAAAAGAATTATATGTGTTTTATCTTTTCGTAAATGGCAGGATCGTGTTTTTTTACTTTTATTTTCACGTATTTAGATGCCGGCATATTGCTTTCTTTCACCACATTATTTACAGAAACCAAAACATTGGTTTCCGGAAAATAAGTGACCGTATTTCGCTCTGGAATTTGATAAGAAACGATAAGGAATAAAGGCGCAATTCTTTCAATGCCATCATTATAATTAAAGAGATCTACTTTGTCTCCCGCTTTAAATCCTGCTTTATCGATATCATTTTGATTCATAAAAATAACACGTCGTTCATTTTTTATTCCCCTGTAGCGGTCATCCATACCATAAATAGTAGTATTAAACTGGTCATGCGTACGAGTTGTGGCCATCATATATTCATCTGGTTTCAATTCATTATCCGGAATTTCTGTTAAAGTAAATGCCGCACGATCAGCAGATTCTTTAGCCGTAAATTGACCATGGCGAGGAGCATTAGGCAAATAAAAACCGCCCTTTTCGCGAACTCTACTATTGTAATTTTCAAAACCTGGAATGCAATTTTCTATAGCTTCTCTCACATCATCATAACTGTCGTGGTATCGCTTCCAGTTGATAACTGATTTTTCTCCAAGAACCGCCATCGCCATTCGGCAGACAATTTGAGTTTCGTTTATCAATTGATTTGATATAGGTTTAAGCACGCCTTTTGAAGACTGCACCACGCCCATAGAATTTTCTGTACTAATAATCTGCACTTCGCCGTTAACGATATCCATATCACTTCGGGAAAGTGTAGGAAGGATAAGAGATTCTTTTCCGTGTATCAAATGGCCTCTATTGAGTTTTGTCGAGACACACACCAGCAGTTTCAGTTTTCGAAATGCTTCTGCGGTATAAGTCGTATCTGGTGCCGCCGATAGAAAATTACCGCCCATGCAGAACATAAATTTTACTTTCTCGTCATGAATCGCTTTTATCGTTCCAACTACATCATAACCATGATTTCTCGGCGGATTAAATCCAAAGTAATTTTCAAGACGATCTAATTGCTCATTTGTAGGTTTTTCATCAATAAGCATGGTTCTGTTTCCTTGAACATTACTGTGTCCGCGAACGGGACACACTCCTGCGCCGGGTTTACCAATACTTCCTTTAATCAATAAAATATTGACAATCTCTCGGATCATATCGACACCATTTGGCTGCTGTGTAAGTCCCATTCCCCAGCAAACGATAATTCTTTTTTTGAAAGCCAATATTTCCGCAGCTTCGATAATTAAATCTTTTGGAACTCCAGATAGAAAGGCAAGATGATCTAAGTCTAAATTTTCAAATTGTTTCTCAAAATTTTCAAAACCAGTTGTTTTGTCTTTGATAAATTCATGATCAAAAACTTCACCTGGATTTTTCTTTTCCAATTCAATTAGCAAAAGTTCAATAGCTTTTAAAAGTGCCATATCACCATTTATTTTTATAGGAAGAAAAAGATCTGTAAGTTTTCCACCTGATCCAATTATCCCTTTTATAGCCTGCGGATTGTGGAATCCCATTAAGCCAGCTTCGGGTAACGGATTAACCGCAATAATTTTTGCGCCATTTTTTTTGCCTTTTTCTAAAGCACTCAGCATTCTCGGAGCATTTGTTCCTGGATTTTGTCCGATTATTACAATCACATCGGTATCATAAAAATCTTCTAAAGTAACCGTTCCTTTTCCAATTCCGATTGTAGTTTTCAAAGCCGTTCCAGAGGTTTCGTGACACATATTGGAACAATCCGGCATATTGTTGGTTCCGAATTCTTTTGCAAAAAGCTGATAAAGAAAGGAAGCTTCATTACTGGTTCTTCCCGAAGTGTAAAAGGCCGCTTCATTTGGAGATTCAAGCGCATTTAAATGTGAGGCAATTTTTTTAAAAGCTTCATTCCAACTTATGGGCTGATAATGTGTACCGCCAATAGGTAAATACATCGGTTCGGTCAATCTTCCCATTTTTCCAATTTGGTAATCGTCTAATTTTGAAAGACTGTAAACAGAGTTTTCTTTAAAGAAAGCAGCATCAACTTTTTTGGTTGTAGCTTCTTCAGCCAAGGCTTTTGCTCCATTTTCACAATATTCGCCCAATGGAGATCGATCATCATCAGGATCTGGCCATGCACAGCTGGAACAGTCAAAACCGCCCATTTGATTCATTTTAAACAAAGCTTTTCCACCTCTTAGAATGGTTTTATCTTCTATAAGATCGCTTACTGCAGCCATAACCGCAGGAACGCCAGCAGCCCATTTTTCTACTTTTGTTAATTTAAGTTTCGAAAGCTGGTACGGATTTTCTGCTTCAGGTAATTTATGGGTTAAATCATCTGTTTTTTGTTGTTGATCTTTCTTCATTGTATTATGGTTTAATGGCTATTGTGTGACGATTACGGTTTGTTCTGATGAGTTGTATATATTCAATCGATTTTCTTTTAGAAATCCTAAAAGTGTAATATTAAACTCTGCCGCAAGTTCTACGGCCAAACTGGATGGAGCGCCAATAGAAGCAATAATAGAAATTCCAGCCATTGCCGCTTTTTGGATTAGCTCAAAACTTGCTCTTCCGCTTAGAAGCAAAATATGTTCATTTAGTGGCAGTGATTGATCAGCAAGAGATCTTCCAATTAATTTATCTAATGCATTATGTCTTCCAACATCTTCAGTTAAAAGAATCAAATCGCCTTGAATATTAAACAGCCCTGAGGCATGAAGACCGCCAGTGGATTCAAAATCGCTTTGAGCAATTCTTAATTTTTCGGGTAATTGATAAAAAATAGATGCATGAATCTGGATTTGCGGTCTCATTAAATTTCCAAATGGGCTTACCGTTTTTATAGATTGAATAGAACTTTTTCCGCACACGCCACAACTTGAAGTCGTATAGAAATTTCGATCCGTCTGCATCAAATTTGGAGTAAAACCTTCTTTAAGATCAACCTGAACAATGTTTTGTTTTTGTGACAAGCAATTCATTTTTATTGCAAAAGCATCTTGAATATCTTCAAAAGAAGTAATAATTCCTTCTGTAAACAGAAAACCAATTGCGAGATCAATATCATTGCCCGGAGTTCGCATGGTAACCGAAATATTCTTTTGAATTCTCTCTGAATTAGAACCGTAAGAAAGCCTGATTTCAAGAGGTTCTTCAACAGAAAGCGTATCTAAAAACGATGAGGTTCCATTATTTTCTATTCTTTGAACACTTACGTGCTTGATGGAAACTAATTCCGTATAATTTATTTCCATGA
Organism: Flavobacterium chungangensis; assembly: GCF_042654045.1. Taxonomy (NCBI): domain Bacteria; kingdom Pseudomonadati; phylum Bacteroidota; class Flavobacteriia; order Flavobacteriales; family Flavobacteriaceae; genus Flavobacterium; species Flavobacterium chungangensis. Next base: position 189,907 of record NZ_JBHSFY010000012.1, read on the forward strand.
TATTGTAATTGAAGTTGTTACGTAAATTTAATTAAAAATAGGTTCAAAAAATATACTTTCATTCATTAATTGAGAGCATAATATTCGATTTTTATATTTAATTTTCGAACTATTTATTTCACGATTTCACTCATCAGTTGCAAGAGATCTTCTGCGCCTGCGTTAAATTTTCTACCATTGACAAAAAAAGAAGGTGTGCCATTTACACCGCTTAAAATGCCACTTTCAAAATCGGAATCTACTTTTGCGGCAAGCTCAGATTTTTTAATATCGACATTGAATTGATGTGGGTCTAGCTCCAATTTCTCTACTAATTCTAATAAAAAAGGTTCACTTAGAATTCTCTGATTTTCGTAGATAGCATCATGCATTTCCCAGAACTTTCCCTGCAATGCTGTGGCTTCTGCCACAATTGCTGCTGGACGGGCGTATTGGTGCATTTCTGATAACGGAAAATTTCTAAAAACAAATTTTATCTGTTTGCCGTATTTCTTCATCATTTCTTTAAGAACTGGATAAGCAGCACCGCAATAGGGACATTGATAATCTCCGTATTCTACGATTACTATACTGGCATCTTTTTTTCCTTGTATATGATCAGTTTTACTGACCGCTGGTTTTAGTGACATAATTAATTGGTTTTTATAGTTTTTCTAAAGCTTCAAGAATTCCATCTGCTCCTGGGTTTATAGCCATTGGCGAGATATAACTCCATTGTATAATTCCTTCTTTGTCAATTACAAAAAGGGCTCGATTGCATTCGCCTTCTTTCTCATTGTATACGCCATATTTTTTTGAAGTGTCTCCTTTTGGTTCAAAATCAGCCAATAAAGGAAAATGCAGATTTCTTGATTGAGAAAAGGCCATGTGACACCATTTACTATCTACAGAAATACCGAAAATTGTAGCATCATATTTATTGAAATAGTTCTGCATTTCGTTGTAAAGTGCCATTTGGTCGCTGCAAACTGGACTCCAGTCGGCAGGATAAAAAGCTAAAATCACGTTTTTTCCTTTAAATTCTGATAAAGTGATTTTTTGATCGGGTGTTGCAAATAAGGTAAAATCTGGGGCAACGTCATTTTTCTTCAGCATAAGATTTATTTTTAAGGTTAAAGTCAGTAATTGGCAGCAAAAATGCACAAGCAAGTAGTAATGAAGCAGGCAAAATAAGCGTCCAATTTTTCAATAACGGAAGTATAATTGGTACGACAGACGCCCCTAGCAAAAAGCCAATCCATAATAGTAAAAGTCGAAGAGCGTTGAGTTTATAAAACTTTCGACTGCTTTTATTGCGAGATAGACTTAACATGGCTGTATTTCTAGCCAGACTATTCAATGTTCCCGTCACGAAATCGGTATTTATTTTTTGACTTCCAACAGACGTTACAATGGTATTCATAACACCAGTTGAAAAAAGAATGATAGGTATCGACAATCCGTTGTTTATCGTATAATAATTGGATGCCATTGTATAGACAATCAATATCCCTGAAACGATATAAAATGGCAGTGTCTGAATTTTGGATTCTCTCCACAACGAAATACAGGTTCCAGCATATATTCCGAAGACAAAACAGCCAATTACCGTTATAGACGAAAGAAGTACATTGAGTTTGCCACTGGATAAAGCGATTCCCAATTGTGTGCTGTTTCCGCTTATAAAAGAGACATATACTTTCCATTTTAGGAAACCAGCAGCATCAAGAAAGCCTGCAATAAAGGCTAAAAATATGGCAAGTTTCTCCTGCGATCTAGTTTGTTCAGACGAATCTATGAACTGTGTTTGGACATCCACAATACTTATGATTACGGTTGAATAAACAGTTTGCTTTTAGGAAATTTTTCAATTTCGCCTTCTTCCAAACCAAAATTGGTTACCACCACATCTTTCGGATTTCCAGCAAGCCATTCACTTAAATCAATAGATTGATAAGTACCACTATTAAACCCAATTAAGATTTTACAAACTGTATTTCCAGTGTTTTTAATGTAATGTCCAGCACCCATTGGCACATAACCGACATCTCCAGCGTTGAATTGTTCGGTAACAACTGTGCTTTCTGCTAAGAAAACAGACATTTCGGCTTGACCAGAAATATAATATTGCCATTCATCAGCATTGGGATGCCAATGCATTTCTCTTAAAGCGCCTGGCTGTAATTCTATAATAGATCCCGCCATTGTGGTACTGATAGGAAATTCTTTGCTTGTTACCAATCTTTGCAAACCGCCACCTGGAATTATTCTAGGTTGTTGAGAATGCAAGGGATAACGGTGTAAATTGGTCAATTCGATATCTGATTCTTCAGGTCGGGAAGCGGCAGTAAATGATAATTCGTCAGGAACAATCCCGGCTGCGAAATAGGCTTCTTTTTGAGGTAATGCGGCCACTTCTTCCAAAGTAATTCCCAAGTTTTGAGCAACAATTTCTGGTGGCATGCAGGATACAAAATCGGTAACGCTGAAAGTATGATCTTCGGAAAAATTACCATTATCAAAGATTAAAATAAAATGACACTCTTCTGTTCCTGTTGCTTGAATTGAATGCCCGTATCCTTTTGGAAAATACCAAACATCGCCCGGTTCAAAATTATCAGTGTAGCTTTTACCATTTGGATGAATAATCGTGGTGCGCACAGTTCCAGAAATCACATAAGCCCATTCTGCTGCATTTGCGTGCCAGTGTAATTCGCGCATACTTCCCGGCTGTAATCTCATGGAAACTCCTGCGATGCCAATAGAAGCTGGAAAATCTTTTACGGAAGCTCCTCTTGTTGTTCCGCCGTCATTGGTGCGTGGTTCTTTTTTTTCTAGTTCGTATTTGAAACTTAATAATTCGGTAGTCATAATAATAGCTTTTTGATGATTAATTGTATTGGTTTTTAATTCTATTGTAAAGCTATTGAAGATATATGCTGAGTATAGTTTGAATTCGTTAAATGGGCAAAATGAGTCGTTGAATTTAGTAAGAGAAACTTTAGGAATAATTTGAAGCTTTCTGATTGTAGAGGATTTGTTTCTTTAGAGTTTAAAACAAAAAAATCACTGCAAACTACAGTGATTTTTGATTTTATAATGAGGGAAGTTTTAATTATTTATAAAGCCATTTTTTGATCAGTTTGGTATAATTAGGCATTACAACAAATACCATTAAAAAGACTATGATGCCCGAAATTATTAATCCATCAAAATAATGATTGGACGGTACTTTCAAAAATCTCACAAAGGGGAGTGCCAATAAAGGAATTAAAAGTGATAATGGATAAATAGCAGACCATGTTACAAGAAATTGTTTCCAGCGAACAGGAACTTTATTTCCTTCGTTTTCTGCATTAAAAAGAAAATCCAAACCTGATTTTATCTGGTAGTTGTCATTTTTTCTGAATAATGGATTCGCTTTTTTAATGAGCATTTTGCGGTCTTCCGATTCCATCCAGTATTTAAGGTTTTCAATAGTGTCAAATCGGATAATAACTGTGTAAACAAACGTTAAATGCGGAATTGGCCGTACGATCTGCAAATCGATAAAACCATTGGAGTGTTTGGTAATGGGAACAATTTCATCCAGCCATTTTTCATATTCCTGTTCTTTTCCATCCAAAATATGGTGCGTAATAACAACAGATGCGCCTTGATTTTCCATATTACTATTTATTTTTGGTTGAGGTTTAAGGTTTATTCGGACTAATTATCGAACTAAAATAATTTTACCCGTATGACTGCCATCTTCTAATAATCGATGCGCATCAGCAGCTTCGGTAAAGGGAAAGGTTTTAAAAATAATCGGTTTGAATTGTTTTGAGTCGATTAATGGCCAAACGTTTTTCTGCACTTCTTTTGCTAGCTGTTTTTTAAAATCATAGTCTCGGCTTCTTAAGGTGCTTCCGGTAATTGTTAAACGTTTAATCATTACTTTCCAAATATCAAGATCTACATGGCTACCGCTTACGGCATTAATATGAACTAATCTGCCTTCGGGTTTTAGGATGTTTACATTTTTACTTAAGTAATTACCGCCAATCATATCTAAGATGACATCGACTCCTTCTTCCTGCAAAACGGTTTCGAAATCTTGGGTTTTGTAATTGATATAAGATGCAGCGCCAAGATCGAGACATTTTTGGCCTTTTTCATCAGTTCCTACTGTTACAATTACACGAATGCCTAGCGAATGAGCGATCTGAATTCCCGTAATGCCAATGCCACTGTTACCGCCGTGAATCAAAAGAGTTTCACCAGATTTTAGGTTTCCTCTCTGAAAAACATTTGACCACACTGTAAAAACTGTTTCAGGTAAACTTGCTGCTTCAGCAAAAGTCAGTCCAGCTGGAATTGGCAGACATTGACCTTCCCGAACACTTACATATTCTGCATAACCACTGCCAGCGAGAATAGCACAGACTTGATCACCAATTTTTAAATCGGTAACATCTGGTCCGCATTTGACTACAATTCCAGAAACTTCCAAACCTGGAATTTCAGATGAAACTCCAGCTGGTGCAGGATAATTGCCTTGACGCTGGAAGATATCAGAGCGGTTTAAACCTGCTGCTTTAACTTCTATTAACACTTTGTCTCCACTTATTTCTGGAGTTGGATATTCCTGCAGTTTCAGTACATCTGGAGCTCCAAATTGAGTTATAACTATTGCTTTCATGTAGTTTGTGATTAGTGGTTTTTATTGGATTGTTCCATTCTTTTCCAAGTAAGTTTATGAATAACCCAACGTGAATTGTTTATAAATGGTTTCTCTGTTTCTAAATGAAGCAATCCATCTTTAAAAAGAACTTTTCTGCTTTGTGTTTCATTTCTCCAATTTTCAAAAAGTGAAACAGACATAGTATGGCTGACTATTTGTTTTTCATCATCAGTTTTGAAGGGACCAGAATAGGCGAGATAAGGAGGACTGTCTTTTGTATCAGAATGTTCAAAATCAGTATTCATTATTTGTGCTGACATATAGCCGTCACTGTTGTAAATAATAATGCCTTTTGGTTTGGTTCCCATCGGATTTGTAATTTTTCCTTCCCCTAAAGGTACTTCAATCAATTCAACTAATGTCCAAGAGCCGATTAGTATTTCAAACAAATTATTTTTCATAATACTCAAAATAATAAGAGCGCACATTGGTGCGCTCGATTTCTATACTATTAAAAAGGCTGATTGTATTTGCCAGTTAACGCTTTGTTTTCTATACTTTTAGCAAAATTTGGAGTTTCTTCATGATTGTGTGCATCAGAAGCAGCTTGTCTTGAAGCAGCAGCGCCAGCTAGATCTACTCCGTGTTCTTTTAAGTATTCAAACATTTCTGGTGTTGCAGTTGCATGAATCTCGTTGGTGTAAAGGCAAGTATTTTCATCAATTTTGGTTACTTTAAGTTCCCATAAAACCTGAACTTTAGTACGTCCGTTTTTAGTAATAGAATCTGAAATAGACAACATACGGCAATAATCTGGACGATGAACTGTCGCCACATAATGCTGCACCATTAAAGCATCGCCAATTGTTTCTACATTAATAGACATAGGTTCGCCTTCATAGGTGCTGGTAATTCCTGCACCAATATGCTGAGTTGAGCAACGTTGGTATTCTGCATCAGGAAGGTTTAAAAGCCAGTCTGCAATATTTACTTTTTCAATTGGAGCATTAATAACTGCAGTTACTGCTGAATGTGATAATGCGTTTTCTTTGGTTTGGATGATTTCCATGATTTCTTGGTTTTAAATGTTTAACTGAAGTAAATTTACCGCCTTACATTCGTGTAGCATTCCACTATTCATCGAATGGGCAAAAACACTCGTTTAAAGAGCGAAATCAATCGTTTGTTGTTATCATAGATCTGTATTTAATACGTTTCCCGAGGTTGAAACCTCGGGCTATGTTTTAAAATTGGAACGAAAAATCATCTCAATATGGGTAAACATAGCCAGTGGTTTCAACCACTGGGACACAACGATAATTACGCCTGCAATCATTAATGTATGATTATTTAAATGGGCATTTTATACAGCTATATTTTAAAATGAAAAAAAACAAAAAAGACCGCCTTTTACAGACAGTCTTTTAATTGAATAATATATAGTAAGATGGTTTTTCTTGAATGTAGAACGAGCTATTGTCTTATTTATTTCAGAGTGATTCTAAAAAAACTTTAGCCTCTAAGAGTGACAAGTTCAGAATCTTTTCGACATCATTTAAAATCTGCTGTAAAGTTGCATTTTGTTCTGTAGCCAATTCAAGAATATCGAGTTTTTCTTCTAAAAGTGGCAATAATCCCATTATAGCAGCACTTGATTGTAAGTCATGTGCTCTAAGTTTTACCATCTTAAAATCTTGATTTTCATAAGCCACGATAAGCTGTTTCAAATGTAGTGGCACATTATCAATAAACTGCTTGGTTACAGTTTGTTCAAACGCTTTATTACCACCGCTTACCGATTGCATGTACGAAAGATCAATATGTTGAAAAACAGGATTAGATTGTATAACGTTTGTTTCTTCCGAATTTGATTCTTTCAGTCCAAAAGCAGCAATCAGTTTAAAAAGTTCTTCCTCTTTTATAGGTTTTGAAATGTATTCGTTCATTCCTCGGCTCAAACATCTTTCTCTTTCGCCAGGTAGTGCATGTGCCGTCATGGCAATTATGGGAATATCTAGTTTTAAGATTTCTCTAATTTGCTGCACAGCCGTATATCCATCCATTTGAGGCATCTGTAAATCCATTAATACCAGATCACAATCTTTTTTGCTTAAATATTCTACTGCTTCCAAACCGTTAGAAGCTATTTCAAAATCAACATTCCATTGAGAAAGCAAATGTTTCATTAAACTTTGATTGATCGCGTTGTCATCTACAACTAAAACTCTCAAAGCGGTATTTGAGATATCTTTAAAGTGGTTAATATTGGCAATAGGTTTAGAATTGAGCTGTTCTTTAGCAATATCATACGGAATATAGAAGTTAAAGGTTGTTCCTTTTCCTTGTTCACTTTTTACTGCAATATCACCGTTTTGCAATAAAATCAGTTTTTTTACTATTGATAATCCTAGGCCAGTCCCACCGTAATTTCGAGTGGTAGAATCTTCACCTTGATTGAATCTTTCAAAGACTTCATTTAGCTTTTCTTTATCAATTCCAATTCCCGTGTCCGTAATTTTAAAGCCCACAATAACTTTATCTTCATGTTGGAGTTTGTTATAGACCTCAATGCTTACAGATCCTTGATGGGTAAATTTTATGGCATTTCCAATGAGGTTGACCAATATTTGAGTTAATCTGGTGGCATCACCAATTAAAGTATCAGGAATCGAATTATCGACTTTACTGGAAATCGTTAGTTTTTTTTCTTTTACACGTTCTGAAAAAAGCGTTTCAACCGAATCCAATAATCCGTTGATGCTGAATATTCCAGGCGTAATGCGCATCATTCCAGCCTCAATTTTAGATAAATCGAGTATGTCATTAATAATGGTCATTAAATTTTCGCCGGAACGCTGAATAGAACTCACAAATTCTGCGGAAGTTTCATCCAAAGGTCTTTTTTGTAATAAATTGGTAAAACCTAAAATACCGCTAAGCGGCGTTCTGATTTCATGACTCATATTAGCCAGAAAATTTTCTTTAGTCTGAGCAGCGATCGATGCTTTTTTTTCTGCAATATCCAATTCTTTGATCAGAAAATGTTGTCTTCTAAATTGGCGCATAATATGATATCCTATAACGGCACCACTCAAAACTAGTAAAACTAATAGTGAAATGTCATAAAGTTTTGCTCTTTGGCCCATTTCCAGACTTAGATTTCGCAACTCCACCATGCGCAATTGGCGCTTACGGTAAATCTTTGCTGTAATATCGGTAATCTCATTGGAAATTATTCTGGCTCTAGGATTGGCAATAGAGCTATCATCATCCATATTTCCTAAAGAATCAAAACGATGCAGGAGTTTTCCTTTTGTGACCATTTTATCCTGAGCCAAAACTCCGAGTCTTTGTATTAATCTTTCCTCTTCGGGATCGGCATTATCTACAGAAAGCGAATCGAGAAAATTTCTAATCTGTCTGATTTTTTGATCGATTCCTTCTAAATGTGTAGTGTCATTAGTAGCGATCGAAGCTCGAATTCTGCTTTCGACACCCAAAATATCGCGGTCAATTTCTCTTAAATGATTGCTGGAACGCAATTCGTTTAAAAGAGTATTATTATTTCGTATGAGTTCTTTAGTATTTTGAGCCGAATTAATTTGTACAGCAATCAATAATATACTGCATAAAATAAAACTGCTGATTATAAAATAACTAAAGCGTTTGTTACCCATTACGGTAGACGTATTTATCATATAAATAAGTGTAAATGAAATTGTATGATCTTAATTCAATAAGATAGCATTCTAGTTTACGCAGCAGAAAAAAGACATTTAGAATACATTCATCCTAGTGTTAAGCGCTTTTCTGTAAGCATCTGCAACAGGAATAAATTTTTTGTTAATCATAATGCCTCCGTCTTGTAAAGTGTCAATTTTACCAATAGAAACAATATAAGAACGATGTACTCTAATGAAATCATCTTTTGGCAGACGTTCTTCTGCAGTTTTCATTTTGCCGTGAATGGCAAACATTTTTTCTTTGGTGTAAAATTTTACATAATCTCCCATTGCTTCAGCATAAAAAATATCATCTAGCTTTAATCGTCTGGTAATATTAGAATCTCTAACGAATAAAAATTCTTCTTTACCAAATTGTATATTTTCTTTTCTGCTCTCAATGATAGACTGTGCTTTACTTACTGCCTGTAAAAATCGGGCAGGAGTAACTGGTTTTAGAATATAATCTGCAATATTCAATTCAAATGCCTCCAGCGCGTATTCTTTTTTAGAAGATGTAAAAATGATGATGATATCTTTACCTGAGAGATTTTTTGTCAGCTCAATTCCGGTCATCTCGGGCATTTCAATATCCAAAAAAATTAAATCTACCTGATTTTCCTGTAAATGATGATACGCTTCAATGGCGTTAGAATATTCATTTACAACAGTAAGATTCGGAATTTGTTTCGCCAAATGAGATAAAGTAGTTCTTGCAATATCATTGTCATCAACAATTAACGCTTTCATGGTATTTGGTTTTTGGTTTAGACAAATATACTTATTCCTTGTTATTTTATCTAAAGTAAGAGCGTATCATCCATGCCATTTCTTCATGAATTTCTATTAAACCAGTAATAAAATCGCTTGAACCATAATCTTTGTAATCATCAGCAAAAGGAGTAATGTTGCCACGAATAAATTCAATGATGCTTTCATGGTCTTGCAATAGATCTTTCATAAAACCTAAACCATCGTTTGTTCTTTCACTGTATTCTGTAAGATGTGTCAATTCAAGATAAGATTTTAAGGTTGCGGGTGCGTAGTGGCCAATTTTACGCATACGTTCAGCAACGCTGTCAATAATTTCATCTAGTTGTTTGTATTGATTTTCAAAGAAGATGTGATTCGCATGAAAATTATCGCCTGTAACATTCCAGTGTGCGTTTCTGGTTTTGGTGTAAAGTACAAATTCATCTGCTAACAGTTTTGCTAATTCGTTAGAAACAGCGTTTGTGTTTTTTTCTGTAATACCAATGGTTGCTTTCATAATCGTAAGTTTTTAAGTTATAAGCTCTGCAGCTTTGTTTTATAATGTAAAGGTCATCAGAAAATGCCTGTGGAGCATATGATTTTAGGTAAACAGGCAAAATGAGTCGTTGAAATCTAGAACTTGCTCTGTGAGTATAATTAAATTAACAAAATGTTCTTTTGAAAAGCCTGCCTGAGGAATCAATAAAATTTTTAATTGTTATTTTTGAGTTAATATCTCCATCAAGATTTTTTCTTGACAGCTAAATCTATATTTTTAAAATCTTAAAACGATACCCCAAAAAATGACTAAAAAGTTCCTAAAGAAAACGGCAATAAGTATTGCTACATTGTTTCTACTTTTAATAATTGTGCTTACAATTGTTCCGTATGTTTTTAAAGATGAAATAACGGCTAAATTAGAAAGTATAGCCAATGAGAAACTAGATGCCGAAGTACGTTTTGATCAGATAGGACTTTCCGTTTTTAAACATTTTCCGGCATTGACCATTTATGCAAAAAATGTCAGCGTGCTAAGCAAAAAGAAACAGTTTGAAGCAGCAAGTATTGTAAAGGCAGGAAGAGTGTCGGCAGGTCTGAATTTTTACAGTTTATTGAAGGGAAAGATTGTTTTAGATGCCGTATATCTTGATGAAGCAGATTTAAATCTTGAAATAGATTCTAAAGGAAACGCCAATTTTAATATTGTCAAACCTTCTAAATCTGTAGATACAGCAAAGACAGAATTCAATATTAAAAAGGTAGTTATAAAGCAAACTAATATATCATACAATGACAGAAGCGCACTTTTAAAATTTAAGGTTCAGGATTTGAACTATAAAGGCAAAGGTGATTTAAGTGCAGATTTATTTGATCTTGATTCTAATGTAAAAATTAAATCATTCGATTTTAGCTTAAACGGTGTCGATTATGTTCGAAATAAACCCGTCAATGCTGAAATTATCACTTACATAGACGCAAAAGCACTTAAGTTTAAATTTGAGCGTAATGTTATCCGCATTAAAAATTTTCCGTTCTCATTTAATGGCCATTTTGCATTTATAAAAGGAGGATATGATTTTGATTTGCGTATGCAGTCGAAAAACTCGACGTTAGAAGAAATGCTCTCCCTTGTGCCTCCAGCTTATGATAAGTGGCGTGAAGAGATGACCATAAGCGGTAATATTGATTTTAGGATTTTTGCGCGCGGAAGGTATATGCAAGACCTTTCAGAAAAGCCAATTGTTTCTGCTGATTTACAAATTAATAACGGAACAATTGCTTATAAAAGAATAAAAGATCCAGTAAAAGATATCAATATATCAGCCAAAGCACAGGTTAAAGACTTAGACATTAATAAATTAAAGTTTGATTTAGATAATCTGTCATTTAATCTGGATAACAAGAAAACGACAGTTAATTTCCATTCTGAAGGTTTTAAAAATCTAAAAATTAAAACGGCTGTAAAAGCCGATTTAGATTTGGCAAAATTAAAAGAGGCCTTGAATCTTAACCAGAATGATATTCGTGGAGATATTGCCTGGGATTTAAAAGCCGACGGTATTTTTTTAAGAGATTTAGGTTTTAGTCCGCGTTTAAATAAAGTAGATACGATCATTAAAAGCATTCCTAAATTTCAGCTGAATCTTAGTCTAAAAAATGGATATCTTCAAAACATAAAGAAAAAAGATGCAGTAAAAAATATTCACCTAAATCTAACGGTGACTGCAAAAGACAGTATTTTAAGAAACGTTTCGGCTAAAATAGAGAATTTAAATGCTGAAGCTCTTGGCAATTTTGTTCGAGGACGCTTTGAACTTCATAAGTTATATCCTTTTACTGTAGATACCGAATTGGAATCTAAAATTAATCTGGCAGAAGTGCACAAATTTTATCCTCTAGATAGTTTAGAAGTTAAAGGAGATTTAAATTTAAAAGTAAGCATGCATGGAATTTTAAACCGCAAACAGAAAATATATCCATCCTCAAAAGCAGTGGCAAGTATTAAGAATGGATATTTGAAATCACTCAAATTCCCTAATATGCCAGTTGAAAATATAAATCTAAATGCTACGGTCTCAAGTGATAGAGGTACCGGAGAAGATTTAGATGTAAAACTACAGCAAGCGGAATTTGTTTTAGCAGGATCTCCTTTTAAAGTGCAGGGGGAGGTTAGTAATCTTTACGATTTGGTTTACAACATAAAAACTCAGGGAACATTGGATGTTGGTAAATTAACTCAGATATTCCCCATTAAAGATTTGAGCATTTCAGGAGTTATCCAGACGAATCTTATTGCTAAAGGATCCAAAAAAGATATAGATGCGAAAAATTATGACAATATTAAAAACGGAGGTAAGCTAGAAGCACGAAATTTAGTGATTAAGAGCACCATGTTTCCTGAACCCTTTGAGATTTCTAAAGGAACATTTAAGTTTTTTAAAGATAAGATGCGCTTTGAAGAATTTAATGTCACTTATGGTAAATCTGATATTGTATTAAATGGATACATCCATAATATTTTAAGGTATGTTTTTAATAGAAAATATCTACGCGAGTCTAAGGAAAAGCTCAAGGCAGATATTAATCTATCGAGCAATCAGATTGATGCAAACGAGTTTTTTGATATGATTGCAAAGTATACAGACCAAAAAGCCGAAGAAGAAGTAGCTCAAAAAACAGATTCTATACCTGTAAATACAGTTCCTAAAAATAGCAATGCAAAGAATAAAAACTACGTAATTAGAATTCCTAGTAGCGCCGATTTAAAAATCGCAGCAAAAGTCAATAATCTTCAATTTGATACTTATAAGATTAAAGATTTTGTTGGAACTCTAGTGGTTAATGATCGTAAAGTTCAGGTAACAGAAGCCGCTTTTAATATGGCAGGAACTAAAATAGCCATGACTGGTGATTATAAAGCCCAGCATCGCCGTTTAGCGAAGTACAATGCGAATTTTAAAGCTAGCAATTTTGATATTCAACGTGCTTATGCCGAGATTCCGATTTTTGCCGAATTGGTAAGTATGGCTAAAGATGCTTACGGTTTGGTATCGGTTGATTACCAGTTAGGAGGAAGTATCGATCAGAATATGGATATTGACTTTAAATCTATTGAAGGGGAAGGAACGTTGACCTTAGAGGATATTAAATTTAAAAATTTCAAGATTTTAAACCACGTAGCCAAAAAAGCAGATGCTGCCGACTTGGAGAAAGCAACTTTTAATAAAATTGCCATTCATTCGGCCATAAAGAATAATGTAATGACGATAACGCCAACAACCATGAAAATGGCTGGTTTTAGGGCGAAGCTAGAAGGGCAAGTGACTATGGATGGTAAAATAAATGTCGGATTTCGTGTAGGGTTGCCTCCAATGGGACTTATAAATATTCCGATGAAAATTACTGGAACGGCAGATGATTTCGAAATTTCGACCGGTAAGTTTAAAGAAGACGCAACTTTTGCAGAAGAGAGTGAACTGAAAAATTTGCGTCCAGAACGCCGCAGACCTAGAGAGAAAGATTCTTTGAATACATCACATTCAAATGCTGAAAATCCTTAAGACAATAAGTATTCATTTCACCTTATAAATCTTCAAGGCAAAAATCAATTTGATTTGTAATGATGCTGATACCAGACATTCAATAAACTGTTCTTTTTGTGAAGGAGGACAGTTTTTTGAGATTTTAATCTTGAAGAAAGGTCAAAAGGATCAAACCCGAGGTCTTTTAAAAAAGTTTTGACAGTATTTTTTGAAGGTATATGGTCGCCTGCAAAATAGATTTCATCTTTGCTTTTGGTTACGAGCGACGTTTTTTGAGGCTGTAACATTACTGGACTAAAAAGCTTTACCACATAAGCCTTAGGCAGCAGTGAAGCTGTAATCTGAAAAGTAAGGGCGCTAGTAATGCTTGATACGAGAAGTTTTGGATTAAAAATCAGCCCGCTGGTATGAACAATGATTTTGCCCGTCATGTCCGGCAACATTCCAATAGTTTTCTCGAGATCTTCTCTCGGAACAAAAAGTATGATCACATCTCCCATAGCAGCTTCCTGAAGTGAAACCAGCTTAGCATTTCTTATGCTTTCGGTCGTTTGCTGTATGAAGGAGTTACCGCGAGGATGATGAATAAGAATTTCATAACCTGCAAATGAGGCTCTCTGTGCCAGTTCTAGTGTAAGACTTCCAATGCCAATAATTCCTATTTTCATACTTTTATCTTTTTAGTATTGCTTCTATTGAGAATATATACTAAAGTTATTACAAGAATTTGATTTACAGTACAGTATTTCTACCTGTTTTTAAAATTTTTGTAAGCAATGGAAGTTTTAGGTGCAAAAAAAAAGGAAACAGCTTGATAGATGTTTCCTTTTAAATTTCTAATATTTTAAAAAAAAATTATTTGCCACTTGATGCAGTAATTTTTCCTAGCTGAAGTCTAAAGTCAGGTCTTTTTGCATTATAAATGTCAACAAAAGTTTCTTTATTATCAGTTTGTGAGTACACATTTGAAAATATAGTATTGCCATACCAGTTTTCTAAATCAGAATTGTCGGCTTTATTTTCTGTAAAGATATTACCTGTACACTGGTTGAAAAACATTTCTTCAATTTTGATTTTCTTTAAGTTCTCACCATTTACTATTGTCTGGCTATCTAGTAAAACCGCTGGATTAAAACCAGAAATTACACTTCTTTTAAGCTCTAGAGCAGCGTTGTCAGCTACGTAAACAGCTTCTTTTATAAGACCAGCCTGAACGTCAGCTTTGATATTTTCACTATCATTTATAAGAGTAAGGTTTGATGCAGAAACGAAAGTAGATTTTCTTGTAAAGTCTGTTTCGCTTTTCTTTTCATAGGCTTTCACTTCCAAACATCTAGAACCATCTCTGTTACTTGACAAATAAGAAGATCTAACTGCCAATGAATTATAAAGACGACATTGCGTTCCTTGCGTCATTTTAAAATCATCGTTTATAGATTTATATGAAACCAATTGAGAAGCATTAAGATCTCCTCCATAAAAAGCAAATGAATCGCCTCCTGAGAAGCTCACCATAATATTCTCTAAAACCGTTTTATTTCCAGCTCCTGCAACAGTTAGTCCATTAAAACTATCTGCTCCTTTTACTTTTCGGCCTGCAAATTCAATACGAATAAATTTTAATACTCCAGAGCTGCTAGCTGCATTGTCTCCTCCATATGCAGTAAGAGAAGGGTCAAGATCCATGGTATAAGATCCAGCGCCACCAAATTTATTGATAGGTGCCTCTCCTAAGACTACAACACCACCCCAGTCGCCCGCTTTTTTCATGCTAGCGTTTGAAGTGAAGATGATAGGATCAGTTTCCTGTCCCTCTGCAATAATTTTGGCTCCTTTTGTTATAATAAGAGTTCCTTTGCTTGCAGCATCACCAATAATTACCGTACCTGGATCAATAGTCAGAACGGCGTTATTTGTTACATACACATTTCCTTGAAGAATGTACACGTTTTTTTTCATCAGTTTGGTGTTCTGTGTGATATTTCCAGCCAGTATTTGGTTGGCATCTTTAGACTCCGTTTTCTGCGGTTTGAATTCTGTCCAGTTGTCCAGCCAGTTCGCATATCCGATAATTCCCTTTTCCTGCTGTGCGTTAACGCCTGCGGCAAGTAGCAGACAGATCATTAGAGTAATTTTTTTCATAGTCTTGGGGCTATTTGTAATGGTATTTTTTTTGGCTCTTTTAAAATTGATTATAAAGTTTTCTTGCTTTTGTGATAGCTGGAGATAAATATCTGATCAGCGACTACAAGGAAATTTTAAATCTTTTTTCTGAAGACCTTCTAACAAAAATAAGCAAAAAGATCAGACTTTGCAGGGCTTTACTAATATTTAACATTTGTTGAAGCTAAGCTTAATGTACGTAAGGTCTTTCATCCTTCAATATTAATTAAAGTTTGATTTTTTTTAAGTTAAAAGCAATACATTTGATTTTATTCGAATTATAAAAATGGGACTAGATTACGACTATAGAATATACATCAAGAAAGAAAGGCTTAATAGAGCTTTACAATTCATTTATGAGCATTCAGAAAAAGAGAGAGCATCATTTGAAATAAGCAACAATCAGCTGTACAAAATTGACCGCTATGCTAATGGAGAAATATCCAAAACATTACTTGAAAACTTAGGAATAAATGAGAGGGTCGATACCTGTATTTTAGTAGAAGAAGATGATACGATAATAGAGTATTATCTGTATGATTTGACTCAAAATTATATACCCGATTCTGCTGATGAATCTGACTTTATTAATTTTTACAAAGGCGCAGAGGGGAAATGGTGGATAGGTAATGTTGAAATTTACATTAATGACTATTCTTCAAAAATAGAGGATTGTATCGAACTTCAATTTTGGGCTGTTACTAGTAGCATGAGTCGTCTTTTTGCTAAATCAAAATCAATTGACAAATACTTTAAAGAGTTTTGCAGAGCTACAGAAGCAGATTATGGTTGTATTTATATGGAAGACAGCGGATACAGACTTATATGGGCAAAGGGGAAAGAATACAGCCTGACAGTACCAATTCTTTGGAATAGTTTTGAAGAACATGGGTTTGTTAAAGTAATAGGTGACGTTTTAAAACTATAAAACATTTGAAAGATAAAGATTCAAAAGTAATCTTTGCCTGCATTTATATAAGATTGTAACGTTAAACAAAATTTAAATGGAAGTTGTAAATGAGAATTTAATGTTTCTAAGGAACAGGCATTGGCAAATCCTTTTACAGAAAAAAAATAAAATTGATCATTACAAAAGTTACAAAAAGCTTCAAATTTCTATGAAGCTTTTGTTTTTTATATTCTTTCGTTAATAAAGTTTGTATCAAACAATACTTTGATTTTTCTATTTAAGATTCTTTTTCAATAGAAGCTTGAAGCATTAGATAATGAAGATCTTTATTCTGTACAAAAGGCTTCAATAGTTCGCTTCCAGGACCGTACATGGCCAGTTCAACGTAATCTCCAGAATGGTCCATACTAATCCATCCTACATTATTATGCTTTTTCTGAATTTCTGAATAGGCTTTAAAAGGTAACTTTTTATAATTATACAGACCATCTTCCTGCTTTTCGAGGCCAGAATAGAAATCCTTTAAATGCTTCGCTTCATCATCTGTCAAGCTAATTTTATTGGTTTCTTTAACCCAATCCTTAATCTGCTGCAGATTGAAATCGGCATGAATAGAATTTAAAATGTACTCGTTGGTGTATTTATAGTCTGCAATGCTGTCAAAGTTTTCTTTTGCATTAGCGCCATAGATAAGTCCCGGATTTGCATTTCCGTGATCGGTTGTAATGATTACAAGGGTTTCTTTGTCTTTTTCGGCAAAATCTATAGCTGTTTTAACCGCCTCGTCAAAAGCGAGCTGGTCATGAATCAGCGCAGCAATATCATTGGCGTGCGCAGCCCAATCTACTTTTCCTCCTTCAATCAGTAATACAAAACCATTTTTATGGTCTTTCATCTGGTCAATTGCTGCAGCACTCATTTGAGCAAGTGTAGGTGTTTTTTGCAATTCTGGTATATTGTTTTGATCGATCGTGTAGGGAAGAGCTCCATTGGCGAAAATACCTAAAGTTTTCCCTCCTTTTTTAATGTTTTCTAGATCCGATTTTTCTTTTAGTACCTGATAGCCTTTTTTTTCATAGATTTTATAGATATCTTTTTTGTCTTTTCTTTTTGATGGATTGAAGAATTCGTCGCCTCCCCCCATCATAACATCAAATCCAAGTTCGGCATACATTTCGGCAATTTCATTTTCGGCATTTCTGCTATCCGAGTTCACACAGAACCCTGCTGGAGTGGCATGGGTAATGGTAACCGTAGTGACGCAACCCGTTTTTTTTCCTGCATTTTTAAACTTTTGCCAGATCGGAAGATATTTTTCGCCATTTAGACCAATATTCAACACACCATTTTTCACACGATGCCCGCTTCCAAAAGAAGAGCTCGCCGCCGCAGAATCTGTAACTGGAGAACTGGCAGAGGCTGTGTCCATTAAGGCTCTTGAGACTTTATTCTCTTTATAAAGATTGATCCACTCTGTATTTTTACCTAAAATATGTTGAGAGTAGAGATCTGCCATCTGAAGTGTTCCACAGCTCATTCCGTCGCTGATCAGGAAAATGATGTTCTTTGCTTTTTTTGCTTTCTTACTGATGGTCTCCACGTCATTTGCTAAGATAACGGAAGGGCCAAGGGTGAATAGCCCTGCTAGTGCTGAGGAGCCTTTTAAAAATCTGCGTCTGTTCATTAAGATAAATTTAGTAAAAGGTAAAATAAAGACATTTTAAAATTTAATGCAATAATGTTGCGTTAAATTATTGTTTTGTTTTGATCTGAAGATATTATAAGAATTAGATATTAGAGTAAAATTAAATGTGCTTCCTATGGAAAATTACCATGAAATCAGGTATTTTATTTTGTATATGATGTCTGTAAATTTGTTCCCAATCAAAATAATCACAATGAAAGCCAATATTCCAAATAGTATTACATCAAAAAAAGGTGTTTTTTTTAAAAATGAGAAATCCAGTTTGTTAAAACAGCTTTTTTATGTACTGTTTCTGCTTCCATTTATGGCAGTCGGACAAAAAGCACTTGTTCCTGGCGGTAAGGACATCAATACAAAGTATATTAAGCCAGAAAAATCACTCTACACTGTTTATTATGTTAAAGGCACAGAGTGGAAGAATATGGGAGCATTGACTTATGACATTACTTTGAATAATAACCAATTGACGTTGAATAATACTTTTGCCCCAAAAGACAACGGAGCTCCTACAACGCGTATTAGTACAGCAGATGCGCAAACGCTGAGAGCTATAAGTTATGCAGATGAGACTAAGAATGCAAAATTAAACCTGAACTTTGCTGAAATCATTACGGGTAATTACTATTCTAAGAAAACTAAAAAAGACAAAAAGTTAAAGCTTCAGCCTAAAGAAGAATATTTTGACTTCAATTGGTCTGATCATTTAATTACGACTTTACCATTAGATGTGGGGTATAAAGCACGTTTTCCGCAGTTTTATTATAATGATGGGTCAGATGTGCTTGTTGAATATTATACTATTAAAGAAGTAAAGAGTTTTGTTTACAATTCTCCGAGAACAGGTAAGCACGAGACATGGCTTGTTTCAGTTTTGGAAGAGAGCACTAACGCTACTTATAATTATGCCATCGATAAAAAAGATCATCGCCTATGGCAACGCGAAATGTCTATGGCTAACGGAATGTGGGAAATTACAGTTAACGAAGAGTTGGATTATCAGCCTATTAAAAACAAGTTTAACAAGGAAGAAGTTGCAAAGCAAATCTCCAATGGTAATAGTGTTATAATTGGGACAGCCTATGCCAGATCTGACTCAGGTAAAAGATTGGGCGGATTGGTGAATACGGCTAAGAAGCAATATGCACCAAGAGGTACAGAAATTACACTTTTTCCAAGTTCAGCTTATTATGAGGAATGGGTAGAGGTCAACAAGAAAATTCGCAAACAAAATAAGATGCCAGAAGTGCCTTTGAATAGTGATTTTGGGTATTCTATCAAAAAAACTAAAGTTTATGACGATCAAGGACATTTCGAGTTTATGGATTTAATGCCAGGGACTTATATTGTTATGGTTAGCTTTGACTTTACTAACTCCTACAATTATTCATACGTATCTGGATATACAAACTACTATAATTATTATGGATATCAAGGTTCTTCAACAAATTATGGTACAGCAAAACAATCTTATTCTGATAAAGCCAATATTGAGAAAAGGGTGACTATAGATAAGGATGGCGATAAAAAAGAGGTGAACTTGAAAGAGATTTAATTGAATAGCTAAGCAGTAAGGTAAGGAATTCCAGCTGAAAAGATTTTCTATTATATATGAATAGATAGAATTGAGGAAAGATTAAAAAAAAAGAAACAGATTGTAGTTGTGCTATAATCTGTTTCTTTTTTTTATGAATACATATCTTGTTTACAAAGTAAGGTAAGCAGAATATTATTCGATTAATTATAGAATGCATATGCTTTGTGGCAACGGTTGAGTCCTAGTTTAGGAAAAGTGAGTTAAAAAAAATGGTTTCATTTTATAATTTGCAACATGATAAAACTTGTTTTATTATGTTAAAATGTTTTTGTAAGATAACTTTGAGACGACTTAATAGATTAAGAAGATTATAAGTGCTACATCATGAAAAATCCCCGAATGTAGCCGCCATGCAAACAATAATTATAAATTAAATCTTGAAATTATGAAAAAGTATCATTTGTTAGTTGTCGTTTTTTTCTTTTCGCTGGGAATGTCAGCACAAAGCGCCCAGTCATTTTTGCTTAATTTGTATGGAGGGTATACCTTTTCTGATAGGGTAGACTTTGATTCCTCTTACGCAAAAGTAGAAGATGGTTTTGAATATGGTATAGGTTTGGAATATTTTATAATGGATAATGCTTCAGTAGAATTAAAGTATAACAGACTTGATACAAATATGCCTTTGTACACAAAGGTTGCTATAATTAATGGGGCTAACACTATTCCTGCAGGAACTCAGCTTAATGCTGGAGATGATAAAGGTGCCATCAATTATATATTAGCTGATTATACGTATTATTTTGGCTCAAGCTCCCAAAAGGCCCTTCCGTTTCTAGGAGCAGGTTTAGGAGTTGCTATTTTAGAAACGCCAAAGAGCGGTAACGGAACTTATTTTGCATGGGAAATTAAGGCTGGTGTAAAAGTAAAAACGAATTCACCATTATCAATTAATCTAAATGCATATCTGCAATCAATGTCGGCTGCCGTAGGATATGATTATTACTGGGACTACTATTGGGGGCCAGTAGCAGTTACTGATTATGCTTCAACATTTCAATTTGGACTTGGCGCCGTACTTAGTTACGATTTCAGCAAATAGTAATTGCTTCACTAAATTGTTTAAAACAGCTTGAGAATTTCTCAAGCTTTTTTATTTATATTAGTTAAGTGTTGCTGGTGCGACATATTCAAGTGATTTAATAATGAATTTATAGTAGTTGCAGGAAAGTCTTTTCTGTAAAGACAAAGAAAATAGCTTTTTCCAAGCTGTATATTTGATAAAAACGGATTTTATCAGGTTCTATATTTGCTTAAAAAGCTTTAAAGTAAGAAAAAACTTTATTTTTGTAAAGAAATTTTTAAATTTAAATATTGTGTTATCAGTTAGTTAGGAAAAATATAGAAAAAAGTTAGAAAAAAAACTCATTCAGAATGCTTGGAAATCTAAATAAAGGTTCTACTTTTGCACCCCGCAACACGGAAAGTTCATTGGGAGATTGGAAGAGAAATTAAAGAAAACGGGATTGAAAAAATCTCAAAAAAAAAACTTTAAATTTTTCTTGCAGGAAACAAAAAGAAGTTTTAGTTTTGCACCCGCTTTGAGATACAGGCGAAAACAAAAGAAGACACGTTCGTAGGCATATTGAATTGACAGCCGTTTTAAGAGAGATCTTAAAACAAAAAGAATAAGAGCAGTAGAGTCGGAAGATTCGAAAAGAACCGATAGAAAGAGCATCGAATAATAATATTAAAATATACGATGAAGAGTTTGATCCTGGCTCAGGATGAACGCTAGCGGCAGGCTTAACACATGCAAGTCGAGGGGTAGAGGCTTTCGGGCCTTGAGACCGGCGCACGGGTGCGTAACG
>NZ_JBHSFY010000013.1:0-189462 GCF_042654045.1 Flavobacterium chungangensis
CCTTTAACCGAGTTATGCCTTTTCATAACTTCTTCTACACAACGAAGTTTAAATTCACAATTGTACTTGACTTTTCTTTCCATAAAAATGCCCCCAAATAGTGTCTAACTTTTTGGGGGCAGTTCACAAAAAAGACAGCTCTTTTTTGTAAGCTTCGGAGAAGCGAAATGTTTATAGAACTTTAATAGTGCAAATGGAAAAAGCTCCAGCGGAGCGACATATTTAGAACATAAGATTTCGCTCCGCTGGAGCTTTATATTGTAAACATTTCTTATTTTCTATAAATATTTCGCTTCTCCGAAGCTCTATGTGTATTTTTATAATAAAAAGGAGCTATTTCGTATTGAAATAGCTCCTTTTCTGTTTTTAGCTTTATATGTAAATTACTTCACTTGGAAAGTAACTCTTCTCACGATCTGACGTGCCTCTTTAGAATTTTTGTTAACAGAAGTATCTTCTCCGTTAGCAATTACATTCAATCTTGATGCGTCAATTCCTGCATTAACCGCTACTTTTTTCACAGCCTCAGCTCTTTTTCTAGATAATTCAGTGTTGTAGTTTGAATTTCCAATTTCATCAGCATAACCAATAATATCAGCCGATTTTCCAGGATTGTTTTTTAAGTATTTCACTAAGAAATCTACCCCTGATAAAGATGCGTTTGTCGGTTTAGACGAGTTGAAGTCGAAATAAACGTTTACATAACCTCCGTTGATTAATTCTTCAACAGTATTGTTTGTAGCCGTTCCAGCGCCTTTCTTTTCGTAAGTTTTGTCTAAATAGCTTTCTAACTCATCTGGCACACCATTTTGATTCGTATCAATAGATTGTCCTTTTGTGTTAACAGCAACTCCTGCAATGCTATTTGGTTCTAAATCGTATAAATCAGCAACTCCATCTTTGTCTGAATCGATAAGACCAGTTTCGATTAAGTCCACTCTTTTTTCCAATTCACCAATTCTATCTTCTTCACCAATCCAGTCAGCATGTTTCTGGTTTTTTCCTAAGTAGAAAGTCAAACCAACAGAAGCATTCAATAAAACACCATCAAAAGAACCTGTTGATGTGTTACCCATTCCGTCAAAGTTCCAATTTTGTCTTCCGTTTACAATTCCAGTAAGGTCTCCTGTTAAAGCTACACGATCACTTAATCTAATTTGTCCAGTTAAACCAGCAATTCCGTGAGCCATGTAATCTTGTCCTCCAAATCCTGTTTCTGTACTAATTTGAGAAACTCCAAAACCACCATGCGCCAAAAGACCGATTGTATTTGTCCAAGTTTCAAAATTTAAAGCACGTCCAACGTTAACAACCCCTTGTAAACTTGCTCTAACATAACGGCTTTCAAAGTCTGGAGTGTCTTTTTTCTCTTTAAATTGGTCATAACCAACATCTAATTTTAAACCAAATTTTGGATTAAACATATATCTTACACCTAAATCTCCGTGAAAAAAGTTCAATGATTCAGTAGTATACCCTGGAGTCATTGTTCTGGTTGGTTTATTAACACCACCATTTAGTTCGATCGACCATTTGTTGTATTCTTGATCTACGCTAGGTTTGGTAGAAGTGGTAGCCATATTTTGAGCGCCTGCAGCAAATGATAGTAATAATAAGGATGCTGATACTAATTTCTTTTTCATGATATCAAAAATTAAATTGTTTTTATTTTAAACTCATGAACAAAATTAGAGGTCGAATCTTAGAATGCGTTGTATATGCCCTTACATAATTCCCATCTTTTGGCTTTTAATTATGTAAATACGTTAAAATAAGTACAATAGAAAGCATAAAAAAAGGACAAAATTCACATTTTGTCCTTTTGCTCTCCTGAAAAAGTATTAATTATTTCAAATCTGGTTGATAAATTTTAACAGATCCATCTCCTTCACTGCTTACTATTAATAAGCTTCTTTTTGTAGGACTTTTTGAAGCTGGAATGAATAATAAACCTTCTGGTGCATCACCTGTTTTTACAGTTTGTAAATACTGTGGAGAAGTTGGATTTGAAGCATCATAGACCATTAGCGCATCAGATCTTTCTAAACCAACAAATAAAATATTTTGAGTTCCCATTTTTGCTACAACTACAGCTTCTGGCTCAGAACCTTTGTCATCACTTCTTTTATCGTCGTATGTGCCAATTTCATTCGTCTTTTTGTCCACATCATTTTTACTGTCAAAAACAATTTTTCCAGTGTTTCCATTCCAAATAGAAAATGATCTTCCTCCAAAACTTACCATTTGATCCAGATCTCCATCTCCGTCAGTATCTCCCATATCTGTAACAAGGTTTAATCTGCCTAAATTAGTATCTAATTTTAAAGTAGCAGCATCTGGAAAAGCGGTTGCATCAAGTGTCATGTTTTTCATACGCTTCACATCAGAGTAAGCAGCGTATTCTCTTGCATCACCTTCGTTAGCAGTAACAAAATATGGAATATTATTTACTGTATAATGGCTGATAGCATCTGGCATATATAGACCTTTTACTTTCCATGGACTAAAGGCGATTTTATTATCACTATCGCTTACATCAATTGCATTCTCAGCAGTATTGTAATCTTTTAAGCCTAAAGGATAAATTGCTGTGATGGTTTTAGAAGTTAAATCTACTTTTGCAACGCCATTGTTTTCTTGTAGTGTCACCCAAGCAGTTTTAGAATCGTCCGAAATAGTAATATATTCTGGTTCGATATCTTGAGCGAAACTAGTTTTAGCAAATTTTGAAATTCTGAAGCCATCTTTTACCAATGCCGCAGCTTGACCGGCAAACGAGCTGAAATCTAAAGTTGTGACATTGTAAGTGCTAGTTTCAATAATAGAAATTGTTCCGTTTGGATCTTGAGAATAATCGGTATTTGGCTCGCCTTCGTTAGCTGTCATGATATATTTTCCATCTGGAGAAAAAGTAATCATATCTGGCAATGCACCTACTGTAACTTGTTTGATTAAACTGTAATCAGAAGTATTAAAGACTACTACTTTCCCGTTTCCTTGTTTGTTTACAGTAGATTCTAAAGCAACAGCCAATTTTCCGTCAAAAACAGAAACACTGTTCGCGGCACCTTCGTAAGCAACTAAATCAATTTTTCCTATTTTAAGAGGTTTTGTTGGATCAGCAATATCAATAACGTCAATTTGGTTTACACCGCTGTTGTTTACCGTAAAAAGCCTTTTTGTTTTCTCACAATAAGCAGAGATTTCTGCAGCAGCTTCTCCGCCAATTGTAATAGAACCAATTTCTTTAAAAGTTCCTGGGTTTTCGTTTACAACAACTTCTGGTTCGTTGTTCGAATTTTCATCATTGTTACAGCTTGCCAATATAAAAAGAACAGCTAATAATGAGATTGATAAATTTTTCATGTGTTAGTTTTTAGTTTTTGCAAAAGTAATTCTGGCCTCTCTGTTAAATATTAAGGCTGTATTATTTAATCTTTAACTTAATTTTTGCAGGATATTTTTTGTGAAATAACATACGATTTTGGTTCAAATGTTTTAAAATCCTAACGAATGCTTATCTTTGCACTTTCTAAATTAGAACGTATTTATGTCAACAGATAATAGAAGATTTCCAGCAGAATGGGAAAAACAACAAGGAATTGTATTGTGTTTTCCGCACAATGGTAACGATTGGCCAGGAAAATACGAAGCTGTTCAATGGGCTTTTGTAGAGTTTATTAAAAAAGTAGCGACTTTTGAAACTGTTTTTTTAGTGGTTGCCGATGAAAAGCTTAAAGAAAAAGTAGCCGATATGCTTGAAAGAGCTCGTGTAAACCTTAAAAACGTTTCTTATATTATTCATAAAACCAATAGAAGCTGGATGCGTGACTCGGGACCAATTATCGTAAAAAACGGTTCGAAAAGAGAAGCATTGAATTTTAATTTTAACGGCTGGGCAAAATATAAAAACTATCAGTTGGATAAATTTGTTCCTGGTAAAGTGGCAGATTTTATTGATGTTCCTTTAACTCAGGTGATGTACAAAGGAAAACCTGTAATTGTTGAGGGAGGAGCAATTGATGTAAACGGAAAAGGAACTTTACTAACTTCTGAAGAGTGTCTAATGCATCCAACAATTCAGGTGAGAAATTCTGGCTTTACTAAAGAAGATTATGAAGCCGTTTTTAAAGAATATCTTGGAGTTAC
Source organism: Flavobacterium chungangensis (assembly GCF_042654045.1). Lineage (NCBI taxonomy): Bacteria > Pseudomonadati > Bacteroidota > Flavobacteriia > Flavobacteriales > Flavobacteriaceae > Flavobacterium > Flavobacterium chungangensis. The sequence continues at coordinate 4,150 of NZ_JBHSFY010000013.1, forward strand.
CAATGTAATTTGGTTAGGAGATGGAATTGAAGGCGATGATACACATGGTCATATTGACGATTTATGCCGATTTGTAAATGAAGATACTATTGTTACGATTGTAGAAACAGATAAAAACGATTCAAACTACAAACCTTTGCAGGATAATTTGAAACGTTTGCAAAATGCAAAATTAGAAAACGGAAAAGCGCCAGTAATTGTAGCGTTACCAATGCCAAAACGTGTAGATTTTGAAGATTTACGTTTACCAGCAAGTTACGCAAACTTCTTGATTTTGAATAATTGTGTTTTAGTGCCAACATTTAACGATAGTAATGATCGAGTAGCTTTAAATATATTAGCAGAATGTTTCCCTGATCGCGAAGTAATCGGTATAAGTTGTATTGATTTTATTTGGGGATTCGGAACATTGCATTGTTTAAGTCAGCAGATTCCTGCATAAAAATAGTAGCCTTGGATTAAAAAAAATCACTTTGGTCTTTTTAATCTTCGATAAAATAATCAGATAGAGAGAGACTTTCTTATATTATTTGAGCTGTCACCAAAAGTGGCAGCTTTTTTTTGTTGTATATTTAACAGACAGATTTGCCGTGTGTACTAACATCCTTCTTATATTCGTATGTTCAATAATGCAGAAATGCAGATTTAATTTTATATGAAGAAAATATTTTTTATCCTTTCCGTGCTTTCTTCCGGAGTTCTTTTTTCACAGTCTGAGTCGCAGGAAAAACCAGAACTTACATTTGCGACCTACAATGTAAGTATGGAATCTGATAATTACTCTCCCAAAGGCGCAATGGGAAAATCGGAGCAGATATTGATTTATCAACTTAATTCAGGGCATAATACTCAAATCAGAAATATCGCCAAAATTATTCAGACCGTTAGGCCAGACGTTATTCTGCTAAACGAATTTGATTATATTAAAGACCCTGAACTTGGTGTGAAGGCGTTTATTAAAAATTATTTGAATGTGAGCCAAGGCGGAGCAACATCTATTGATTATCCTTACTACTATTATTCGACAGTGAATACGGGGCAGCCAAGTCCTTACGATTTGAACAATGATGGAAAGTTGGATAGTTTTGGAAATGATGCATGGGCATTTGGTATGTATCCTGGTCAATATGGAATGATGCTTTTGTCTAAATATCCTATTGATGTTAAGGCGGTTCGTACTTTTCAACATTTTAAGTGGAAAGATATGCCAGGAGCATTGCTTACCAAAAAAGCAGATGGATCGGATTGGTACAGTAAGAAAGCATGGAAGGAATTTCCATTATCTTCAAAATCTCACTGGGATGTCCCTGTACTGGTAGACAATGAAACGGTTCATGTTTTAGTCAGTCATCCAACTCCTCCTACTTTTGACGGTGCTGAAGATCGCAATGGGAAAAGAAATCATGATGAAATTCGATTCTGGAGAGATTATATTTCAGATAATTCAGCTTCGTACATTTATGATGATAAAGGTGTTAAAGGTGGTTTGTCTCCTAATTCTCGATTTGTTATAATGGGTGATCAAAACGCTTCACCAGTTGAAGGGGATGCTATTAGAGAAGGAATAAAGTCTTTAATAGACAGTCCGAAAATTAATAACGACTTTACGCCTGCTAGTAAAGGAGGTGCTGAATTTAGTCCTGAAAATCCTTTTGGAGTTAATCATACAGCCTTTTGGAGAATGAGAGCTGATTACGTATTGCCATCCAGACTTGGATTTAAGGTTGTCAACAGCAGTGTATTCTGGCCTGCCAAAGGCCAACCAATGTCGGAATTGGTTGAAAAACGCGAATCAAGTTCAGATCATCGTTTGGTTTGGATAAAGGTAGTTTTGGAATAAATAAAACTTTGCCTTTTAATTTACGAGATTAAATAAAGCATAAAAAAACCTTGGGATAACCAAGGTTTTTTGTTTTATATCTCTTCAGTTTTATCTGCTCTTCATTGTTTAATAAAAGGAGGTAACAATTGGCTAGAAACTTCTCCAAAACCAATTCTAACTTCCGTATTTTCACAGAATCCACGAATAATTACAGTGTCATTATCTTCGATAAATTTACGTTCGCTTCCGTCTTTTAGCTTCAATGGATTTTTTCCTCCCCAAGTTAATTCTAGCATAGAACCAAAACTATCAGGAGTTGGACCAGAAATTGTTCCAGAACCCATCATGTCGCCAGAGTTTACACGGCATCCATTAGAAGTATGATGCGCTAACTGCTGACTCATTGACCAGTATAAATATTTGAAGTTAGATCTTGAAACAATAGTTTCTTCTTCTTGATTTTCAGGCTTTAAGGAAACTTCTAAATGAATGTCAAAAGCTTTTTTTCCTTTGGTCTGCAAATACGGAAGTGGTGTTGGATCTTGTTTAGGTCCCTTTGTTCTAAAAGGCTCCAAAGCATCCATAGTCACAATCCAAGGTGAAATAGAAGTCGCAAAGTTCTTAGCTAAGAATGGTCCAAGTGGCACATATTCCCATTTCTGAATGTCGCGAGCACTCCAGTCATTTAGTAAAACCATTCCGAAAATATAATCTTCAGCTTCATAAGTTGAAATATTTTCGCCCATTACATTGACATCTGTTGTAATAAAAGCAGTCTCTAATTCAAAATCTACTAAACGTGAAGCACCAAAAACAGGCGTGTCGTGTCCAGCTGGCAAAGTTTGTCCCATCGGTCTGTGAACTGGAATTCCAGATGGTACAATGGTAGAACTTCTTCCATGATATCCAACCGGAATATGAAGCCAGTTGGGCAACAAAGCATTGTCTGGATCTCGGAACATTTTACCCACGTTTGTAGCGTGCTCTCTACTAGAATAAAAGTCGGTGTAATCACCAATTAAAACAGGAAGTTGCATCTCTACATCTTCAATTTTAAATATAACAATATCTCTATGTTTTGTTGAATCTCTTAATTGTGGATTAGTTTCGTCGAATATATCTGCAATACGATTTCGAACTAAACGCCATGTTTTTTTTCCGTCAGAAATAAAATCATTTAGCGTATCCTGCATAAACATATCATCGGTTAATTCTATTCCTTCAAAATAGTTTAATTGCTGTAAAGCACCTAAATCTATGGCGTAATCGCCAATTCGCGTTCCTACGGTAACGACATTTTCTTTAGTAAGAAATACACCGAAAGGAATATTCTGAATGGGGAAGTCGCTATTTTCTGGCACTTCTAACCATGATTTTCTACTGGTATCGTTGGCAGTTATTGGCATGTTTAATGTTAATTATTTGTTGAAAAATTACTTGTCAAATATATCATAATCTAGCAGTTTGACAAACGTTTTTTTGTATTTTTGCGTGAAATTAACGAAAAACAAAAAAATGCAACGCGACGAACAAATTTTTGATCTTATCCAAGAGGAGAAAGAAAGACAAATTCACGGACTAGAGCTTATTGCTTCTGAGAATTTTGTAAGTGATGAAGTAATGGCAGCAGCAGGGTCTGTTTTAACTAATAAATATGCTGAAGGTTATCCTGGTAAAAGATACTACGGCGGTTGTGAAGTAGTTGACGTTATTGAGCAAATTGCTATTGACAGAGCTAAAGAATTATTTGGCGCTGAATATGCAAACGTACAGCCTCACTCAGGTTCTCAAGCAAACACAGCTGTTTATCACGCTTGTTTGAATCCTGGTGATACGATTTTAGGTTTTGACTTATCTCACGGAGGTCACTTAACTCATGGTTCTCCAGTAAACTTCTCAGGACGTTTATACCGTCCAGTTTTCTACGGTGTAGATGCTGAAACTGGTCGTTTAGATTATGATAAAATTCAAGAAATTGCAACTAAAGAACAGCCAAAATTAATTATCGCTGGAGCTTCGGCTTATTCTCGTGATATGGATTTTGCTCGTTTCAGACAAATTGCTGACAGCGTAGGAGCGATCTTATTTGCTGATATTTCTCACCCAGCTGGTCTTATCGCAAAAGGATTATTAAGTGATCCAATTCCACATTGTCATATTGTTTCTACAACAACTCACAAAACATTAAGAGGACCACGTGGAGGTCTTATTTTAATGGGGAAAGATTTCCCGAATCCACAAGGATTAACAACTCCAAAAGGAGAAATCAGAATGATGTCTTCATTATTAGATCTAGCTGTTTTTCCAGGAAATCAAGGTGGACCTTTAATGCACATTATCGCTGCTAAAGCGGTTGCTTTTGGTGAAGCTCTTAAAGATGAGTTCTTTACTTATGCAATGCAATTACAAAAAAATGCAAATGCAATGGCTGACGCTTTCGTAAAAAGAGGTTACAACATTATCTCTGGCGGAACTGACAACCACATGATGCTTATTGACTTAAGAAATAAAAATATTTCTGGTAAAGAAGCTGAAAACGCATTAGTGAAAGCTGAAATTACAGTAAACAAAAACATGGTTCCTTTTGATGATAAATCTCCATTTATCACTTCTGGAATTCGTGTTGGAACAGCTGCAATCACAACTCGTGGTTTAGTTGAAAAAGATATGGAAACTATCGTAGCTTTAATCGATAAAGTTCTTACTGATCATACAAATGAGGATGTTATTGAAGAAGTTGCTGAAGAAGTAAACGAATTAATGAGCGAAAGACCAATTTTTGCGTATTAGTTAGTTTAAAGTTTAAGGTTTCAAGTTTAAAGTTTTGTAATGCGTAAATAAACGTATTATGAAACTTTAAACTTTTTTTTCGTTTAGAAAAGAAACTTGAAACCTTAAACAAAATAAACCTAAAACAAGTTAAAAGACATGGGCGTATTAAGATTACAATTGCCAACCGACCCAAGATGGGTAAATATTGTTGAGAAAAACATTGAAGAAATCTTGACAGATCACGCTTGGTGCGAACAGAAAGCAGCAACAAACGCGATTACGATTATTACGAATAATTCGGAGCATCAAGATTTAGTAAAAGATTTATTGGCTTTGGCCAAAGAAGAAATAGATCATTTTGAACAGGTTCATAATATCATCATCAAAAGAGGACTAAAACTAGGACGTGAGCGTAAAGATGATTACGTAAACGAATTATACCAATACATGAAAAGAAGCGGAGATGGAAGCCGTGTTTCTGGACTTGTAGAAAGATTATTATTCTCCGCAATGATCGAAGCTAGAAGCTGTGAACGCTTTAAAGTGCTTTCTGAAAATATTAAAGACGAAGAATTAGCCGTTTTCTACAGAGAATTAATGGAAAGCGAAGCAGGACATTATACCACTTTTATCACATACGCTCGTAAATACGGCAAAGGAATAGACGTTGAAAAACGCTGGAGAGAATGGTTGGCTTTCGAAGAATCAATTATTACCAATTACGGAAAAGGAGAGACTATTCACGGGTAGTTTTTTTAGTGTTCAGTGTTCAGGTTTTTTAGTATTCAGTCGCGGTCACAGTCACAGATCTCAGTTTTTACGTTTGTCACGTTGAGCGAAGTCGAAACGCGTTCCAATTAGAAACTTTGTGAATCTCCGTGATATCTTTGTGAATCTTTGTGGAATTAAAAACAGCTTTCTCAAACACAAGTCAGTAATTGTTCACAAGTTCAAGCTTTTGTTAATCTAAAATCTACCATCTAAATTCTAAAATTCCTTACATTTGAGAGTAATCAAAATCTCGAACTATGAGAATAGAAATGGACCTGAAATTAGGATTTAAGGATGTAATGTTTAGACCTAAGAGATCAACGCTCAAAAGCAGATCTGAAGTTTCGCTAGAACAAAATTTCAAATTTTTGCACAGTACAGCAAGCTGGACAGGAATTCCAATAATGGCTGCCAATATGGATACGGTTGGAACTTTTGAAATAGCGAAAGTTTTAGCAAAAGAAAAACTCTTTACGGCCATTCATAAACATTACACTTTAGAAGAATGGAATGTATTTCTAAAGAACGTAAATCCAGATTTTTACGATTATATTGCCGTAAGCACAGGAACAGGAAAAGAAGATTTTGAGAAAGTAGGAGCAATAATTACTGCAAATCCGTTATTGAAATTTATTTGTATTGATGTTGCAAACGGTTATTCGGAACATTTTGTTCAATTTTTGAAGAAAACCCGTAAACAATATCCCGATAAAATTATTATTGCAGGAAATGTAGTCACAGGCGAAATGACCGAAGAACTTTTGTTGGCTGGTGCCGATATTGTAAAAGTTGGAATTGGTCCAGGTTCTGTTTGTACAACTCGTGTTAAAACAGGTGTTGGTTATCCGCAATTATCTGCAATTATTGAATGTGCCGATGCCGCTCACGGTTTAGGCGGTCATATTATCAGCGATGGCGGCTGTTCAACTCCTGGTGATGTTGCCAAAGCTTTTGGTGCTGGAGCAGACTTTGTAATGTTGGGAGGAATGCTCGCAGGACACACAGAAAGTGGTGGTGAGCTAATAGAAGTAAAAGGCGAAAAATTCAAACAATTTTACGGAATGAGTTCTAAAACTGCCATGGATAAACATTCTGGAGGCGTTGCAGAATACAGAGCAAGCGAAGGAAAAACAGTTCAAGTTCCGTTTAAAGGAGATGTGATTCACACTGTTTTAGATATATTAGGCGGAATAAGAAGTACTTGCACTTATGTAGGAGCTTCAAGATTAAAAGAATTGACTAAACGAACGACTTTCATCCGCGTAAGCGAGCAAGAAAATCAAGTTTTTACAAAATAAATATGATTAAAATTACCGAAGCATTTGTTGAAGATATTGCTAAAATTCAAGAAATAGCGCACATAACTTGGCCGATTACGTATGGCGAAATTTTAACAAAAGAGCAACTGGATTATATGTTGGATTTGATTTATTCTGATGAAGCATTATCAAAACAAATCCAGAATAAAGAGCAACTGTATTATTTGATTTCAGATTCTAATGCTGTAATCGGATTTATTGGAATTGAGCATCATTATAAAAGCGAAGCGATTACCAAAATCCATAAAATTTATCTTTTACCAGAAACGCAAGGAAAAGGTTATGGTAAAATTGTTTTTGAAGAAATTGCAAAAATGGCTTTAGAGAATAATTCAAAAGAGCTTTTATTAAACGTAAATCGCTTTAATACGGCATTAAATTTCTATAAAAAGCTAGGTTTTGATATCAAAGAAACGGTTGATATAGAAATTGGAAATGGATATTTAATGGAAGATTATGTGATGGGGAAAAAGTTAAACGTTTAATTGTAATATTCGATTTTTCGTTCCATAACCAAAGTTGGTATTCCTTCTTTTTTATTATCTAAAAATACATTACATTTTATCCAATTGTTGTAATTGTCATATTCATAGCTGTAAAAGAAATGCTTTGAAAAAAAAGTTTGTTCAGGATATTCGGGAATGAATTCTTTTTCAATTTCATCTCCTCCTTTGTTAAAAGTTTTTATTGTATTACTAGTATTCTCTCTTGTTTTATCGGCCGAATAATATTTTACTTTTTCAATATAATCTTCTGTAGAATTATAAAGGTATTCTTCACTAGAGGCTATATTTCCTTCTACATCATAAAATTGTACTTGTGAAATTCTTCCTTTTAAATCATATTTATATTTTACTTGTGTTTCTTCAAATTCTGATCCATATTTCTGAATGATTTTTTGAGAAATTATTTGATCTTTTTCATTGTACAGATATATTTTCTTGGTATCAAAATCTCCAAGTTTATAACTTTTTGAAAAATGATCGGTTGATGTTTTAATATAAGTTATTTCTTCTTTAATTCTGTTATTACTGTCAAAATTATATTTATAAATATATTGAAGTTGGGGTTTGATTTCAGTATTTATTGTTGCGGTTGTCTCGGATTCTTCAGAAGAAGAGTATGTATTATTGGCTTGAATTAAGAGATAATAATCGTTTATTGGAAAATACTTTTTGTTATATGATTTATATTTTTCTTTGTTTTTTCTATCAATAGAATCATAATCAATATAATTGACATATATTGCTTTTAAATTCAAAGGAGTGTCTTTTTTTACTAAAAGATCAACGATATTAATTTTTCCATAACCATTTTTATCAAGGTCTAAATATAAATATTTGTAAAAAGACGCATTATGTTGTAAAAATATATAATTCTTAACGCCAAGGGATAAGTTTTCATCAATTTGCGAATAATAGACTTGTGATGATTTAACAGGGCCTTTAAGATTTGCTTCTGATTTTTGATTGTATAAGGTGTTACGCTTTTCAATGTTTTGTGCGTTTGTAATAAATGAAAATAAAATTAAATTTAGAAAACAGTATTTTATAATAAACTTCATAGATAATATTTTTTAATTTTTGTCAGCTATTATCACATCATGCTTAAATAATAATCCTTTCACTTCATTCAAAGAAAAAACAGCTTTTTTCAATTTCGTTTTAGAAGGATCGATAGTATAATTATAACTCGTTTTAAAATCGGCTTTATTGGCGATGGCTTTGTTGAATTCAGAACGGTATAAATCACAATTATCGAAAATTACGCCAGTTAAATCAGCGGCCATAAAATCTACCGCTATTAAACTGCAATTGATAAACGGAGTTCCTTTTAATTTTAAAGTATAAAACTTAGAAAAGTCAAGGATGCAATCATTAAAGCGAACTTCAAAAATAAGCTTGTCACACATGGCAAAATTCACTTCTTTAATTTCGCAACGATTAAAAGTTACGGTTCTAAAAGCGACATAATTAATTTTTGCTTCACTGAAAATACAGTCATTAAAAACACAATCGATAAAAGTAACAGCTAGAAAAGTGCAAGCAGAGAAGTTACAATTGTTAAAAACACAGCATTCGAAGTCTTTAAAATTAAGATCATCTTTGGCGTAAACAATCGTATTGTATTCTTTATCAAGAAAATATTCGCTTTCTTTTTTCAACCTTTTTCGATAATTATTTGAAGGTGAAAAGGTAATAATTTACCATAGAAAAATGCGAACAAATTATAAATGATTTTGATTCCATTCTCATTTTTAATCCATAAAATGCTGTAGCTTTACACTTATTTTTTAAGTTAAAACATATCAATTTTTATTATATGGAACCAACAAGAAAGGAACATGATTTTTTAGGAGAATTAGAAATTCCGAATCATTTATACTACGGAATCCAGACTTTTAGAGCTGTAGAGAATTTCAACATCACAGGAATTCCAATTTCAAAAGAACCTTTATTTATCAAAGCTTTAGGATATGTAAAAAAGGCTGCAGCTTTAGCCAACAAAGATTGTGGCGCTATTGATGCAAAAATAGCAGAAGCAATCTGTTACGGAAGCGATCAGGTTATTGGTGGTAAATTTGATCAAGAATTTGTGAGCGATTTAATTCAGGGCGGTGCAGGAACTTCTGTAAACATGAATGCAAACGAAGTTATTGCCAATATCGGACTTGAATATTTAGGTCATAAAAAAGGAGAATACAATTTCCTTCATCCCAATAATCATGTAAACTGTTCTCAGTCTACTAACGATGCATATCCATCGGCATTTAGAATTGCATTGTACTTGAAAATGGAAACTTTTATTAAAACTTTAGCTGGTCTAGAAGTTGCTTTCGCTAAAAAAGGCGAGGAGTTTAAAGAAGTTTTAAAAATGGGAAGAACACAATTGCAAGATGCAGTTCCTATGACTTTAGGACAAGAGTTTAAAGCTTACGCGACAACAATTGGCGAAGATATTCAGCGTTTGAAAAATGCTCAGGAATTATTGTTGGAAATTAATATGGGCGCAACAGCGATTGGAACAAAAGTAAATGCTCCAGAAGGTTATCCAGAAATCTGCGTAAAATATTTGGCAGATGAGGTTGGAATTCCTTTAACGCTTTCTCCAGATTTGATTGAAGCAACGGTAGACACAGGCGCTTACGTTCAGATTATGGGAACATTAAAACGTTCTGCGGTTAAGATTTCTAAAATCTGTAATGATTTACGTTTATTAAGTTCAGGCCCAAGAACGGGTTTAAACGAGATTAATCTTCCGGCGCGTCAGCCAGGATCTTCAATTATGCCAGGAAAAGTAAATCCGGTAATTCCAGAAGTGGTAAATCAGACTTGTTTTTATGTGATTGGGCAAGATTTAACGGTTACAATGGCAGCAGAAGCAGGACAATTGCAATTGAATGTAATGGAGCCTGTTATTGCTTTTGCGATGTTTACTTCGTTAGATTATCTTTCAAATGCGATTCAGACTTTAATTGATAAATGCATCAACGGAATTACTGCAAACGTTGATCATTGCTATAATATGGTTATGAATAGTATCGGAATTGTAACCCAATTGAATCCGATTATTGGTTACGAAGAAAGTGCAAGTATTGCTGGAGAAGCGTTAAAAACGGGTAAAAGCGTGCATCAAATCGCTGTTTTAGAACGAAAACTAATTACACAGGAAAAATGGGATGAGATTTATTCTTTAGAAAATCTAATTCATCCAAAATTTATCACTAAATAAAAATAACAATACTATAAATTAAAGCCGTCAAATTTATTTTTGACGGCTTTTTTTGTTAAAATATTTTTGAATTAATTAGTTTAAGTTTGTAAGATGTTGAAAATAAGACTTATATTTACAAGAGGATTGAATCTCGTTTCCTAAAACAAAACTTTGTAATGGTGATTTTTTTAAAAAATAATGCCGGTCAATACAAGTCTAAAATCTTAGGATTATTACTTCTTATTTCTTTTAATTTATCTGCTCAAGAGGAAATTAAAAATCCTGAAATTAAAACTCCAACAATCTGTCCTCCTAAAACATTATTTGATCTTTTTAAGAAAGATGACGATGCTTTGGTTGTTAAACCCACAAAGAACAATTTCTTTTTATTAATTCCCGCAATTGGTTCACAGCCTGCAACGGGTTTCTTTTTTGGCGCTGTGGCTCAGTATACCTTTAAAGGAAAAGAAGAAAAAGACAAATATTCAATTGCCAACGTAGGAATTACTTATACGGTAAAAAATCAGTGGCTGGTTAACATTAAAAACAATATTCTGCTGAAGAATAATAAAATCTTTTTGAGTGGAGATTATCGATTGTACTTATTTTCGCAACCTAATTATGGTTTAGGAACCGATATTATTCCGCCCAGACGTGACCGCCCGCCAGGGTTTAGTGTAGATTCTCTTGCTCAGGCAATGGATTACAATTATTTGAAGTTCCATCAAACAGTTTCTTTTGAGGTCAAAGAGAACTACTATGTCGGAGGGGGTATAAATATTGACTGGTACTCAAGGATACAAGATGAGGAATTGGATGTTGCAAACGGAAAATATACTTATCATTACAATTACAGCCAAAAATACGGATTTGATAATTCTGAATATTTTTTAAATGGAGTTAGCCTGAATCTGGTTCATGATTCTCGTGATAATCAAGTAAATGCGTCAAAAGGCTGGTTTGCCAACATAAATTATAGATTTAATCCTGTTCTATTTAATAATCAGGATTATAGCAATGTTCTATTTGCAGAATACCGTCATTTTATTCCTGTTTCTCATAAAAATCCGCATTATATTTTAGCTATTTGGACATACGGGCAATTTGTGACCAGAGGAAAAGTTCCGTATTTAAATCTTCCTGCAATTGGCTGGGATCAGCGTAGTAGGAGCGGAGAAGGGTATACACAGGGATTATTTAGAGGAAATGGGTTGATTTATTTGTCTACAGAATTTAGGTTTCCCATTACATGCAATCAATTGTTAAGCGGTACGGTTTTTACCAATTTTGTAACCGCCAGTAATTCTGATAATGATTTAAAATTATTCAAATCGATACAACCAGCGGCTGGTGTTGGTTTGAGAATCTTAATTGATAAAGCTTCCAAAACAAATCTGATTTTGGATTATGCTTGGGGGAACAATTCTAAAGGATTCTATTTGAATGCTGGAGAGACTTTTTAATCTCAAAAATTAGGAATCAGAAACTTTAAGTGCAAAATAATATCAAAAAGCAGACTATCGTGTCTGCTTTTTTGATTCTTCATAATTAAATCATAATTTGTATTGATGTGCCAAATTATGTTAAATTGTATTCTTATTTTTGTTGTATATACAAACTTCTTAAGATGAAATTACTTATAGTTGAAGACGAACCAAATCTATTATCAATATTAAGAAAAGGATTTGCAGAAAATAATAATGAAGTAAGCGTTGCAATGGACGGTAAAACGGCTATGGAGATGATTCATAATTATACCTTCGATGTAGTGATTTTGGATGTTATGCTTCCTGATGTTAATGGAATTGAAATTTGCAGAAGACTTCGCGCAGCAAAAAACTTTGTGCCAATTTTACTTTTAACAGCTTTAGGAACTTCAGAAAACATTGTAACAGGATTAAATGCTGGTGCCGATGATTATTTGGTTAAGCCTTTTAAATTTGGCGAATTAGATGCCAGAGTAAATGCGCTGTACAGAAGATCGCAACAGGAAACAGAAAAAATAGATACCATCACAATTGCTGATTTAGAAATAAACGGACGCGCCAAAACCGTTAAAAGAGATGGAGAAAACATCATTTTAACCGCCAAAGAATTCAAACTTTTATATTATTTGGCTAAAAACACAGGCAGAATCGTATCGCGCGATCAGATTTTGGATAATGTTTGGGATATTAATTTTGATATGAATACCAACGTTGTTGATGTCTATATTACATACTTAAGAAGAAAGATAGATAAGCCTTATTCGTCTAAACTTATTCATACCATGAAAGGTTTGGGGTATGTTATAAAACCATAATATGGATATTAGAAAAAAAATTACTTTTAATTACGTTGCTCTTTCTACCTTCAGTACTTCGTTATTGTGTATCATCGTGTTTTTCTTATTTAGAGAAAACAATCGATATCATTTTTTGAAGCGTCTGGATGATAGAGCAAAAATTGTTTCTTCTATTCATTTTCAAAAGGACCCAGAAAAGATCAAATATTACAAGAACCTTAAAAAGAATGGTCTTGAAGAATTGATCGAGGAAGAAGAATATGTATTGAAAATAAACAGCCACAATAGTTTTGATTACAATACCAATCTAAATCTTCCAAATTCTTTTTATACCAATATTTTAAGAACAGGAAAAGATTCTTTTGAAAGAGATAACAAATATTATTTAGGACAGATTTTTCAAGAAAACAATCAAAAATATATTGTAATTGTTGGCGCGAGAGATCGAAAAGGAAAAGATACGACCGTTTATATCGTTAAAATTATGCTTTTTGGCGGAATCGGTTTTGTGATTCTGGCTTTTCTTTTAGGGCGATTTTTAGCAAAACGTGTTGTCGATCCGGTGGCAAGAATTACAAAAGAAGTAAAAAGAATTAGTGCTTCTAATCTTCATAATCGTTTGCCTGAAGTTAAAAATTCTGATGAAATTTCAGATTTGACCAATACTTTTAATAATATGCTGGATCGTTTGGAAACGTCTTTTGAAATCCAAGCCAACTTTATTAATAATGCCTCTCACGAATTAAAAACGCCAATTACAACTATTATTGCCGAAGCAGAAATTATGCTGCTGAAAGAAAGAGAGCAACAAGAATATATAGAGTCGCTGCAAAACATCTACAGTCAGGCTTCAAGATTAGGAAATTTGACGGAAAGCTTGCTGAAATTGACTCAAACGGGTTATGACGGACAAAAACAAGTGTCTGATATTGCTCGAATGGATGAATTGTTATTGGATGTAAAATCAGATTTGGATAAAATTTATCCAGACAATCGCGTAAGCATTAGACTTAATTTTGCTCCAGAAGATTCTAATCTATTATTGCTGCCATGCAATAAACCGCTTTTAGAATTGGCAATCAATAATATTATTACCAATGGTGTAAAGTATTCTGATAACAATGAAGTGTTTGTGAGTCTTTCTGCTAATAAAGAAATGATTAAAATATCGATTAATGATATCGGAATCGGAATTCCGCCTGAGGATATTCCGCATTTGTACGAGCCTTTCTTTAGAGGTAAAATCGCTGCCAAGTATATAGGATATGGTTTGGGACTTCCGTTAGCATCTAAAATCATTAGAATGCATGATGGCGAACTTCAAGTGCAATCGGAGCAAAATAAAGGAACAATTGTCACGATTATCTTTAAAAAAGGCAACATTAAAAAATCTAATGTTTAATTTTAGAAAATTCTAATTTTAGATTAATTAAGGTCTAATTTGCGGACAGTTATTTTGTAAGTATAAACTAAAAGATGTACTTATGAAAAACTTTCTTATACCTACGACTTTAAAAGATGATACAATCTCTGCTGTTAAATCTGCGGTGAATCAGTCCAAAAATACGGAATCAGAAATTATTTTAGTATTAGTTTCAGAAGCGCCCGATACGTTTTCTTCTTCTGGTTTTTTGAGAGAAATGAAATCTGGACTTACCAGAAGTCAGGAAGAAGTTCTAGAAACCTGCCGCTATATTGTTGAACACACTTCAAACATAAAATTAAAAGTCCACAACCAATACGGACTTTCAGCACCGATTTTTAAAAGGCTAATTGAAGCTTTTTCAGTCAAATTGGTCATTCTTACCCATTCTTATAAACAAGAAACCAAAAGAATTCATCAGTATTTGGTGCAATTGGCAGGAAATCAGAAATGCCCAATTCTACATTTAAGCACAGAGATTAATAAAGAAGTTTTCCATAAAGCACTTTACGTAGAAAATTCTAGTATGAACATTCATGTAAAAGATGTTCAAGATTTTTTGAGCGCCAATTTCTCTTTTGAGATTGTAAGTCAAACTGCCAGTTTTGAAGACGACTACGAAAAAGTCGCTCCATTCTTATCAGAAGCCATTTCTAAACATAATATTGATATGTTGGTAGAAACCAGAAAAGGCGAAAAAATCAAATTTAAAAAATCGAAAAAAGAAAATGTCAATGAAAAACTAGGTCTTCCTGTTCTTTCATTGTACGAAGAGATGGTTTGATTTCTGAGATTCTAAGTTCCTAAGACACTAAGTCTCTAAGCTTTTTAATTCTTAGCATCTTAGAAACTTAGAATCTTAGCCTCTTAAAGAATATTAATTTAATTTAAAACCGAAAATATGTTATTAAAGAAAAGAATACCAATGAAGTACGTTCTCGGGAAAATTAAAGTAGAAATTGTATTGGTATTAGCATATACCATACTATTTGAGATTTTTCATCATTATTTCATCAATCTTCCTGTAGATATCCCGATTGCTATTCCGACCATGATTGGAACCATAATTTCCTTACTGTTAGCTTTTAAATCAAATCAAGCTTATGACAGATGGTGGGAGGCACGAATTGTTTGGGGCGCTGTTGTAAACGACTCCAGAACTTTGATTCGTCAGGTTTTAACGTTTTACGAAGATCCAGATTTCTCTGTTGGAGCAAGCGAATTCAAAGAAAATTTTGCTAAAAGGCAAATTGCTTGGTGTTACAGTTTAGGTCAGTCACTTCGAAATAGAGATGCAATACAACCAATTGAAGGCTTAATTAGCGAAGAAGAAATCAGATACATCAAAAATCATCAAAACGTTCCAAATGCAATTTTGATGCTACATGCAAGAGATTTACGAACTGCTAAAAACGAAAAGAAAATTAACATGTATCAGCAAGTTGAAATCGATAATACTCTGTCTAGATTATGTGATGAAATGGGGAAATGTGAGCGAATTAAAAATACGATTTTCCCAACAACCTACAGTATGTACATTAGATTGACTTTGTGTTTGTTCATTTTTCTATTGCCTTTCGGACTAACGAGCGTTTTAAGCTGGTTTGCAATTCCGTTGATTACTGCTATTGGAGCTGCTTTCTTTTTGATCGAAAGAATGGCGATTCATTTGCAAGATCCGTTTGAAAACAGACCAACAGATACTCCAGTTACTGCAATTGCAAATACAATTGAAAAAAATATTAAACAAATGCTAAACGAATATCAAAGCGAATTTGATATCCTGAAAGAATTTGATTTAAAAGACGAGCCTAAGAAAGTCGAAAAAGACGCTTATTTTGTCTTATAACTAATTAATTTTGGTCTGCTTTTAATTGTTGGCTGGACAGTGTGTAGTTGCGCTGTCCAGTTTTTTTATTGTTATTTTGAAGCAATAAGGCACAAAAATATTTTAAATATAGCCAGCGGTTTCAACCGCTGGAACGCAAAGAATGGTAAAACCCACTATGTGTTCCCGTGGTTGAAACCACGAGCTATGTTAATTTGATGGTGTTAATCTTGGGTGTTTTTATTTTACAGATTCAATTTTATCATTTCGAATGAAATGAGAAATCACGCAAGTATATAGGGAATAATTATAACACAAACATCTTAAATATAGCCAGCGGTTTCAACCGCTGGAAAATAAAGAATGGCAAAAAACTACTATGTGTCCCCGTGGTTGAAACCACGGGCTATGTTAATTTGATGAGGTTCTAAATATTTACAACTGCTTCGCCAATCTCCCCAAGGTCTGAATAGCAGTTCTCAACTCATTAGACCAAGGCAATCCAAAACTCAGTCGCATGCAATTTGAAAATTGATTCTGAAAGGAAAAAATCCTCCCTGGCGCAATACTAATATTATGTTTAAGCGCTAAATGATAAAAAGCTGCGGTATCGATTTTTTTATCCAATTCTACCCAAAGAAAGAATCCCCCTTGAGGCTGGCTTACTTTTGTTCCCGCTGGAAAAGATTCCAAAACGGTATTGATGTAATTGGTGCAATTTCGATTTAAAATCTGTCGAATTTTTCTCAGATGATTCTCATAACGGCCATTTTTCAAGAAATCTCCAACCACTTCATGTGTAATAGTGGTGTTAGAAATAGTATGATATAATTTCGTTCTTAAAACTTCTTTTTTAAATTTTCCTGGCGAAACCCAACCCACTCGATAACCTGGCGCTAAAGTTTTAGAAACAGAACTGCAGCACAAAACAATGCCGCTTTCATCATAAGTTTTGCAATTAGTTGGTCGACTTGTACCAAAGTATAGATCGCCATGAATATCGTCTTCAATTAGTGGAACATTGTAGAAATCCATCAAACGAACAATTTCTTTTTTATGTTCATTTGGTAGCATGCTTCCCGACGGATTACTAAAATTACTCATCAAAACGCAAGCTTTTACCTTATTGGTAGAAAGTGTTTTTTTGACCGCTTCCAATTCGATTCCCGTAGTCATATTGGTAGGAAGTTCCATTACGTATAAGCCTAGAGATCGAGCCAATTGCAGGATTCCAAAATAAACTGGACTTTCTGTAATAATTGTATCTCCCGGTTTAGTCAGTGTTAATAAGCAATCTGAAATAGCAGAAATACATCCTGGAGTAGTGATAATATCCTCTTCCGTTAGAGAGCCGCCCCATGTAAAAGACCATCGCGCAATTTCTTTTCTTAAATTGCTATTTCCTTGAATTTCCTCATAACTCGTTCCGCTGTTCGGTAATTGTCGCATTGCCTGAACCATTCCTTTATTCAGTTTAGCAATCGGAAGTAATTCATTGGATGGAAAACCAAGCGAAAGCATGGTAACATCTTTAGTTCGCATATCACCGTAAACCAAATCGATTAAATCTTCGGGTTCAATGTTTTCTAGGCTTAATTGCGGTTTGCTTGCCGAAGGTTCAGCAATTACTCGAGCAGAAATATTACTCACATAATAGCCAGATTGCGGTCTAGATTCGATAAGAGAACGGCTTTCAATTTCGTAATAGGCTTTACTTACAGTACTCATGCTGTAACCCGTTTCGGCGCAAACTTCGCGTATAGAAGGCAGTTTATCGCCAACGTTTAAAACGCCCGATTTGATCTGTTTCTCGATTCGATCAGCAAATTGAAGATATAAGTAATTCGAATTTTTCATAAAATAAAAACTGTTATGCTGCAATTTACAAAAACTGTATCTGTATTGCTGTTTTATTTTTAAGAAATTTGCCAAATCAAAACAGAACAATTTCAAAAAGCAAGTTTGTGAAGACAACAAAATATTATATCGCGGCGATTTCAGCCTTTATTATATGGGGACTTTTTAGTTTGGTCTTAAAGCCAATACATGAATATCCGTCATTAGATATTTTGTTTTTTCGTGTTTTTAGTTGTGCGGGTTTAATGCTTTTAATTGCTTTTTTATTTAAAAGAAAACAAATAAGAGAAACCGTTGCCATTTTTAAAGCTATGCCAAAATCAGAAAAAAGAAAATCGATTCTTCTGAATATTGGCGGAAGCGCATTTTTAATGGCCAATTGGTTTACATTTATCTATGTAGTAAATCATGTAAGCGTAAAAGCGGCTTCTCTAGCTTATTTGGTTTGTCCCATTTTAACGACTTTATTGGCTTATTTTATACTGAAAGAAAAACTGCTTAAAACACAATGGCTTTCTGTAGGATTAAGCATTTCAGGTTGTATACTACTTTCGTACAGTGATATAATGGATATGCTGTTCAGTATTATTATTGGCTTAACCTATGCGGCTTATTTAGTAAGTCAGCGTGCCAACAGAGGGTTTGACAAGTTTATTGTTTTAACTTTTCATATAACTTTATCAGCATTATGTTTATTGCCATTTTATCCAAGTTACGGAGGACCAGTTCCAACAGAGTTTAAATTCTATTTCTGTATCGAGACAATTGCAATTTTGTTTACAATTATTCCGCTTTTCCTGAATTTGTACGCGCTTTCTGGAATCAATTCTTCAACAGTTGGAATGTTATTAAACATCAATCCGATGATTGCATTTGGTTTGGCGGCCTTTTTTTTCAGAGAAAACATTACACCTTTACAAATTACAGCATATGGTATCATTTTTACCGCAGTGTTAGTTTTTAATTCACATCATATTTTTGCGATTAAGCAAAAAATGACCTCAATATCCAAAGGTTCATAAGGGTTAGTTTTCATATTTTTTATTGGTTTAAAATCGAAAATTATAAGAACCTTAACAGGATGTTTAAACAGGAATGACTATTTTTCATTCCTGTTTTTTTATGCGATAAGCCGAAAAAATATTTAGCCACAGATTTTACAGATTAAAAAGTTTTTTTTGCGTTGTATTTTTCACGCAGATTTTGCAGATTTAAGCAGAGACTCGCAGATTTATATAATTTAAAATCAAAAATAAATCTGCTGAAATCTGCAAAATCTGCGTGAAAAATCCTTTTAATCCTTTTAATCTGTGGCAGAAAAAAATACTATTAAAAACCGAATACTATTGATATGAAAAATACCAAACTTCAAGCCTTTACTCCGTTGTTTTATTTAGTGTGGTCAGATGATTTATTGACTCAGAAAGAATTTGCAACTTTAAAAGAGTTTATAAATTCCCTAACTGTTTTATCAGAAGAAGAAAAAGAATATCTGCTTTCTAAACTAGATATTTCTAATCCGCCTTCGCGAAATGAACTCACACAATGGAAATTGGATATTGAAACAAGTATTCACGACAAATCTTCGATCAAGTCGATTTTTGATATTGCGAAAGCACTTTCAGGAAACGATTTGGATTTAACGCCAATCGAATCAGATTTCAAAAAACTAGAAAATGATTTAGGAATTTTAGGAGAAGAAGCGCTTCAAAACTTCAAAACTAAAGCTGGTTCTTTTACGGCCAATTCTCATACCGACGCAAGTTTTGATATTCAGAAAATAACTCAAATTTTAGACGGAAAAGAAGCGGACATAATCAAAAGAGTAAAATCGGTCATTTCAAGGCCTGAATTTGCTTATGAAACTTCGACCGATATTAATGTTTTCAGACAAACCGTTTACAAATGGTGCAAAATTTTAGCCGATGAAAATCTGGGAAATATGGCGTACCCAAAACAATATGGAGGAGGAGAAAACATAGCCGATTATTTTGCGATTATGGAAACGTTGAGCTATCATGATTTGAGTTTGGTAATCAAATTTGGTGTTCAGTTTGGACTTTGGGGAATGAGCGTCCAATCGTTAGGAACAGAAAAACATTATGCTAAATATTTAAAAGATATTGGTTCGCTGAAACTTCCAGGTTGTTTTGCCATGACTGAAACACATCACGGATCGAACGTAAAAGGTTTGGAAACTACAGCAACTTACAATCATAACGATCAGACTTTTACCATTCATACACCAAATAAAAACGCTCAAAAAGAATATATCGGAAATGCAGCTGTTCATGGACAAATGGCAACTGTTTTTGCGAAATTGATTATCGACGATCATGATTATGGTGTAAATGCTTTTGTGGTGCCGTTGCGAGATCCAAACGGAAATGTGGTAAACGGAGTAACAATTGGCGATTGTGGTCATAAAATGGGATTAAACGGCGTTGATAACGGAACCATCAGTTTTGATAACGTTGTGATTCCGAAAGACAATATGCTAGATCGTTTTGCTTCTGTAAATGATAAAGGCGAATTCGAAAGTCCGATTCCGAGTGATAACAGACGATTTTTTACCATGTTAGGCACTTTGGTTGGAGGAAGAATTGGGATTCCGCGTTCGGCTTTAGCCGCAGCAAAATCGGGACTAACAATTGCCATTCGCTACAGCGACCAAAGAAGACAATTTGGACCAGAAGGAGGTTCTGAGGTTCCAATTTTAAATTACAGAATGCACCAGCGCAGATTGTTGCCACATTTGGCTAAAACGTATGCAGTTCATTTTGCATTGCAATACTTAACCAACAGATTTTTAAACAAAACTGAAGCCGAAATGCAAGAAATTGAAGCTTTAGCAGCGGGAATGAAATCGTATTCTACTTGGAGTACGAGAGATATTCTGCAAGAATGCAGAGAAGCGTGCGGAGGAAAAGGTTATTTGTCTGAAAACAGAATTGATGCGCTTAAAAACGATACCGAAATTTACACAACTTTTGAAGGAGATAATACGGTTTTGATGCAATTGGTTGCTAAAAACCGTTTAGCAGAATTCAGAAAATCATTTGGGGAAATGGGCTCGTTAGGAATTATTAATTATGTGTACGAAAATGCAAAAACGGCTATTTCAGAGAAAAACCCGATAGCGACACGAAGAACAGACGAGGAACATTTGTTAGATGGAGAATTTCATCTTCAGGCATTCGTTCATCGAGAGAAAACAATCTTGGCTTCGGCTGCAAGACGTATCAAGAAATTAATAGACGGCGGATTAGAACCTTACGATGCGTTTAATGTCGTTCAGCACCAAATGATTGATGTAGCTGAGGCCTATTTAGAAAGAATAGTTTTAGAGCAATTTCAACTTGCCATAAAAGCAGTTGAAGATGAATCTTCAAAAGCCATTTTGACGAAATTGACTCAATTGTATGCTCTTTCGCAAATCGAGAAAAATAAAGCTTGGTATCTGGAAGACGGTTATATGGAAGCGGTTAAAACCAAAGCAGTTCGTAAAATCGTAAATCAGCTTTGTTGGGATATTCGTCCCGATGCTGTTGCTCTTGTAAATGCTTTTGATATTCCAGAAAGCTGTTTATCGGCGCCGATTGCGCTTTAGATTTTATATGATTTTAGAGGAGCTTTGTCAAAGTTTAAAGCTTTGATAAAGCTCTTCTTTTATAAATTTATTTATAGGATTGACATTCTGTTTGCTAAATTATTTATATCATAAAGATTGTAATTCTATTTTTGGTTAATTATAACCACTGTTGAAATAATTCATTTTTTATATTTTCGCTTTGCTATATTTGTAATTCCTTTATATTAAAATCGCTTTGAAAAAATATTACTTATTTCTATTTCTTATCCTAAACTTTCCTCTTTTTGCATCGGAAAGTACAGATAGTATTTTAAAAGAATTAAACGAAGCGATTAAAAACAAACAGCATTACGTAAAGATTAAAGAAGAAAGAATTGCGAACTTCAAGAAAATAAAATCTGATAATCTTACGAAAGAGCAGGAGTACAATTATAATAAAACACTGTATTTAGAATATCAGAAATTAAATTCAGATTCTGCTATTCAATATGTAAAAAAGAACCTCAAAATTGCAGAAGAACTTCATGACAAAGAGCTCTTTAATTTAGCGCAATTGCAATTGGTAACGCTCTATTCTTCGTCAGGAAAATATCGTGAATCTGAAGCTCTTTTAAAAAGCATTAATAAAAAAAGTATAGCGACTTCATTACTTCCCAACTATTATATTTCGTATCGCGAGTTTTTTGAACATTATGCGGCCAACAGCTATAGCCCTGAATACAGAAAACAGATTGGAAAATATCGAGATTCATTATTAAGTATTTTAAATCCGAATACATTGGATTATAAAATTAATAGAATCCAGCAAGATATTTTTAGTGATAAGAAATACAACGATCCCAAAAAACAGTTATTAGCTTTATTAAATAAAACCAATGAGGAAAGTCCGCAATATGCGATGATTACTTATTTGCTTGGAAAAATTGCCGAAGCTACACATGATTTAGAATCGAGAAAAAAGTATTACGCGCTTTCTGCTACTTCAGATCTTAAAAATGCCAATAAAGACAATGCTTCATTGCAAGAATTGGCATTGGTTTTTTATGAAATTGGCGATGTTGATATGGCTTATAAACTCACACAATCTGCTATTGAAGATGCATTGTACTGCAATGTACAGTTTAGAACTTTATTGATGTCAGAAGTGTATTCTATTATCAATACCGTTTATCAGGAGCGCGAAGCGCAGAGAAAAAGCGAATTACAGATTTATTTACTTTGCATCAGTTTGCTTTCTCTGTTTTTGCTAGTGGCTATTATCTATGTTTACAAGCAGATGAAAAAGGTTTCGAGAATTAGAAGCGAATTGTATGACACGAGCCAGAAATTGGCAGAATTAAACAAAGATATTACCGAAACCAATAGTCAACTTCAGGAAAGCAACCTGCAATTGTCTGAATCTAATTTGGTTAAAGAAGAATATATTGCGCATTTCTTCAATCTGTGTTCGACTTACATCAATAAATTGGAAAATTATCGCATTATTCTAAACAAAAAAGCAACGGCAAAACAATTCGATGAAATTTATAAAATTCTAAAATCAACTACTTTGGTTGATAATGAGTTAGAAGAATTGTACAAGAATTTTGACATTATCTTTCTGAATTTATATCCCACATTCGTTAAAGATTTTAATGCTTTATTGATTCCAGAAGAACAGATTGTTTTAAAACAAAATGAATTGCTAAATACAGAACTTCGAATTTTTGCTTTAATCAGACTTGGAATTACTGACAGTGTTAAAATTGCAGCATTTTTACGTTATTCTTTAAGCACAATTTACAACTACCGCACACGAGCTCGAAATAAGGCTGCAGTTTCGCGAAATGATTTCGAAGAAATGGTCATGAAAATTGGTTCGATGGCTTTGAAAGCGTAAATATTTATTTTAAAACCACTACTTTTTTTACTATAGATTTTATTTTAAATATTTGTAAATCAGTTTTTTAATTTTTTAAACCACTACTTTTTTCTATCTAAAAATGTAACTTGTACGATAACGTTTTAGTTTTACAATATGATAGAGAAAGTTTTTATAATAGACTTTATAATATTATCTAACTAATGCTTAATTATTACTGTTATGTTAAAAAACGTTAAAACAATTGTTGTTTTACTTTTACTGAGTTCTGCGGGAATGAATGCTCAGAACAAAGTTCCAGTTTATCTAGACGATAAAAAACCGATTGAAGAGCGTGTAGAAGATGCGCTTAAACGAATGACTACCGAAGAGAAAATTGCCATGATTCATGCGCAATCTAAATTTAGTTCTCCAGGTGTAAAACGTCTTGGAATTCCAGAAAACTGGATGACTGATGGACCACACGGAATTCGTACTGAGGTAAAATGGGACGAATGGGATCAGGCAGGATGGACAAACGACTCTTGTATTGCTTTTCCAGCGCTTACAGCACTTTCGTCAACTTGGAACAAAGAATTGGCTTCTTTATATGGTAAATCTATTGGAGAAGAGGCACGTTACCGTAACAAAAACGTATTATTAGGGCCAGGTGTAAACATTTACAGAAGCCCGTTAAACGGACGTAACTTCGAATATATGGGAGAAGATCCGTTTTTGGCTTCAAAAATGGTTGTTCCTTATATTAAAGGAGTTCAGTCCAATGGAGTTGCTGCCTGCGTAAAGCATTTCGCTTTAAACAATCAAGAAACCAATCGTAACTCGGTTGACGTAATTGTTGACGATCGCGCATTGTACGAAATTTATCTTCCTGCTTTTAAAGCTGCAGTTCAAGAAGGTGATGTTTGGTCGATTATGGGAGCTTACAATAAATACAAAGGTCAGCAATGCTGCCATAACGAATATTTGTTAAACGATATTCTTCGTGGAGAGTGGGGCTTCAAAGGTGTTGTGGTTTCAGATTGGGGTGGAGTTAATGACACTAAACAAGCTATCCACAATGGTTTGGATATGGAATTTGGTTCATGGACAAACGGACTTTCTTGGGGAACAAGTAATGCTTATGACAATTATTACTTAGCAAAACCATATTCTGAAATGATCAGAAAAGGAGAAATTGGAACAAAAGAATTAGACGAAAAAGTACGTCGCATTCTACGTTTGTCTTTCTTGACGACAATGGATAGAAATCGTCCTTTTGGATCTTTTGGAACAGAAGAACACGCTATTGCTGGGCGTAAAATTGCTGAAGAAGGAATTGTTTTATTGCAAAACAACAATAACATTCTTCCAATCAATCTTTCTAAAACCAAAAAGATTGCTGTAATTGGAGAAAACGCTATCAAAATGATGACTGTGGGTGGAGGAAGTTCTTCGCTTAAAGCTAGATATGAAATCACTCCGCTAGAAGGTTTAAAGAAAAGAATCGGAAATCAAGCTGAAATTGTTTATGCAAGGGGTTATGTTGGAGATCCTACAAGCAACTACAATGGCGTTGTAGCTAAAGTAAGTTTAGAAGAAAAACGTCCACAGGCTGAATTAACGGCAGAAGCTTTAAAAGTTGCTAAAGATGCAGATATTGTTCTTTTTATTGGAGGATTAAATAAAAGTCCAAATCAAGATGATGAAGGACATGATCGTAAAGAATTGAATTTATCTTATGGTCAGGATAAATTAATTAGCGAATTAGCGAAAGTAAACAAAAACATTGTTTTCGTAAATATTTCTGGAAATGCAGTGGCAATGCCTTGGATTAAAGAAGTTCCAGGAATTGTTCAAGGATGGTTTTTAGGAACTGAAGCAGGAAATGCTTTAGCAAATGTTTTGGTCGGAGATGTGAATCCGTCAGGAAAATTATCTTTTACTTTCCCAGTAAAATTAGCGGATAACGGAGCTCACGCTTTAGGCGAATTTCCAGGAGGCGATTCAGTAAAATACAATGAAGGAATTTTTGTAGGTTACCGTTGGGCAGATAAAAACAAAATTAAACCTTTATTCTCTTTCGGACACGGTTTAAGCTATACGACTTTTGCTTACGGAAAAGTAACAGCAGATAAAAAACAAATGAATGCTGGAGATAAAATTACATTCTCAGTTAGCGTAAAAAACACAGGAAGCAGAGAAGGTTCTGAAGTAGTGCAATTGTACATCACAGACGTGAAATCTTCATTGCCTCGTGCCGTAAAAGAATTGAAAGGTTTTGAGAAAGTTGCTCTTAAAGCTGGAGAAGAAAAAACAGTAACGTTTACAATTGACAAAACGGCTTTAAGTTTCTTTGACGATAAAAAACATGACTGGGTTGCAGAACCTGGTGATTTTGAAGCGATAATTGGCGCTTCGTCTACAGATATAAAATCTAAAGTGAATTTTTTACTTAAATAAGTTTTTTATTTCTAAAATTGGTTGGTTTGTAAAGCTGCAAGTGTAAAAATTTGCAGCTTTGCTTTTGATTAAAAATTCACCATTAAGACATTAAGAAATATAAAGAATGGCTTTATTGTCTTATATATTGAGTTAAGTTCATGAAGTAAAAGCTTAATTTTCTTAATGTCTTAATGGTTTAAAAATAATGAATATGAAAAAAATTACGCTTGCAATATTGACTTTATTTTTTGCGAATAATATGGTAGCGCAAAGTCTGAATAAAATGCAATGGTTTAATGAACCTGAAAAATGGAACATTAAAGACAATGCTTTAATTATCAATGTGACCGCAAACAGCGATTATTGGAGAATTTCGCATTACGGATTCACCGTTGATGACGCACCATTTTATTATGCTAATTATGGGGGCGAATTTGAAGCAAAAGTAAAATTGACTGGAAACTACATTGCGCGTTTTGATCAAATGGGATTAATGATTCGCATTGACGAAAAAAATTATATTAAAACAGGAGTAGAGTTTGTTGACGGAAAATTTAATGTAAGCACCGTTGTAACACACGATAAAAGTGATTGGAGCGTAACAACTTTAGAAAAAGTGCCTCCTTTTATTTGGATTAAAGCCGTGCGACGATTAGATGCTGTCGAAATATTCTATTCTTTTGATGATAAAAATTATATTATGACTAGAAATGCGCCTTTGCAAGACAACACGCCAGTTATGGTTGGTTTAATGGCCGCTTCTCCAGACGGAAAAGGTTTTGAAGCCAAATTTGAGAACTTTACGGTAAAACATTTACCAGATCAGAGAAGATCGGAATGGCTGAAAAACCACCAATAGTTTTTAAGTTATAAGTTATTATAAGTTAGGAGTTATAAGTTATAAGTTAGGAGTGATAAAACTGATAGTCAAATCAACAAAGAGCTTCAAACTTGAAAATTTAACTAGTAACACTTCACACAATAACTTTAACCCATAACTCTTAACTCTTAACTTTTAACTCTTAACTTTTAACCCATAACCCATAACCCATAACCAAATGAATATTAAACCAAAAAAACACTACGAAATTCTTGATGGACTGCGTGGAGTTGCAGCTATTTTAGTAGTCGCTTTCCATATTTTTGAAGCTTTCGCAGGCGGAAATCGTTTTGTACAAATTATAAATCACGGATATCTTGCTGTTGATTTCTTTTTCCTTTTATCTGGATTTGTTGTCGCATATGCGTATGATGACCGCTGGGGGAAAATGGGACAATGGGAATTTTACAAACGCCGATTAATCCGTTTACAGCCCATGGTAATTCTAGGAATGATCATTGGGGCTATATTTTACTATTTTCAAGCTTCAGATATATTGTTTCCAATGATTGGAGGTATGGAAGTTTGGAAAGTTATTTTGACAATGGTAATAGGATTTACATTATTACCAATTCCGCCTTCATTAGAAATTAGAGGCTGGGGAGAAATGCATCCTTTAAATGGTCCGGCATGGTCACTTTTTTTCGAATATATTGCAAACATCTTGTACGCCTTAATCTTTCGTAAATTTTCGAATAAAGTAATGTTAGTTTTTGTATTGATATTTGCCGGACTGTTAATTAATTATACTGTTTTTGGACCAAAAGGAGATGTAATCGGCGGCTGGTCATTGAATTGGGAACAAATGAATGTGGGTTTCACAAGATTACTTTATCCATTTTTTGCTGGAGTTTTATTATGCCGTTTAGGAAAATTAATTCATATTAAAAATGCTTTTTGGATTTGCAGTATTTTAATCACAATTGTTTTAGCATTGCCAAGACTTGGAGATGAAAACAGTCTTTGGATCAACGGTTTATACGAATCTTTCTGCATCATTGTAATGTTTCCAATTATTGTAGCAATTGGAGCGGGAGGAGAGATCAAAAATGAGTTTTCACTTAAGATTTGCAAACTTCTCGGAGATATTTCATACCCAATTTATATTACACATTATCCATTAATTTATTGGTTTACAGCATGGGTTGTAGATAATAAAGTTTCGATGGAAAATGGCTATTTGGAAGGAATCGGCGTATTAATCGTAAGTATCATTCTCGCTTTTGTATGTTTAAAATTATACGACGAACCAGTTAGAAATTGGCTTGTAAATAAGTTTCAAAAGAAAAAGCCAATAGAGGCATAATGAGTTTTTTAGAGTTTGTAATTTTTGTTAGTTACAAATACAGAAAGGGATCGACTTTAATGGTTTGTCCCTTTCTTTTTTAGATTATAAAAGAAAATTTATTAAGTTTAAAATAAAAAATAGCCACAGATTAAATGATTAAAATGATTTTGGTTCTGTACTGTAGAGACGCGCAGCAGTGCGTCTAACACTTAGATAACAAAAACGAATGAAGAAATGTCAAGATTAGATGAAACGCACAAAATGCCCATTTTTCAAAAGGCAGAGCAGATTTTGAAGTTAACGGAAGGTTTAGTTCATATTATCCCAGCTGAGAATGAATTCCTGCAAGAAACAACCGTTCGATTTATGTTGGAGAATGCTATGATTATTCCCGCTAAAATCGCTGGAGCAGAAGCTGGTGACTTGTATGATCTAAGAATGGAAAATGCTGCAATTATTAGAAAAGCGGCAAGAGAATTATATGTCCAAGCAGGAAGTCTTCGTTACGAGGATGGAATTACAGATACTGATTATATTTATCTGTTACGAAATACAATTGAAGAATTTCGCTTTTTATTTATTGATTGGGTGGCGAGTTTTGATGTTTGGAATTATATAAAAGACAGTTGGGGATTATTTAATCCGCCGGGTGTAAATGCACATGATAAAGATCCAGATGAGGATATTCCATTTAATCCAAATGATTTTTTTAATTCGGATGATGATGATGACGATAAATAATATAATTGTTTCAAAAGCAAGACTTTTTGTAAGCTTCGGAGAAGCGAAATATTTATAGTAAAGTATAAAATTTTACAACAGAAAGCTCCAGAGGAGTGACATATTTTTTACAATTTATAATGGTATGTCTCTCCGTTGGAGCTTTTTTTATTTGTCTTATTGAATCTCTATAAATAGTACATCTGATAAAAAGAGATTGTCTTTTTTTAGTCAAACCCTTTTATTTTTCAGATAAAATAAAGACAATAAAAGAAAAACCTGTGTCACTTTGGATTTCTATCTCTTTATAGCTTAACCTAAATTAACTCATAAAAATTTCGTTTTCCAATCTTAATTTTGGTCTCTTTTTTTAATGAAATCAATTCATACGGATCGATAATTTTTTCATTGTTAATCTGAACTGCACCACTTTCAATCAATCTTCTGTTTGCTGATTTTGTAATATCATTTTTTATAAAGGCACAAAGGTCAATTAATGCAATTTCATTGGTTTTGCTTTCTAAAGAAGAAATTGAAACAGGAACAAATGATTTGGTTTCGGCATTTTTACTTTGAAATTGATTAATAAAAAATTGTTCTGCTTGTTCCGCTTCAGTTTGATTATGGTATTGGCAAATGATATTTTTGGCAATCAGTTTTTTAATATTCATCGGATTTTCATTCTCTAATCTTTTCTTGATTTCTTCTTTTTCTTCAAATGAAAAATCGGTTGTCAATTCTAAAAATTCAAGAATAAGAGCGTCAGGAATTGACATCGTTTTACCAAACATTTCATTTGGTTCATCAATTAAACCAATTGTATTATGAAGTGATTTACTCATTTTTTCTTTTCCATCCAATCCTTTCAGTAAAGGCATACACATCACAATTTGCCCTGAAAGTTTAAAACTTTCCTGCAATTGTCTTCCCATTGTACAGTTGAATAGTTGATCTGTTCCGCCCATTTCGATATCAGCATTAATTTTAACCGAATCAAAACCTTGTAAAATTGGGTAAACCAGTTCGTGCATGGCAATTGGCGTATTTTCTGTAAAACGTTTATTAAAATCATTTCTATGCATCAATTGAGCAACCGTCACATTGGACATAATCTGAATCACTTCAGAAAAAGAAAGTTCATCGAGCCATTCTGAATTAAAAACAATTTTAGCTTTTTCAATATCAATAATTTTAGATAATTGCGAAATGTAGGTTTCTGCATTATGCTGAACTTCTTCAATGTTAAGAGGTTTTCGGCTTTTATTTTTTCCTGTCGGATCACCAATTCTTGCGGTAAAACTTCCCACAACGATTACGATTTGATGCCCTAAATCTTGAAATTGTTTCAACTTTTTCAAGACAACTGCATGTCCCAAATGCAAATCTGGAGCAGTTGGGTCAAAACCTAGTTTGATAATTAGTTTTCTGTTTTCTTTTTCAGCCTGATTGATTTTTTCTTCTAAGCCATTTTCGGGAAGAAAGATGGCGGCATTTTCTTTTAATTTTTCAATTGTTTCCATTTTTTTTTGAAAATAAAAAAGCCCGGACGTAATGCCCGGGCTTTAAGGTTTATATAATTTATCTATTTAATTTATAGTCGTGAATACGTTGAATTATATGCATAGCCTATCCGAGCAGATATTATTGCATAATAATAAGTGCTGAAAAAAGGAAGGCGTAATATGCTGTTCAAGAATTTCATATTGATTGCAAAGATAAATTTTATGTATTAAACTGGCATCATATTTTAATCATTTTAAACAAAATATCATTAAATGCTTGAAATGGATAACCTTCAGCAGAGAAAGAAAAGATAAATATTCTATTTATCCCTTAGTATTTTAGAAAATAAAAAAGGTTCAAAGGAAAAACTTTGTCCCTTTGAACCTTTGTAACTTTGTAACTTAAAAAAATTATTCTAAAACCAATTGGCTTAGAGCTTCTTTAGTAAAACCTTTTAATTCTTCAGTCTTTCCTGCTTTGATTTTAGCAACCCAATTCGGATCTGATAAAAGAGGTCTTCCAACGGCAACCAAATCAAAATCGCCTCTGTCGAAACGTCTGTTTAATTCTTCTAAAGAAGTCGGTTGCGAACTTTCTCCTGCAAATGCACCAAAGAAATCGCCAGAAAGTCCAACAGAACCTACTGTAATAGTTGGCGCTCCCGTTACTTTTTTAGCCCATCCAGCAAAGTTTAAATCAGAACCTTCAAATTCTGGTTCCCAGAAACGACGTTGCGAAGCGTGAATAATATCAACACCAGCATCAACAAGAGGAGTAAGCCAAGCTTCTAATTCCTGTGGATTCTTAGCCAATTTATAATTATAATCAGAAGGTTTAAATTGAGAAAAACGCATAATCACAGCAAAGTCGTTTCCAACTTGCTTTCTCACTTCTTTAATTACTTCAATAGCAAAACGATTACGTTCAGGAAGTGTTTTTCCTCCATAAATATCTTCACGTAAATTGGTTTCAGTTCTAAAGAATTGGTCAATTAAATAACCGTGCGCACCGTGAATTTCAACAGTGTCAAAGCCTAATCTTTTTGCATCAGCAGCAGCTTTTCCAAAAGCAAGAATAGTATCTTCAATATCTTTTTCAGTCATGGCAACACCATTTCTAAAATCAGGACGGTTTAATCCAGATGGACCTTCAAATGGAACTGGCGGAACCCATCCAGAATGGTGGTTGTCCATAATTCCCATGTGCCAAATCTGCGGACCCATTTTTCCACCCGCAGCATGAACTTCGTCAATCACTTTTTTCCATCCGTTTAAAGCTAAATCGCCATAAAAGTGAGGAACATTCGCATCATTAGAAGAAGATTTTCTGTCAATAACAGTTCCTTCAGATAAAATTAAACCAACTTCGCCTTCAGCTCTTTTTTGGTAGTAAGCTGCGACTTCATCAGTTGGAACTCCGTTAGGAGAAAAAGAGCGCGTCATTGGCGCCATTACGATTCGGTTTTTCAGATTTAACGATTTTAGATTAAATTCTGAAAATAGGTTGTTTGTACTCATAGTAATTTTACAAATTAGATTGAATTAATTTACTGAGTGCTTCAAAGGCACCTTCGTTACGTTTATAATAAGTCCACTGTCCAACACGTTTGGCCTCGATAAAACCAGCGCGCTGTAAAATAGACAGGTATTCGGATACTGTGGATTGTGTCAAACCAGCTTTGGCCTGAATCTGCCCAACGCAGACACCATGCTCAAATCCGGCATGTTCTAGCTGTCCCGGAAAGTTAATTTCGGGCTCTTTTAACCATTCCAGCATTTGCAATCTGGATTTGTTCGATAATGCTTTAAAAATTTCTATCGTTTCCATGATGCAAATATATCGACTTTTCTCGATA
This sequence comes from Flavobacterium chungangensis, assembly GCF_042654045.1. NCBI lineage: Bacteria > Pseudomonadati > Bacteroidota > Flavobacteriia > Flavobacteriales > Flavobacteriaceae > Flavobacterium > Flavobacterium chungangensis. Next base: position 36,060 of record NZ_JBHSFY010000013.1, read on the forward strand.
TATAGATTTAAAGAAAAATATTTAGGATAATTTTATGATTGGGGAGGACAAATGAAGAAGATTTTAATAAAGAAAATTTATATTTGTTGTTTAATGTTTCTTAGGAATACACAATATTTTTACTCTCATTTTATGTCATTTCGACGAAGGAGAAATCTCCGCGAGAAGCTCGACAAAGATTGGATTCTCGTTGCAGAGTTACTTGTGGAGATTTCTCCTTCGTCGAAATGACAAATATTGAGGCAATAACATGATTAAAAAACAACCCCAAATCCAAATTAAACTTAATCTATTATGAAAAAAACTTTACTTATTGCAGCATTTTTATGTTGTGTAATTACCAGTTCTAAAGCTCAAGTTGTAGGCGTAGATGTTGGAGATATTGCTCCAGAAATTGATCTTCCAGATACAAAAGGAGAGAAAGTTGCACTTTCTTCTTTAAGAGGAACTTTAGTTTTAGTAGACTTTTGGGCTTCTTGGTGCGGACCTTGCATTAAAGAGCAGCCTCTATTAATAAAATTACACAATGCGTATCCAGACAAACTATCAATTTACGGAGTTTCTATGGATACCAAAAAGCCATTATGGACAGGAGCTATCGCAAAAGCAAAACTGCCTTGGACAAATGTGAGTGATTTAAAATACTGGCAATCTCCAGTTATTGGAGATTATATGCTACAATCTATTCCATTGAATTTTTTAATTGATAAAAACGGAATTATTTTAGCAAAAAACATTCACGGACCAGCTTTAGAGGCTAAAATTAAAGAGCTTTTAGAGGTTCAGTAAGATTTTCTTTAACCGGAAAGAGCGCTAAGGTTTACGCAAGGTTCGCAAAGTTTTTAAATTCTTAGCGTGCTTAGCGTAAACCTTAGCGCTCTTTGCGGTTAAAAACAAAAAAGCCCAATCGATAATATATTGGGCTTTTAATTTCTAAGACTCTTTAATCACTTTTTTTACACCTCCAAAACTCGTTTTCAGCATTTCTCTTATCTGAAACTGCGTTTTGTTTCCCGATGCGCTTTTCCAATCTTTGAGATCAAAAATGTGAATTTGATCTGCGTAAGGATTTGTTAAGAATGAAATTCTTGAAATGGTATATTTATAGTATTTCAGTTCGTGAGAAACATGTCGATTGGGAACCACAATTAATATATTTTCCCAGTTCAAAAAGTCCTTCGGAACGTCTTTTCTTTCTAATAATCCTAAAGATTCAAAAAAAGCCACAATCTTCTGATCATTAAGTTTGTTAATCTTATGATCAAGGTTTTTGAAAGTCGTTTGGAGTCTATTTTCATTCATAATAGTACTCATAGTAGAATTGCTTTTTAAGATTTCAATATAAAATTACATTAAAAGAAAATAATTTTTGAATCTGAAGCCATTAGATTCATTCTAAATTTTGAAAGCCTTTCTAGAAACATTTGTTATGAATGAGTTATCATATTTTGATAAAATACTATTAATGTTTCTTCTCTAAAAACTTTATTTTTATCGCTATCTGATTTTACTAACAAACCAAACTTATGAAAACCACTTTTGTTCAAAAAACAATTCTCTGTTTTTTTCTTGTATGTTCATTCCATTTATTGGCTCAAAATAAATCGGGGAGAGCACTTATTTTAATCGATAAAGATTGGAGCTTTTCATTTGGCCATCAATACGATACCAAAAAAGATTTCGGTCACGCCGAAGGCTATTTTTCGTATTTAACCAAAACGGGCTTTGGTGATGGACCAGCGGCTTCTGGGTTTGATGATCGCGCTTGGAGAAAATTGGATTTGCCGCATGACTGGGCAGTTGAACAGCCTTTTAGTGAAACCGCAAGTTTCAGTCACGGATTCAAATCAGCAGGCAAAAATTTCCCAGAGAAAAGTATTGGCTGGTATAGAAAAAAGATAAATATTCCGAATGAAGATTTAGGGAAAATTATTTCTCTAAAATTTGATGGCGTTTTTAGAAATTCAAAAGTCTTTTTCAACGGATTTTATTTAGGAACCGAAGAAAGCGGTTATAATGGTTTTGAATATGATGTGTCGGCTTATGTTAATTATGGAGGCGAAAATACAATTGTAGTGCGTGTCGATGCTTCGATGGAAGAAGGCTGGTTTTATGAAGGTGCCGGAATTTATAGACATGTTTATCTTCAGAAAACAAATCCACTGCATGTGAAGCAAAACGGAACTTATGTTACATCAGAAATTTCAAAGGATAATGCTTTAATTACTGCAGAAGTTAAATTGGAAAACAAAGGTCATTTTAAAGGAAATGTAGAAATAAATCAAATTATTTTGGACGCTTCTGGAATACAGGTTGCTACAAAATCTGAAAATGTTACAGCTCCAGAGTTTTATAAAACAAATGCTTATTCATCAAAATTGAATGTCAAAAATCCGCTTTTGTGGGATATTGATTCGCCTAATTTATATCAGTTAATTACTGAAATAAAAAAGGATGGAGAAGTAATTGACAGCTATAAAACCTCTTTTGGAATTAGAACGATTGAATTTAATCCAGAAAATGGTTTTTTCCTTAACGGAAAACAGGTAAAACTGAAAGGAACAAACAATCATCAGGATCACGCGGGAATTGGAACAGCACTTCCAGATGAAATTCAGTATTATAGAATTGCAAAACTGAAAGCAATGGGTTCGAATGCTTATCGCTGTTCACATCATCCGCCAACGCCTGAATTGCTGGATGCTTGCGATAAATTAGGAATGCTGGTTATTGACGAAACTCGTTTAATGGGAATCAATGAGTATCATTTGAATGATTTACAGCGAATGATGGAGCGTGACCGAAATCATCCGAGTATTTTCTGCTGGTCAGTTGGAAATGAAGAGTGGCAGATTGAGGGCGGAATCACGGGTGAAAGAATTACCAATATCATGCAGGATTTTAGTAAAAGTATCGATCCAACAAGACCTGTAACAGTAGGAATCAGCAGCGGATTTAAAAGCGGAATCTCTTCTGTTGTAGAAATTATGGGATATAATTATCTCGGAAATGGAGATATTGATGCGCATAGAAATCAGTTTAAGCAACAGCCAGGAATGGGAACAGAGGAAGGTTCGACTTTTGCAACGCGTGGAATTTATTTTACAGACGATGCCAAACATTATAAAAGTGCATATGATAAAAAGCCTCGACCAACTTTTTATAGTATAGAAGAAGGCTGGAAGTTTTATGCTGAACGACCTTATCTCGCAGGAATGTTTATCTGGACAGGTTTTGATTACCGCGGAGAGCCAACGCCTTATGGTTGGCCGTCTGTAACATCTTATTTCGGAATGATGGATGTTTGCGGTTTCCCGAAAGACAATGTTTTCTATTTGAAATCTTGGTGGGGAAAAGAACCCGTTTTGCATGTATTGCCACATTGGAATTGGAGTGGAATGGAAGGCAAAGAAATTGATGTTTGGGCGTATTCCAATTGTGATGAGGTAGAGCTTTTCCTTAACAAAAAGAGCTTAGGTAAAAAGAAAATGGAGCAAAACAGCCATTTAGAATGGAAAGTAAAGTATACTCCAGGAACTTTGGAAGCGGTTGGTTATAAAAACGGAAAAAAAGTACTTTCTGATGTTCAGAAAACTACTGGAAGAGCAGAAAATATCAAGCTTTCTTTGGATAAAGAAAATGTATTGAAAGGAAATGTTTCTGTTTTAACGGTTGAAACTACAGATAAAAAGGGCTTGCACATTCCGACAGCAAATGATGAAATTATGTTTTCGATCAAAGGCGGTAAAATTTTAGGAGTAGGAAACGGAGATCCAACTTCATTAGAAAGCGATCAATTTATTGATGATATCGCTTTGGTTGCTATAAGTAATTTTATGGAGCAAAAAGCAACAACTGCCTCTCTGCCTCAGAAATTGCCTAATTATTCAGAAAAAGAGTGGACAGAAGCTTTTAAAGACCGCGATTACAAAAAGCAAGCGCCATCTTATATTTATAAAGGAGAATTTGATTTGAAAAACAACTCCGCTTCGAATGTTGTGAGTTTCTTTTACAAAAAAATAGGAGTTGAAACAGTGGTTTTCATCAACGGAAATAAAGTTGAACCTAGTAAAGATGATTCTCAAAAATATGTTTTGAATTCGGCTATTTTAAAAGAAGGAAAAAACACCATTCACATTGCAGCAACGCCTTTACAAAAAGTAAAAGACTGGGATGTTATGAATACAGATCCAGGAATTATTCAAGTAATTACACCAGCAGAATCTTGGAAAAGAAAGCTTTTTAATGGTTATGCGCAAATCATCATCCAGAAAGATGAAAATGCGAAAGAAGTGGTTTTATCTGCTTCTGGGAAAGAGTTAAAGAATGGTTTGATTGTGGTGAAGTAGTTTTTTTAACCGCAAGGCACGCTAAGAATTACGCAAAGTTCGCAAAGTATGTTTAGCTTTAGCTAAATGTAGATTCAGATTTGTCCTCCTGAGCGAAGTCGAAGGATATGCGCATGTTAAATCCTATTCGGAGCTACTTGTGTGTCCTTCGACTTCGCTCAGGAAGACATAAATTGAAAAAACTTTGCGACTCTGCGACTTTGCGAGATTCTTTCATAAAGCTAAAAAAAACTTAGCGAACCTTGCGTAAATCTTAGCGCTCTTCGCGGTTAATTTCAAAAACCTGAAACTTTAAACTTTAAACATGAAACAAAAAATATTGTTTGATTTTCATAACTTTGCAAAATGAATAATCAAACAGAAACACAGAATTGCGATTTCACTTCAGATTTGAAGATGAAAGGTTTTAAAGTTTATCCTATAAATGGAGATTTCAGCAAAGTTCCCGTTTACAGCCGAAGAGACTTTTATAAAATCTGTATTAATACTAGTAAAAGTATCATACAATACGCCGACCGCGGAATAGAAACCGACGGAACGATTCTGTTTTTTGGTAATCCTATTATTCCATATTCTTGGGAAACTATTTCTGAGAAATTCGAAGGTTATGCCTGCGTTTTTACCGAAGAATTTTTTAAAACCAAAGACCGTTCTGAAACCCTTCAGGAATCGCCTTTGTTTAAAATAGGAGGAACTCCAATTTTTACTTTAACTACTGAACAAAAGGTTTTTATCGATTCCTTATTCCAAAAGATGATTGAAGAGTACGAAACCGATTATGCTTTCAAAGACGATCTAATGCGCAGTTATGTCAATTTGATTATTCATGAATCAATGAAAATGCAGCCTTCAGAGAACTTCTTTAAACATAAAAATGCTTCTTCGAGAATTACTTCTTTGTTTTTAGAATTATTAGAAAGACAATTTCCAATAGAAACCAAAGATCAGCCGTTAGCTTTAAAAACTCCTCAAGATTACGCGCAGAGCCTTTCTGTTCATGTAAATCATTTAAATCGTTCTGTAAAAGAAGTTACGGGGAAACCAACTACTGCACACATTACAGAAAGAGTCATTAACGAAGCAAAAGCTTTATTGCAGCACACAGATTGGAGTATTTCGGATATTGGTTATTCGCTTGGATTTGAATATCCGAGTTATTTCAATAATTATTTTAAAAGACTTACAGGAACGGTTCCGAAATCGCTTCGAATGTAAATTGTTTCAATTTCTTAATTTTTTGTTTGAATATTGTTATTTCGGCATTGTAGTATTGCACTACATTTGCCCTGAAATAAACAACGAATCTTTGTATCAGTTTTTTTAATGACTAAATAACACTTCACAAAAGCATGCTCCGCTTTGCATTTAGTTTTAAATTTTGATAATAGAAAAATATAATTTTTTTTAAAGTATTAATTAAAATCAAAATCTCCTTCTATCAAGAGATTCGATGTACTGATTATTTCATTCAAATAAGCTTATAAGAATTTAAAAATTAATTATTAACCTAAAAACAACGAAATTATGTCGACACATTTCACTGCCGTAACCGAAGAAGGTAAAATTCCAAATACTTATATGACAGGCGAAGTGTCATATAAAAAGCAGACAAGCGAAATTCATCCTGAAAATACTGTTATCAAAGATATTTCTTTTGAACCCGGAGCAAGAAGTAATTGGCACAGTAACGCTAGTCTGCAGTTGATCATTGTAACAGATGGAGTTGGCTATTACCAAGAAAGAGGCGGACAAATTAATCTTATCGAAAAAGGCAAAGTAATTACGGTTTTACCTGGAATTGAGCATTGGTACGGAGCAACACCAACGACAAAATATTCTCATATTACCATTGTAACAGAAATAGATAAAGGTCATGGAACTTGGCTGGACAGCGTTACTGATGAAGAATATTATTCTTTTGAAAGATGCTAGATTCTAAGATGCTAAGGTTCTAAGATTCTAAGATTCTGAGATTCTAAGTTTTGCGCAGATTTTACTGATTTATAACAGATTATATTTTTTGATTAGGTAAAAATAATCGAAATTTATATAACTATTTGTAAATCAATATGATTTGGTAGATTCTCTATGCCTTTTTTTAACAGTTTTAGAACTTGAAACAAAAAACAACAAATAAATTATGGAAACAAAAAACATTAAAGCCTTTGGTACCGAAGCTGCCGAAGCACCGTTAAAGACCCTAGATATTAAAAGAAGAGCAGTACAGGCACACGACGTAGAAATCGAAATTTTGTATTGCGGAATCTGTCATTCAGATTTACACTCAGCTAGAAATGAATGGCATGGCACAATTTATCCGATTGTTCCTGGACATGAAATTGTTGGTCGTGTAACAAAAGTTGGAGATCACGTAAAAGGTTTTAAAGTTGGTGATTTGGCAGGAGTGGGATGTTTGGTTGATTCTTGCAGAGAATGCGAACACTGTAAAAATGATTTAGAGCAATTTTGTGATGAAGGAAATATTCAAACATTTAATTCGCCTGACAAACACTTAGGAGGACAAACTTATGGAGGTTACTCTCAAAGTATTGTAGTGGATGAGAGCTTTGTACTGCATATTTCAGATAAACTAGAACTTTCTGCTGTTGCACCATTATTGTGTGCAGGAATTACAACTTATTCGCCTTTAAAACACTGGAAAGTTGGTCCTGGTCAAAAAGTTGGAATTGTAGGTATTGGCGGTCTTGGCCATATGGGAATCAAAATAGCAAAAGCTATGGGGGCTCATGTAGTTGTTTTTACTACATCTTTATCTAAAACGGAAGATGCAAAACGCCTTGGAGCAGATGAGGTTGTATTGTCTACAGATGAAGCTCAAATGGAAGCACACGCCAGAAGTTTAAACTTCATTTTAGATTGCGTTTCTGCTGAACACAGTATCGATTCGTATTTAAATTTATTGAAAGTAGACGGAACCTTAACTTTAGTTGGAGCGCCAATGGATCCGCTTCCTGTAACTTCTTTCAGCTTGATTTTAGGAAGAAGAAGTTTCTCAGGATCTCTAATAGGAGGAATCGCAGAAACTCAGGAAATGCTAGATTTCTGTGCCGAACATAATATCACATCAGACGTAGAAGTAATCGGTGTGAATGATGTTAATGATGCCTACGAAAGATTACTAAAAGGAGATGTTAAATACCGTTTTGTAATTGATATGGAGTCGCTTAAATAAGATGCTAAGTTGCTAAGGTTCTAAGATACTAAGTTTTCTCTTTAGTGCTTAGATCTTGGCTAATTTAGAAAGTGATAAAATAGGATGTTGATTTAGCTCAAAGTAAAGAAAATTATAAGATACTAAGTTGCTAAGGTTCTAAGATACTAAGTTTTCTCTTTAGTGCTTAGAATCTTGGTTAATTTAGAAATTATGTAAAAAACAAGGAGTAGAGATTAAAAGGATTAAAGAGAAAAAAACTTAGAACCTTAGCGTCTCAGCATCTTAGAAACTTTAAAAAAAACATGCAAACACGTAAACTAGGAAATAGCGGCTTAGAAGTCTCAGCGTTGGGACTGGGCTGCATGGGAATGAGTTTTGGCTACGGGCCAGCTCATGATAAAAAAGAAATGATAAGTTTATTGCGTTCTGCTTACGAAAAAGGAATTACCTTTTTTGATACGGCAGAATGTTACGGACCATTTTTGAACGAAGAGTTATTGGGAGAGGCATTATCGCCTTTTCGCGATAAAGTTGTAATTGCGACAAAATTTGGTTTTTTGGAAGGCGATTCTAAAAAAGGATTAGACAGCCGTCCAGAATGGATTAGAAAAAGCATTGAAGGATCCTTAAAAAGATTAAACACAGATGTAATCGATTTGTATTACCAACATCGTGTTGATCCAAATGTTCCTATGGAAGACGTTGCAGGAACTATAAAGGATTTAATTCAGGAAGGAAAAGTAAAACATTTTGGACTTTCAGAAGCAGGCGTAGAAAGTATTCGACGTGCACATGCGGTTCAGCCTGTAACAGCACTTCAAAGTGAGTATTCTCTTTGGTGGAGAACTCCAGAAGAAGAAATTTTACCGCTATTAGAAGAATTAGGAATTGGTTTCGTGCCTTTTAGTCCCCTAGGAAGAGGTTTTCTAACGGCTAAAATTGATGAAAACACGCAATTTGATAGTACAGATTTTAGAAATACACTTCCGCGTTTCACACCAGAAGCCCGAAAAGTGAATCAAGCTTTGGTAGATTTATTATCTAAAATTGCTTCTGATAAAGGAGCAACAAACGCACAAGTAGCGCTTGCATGGATTTTGGCTCAAAAACCTTGGATTGCACCAATTCCAGGAACAACCAAACTGCATCGTTTGGAAGAAAACCTTGAAGCAACAGATTTAGTGCTCTCAGCCCAAGATCTAGCAGAAATCGAACATGCAGCTTCAAAAATAACAATTGAAGGATCAAGATACCCAGAACATCTGCAGAAGATAGCTGGAAAGTAAGTTTCTGAGATTCTAAGATGCTAAGTTACTAAGCAACTAACAGAAAACTTAGAATCTCAGAAACTTAGCATCTTAGAATCTAAAAAAAAAACAAACCCCTCAAGCAATTCAACTCTTGAGGGGTTTTTTTAGCAAAGATTTGAGGTTCTTAGATACTTTATTCTTAGAATCTCAGAACCTTAGAATCTTAGCGTCTTAATTCATTTTTACTTTTTGTCTAGATTTTGTTTCAGCAATTTAGCGTGCTCTAAATGCGCTGTTAAACCTGCAATATTGTTAGAAGCCCAAGTTTTTACATCTTGGTCAACGGCATCTTTTGTTGCATCTTGAAGTTTTTTAATCGCTTTTTCGTGACCATCAATCATCATGTCTGCAAATTTTTTATCGAAATCAACTCCCGTTTTTTCGTTTAGTTTATTGTATTCCTCTTGACCTTCTTCAGTTAGAGAAGTTGGTAGAGTAAAGTTTTTCGCCTTTGCTAAAGCACTCACTTCAGAAGCCGATTTAGTGTGCTCATCAACAAGCATTTTACCAAATTTTTTCACTTCAGGGTTTGTACTTTTTGTTTGTGCCAGTTTACCGATTTCGATTTCAGCTAAATTAATTTCAGCTTGATCTACTAAAAATTCAGAATCATCTTCTTTGCTGTCAATAGAATCAAATTTCGCTTCATTTGCATCTTCTGCAACTTCTTTTGGATCTTCTTGTTTAGTTTCGTTTTTGCAAGATTGAAGGAATAATATAATAAGTCCTGCTCCTAAAATGGCTTTTCCGGCTAATAATAACTTTTTCATGATTTTAATAGTTTAAATGTTATGATGTAAAATTATTAAGAACATACAGGAATGTCTTACAGGATTTTGAGAGATTGTTATAGGATTTGGATGCTCTTTTTATAATTAGAAAATGTATGTTTGTATATTAAGAAGTAAAAAGATTATTCATGAAACAAAAAATTACAATCCTATTTCTTTTAGCGACCGCTTTTTTATCAGCCCAAATCAATTATAAAGGTTTCATTGATAAATATCCAATTGAATTTGTAACCGATATTTATTCTGACGGGCAAGGATCGGCAATTTATGCTTATTCCAATTATGACACTCCAATTGTTTTAAACGCTAAGTTGAAAGGAACTACTCTTATATTTACTGAAAAAGATAAAAATGATAAAGAAACGGCCCAATTAAGTTTCGAAAATTATAATGCAGAAAGCGATCAATTAAATGGAATTTGGAAAGATTTGATTTCGGGAAAAGAACTTAAAATTAGTTTGACAAAAGAGTTTGACCTTAATTATAATAATGGTGAAGAGGGAACAGAAAGGGAAATTCTACAGCCCGTTTCTTTAAAAGGGAAGTATTTTAAATTAATTATTTCAAAAGAAAAAAGAGTTTCGGGAGTAAAAATCATCGAAAAAAAGACCGATAGATTAATTCAGAAAATTGAAGTAGGAGGAGATTTTTGGGGATTGTTTAGCTTAAATGTTGGAGATTATAATTTTGACGGATTTGAAGATTTTTCCGTTTTCGAAACAAGTTATGCGGGACCAAATACTTCTAGAACTTATTTTCTGTACAATCCAAAAACAGAAAAATATTTTGATGGAGGGTTTACTGGGACTTCTTTAGAATTTGATAGTAAAACTAAAAGAATAGTCGAACACAATCAGTGTTGTGCAGGCAGAAGCATTGAAAGAACCGAATACAAAGTCGTTAACAATAAAATGGTTCAAGTAAAAAAGACTTGCTTAGAATATGACGATAAAACAGGAGATTATAAGAAAATTAAATGTGATTAGCTACTTATTTTAAACTTCTTTACTTATACAATCCCAACTCCAAAAGAGTTGGGATTTTTTTTTGACTTCTAACATTTCACAAATAAAATTTCACAAAAACAAAAATTTTACATTTCCACTTTCACAATTCCCATCCCACAAAAATGAAATTTCCTGCAAAAATTGTATAACAGAATGATCTTATTTTTTGAAGAACTTTGACTTATCAGATTTTTAGAAATAATATTAAAAATTAAAGTTATGCCAAATCCAAGAATTAAGAACGAAGAGCAATATGAAGCATTGGTAAAAAAAGGATACAGCAAAGAAAAATCGGCTCGTATTGCCAATAATCCAGATGCGGGGAAGAAAGGTGGAAAAGCAAAACCTTATGACGAATGGACAAAAGATGAACTTCTGAAACAAGCCAGTAAAGTTGGCATAAAAGGAAGATCTTATATGAATAAAAAATCCTTGATTGAGTCTTTAAGAAATAACTAAAATTTAAAACAAAACATTAATGCGATAAAAATAGCAATATCATGAACGCCACAGCCAAAAAAGAAATCTTAATGAATCAGCTGATAAAAGCACCACATTTAGTAATTGAAAAACTAGATTTGGAATACATCAATGATTATCAATTGACAATTGTACGCTGTCGCGAAGGAGAAAATTTCGTTTATAAAAAGAACGGAAAGAATGTAAAAAGCAAACATGAAATTAAACGCATTAATAGTCTGGTACTCCCGCCAGCTTGGGAAAATGTTCGTATCACCGATATTACAAATGGACATTTACAAGCCGTAGGAACCGATCTTAAAAATAGAAAACAATATCGTTATCATCCAAAATGGAATTTGATTCGAAATCAGACCAAGTTTTATAAAATTGCTGAATTTGGATCTAAACTCCCAGCGATTAGAAAGCAAGTTGATCTTGATTTGGAACAGAAAGAATGGTCTAAAGAAAAAGTAACTGCTTTGGTCATTCGATTAATGGAAGAAACGCATATTAGAATCGGAAATGAGAAATATGCCAAAGACAACAAATCGTACGGACTTTCGACGCTTAGAAAACGTCATATTAATATCAATAAGAATTCGCTCCGATTTGAATTTGTTGGCAAAAAAGGGAAACAGCATACCATTACGACCCGAAACAAACAATTGATAAAATTGGTGAGTCGTTGCGAAGAAATTCCAGGCTGGGAAGTTTTTAAATATTACGATAAAAATGGAGAGAAAAAAGTACTGGACAGCCATATGGTCAATGAATATCTGCATAATATATCGGGTGAATATTTCAGTGCGAAAGATTTTAGAACCTGGGCAGCCTCTATTATTTTCTTTGAAAGCCTAATGGAAATAGGAGTGACCTCAGATGAAAAAGAAATCAAGCAAAATATCATAACTGCTTTTGATCTGACAGCCGAAGCGCTCGGAAATACCAGAAAAGTATGCAAAGATTATTACGTTCATCCGCTTTTGATTTCGACTTATGAAGATGGCTCTATTCAGGAGTATTTTGATAAAGTTAAAAAAAGCAGAAGCACGAAAAAATATTTTACAAAAGCAGAAAGTGCATTCTCTGAATTGATTCAGAATTATGAGATCAATCTAGAATCATCATGTCAATAAAAAGAGTTGGAGCATCTCTCCCAAAAGTTTCAAAAGTTTGAAGTACAAACAAAATCATTATTAACTAAAAAACTATTATTATGTTACGTTGGACAGTCACTTTTATTATTCTAGCCATAGTGGCGGGAATATTTGGTTTCGGTGGAATTGCCGCTGGAGCTGCTAGTATAGCAAAAATTTTATTCTTTATATTTTTAGTTCTTTTTGTTATTTCTTTAATAAGCGGAAGATCAACAAGAGTATAGAAGAAGTATCAGTAAATACAAACAAATCAAAAACGACACATTTCATTTAGTAAATGTGTCGTTTGTGGTTTCAATAAAAAAAGCCAAGTCATGGGAACAAAAAGCGGTGCTTACCAGGATGTTTATATCAAAAGAGAAGATGAAATGGTAAGCCTAAAGAATGATGTGACAGATTTTTGCGAAAAGTATATAAAACCTGTTCATCCTAAAGATTGGGATTGGTCAGTACGTGATTTTGAAAATCCTGAAAATGATCCGACAACTGCAGAAGCACGAGCTATTGCAAATGTGGTTTTCAAAGATTTAAATGATAAGAATCACACCGATGTTGATCTTTCTACAATGAATAATGTTCATGCAATAAAAGCTTATCTGGATCCGAAAAGCAAACATGAAGCTTTTAATATGGAAGAATTTGCTTTTGCATTAAAAGTAGAGTTGGAACACGGTAGGGTAAAAGATGTAAATGTGACCAATAACCATCCGTTTTTGACCGCTATGATTGCGCTTGCACACATGACCGAAAGTCTGACTTATTATAAAAGGCTAAAAGTAATGGAGGCAGAGGGTGAGATTTATGAAATTATCAGAAAAATAGAGTCATCGCCAGTAGGTAAAGAAAAATGGTATATAGAATTAGGGAAAGCTGAACAAGAGCTTAATGAAGCAAGAGCCGGATTAGCAGAACGTTTAGCCCGAATGGACGATATTCCAGTATTAAAAATTATTGGAGATTAATTAGTTAAGTTTTAGACTCAAAAAAAAACCGTCTCGTTGTTTAACGAGACGGTTTTTATTTTTGTAGAATGAACTATTACAATCTTCGAGGATCATTTTCTGGATACCTTTCATCATCCTTATCTTCCTGAACATCGTCTTCGATATAATCAGTATCATCTTCTTCATCAATATCTTCTTCGATGTACTCGTCTTCATCTTCATCTTCATCATCTTCATCATCTTCATCGTCTTCATCATCTATGTCTTCCAAAACATCTTCGGTTTCGTTAAAGTCGTATTCGTCTTCTTTTAAATCGGAAGGATTATCAAATTCGTCATTTTCTTCTACATAATTATCGTCTTCCAGTTCAACTTCATAAACATCGTCGTTGTTATCTTCGAGATCTCTATCAGTATGAAAATCATCGTTTAGATCGTCCAAATCATCATCACTTACAAAATCTTCTTGATCTGGATTTGGTCTGTTCGGATTGTAGCCATTTCTTACTGTATAACCTCGCTCTGCAATCTCACGATTATCATTGTCGGGTTTTTTAACATCATCTAGATCTTCTGCCAAGTTTCTATCATTTGAGAAATGATTTTTGAAATCCTTATTCGTGCTGTCGTTTTTATCTATAGTATTCATGATCGCTGTTTTTTAATGATTATATATACAAAGCTAGCATGAAGTTGGCGGAATATATTATAAAATTATTTAGCGTAATTCTATAATTAACAGATGTTTAGAATGGAATTTTAACTTGTAATCATATAACCAGTCTCATAGAGCAGGCAGTAATTTTACCATTATATTAATCATAAAAACTATTACCATGAAAACTACAGATAGTAAAAATGCAGCTGCTGCAAAAGAAACTACACCGAGAGGAGTTACGAAGCCAAAATCTAACGCCGCTTCAGGATTAACAGAATTATTTGAAGACGGATTAAAAGACATTTATTGGGCAGAAAAAGCACTGATAAAAGCTTTGCCTGTAATGGTTAAAAATGCTTCTTCTGTTGAATTGAAAGATGCAATCGATAATCATTTAACCGAAACAGAAGAACAAATTGTCCGTTTGGAAGAGGTATTTAAAATTATTGGCAAAAAAGCAACGGCAAAAAAATGCGATGCCATGGAAGGTTTAATTGAAGAAGCCAAAGGAATGCTGGAAGAAACAGAGCTTGGAGTAGTGCGTGACGCAGGAATTATTGCGGCAAGTCAGAAAATTGAGCATTACGAAATTGCCACTTACGGTACTTTAAGACAATTTGCAGAAACGCTTGGTTTGCCAGAAGCAGCAACTTTATTGGAACAAACACTCGATGAAGAAAAAGGAGCCGATAAAACCCTTACAGAAGTCGCTGTAAATGCAGTGAATCTTGAAGCTGCCGAAATTGAATAGCAGTTTAAGAAATGAAATAAAAGTGCAGTTCTAAAACTGCACTTTTTTAGTTGAATAAAAAATACAGTATATGCCCGAAGGTCCGTCTATAGTAATCTTAAAAGAAGAAGTGCAACAATTTACTGGACAGAAAATAATTTCTGTATCTGGAAACACTTATATTGATATTTCACGACTGAAGGATAAAACGATTCTTGCCTTTAAAACTTGGGGAAAGCACTTTTTAATCTGTTTTGATTCTTTTACGGTAAAAATTCACCTGCTGATGTTCGGAACCTATCGAGTTAACGAGCGCAAAACTTCAAAACCCAGACTGAGTTTAGTTTTTGATAAGGGCGAAATTAATTTCTACACCTGCTCAGTTAAAATCTTAGAAGGTGATATCAATTCTCATTATGATTGGAGCGTTGATGTGATGAATGAAAATTGGAATCCGAAGAAGGCAAAAACCAGTGTTGATAAAATGGAAGATAAAATGATCTGCGATGTAGTATTAGATCAGGATATTTTTTCTGGAGTGGGCAATATCATAAAAAATGAGGTTTTGTACCGCTGTTATGTTCATCCAGAGTCGATTGTAGAGAAGATTCCGCCTCATCTTATAAGCCAGCTCATAGCCGAATGTTCTATTTACAGTTTTGAATTTTTATACTGGAAAAAGAAATTCGAACTGAAACAACATTGGGAAGCTTATACCAAAAGTATTTGCTTACGATGTAATCTGCCGTTTGAAAAAAAACAGACCGGAGATCGTAAACGCAGAAGCTTTTTCTGCACCAATTGTCAACAACTATACAAATGAAAAATCAAGTAATAATAGGATGTTCAAGTTTTTATAACAGTTTTTGGAAGAATATTTTTTATCCACAAAATCTGCCTTCAAAGCAATGGTTTGATTTTTATTGCCATCATTTTGATACTTACGAATTTAATGGAAGTTTTTATAAATTTCCAACAGTAAGAATCTTTCAAAATTGGTACAGTAAAACGCCTGAATCTTTCAAGTTTTCGATTAAAGTGCCAAAAGAAATTACCCATATCAAAAAACTGCAAGAATGTGAAGGTCTGCTTAATGACTTTTATCAGGTCTGTAAAGTAGGTATGAAAGAAAAACTTGCAGCTGTTTTGTTTCAATTTCCGCCGAGTTACGTTTTCAGCCGGGAAAAATTAGAAACCATAATCAATAGTTTGGATTATAATTTTAAAAATGTGGTTGAATTTCGTCACGAAAGCTGGTGGAATGATGAGGTTTGGAATATGTTCAAAGAAAATAATATTACATTTTGCAGTGTAAGCCATCCTAATCTTCCTAGAACTATTTTTAAAGATTTTCCACTGCTTTATGTGCGATTTCATGGAGTTCCGAAATTATTTCATTCTAGTTATTCTACAGAAGAATTACAGCAAGTAAATCACCAAATTCATTCCAAAAAAGGATTTGTATACTTTAATAATACGGCAAGCGAAGCAGGTATTTTGAATGCTTTGGAATTGAAGAGAATGAATGCTTAAGTCTGTCTGTATTTTTTTTAGCACAAAGTTCGCAAAGTTTTTTTTTATTTTGAAGGCTTAATGCATGCGTGAAAAGTTCGCAAAGCTTTGAGTTTAATTTTCTTGCTGAATAATTTTTATTTCCCGCAGATTTTACAGATTTAGCAGATTTTATTTTAATCTTTTTAATTCTCTTAATCTTTGGCAAAAAAATAACCGTGTCTATCTAAACTCATTTTTTTAACGCAAAGCGCGCGAAGTTTTTTTATTTTGAAGGCTTAAGGCATGCGTGAAAAAGTTCGCAAAGCTCTGTGTTTTGTTTGCTATCTGAATAATTAGTTTCATGCATATTTTTTTTAAATCTTTTTAATCCTCTTAATCTGTGGCTAAAAAAAAATTAACCGCAAAGCTCGCAAAGATTTACGCAAGGAACGCAAAAGAAAAAATCTTAGCGAACTTAGCGTAAACCTTTGCGCTCTTGTGCGGTTAAAAAACTTTAAATAAAAAAACTACAATTTCAAGCTTCCTTCAATTCCGTCATCCATTGTTTTTCCAGTTATTAGAGCGGCCGTCATTTTTGCAATGGCAACCATTTTTCCGTTTTTGTTGTTCCAATAGTAACCATCTTCAGGAACTACTTTTATAACACTCAAATTGGGATCGTCTACACCGCCAGGCATCCAGATTTTTACTATAGGATTCCATAATTTTTCGATCGTTTCTCTATCGTAAGAAATACTTGCGGTTCCGTGAAGCGTTAGAAACTTGTCATGCGGTTCAGAAAAGAATATTTCAACCATCGGATTTAATGTAATATCTGCATTCTGACTGCTGTTTCGGTCAGATAAAAACCAAAGCTGTCCCAAATCATCAATTTTCTGAACAGACATTGGTCTTGACTGTAATCTATATTCATTGTATGTACAAAACATACATGTTTTAATATGCTCAGCAAGATCTTTTATTTTATCTACTGCAAATTCATCTGTAAGGTCTTTATGATCGCCCATAATATTAATATTTTTAAGTTAATTATTTGACAAATAAAGTCTTGTTTGTCATTGAAATAGCTAAAAGTAAAGTTGGCTCTTTTTGTCCATTTACAGATTATATAATTAAACTTATAAATTATGAGATTTCAATTTGCTTTTTTTGTAAGAAATTAGTTTAAAATCTGGTTGTTACATAAAATTACATTATATTTGAGACATTATAATTCGAGCCAAAAGATAATGACTGATTTTACGATATACTATACTGATGACGATGAAGATGATTTGTGTATTTTTGCTGATGCCGTAGAATCTATACCTCAGAACATTAAACTTCAAACGTATTCTGGTGGACAGAATTTTTTAAACGCAATTTGCGATCCGCCTGCTACACCTTATGTCGTTTTTTTAGATTTAAACATGCCTGGAAAAAATGGCTTTGATGTTCTAGAAGAACTTCGAAATTCAGATTATAAAAAAGATATTCCTGTTGTAATTTATTCTACTTCAAGCGAACCTGGAATTATAGAAAAATGCCGTAAACTTGGCGCCAACTGCTTTATTACAAAGCCAGTTTTAATGAATGACATTATAAAATCTATAGAGCATGCAATGCAAATAGATTGGGAAAAATTTATTCCCAATCAATCCAATTTTGTGTTTAAATATTAATTTCAGACAAATCGGGAATATAAATATTAAAAGTAGAACCTTTACCTTTTTCGCTAGAAACTGTGATAAAGCCTCTATGATTTTCAACGATTTTTTTCACGATTGCCAAACCAATTCCAGTTCCTTTGTATTCGCTGTCGGTATTTAAGCGCTGAAAAACTTCAAAGATTTTTTCTTTATAAATAGGTTCAAAACCAATTCCGTTATCTTCCACTTGGAGATGAAGGTAATTTTTGTCTTTAAATTCCGCATTAGGAAGCGATTTTCCATCAATTTGCGTAGCAGAAATTTTCACTTCTGGAGGAACACCAGGTATAGAAAATTTCAAAGCATTTTCAACCAAATTATGTACCAACTGTCTAAACTGGAACTGAATAAGATTTGCTTCTCCTAAATCGTGATATTCTACAACAGCATTTTTTTCTTCAATTCGATCAGAAAAATCACTTATTACTTCTTCTGCAATTTCGTCTATTTTGACCGTTGTAAAAATACGATCGGCAGAATTGGTACGCGAATAGGTTAATAAATCCTGAATGAGATTTTGCATTTTCTTTGCCGAAAACTCAATTCTAGTTAAATAAGATCTGGCATTTGCCGAAATATTCTGCTCGTCCAAAGTTGCCAATCGACTTGCAAAAGTCTGAATTTTTCGCAGCGGTTCCTGCAAATCATGGCTTGAGATATAAGCAAACGACTGCAATTCTATATTCATATTAATCAAATCCCTGTTTTTGAGTTCCAATTGTGTGGTACGCTCTATAATTTGATCTTCTAGTTTATTGGTAAAGTTTTTTTGTTCTTCTATATCAGTGCTTGTTCCAACCCACATTTGAATCTTTCCAGATTCATCCAATTGCGCTATTGCACGGCTGAGCTGCCATCTGTATTCGCCATCATAGCGCTTAAAACGGTGAATGAACAGAAAATCATTTCCTGTTTTTACAGATTCCATCCATAGTTTTACATTTTCCTCACGGTCGTCGGGATGCACAATTTGAAGCCAGCCGTTTTTCTCAATTTCTTCTTTAGACAATCCAGAATAGTTGTAAACTGTTTCATTAAAATAATTCAGATTTCCTAGAGTATCACTCGTCCAGATGAACTGAGGGATAGAATCGGCGAGAAGTCTAAATTTTTGTTCGCTCTTCATTAAAACGTGCTGACTTTCTTTTTCGCTTGTAAAATCCATCACAGTTCCCAACATTTTGGAAGGTTCGTTATTTTCATCAAAAAAGATTTTCCCCTGAACTTTAATCCATGCAATCGATTGGTCTAGTTTTAAAATTCGAGCTTCATATTTGTAAATTCCAGTTTTTAATGCTTCCGCGAAAGCGTCTAAAACAATATCCTCGTCTTCTGGAAGTATACGGTTTCGAATGTCTTGATGTACAATCTTTGTATTTTTCTCAAATCCAAAAATATCTAGAATAGTATCGCTATAGATGAGTTTCTTTGTTTTAAGATTCAAATCCCACATGGCAATTTCGGCGATTTCAGTAGCCAAACGTGTTCTTGCTTCGGCAGTTTCCACTTTTTTTCTAGCTTTAACCTTAGAAGTTACATCATAAACCGTACACATTACACCAGATGCTTTTCCGTTTTTTTCGTATAGCGTAGTATATTCGTAATCCAGATAGAATTTTTTGAGACTTCCTTTAATGTCAACATAAGCCACAGCTTCATTCTCCCGAATCGTTTTTCCATTAACCAAAACATCATGTAATAATTCAGGATATTTTTGGTTTTTCAATTCAGGGAAAACATCTAGTAACGGAATGCCAATACATTCTTTTTCCTCCTTTTGCCAAATATTATACATCATGGCTTTATTGGCCATTTCGATAACGAAATCTTTTCCTCTAAAGATTGCCATTGCAATAGGAGAATCAATTACAATATTTCGAAAAGCTTTTTCATTTTCTTCAAGGAGATATCTGCCTTTTACTTCTTCGGTTACTTCATATGCAACTACAATAACTCCAGTAATCTCGTTTTCTTCATTTAAAGGGTAAAAAACGAGATTGAAATAAGCTAATTCTTCTTTGTTATAACGATTTAAGGTAACAGCAAATTCATCTGCATAGTAAGGTTCGCCAGTTTCGAAAACCTTTTTTATAATAGGATATGCAGTTTCTCTAGTTTCGGGAACAGAATCAAAAATAGACTTGTTTAATATGGCACTTTCTTCTCTATCAATAATATGGAGATAAGTGGTATTGGCCATCTCGACAATTAGATCGGCTCCTTTTAAAACACAAATTCCGAGAGGCAATTGTTTAACTGTATTTCTAAAACGTCTTTCGCTTTCTTCGAGTTTTTTGCGAGTAATGATTTGATTGGTAGTTTCATTACAAATTACCAAAACGCCATTTGTTTTTCCGTTTTCATCATTTACAGGACTATAACTAAATGTCCAGTAAACGTCTTCCAATTTTCCATTTCTATAAATCGGTAATAATTGGTCTTCGTGCCATGTGGCTTCTCCGTTTTGAAGCACTTGATCAATTAAGGGCTTAATAAAATCCCAGATTTCAGGCCAGTAATCGGCTCCTTTTTGGCCTAGAATAGAAGGATGTTTTCCATCATTTCCTAGACTTGGACGATAGGCATCATTGTAAAAACAAATATGATCTTGTCCCCAAAATAAAAACATGGGGAATTTAGAGTTTAGAAGAATTCCTAAAGTAGTCCTAAGACTTTGAGGCCATGATTCTATAGGCCCAAGTGTAGTTTTACTCCAATCTTTTGCGCGAGTAAGCATACCCATTTCTCCTCCGTTTGCGAGAAAATCATATTTGTTGCTATTCATTAAAATCTTATTTTTCGTCTTGTTAACAAGCTACTTTTCATTCGTATTAAAGTTAGTAAATTCTTGTTTTGAATTAAGTTTTATTAAAATTAATGAAAATAAATATTCGCAGAAAAGAGATTTTTAAATGAGGCAAGATTAAAATCGTTAGAGTTAATTTTATCGCTTTCCTATGCGGAAATTTGAATAACAGTTAAAAATAAAAAACAATGAAAAGGGAAGATTCAAAACACGAAACCGATAATATAAAGAGATATCAAGAAGAAGGATACACGGTAAATTATTTATTCGAAAACGATCATTTGATAGATTCAGAGAGCAAAGTAGCCTATAAACCAGAAGATATTTTTATTGTGGCGCATCATCGTTATGAAGGTATGAGTGATCCCGATGATATGTCAATTTTATACATAATAGAAACTAAAGATGGAGGCAAAGGAACTCATTTATTAGGATATGGTCCAACGGCAGATTTGGAAGAAGCCGAATTTTTTAAAGACATCCCGAAAGCCAATTATTCCAAAAATGCAGACATAAACGAATTAACATAAAAGAATAAAAATAGATTGGTATTTTTATTTTGCTGATGAGCAGTTGTTTCAAATTTATTTGAGGCAGCTGCTTTTTTTTTTTGAAAGTTGCAAAGATGCTGAGATACTGAGATCCTAAGTTTTTTTGTTCTTTGTTTTTTAAAAGTGAGAAAGGTAGAAGTTTAGTTCCTTAGTTTGAATTCATTTGAGGTAGTTTTTTACTGTTTTTTGAGTTTGAGAAACTTAGTATCTCAGTATCTCAGCAACTTTAAATAATAATTATGAAATATCTGCACAAAATTGTATAAAGATTTGACTGACAATATAAACGAAATTTGGATTATAGAAAGTTAGCAACCAAGGTTGGTTTTTATACTTAAATAAATAACTAACCGCTTTTACTAAAACCAAACCATATAATGAAAAAACTTTACATAAATACTGGAAGCTTTGATGCTGTTTTTAATAATCTGAAAGAAAGTTTTGGAGGAAAATTAAAAGTCACTGCTAATGAATACAATTTGACAATTCAATCAAAATGGGCAAAGGGAAGCATTTCTGGCGTTCGTTTTGAAAAAGAGATGTCATATCTGAGTTTTGATTTAACTTTTACTCAAGAACTTAGTTTAAGCATCGAATCTAATCCGTTTTCGCCTGTATTTTTTGCATATTGCGAGAAAGGAAACGTTTTGCATAGTTTTGGTGCTAATGGAGCTACTCATTGCCTTAAAAAACAGCAATCGGGTATTATGAGCAACTCTTCTACTATTAATAGTGTATTGCATTTTCAAAGTCACCAACATATTCAATTCTCTTTAATAGGAATGCCAACAACAATCGAAAATAAAGAAAGCGATTTTGTTTCTCAAGTAAAAAAAATATTTACGAGCAATTCTGGAAATTACATTTATATTGGAGATGAAAACCACAAAATAGGAGAGAAATTTCAAGAGCTTAAAAGAATTCCAACTCAAGGATTAGTTCGTTATATACTAATGAAAGGTATTCTTCGCGAAGTTTTAGAACTTGAGATAGCGCAACATAGTTATAATTATTTTACTCCGTTTGAACCTATTTTGAACTTTGCAGTAAAACAATTAAGCGAGATTAAAAAATTATCTCATATGAAATTAACCGCAATTACAGCGCCAGTACAGTTTTTAAAGCGAAACTTACAACCTCGAAAATACCAATTGGAATTAAAATCATACAACCAAAAATTAGCTAGCTAGTAAGCATATCATATTCTTCACTTTCAAAAAAACAGCTTCGATCGAGCTGTTTTTTTTTATTTTATTCTTTTTCATAGTAAATAATGAAATAAACCATGATGAGATTTAAAACGAAAGAAATACTATTGGTGAGAATAATGGGAAGGTCTTTTTTGAGGATTCCGTAAACAATCCATACCGCGATTCCAAAGGTCAAAATACTGAACATCCGTAGCGAAATTTCTTTTACTTTCTTGGTCTTCCAGACCTTTATAATTTGCGGAATCGTAGAAAGTGTAATGCACCCTCCAGCAAAAAGTCCGATGATGTCTATATAATTCATTTTTTCTAAGATTTATTAAGTTGGTTTAAGATAATCTCGCAAAGGCGCAGAGTCGCAAAATGATTCTTTAAAGTGATTCTTTAAATTTATAAAAACAAAAAAACTTCCCGCCTTTGCGTCTTTGCGAGCAAAAAAATCGCGATCATTGCGTAAATCTTAGCGCCCTTAGCAGTTAATAATTCATTTTTTAAGATTTGTTATAGTTGGTTTTGAGATAATCTCGCAAAGGCGCAGAGTCGCAAAGTTTTCTATTAAATTATTAAAACAAAAACTTCGCGCCTTCGCGTCTTTGCGAGCAAAAAAAACTTAGAATCTTAGCATCTCAGAATCTCAGAAACTTTTTTACCCAACCAATTCTCCACCATTTATATGAATAAACTGCCCAGTAATATAACTGCTGTCTTCAGAGGCTAGAAACACATAAGCAGGTGCCACTTCCGAAGGCTGACCCGCTCTTTCCATCGGATTGTCTTTTCCAAAATCTGATAATTTATCAAAACTCGCTACGATTAAAGGCGTCCAGATTGGTCCAGGTGCAACGCCATTTACGCGTATTTTCCTTTTAGCCAGCATAGTCGAAAGCGAACGGGTAAAACTAACAATAGCACCTTTTGTACTCGCATAATCTGCTAAATGTTCGCTTCCGCGAAAAGCAGTGACAGAAGTAGTGTTTATGATGCTATCGCCTTCTTTTAAGAAAGCAAGCGCTGCTTTTGTGATATAAAAAAAAGGATAAATATTAGTTTCAAAAGTTTTATGTAGCTGTGCCGAAGTTATTTTTTCTATTTCTGTTTGCGGAAACTGAGTTGCAGCATTATTTACCAAAACATCAAGACTTTTAAAAGTGTTATGGCATTTTTTAATAGCACTTTTACAAAACTTCTCCTCTTTCAAATCACCATTAATCAGTAGGCATTGCTGGCCTTCTTTTTCAATCATCGCTTTGGTTTCAAGTGCATCTTTATCTTCTTTTAGATATACAATTGCAATATTGGCGCCTTCTCTTGCAAAATGCACTGCAACACTTCGGCCAATTCCGCTGTCACCACCTGTAATGAAAGCTGTTTTTCCTAGTAATTTACCGCTTCCAACATAATTTTCTCTTATAATTTCAGGCTCCGGATTCATCATGTGTTCATTGCCTGGAAGATTTTGTTTTTGCTCGGGAAATGTTTTTTTCTTTTTCATGATTTACTCTTTTTTAAGCTTGTAGTTTCATTTAAAATTACCTGTTAACTGCAATTTTACTTGCCTTGAAAGGTATTTTGTTTAGCTCAATCAAAATAAAATGATAAATTATGTATGAAAATACATCTAATAAGTGATAAGGTTAAAATAATAAGAAATTTCTAATAAGCTAAAAATCATACAATAGGTATAATGTGATAGTCAAAGATGGGAATTTTGTAACTATTTTTGATTTAGATAAAAAACCTGCTCGTTATTTTTTTTATACATTTGAGAATTTCCACATAATTTTTAAGAGTTACTTGTGTGATTCTTTAAAAAAATAAGAAAATTTTTAAATTTAACCTTAAATTCAAGAGTTTTGATTTACAACCGATTTAGCTTCAACATGGCATGGTATTAATTGTAGACGATATAAGGGCCAATATTATTGCCTTAAAGAAAACATTAGAGCTGCATAATATCGATGTCGATAGTGCCGAATCTGGAGAAGAAGCTTTAAAGAAAATCCTGAAAACAGACTATTGTCTCATTATTATGGATGTTCAAATGCCGGGACTCGATGGTTTTGAGGTAGTAAAAATTCTTTCTGGAAATATACGTACAAAAGATATTCCTGTTATTTTTCTTTCGGCACTTAATACCGAGAAAAAGTACATCTTTAAGGGGTACGAAACTGGTGCTGTGGAGTATATTACCAAGCCTGTAGATAGTGATTTACTGATTTTAAAAGTAAAAACCTTCATTAAAATCTACGAACAGCAAAATGAACTTAAAGTGATGAAAGACCTTCTTTCTAAAGAAATAAAAATTAGAAAAGAAGCGCAGGACAATCTTGAAATAAAAATCGCGGAAAGAACAAAAGAACTGGTTCAGAAAAATGAAGAGTTGGAACTGCGAAATCACGAATTACAGCAGTTTTCTTGGGTGGTATCGCACGATTTAAATGAGCCAATCAGAAAGATTCAAATCTTTATCAAAATAATAAAAGACCTTTACTTAAAGGCAGACGACAAAGCGATCGATTATGTTGACCGTACAATAAAATCGGCAGAAAGAATGCAAACTTTAATTACCGATCTTTTGGCTTATTCAAGGCTTTCTGCTCAGGTTAAACCGGAAAAAACAGATTTGAATATTGTTTTGCAGGAAGTGTTGGGAGATTTTGATTATTTAATTGAGCGCAAAAATGCCACCATAAAAAACAACGAACTTCCAACAATAGATAGTATTCCGAGCCAGATGCGCCAGGTTTTTCAAAATCTAATTGGAAATGCTTTGAAATTCTCAGGAAATGAAGAAAAAGCGGTAATTGAGATTACTTCGGAAACTATTTTAGAAAAATCAATCGAAAGTCCGACTTCGCCAGAAGGCAAATTTTGCAGGATTACAGTAAAAGATAACGGAATTGGTTTTGATGAGATTTATCTTGATCGTATTTTTATTATCTTTCAAAGTTTAAACGATCGTCAATCTTATGAAGGAACAGGAATTGGACTGGCAATTGCTAAGAAAATAATCGAAAAACATAACGGATTAATTACAGCTAAAAGTAAAGTGGGAGAAGGTGCAAGCTTTATCATTGTTCTTCCTTTAAAATACGAATAAAAATAATTTAGAATATATGAATGGTAATTTTAAAAGAAATTTATTAATCAGTTCACTAGTTTCACTGCTTGTACTTACGATTAGTTCTGTTGCCTCTTTTATTAGTATTAAAAGTCTACTAAACAGTAATTTTTGGGTAAACCATACTCAGGATGTAATATATAACCTAAATGAAGGTTCCTCAATTATTATAGAAGCCCAGACCAGTATGAGAGGTTATCTGCTTACAGGCGATGAGCAGTTTGTGGATCGTTTTAATGATGCTGAAGCGAAATCAAATACTTATTTTGATAAGTTGGACGAACTTACGTCTGACAATCCTTCGCAGAAAAAATTACTAGAAGATTTACGCTCTAAACGTTCCGGTTTCTTTAAATATCTAAACAATCAGATTGTCAAAAAACGTTTAAGCAAAGAAACGCTGATTTTTGATTTGAATGAAGGCAGAAATATGATGAACGAGATTAAGGCGATCGTTAGGAAAGTTGAAAATACAGAACAAAAACTTTTAGCAGAGCGCAACTCAAATTCAGAACGATACGGAAATTATAGTTTAGCTTTAATTGCTGTTGCTTTCTTTATAGCCTTTCTTATTTCTATTGTTTTCCTAATCAGAATTCTGAAGGATTACAACGAGAGAACGTTATTGCAACTGGAATTAGAGAGAAAAGATAAAGAAACAGCTGAAAGACTTGATGTAATAAGTGGTATCGCAACGCAAATTTCTAAAGGAAATTATGATGTTCAGATAGACGATAGAAAATCAGATACTTTAGGAGCTTTGGGCGCATCCATTCATAATATGAAAGATTCATTAAAAGATTCTTTCGAATTATTATCTCAAAAAGAATGGCTTCAATCGGGTGTTGCAACTTTGAACGATAAAATGCTGGGAGAAAAAACAATCCAGAAATTATCCAAAGATGTAATCGAATTTTTATGCCAATATACCAACAGCAGTGCCGGAGTTTTGTATGTGATTGATGGAGAGGAATTGACAGTTACAGGAGGTTACAGTTATATACCGAGCAAAAACAGAGAAAGAATCAAGAAAGGCGAGGGCTTAATTGGTCAGTCTATTGTTTCTGGAAAAATGCTAGAACTAAAAACGCTTTCTCCAGATGATATTCAAATCAATTATGCACTGGGAGAAATAAAACCTACACATATTGTGGCCTTGCCATTAATGGATTTTAAGATTGAAGGTGCAGTGGAGCTGGCTAGTATTTACGGATTTTCTGTTTTGCAGCTTGAATTTTTGAATATGGTAGCCAATAACATCGGAATTGCGATTAAAGCAACCCAAAATCGTAAGAGAGTGATGGAACTTCTGGAAGAAACCAAATCTCAGTCAGAAGAATTACAGATTCAGCACAGCGAATTAGAAGCTATAAATGCAGAATTGGAAGCGCAGACCGAAAAATTACAGGCTTCAGAAGAAGAACTTCGCGTACAGCAGGAAGAATTGGAACAGACTAATGAAGAATTGTCTGAAAGAAGCGTTTTATTAGAAGAAAAAAACACGGAGATCCAAAAGAAATCAGAAGCTTTAGAATTGACTACGCGTTACAAGTCAGAGTTTTTGGCCAATATGTCGCATGAGTTGAGAACACCGTTGAATTCGATTTTATTGCTGAGCCGTTTATTGTCTGAAAACAACAACAAAACGATGAACAATGAAGAAATTGAATTTGCGAAAGTAATTCAGAGTTCAGGAAATAGTTTGTTAGGTTTAATTGATGAAATCCTAGATTTATCTAAGATTGAAGCCGGAAAAATGGATCTGGAATTCTTGGATGTTTCGACCAAAGAGATTACAGATAACCTGTATAACTTGTTTCATCTGGTTGCAAAAGAGAAGGGAATTAATTTTGAAATTATTGCCAAAGATGCGCCAATTGTCATCAAAACGGACAAAATGCGTTTGGAGCAGATTCTGAAAAACCTGATTTCAAATGCTATTAAATTTACCGAAAAAGGAACCGTTTCTCTTGAAATAAAAGTAGATACAGACGATGATAAAATTATCTGTTTTATTGTAAAAGATACCGGAATCGGAATTCCGTTAGAAAAACAGCCGTTAATTTTTGAAGCCTTCCAGCAAGCCGATGGTTCGACGAAACGCAAGTATGGCGGAACTGGTTTAGGATTATCAATTAGCCGTGAATTGGCCAAATTACTGAGAGGGGAAATTGTATTGCACAGTAAAGTAAATGAAGGAAGTACGTTTACATTGTGTCTTCCCGTTTTAGGATTTGCAATCAACAAAGTTTCGGTAAATAAAATTCCACATGCAGAAGAAATCGAAGTCACAACTGAAAGTGATGAGGAAAGACCGAAATACATCAGTGAAGTTATTCCGCAAGAAATTGAAGATGATAGAGATTCAATTGTAGAAGGTGATAAAGTCATTTTGATTGTAGAAGACGACATCAATTTTGCCAAATCATTATTGGCTTTCACTCAGAAAAAAGGGTATAAAGGAGTAGTGGCAGTAAGAGGTGATTACGCTTTAAATTTTGCTCTGATTTATAGACCAATCGGAATTTTATTGGATATAGAACTTCCAATAAAAAGCGGATGGCAGGTTCTGGAAGAACTAAAAAATCATTCTCAAACCAAACATATTTCGGTACACATTATGTCTTCGCATAAATTGAAACAGGAAAGTCTGCTAAAAGGAGCGGTCGACTTCTTAGACAAACCAGTTGCTTTTGACCGAATTCCAGATGTTTTTAAACGTATTGAACACATTATAAACAAAGAATCGCAAAAGGTTTTAATTATTGAAGATAATGCGAAACACGCAAAAGCATTGGCATTTTTCTTAGAAACGTATAATATTAACTCGGAGATTAAAAGCGAAGTTTCAGAAGGTTTATCGTCTTTAGGAAAAGAAGAAGTAGACTGCGTAATTCTGGATATGGGAATTCCAGACAAACAGGCTTACGAAATTCTAGAAGGAGTTAAGAAAAGTCCAGGTTTAGAAAATCTGCCGGTAATTGTATTTACAGGAAAAAGTCTTTCGATAAAAGAAGAACTGAAAATTAAGAAATATGCCGATTCTATTATCGTGAAAACAGCACATTCGTACCAAAGAATGCTCGATGAGGTTTCGCTTTTCCTTCACTTAGTAGAAAATAAGAAAGAAGGAAATACAGGAAAAGAAAGCAGTAAAAAACTGAATTCGTTAAACAATATTTTATTCGAGAAAAAAGTATTAATTGTAGATGATGATGTGCGAAACATCTATTCTCTTTCTAAAGCTTTGGAAGCCTTTAAAATGACTGTTATCACCGCTTTTGATGGAAAAGAGGCTATTAAAATTTTAGATGAAAATCCAGATACAGATGTCGTATTGTTAGATATGATGATGCCTAATATGGACGGTTACGAAACGGCAGAAAAAATTAGGAGCAATCCTAAATTTCTTAACTTAGCCGTAATCGCCGTAACGGCCAAAGCCATGACTGGCGATAGAGAAAAATGTATTAAGGCGGGAGCTTCAGATTATATTACAAAACCGGTCGATGTTGATCAGTTATTATCGTTGCTTCGAGTTTGGTTATACGATAAAATCTAATCTTAAAAAATACTGTACATGGAAAAGAAAAAAGTATTGATTGTAGATGACGATTCTAGAAATATTTTTGCTTTAGTAAATACCTTAAAGGCAAAATCTTTTGACTGTCTGTCTTGTTTAAGTGCTGAAGAAGCCTTAAAAATATTAGCAAAGGACAATTCAATAGATGCCGTTTTGATGGATATGATGATGCCCGAAATGGACGGTTATGAGGCCATTCCGCTCATTAAAGCCATTCCGTCTCAAGAGAATACTTTTGTAGTTGCCGTAACAGCGCAAGCTATGGCAGGAGATAAAGAAAAATGTTTACAAGCCGGAGCAGATGCATACATCTCAAAACCTGTAGATGTAGATAAATTACTTCACATCTTGGGAGAAATTTAAATGAATTATGATTGAAGATATTGAATTAGAGACTCTCATTAATGAAGTTTACGAATATTATGGTTTTGATTTTGGAAGTTATTCAAGAGCCTCACTTAAAAGACGTGTAAGCAGGGTATTTACTTTGGATGGATTTAAGCATTTTCATGAATTTCTGTCTAAAGTCCGTACCGATCCAGAATATTGCAAAAAAATGATTGATGAAATAACGGTTAACGTTACAGAAATGTTTCGTGATCCGTCTTTTTATCTAACACTTCGAAAAGAAATTCTTCCTTTGCTGGGAACCAAACCTTTTATCAGAATCTGGCATGCTGGCTGTTCTACAGGAGAAGAAGTGTATTCGATGGCGATTATGCTCAAAGAGGCTGGTTTGCTGCACAAATCAATATTATACGCTACAGATATAAACGCTACGGTTTTGGAGACAGCAAAAAGCGGTATTTTCCCGCTGAGAATGATAAAAGATTATGCCGATAATTATCGTGAAGCGGGCGGACAAGAAGATTTTTCAGATTATTACATTGCCAATTACGGATTTGCAAAATTTAATGAAAATCTTTCGGAGAAGATGGTTTTCTCTCAGCATAATCTAGTTTCTGACACTTCGTTTAATGAATTTGATCTGATTTTGTGCCGAAATGTTTTAATTTATTTTGATAATAATCTGCAGAAAAGAGTGGTCAATCTATTTGATGACAGCTTGGCTGTTTTAGGTTTTTTGGCACTTGGAACAAAAGAAACTATAAAGTATTCTATATCTCAAACCAAATACAAACAATTTGATAAAGAGAAAATATGGAGAAAAATAAAAGAGTAACAAATTGTAAAGTAGTTATAATTGGCGGTTCGGCAGGAAGTTTACAGGCATTATTGCAGATTTTACCTTTTATAGAAAAACCTGTTTCTTTTGCGATTGTCATTGTTGTCCACAGAAAAAACTCCGACGAACAAACCTTAGAAGATTTAATCGCTTTAAAATCAAAAATAAAAGTAAAAGAGGTTGAAGATAAAGTAAAACTTGAAGCAGGATTTATTTATATCGCGCCTTCCAATTATCATTTATTATTTGAAAAAGAAGAAACGTTGTCTCTAGATACTTCAGAAAAAATAAACTACAGTAGGCCAAGTATAGATGTTTCTTTTGAGTCTGCTGCAGAAATATATGGTCAAAATTTAGTTGGAATTCTACTTTCGGGTTCCAATTCGGATGGTACAGCAGGATTGAGAGCAATTCAGGCGGCGGGTGGAATAAGCGTTGTACAGAATCCGCTTTCTGCAGATATGCCTTTTATGCCTAACAATGCAATTTTGCATACAGTGCCAGATTTTATTTTAAAAACCGAAGAGATTTTAGAGTTTATAAAAGAAATTAATATTGCTGATTTTTGATTAACGATTTTTGATTTTTGATTTCAGATGGAAGAAATCAAAAATCGTTAATCCTCAATCTAAAATCTTCAATTTCTTAATTTTTTTCATCTTCAGGAAGCACGACTTTATTTAATTCAGCTTCTTTTTCGGCTCTTTTCTGTGCCGCTTTCCCTTTTCCTATCGGAATTCCCGCTGTAACGTACAAAGATCGGTTGTATTGATTATTTGGACCGTCTCCTTTCATTACCGTTACAAGTCCGTAATAATATTGGACGGTGATGTTTAAACCGTTTCCAACATTCATATGATAGCCCGCACCGAAGGCAAGTCCAGCATCGATAACATGAATTTGATCTCTAATGTTTTTCTTGTAAACCACGTCATCTTTATTGATTTCGTTTTTAAACTCATCAAATGCTTTGGCTAACAAACCAAATTGCGGACCTGTTTTGAGATAGATATTATTTTTGAATTGGTATTTGATTAATATCGGAACATTAAAATAACGAATTTCACGATTTACATGTCCGCCCGCAAAAGTATTGTCTAGATTTTCATCGTTTAGAGAATACACCGGAATCTCTTTTGCTCCCATAGGAGATTTTACAATTACTCCAGTATTGATCATCCACGCTGGATTTTTTCTTGATCTAAAGTCAAAATAAAAACCAAGATTAAATCCTGGGTTTAAGGCCGAAGATCCCATGTTTGAAATGGTAGAAAAATTTGCACCGCCTTCCAGACCAAATTCTAAGAACTCTGAGTTGAGTTTATCTCCAAAGATTAAGGAAATCAAAACTTGTGACTGCGCCGTGGAAATACAAAAGAAAGCAAAAACGATTAATAAAATCTTTTTCATATAATGGATGAATTACAGTCCAAAACGGTATTGTAAACTTCCCAATACTTGTGTACGAGAACCTAAGAAACCGCACTCTGCACGAAACATTACATGTTTACTGAATTGATACTGCGACCCAATAATGAAGTTCCACATGTCTTTTGGTCTTTTTTGAAGGGAATACTGAACAGATGAATCTGAGGCTGTGCTCAATGCCCCGTCTAGAGTTGCAAGGAATGTTCCTGCTCTTTCTAGAGCTCTGTCGGCAGTATTATGTTTGGCTACATTAACTGGATTTTTTTGTTCAGCCGGAGTTAAACCATCCCACCATGCATCTACTTTTGTCTGATTGTCAGATACTTTCTGAAGTCCGCTGTCCACTTTAGCCTGAGCGCTGCTGAGATCAATAAAATCAGATAAAGGCAAATCTCCATTCGTATCTCCAGAAATATGAACTCTAAAACCTCCAACCCAAATCGCTATATTGGTGTCTGGTTTATTGAATTTAAATGTTTTTCCTAATCTCGGACCAAAAACATAGGAAAAAGCAGGTTTATCTAGCGAACTAATATCAGTCCAGGCCATGTTCATATCCAGAGCGAGCCAGCCACCGCCAATACCAATTGTCGGTGTCATACCTATACCAAAAGTAGTAGCGTCAAAATTTGCTTTGGTGCTAAAATTGGCGACTTCAGACCAATTGTTATCTGCATCTGGCACCCAAATACCAGCATTAATTTTAGTTGCCGTTTTGGCTTTTCCAAAAATTCCATAAATATTTAAAAAGGGAAGCAGCCAGATATCAGGTCTAATAGTTAGCGCACCAGCTTCAACCGTTGATTTATCAAATCGTACAATTTCATCCAAGTTATATTGGGGGCCATGATTAAAACCAATATTCAAATCATTAATGACAATTTCAGATTCCTGCCAAAAATAATTAACAGAAACTCCTGCAGAATAGGGAAGCTTGTATCCTTTTTGAGCTACTTTCTCACCCCAAATAGGTAAGGCGTACGGGTATTTTTCGACTTTAAGGCTGTCTTTTAATTCTTCATTTTTTTTCCCTACAATTTTATCGGTATAAACCTGTCCGAAAATTTGCATGCTAAATAGTAATAAAAAGGCTGATATTAGTGTATTACATTTCATTGATTTAAGTGTTTTAATGTTAAATTAATTAAACTGCGAAAAATAAATATGTACTAATGCTATTGTGAGAATCTTTTTATTGGTATGCTAAATTGGCTTTATTGTAATTAAAGATTAAGGCTTGATAATGTGTTAATTAATGTTAAAGTTAAGGAAATTTTCTTACCGCCGACAAAAAATGATAAGAAAATGATAAAAGGCATTAAAATAATTTTTGTACCATTTTTCAGTATTTTTATTCTAGGAATTAGCAGCGTCAAATACCAATTAAAAAATAAATTGTATTTTTACGACTGTGAAATGGATAACAATCATATTATCAATTTACCTGTTGGCATTGTCTAATATGCCATGTGCCGATATGGAAGTAAACAGCGCTATGCATAAAACAGCTCAGTTTGCCTCAGAAGACAATCATTCGCACGACAAAGACAATGATTTATGTTCTCCAT
This sequence comes from Flavobacterium chungangensis, assembly GCF_042654045.1. NCBI lineage: Bacteria > Pseudomonadati > Bacteroidota > Flavobacteriia > Flavobacteriales > Flavobacteriaceae > Flavobacterium > Flavobacterium chungangensis. Next base: position 69,297 of record NZ_JBHSFY010000013.1, read on the forward strand.
TTTGTGCCTGCAATTGCTGTGGCGCACAGGTTTTAAGTTACCATTCTGCCGTAAGTTTTGAATTTCCTAAGACTTACAATCAAATCTCAATTGTATTACCAAGTTACAGTTCTGTTTTTATTTCCAATTTCTACGGAAGTATTTGGCAGCCCCCTCAAATAGCATAATGATTAGGCCTGTTCGATAAAAATCGAAAACGGGCGAGAGAGTTGTGGACTTTCCACACGTTTACAGACAATTTAATTGTCTAATTTCTCACGTCATTATATACTCAAATGTTAGATAAAATCATTCAATTTAGTATACGAAACAAATTCGTCATACTATTATTTACCCTTGCACTCATTGCTTGGGGAAGCTATGCGCTTAAAAATTTGCCGCTCGATGCTCTTCCTGATGTAACCAATAATCAGGTTCAGATTATTACGACTGCACCAACATTGGCGAGTCAAGAAGTCGAGCAATTAATTACGTATCCTTTAGAAAGAGCTGTAAAGACAGTTCCAAATGTGATCGAACTTCGCAGTATTTCTCGTTTCGGACTATCCGTTGTAACCGTTGTTTTTGAAGAGGATGTTGATATTTACTGGGCACGTGAACAGATATTCCAACGCTTAAAACAAGCCGAAGAAAACATTCCAGATTATGTAAATTCTCCAGAATTAGCGCCAATCTCAACAGGTTTAGGAGAAATTTACCAATATGATGTATATGCCAAAAAAGGGTATGAAAACAAATACAGCGCGATTGAACTGAGAACAATTCAGGATTGGATCATTATTCCGCAATTGCAGGGAGTTCGCGGTGTTGCTGAAATTAGCACTTGGGGTGGAAAACTCAAACAATTTGAAATTGCTGTAAATCCTAATATGCTAAATAGTCTTGGAGTTACCATTACCGAAATTTTTGATGCTTTAGAAAAGAACAATCAAAATACAGGTGGAGCTTATATCGAAAAAGATCAATACACGTATTTTATTCGCGGTGTTGGAATGGCAAAAGGAATAAAAGACCTTGAAAATGTAGTAGTTAAAAACCGAAATGGTTCGCCTGTTTTGGTTCGAAATGTAGCGCAGGTTCGTGAAGGTATTGCGCTACGTTACGGAGCATCAACCAAAGATGGCAAAGGAGAAATTGTTTCTGGATTGGTTTTGATGCTGAAAGGAGAAAACTCTAGCGCTGTTGTTGAACGAGTTCATGAAAAAATGGCTCAGATTAATAAAAGTCTTCCGGAAGGAGTTGTTGCCGAAGCTTTTATTGATAGAGGAAAACTGGTAGACAATTCTATAAAAACTGTTGCAAAGAATTTATTAGAAGGAGCTTTAATCGTAATTTTTGTTCTGATACTATTCTTAGGAAATCTTCGCGCGGGATTAATTGTCGCTTCTGTGATTCCGTTGGCAATGCTGTTTGCCGTTATTTTAATGAATGCCTTTGGCGTAAGCGGAAACCTGATGAGTCTCGGAGCGATAGATTTCGGGATTATAGTTGACGGTGCCGTAATTATCGTAGAAGCCACAATGCATCATCTGCAGAAACTCAAAAATAAAAAAGAATTAACGCAGGAAGAGATGGACGAAGAAGTCTATAATTCGGCTTCAAAAATTAGAAATAGCGCGGCTTTTGGAGAAATCATTATTCTGATCGTTTATCTGCCAATTCTGGCTCTAATTGGAACCGAAGGAAAAATGTTCAAGCCAATGGCCATGACGGTTGGTTTTGCCATTATCGGAGCATTTATTCTTTCGCTCACATATATTCCAATGATGAGTGCTTTATTTCTTTCGAAAAAAACAGAGCACAAAGAAAATTTCAGTGATCGCATGATTGCTTGGCTAGAAAGCCGTTATACGCCTTTATTGAAAAAAGCGGTAGATTTTAAAAAAGTAGTGCTTTCTGTTGCTGTCGGGTTATTTGCTTTTGCTTTTATTGTTTTCCAAAATATGGGAGGCGAGTTTATCCCGACAATTGAAGAAGGCGATTTGGCAATCAATGCGACCATTATGACGGGAAGTTCGCTTACGCAGATGGTGGAAACGACGACTAAATACGAACAGATTCTAAAAGCTAAATTCCCTGAAATTAAAACCATTGTGACCAAAATAGGGAGTGGTGAAATTCCAACCGATCCGATGCCAATTGAAAGTGGGGATTTGATTATTGTTTTAAAAGACAAAAAAGAATGGAAAGGCAAATACCGTAATTGGGAAGAATTGGCCAATGCCATGAAAGAAGAAATGGAAATTATTCCTGGAGCCAATATCGAGATTTCGCAGCCCATCCAAATGCGTTTTAACGAATTAATGACAGGAAGCCGTTCTGATATTGCCATCAAGATTTTTGGTGACGATTTGGAAATCCTAGATGCCAAAGCGACAGAATTGATTTCGAAAATAAAAGGAATCGACGGAATAGGAGATTTGAAAGCCGATAAAGTTACAGGATTGCCACAGATTACCATTAAATACGATTACGATAAAATTGCGCTTTACGGACTAAATATTTCAGATATCAACCAGATTATCCGTTCGTCTTTTGCGGGAGAAGTGGCTGGAAAGATTTATGACGAAAGCAAAAGATTTGATGTTGTGGTAAGAATGGACGAAAGCAATCGGGCAGACATTACCGATGTGAGTAATTTGTTTATTCCGCTTCCTAGTGGACAGCAAGTTCCCCTTTCTCAGGTTGCTTCTGTAGAATACGAACAAGGTCCTGTACAGGTTATTCGCGAAGACGGAAAACGAAGAATTACCGTTGGATTAAACGTTCGTGGACGAGATATCAAAAGTGTTGTCGAAGAAATTCAGGCAAAACTGGATAAAAATTTTAAACTTCCCGCAGGTTATTATGTAACGTATGGCGGACAGTTTGAAAATTTAATTGAAGCTTCGAAAAGACTTTCTGTAGCCTTGCCAATTGCTTTGGGACTAATTTTAGTGCTTCTTTATTTTACTTTTAAAAGTGCCAAACAAGCATTGCTAATTTTTAGTGCGATTCCGTTATCAGCGATCGGAGGCGTTTTTGCGCTTTCGCTGAGAGGAATGCCGTTTAGTATTTCTGCCGGAATTGGGTTTATCGCCTTATTCGGAATTGCAGTTTTAAACGGAATTGTACTGATTTCGTATTTCAATCAATTAAAATCAGAAGGAATTTCAGATCCGTTTCAGAGAATCCTTATCGGAACCAAAACTCGTTTGCGTCCTGTTTTAATGACCGCAGCGGTAGCTTCATTAGGATTTTTGCCAATGGCCTTATCTACAAGCGGCGGAGCAGAAGTGCAAAAACCTCTAGCAACCGTAGTAATCGGCGGATTAATCTCTGCAACTTTATTAACGTTGATCGTTTTACCGATTTTATATTTATTGCTGGAGAAGTTTAACCGCAAAGATAATTAGGTAATGAGAAAATTTGATAATTAGATAATTTATTACTGCGTGTAGAAAATAATTTCTCTCGCAGATTACGCAGATTAATTTTAAAAGAAAAAATCTGCTCAATCTGCGAGAAACAAAAAAAATGATTTTTCACGCAGATCCTGCAGATTTTAGCAGATCAATTTTGGAATATTTAAATAATAATCTGCGCCTATCTGCTTAAATCTTTTTAAATCTGCGTGAAACAAAAATGATAAAAATGAAAAATTCAATATATAAAACAGAGTATATAACCTTTGCGAACTTCGCGCATCCTTTGCGAACTTTGCGGTTAAATAAGTTGCTGTTAGCAAATAAGGTTTTGTGGTTAAGCACATTCCTATTAGCAAGTACAGCAACATTTGCACAGCAAACCATCAGTCTGGAAAAAGCAATAGAACTAGCCAAATCGAACAACATCGACTTAAAAATTGCCGATAAAGAAATTGAAAAACAAACCGTTCTCAAGAAAGCAGCTTTTCAGCCCGATCCATTGCAGGTGCAATATCAAGGCGGTCAGTTTAATAGCGCCGATTACGACCATAACGTTTCGGTACAGCAGTTTTTTCCGTTGGGAAATATTACTAAAGCCAATCGACAATTGCAGGAAGAATTGGCAAAACTGGCCGAAAAAAGAAAAGCTTTGTCTTCGTATGAAATTGAAAAAGCGGTGACATTGGCGTACTATCAATATTTGTATGGAATTTCAATCCAGAAGCTTAATTCAGAATTGAATGCTATTTACACCAAGTTCTTAAAGAACGCCGAATTGCGTTTTAAAACTGGAGAAAGCGGAAACATCGAAGTCATTAGCGCTAAAGCGAAAGTAAAGGAGATTGAAACCCAAAAAGCACAGTTAGAATACGACTTGGCAATCTATCAGAAACAATTGCAATTTTTCATTCAGACAAATGAAAGTATTGTTCCCGATTCAAAGACGGCTTTACAATACACTTTTATAGAAAATCAGGAAAATACAAAAGCAGAGACTTTGATGACCGATTTTTACGAGCAGCAGATTTCAGTTTACCAAAAAGAAGTGGGAACGTTTAAAGCACTGCGAACACCAAAAGTTGGATTAGGTTATTTTGCACAAACCATCAACACAGAATCGCTGTTTCAGGGTTTTACGGCAGGATTACAGATTCCGTTATTTGGCGGTGTGAATACTACCAAAGCCAAAGCGGCCGAAATCAGTATTTCGCAGTCGCAAATGGCTTTAGATAAAAACAAAATGATTTTGAATCTGCAGAAAGAAGAATTGCAGAACAATTTCAAAAAGCAGCAGAAAAACTTAGCGTATTTCCAAAATGAAGGCTTGCATTATGCCGATCAGATTATTGAAACGGCTCAGAAAAGTTATGCCAACGGCGATATGAGTTACTGGTCGTATATCAGCTTTTTAAATCAAGCAATCGATATAAAAAAGCAATTTGTCGAGGCAACACACAGCTACAATCAGAGTGCTATCGAACTTCAATTTCCAACTATCAAAATCAATTAATCATGAAAAATATAGATAATAGTTTAGCCGCAAAGAGCGTAAAGATTTTAACGCAAAGTTCGCAAAGTTTGATTTCCTTGCGTGCCTTGCTCCCGATAGCTATCGGGATTGCATGCCTTGCGGTTACTTTAGCAAGTTGTAACGAAAAGAAAGCGGAAGAAGCTCAGGAAGAAGAAAAAGAAACTACAGAAGTGGCTTTGACGGAATCACAATACAAAACGGTAGGAATTGAAACTGGAATTGTAGAAGATCGAAACCTCAACAAAGTCATCAAAGCAAATGGTTACACAACAGTTCCTCCGCAAAATTCTGCTGAAGTTTCGACTTTAATTGGCGGAACAGTAAAAGATATTTATGTTTTGGAAGGAACTTATGTAAACAAAGGAAAAGTGCTGGCAACGATTCAGAATTTGGAAGTTATAGAAATGCAGGAAGATTATCAGTCAGCTGTTGCTAATGTAGAATTTCTGCAGTTAGAGTATAATCGTCAGAAAACATTGAGTGAGGAAAATGTGAATCCGAGAAAGACTTTTCAGGAAGTAAAAGCCAAATTAGCGGCCGAAAGAGCCCGAGCGCAAGCCGCAAAAAACAAATTAGATGCTTTGCATGTGAATGCAAAAGGAACAACATCGGTCGTGCCAATTGTATCGCCAATAAATGGTTTTGTTGGAAAAATCAATATTGCCAAAGGTGCTTTTGCGAATACAGGAGTTTCGCTTTTTGAAGTGGTTGACAATAGCCAAATGCATTTAGATCTCAATGTGTATGAAAAAGATTTGGGTTCGATTTCTGTTGGTCAGGTAATTGATTTTGTCTTAACCAATCAGTCGAATAAATCGATTAAAGGAAAGATTTTCGGAATCAATAAGTCTTTTTCTAACGAAAGTAAAACCGTTGCTGTTCATGCTAAAATTGATCCTGCAGATGCGAAAGGTCTGATTCCGGGAATGTACGTTTCTGCGAATATTAATATTACCAATGCCACTGTTCCAGCATTACCAAAAGATGCCGTGGTTCGAAATGCTGATAAGTATTTTGTTTTTGTTCAGGAAGAAGGTCATGCAGAAGAAAAACACGAACACAAAGCAGGCGAAAAAGAAGAAGCGCACGAGGAAGAAGTTCATTTTAAAGCCGTAGAAGTAATTCCAGGTACAACCGATTTAGGTTTTACAGAAGTAAAATTTGTTGATAAAATTGACTCTCAAGTAAAGATTGTTACAAAAGGCGCTTTTTATTTGCTTTCAGCAATGAAGGGAGGCGGGGAGCATTCGCATTAGTGAGTTTTGCCACGAAGGCGCTAAGGCACAAAGTTTTTTTTATGTTGGAGTGTAATTTGCTCGCAAAGACGCAAAGGTGCAAAGTTTTTTTATGGTAGAGTGGAATTAATCTCGCAAAGTCGCGAAGTTTTTTACATGGAGAATATACGTATTATTTGTCATTTCGACGAAGGAGAAATCTCCACAAGTAGCTCCGTTCCTAGAATTCAATCTTTGTGAAGTTTCTAGCGGAGATTTCTCCTTCGTCGAAATGACATAAAATGAGAAAAAAAACTTCACAACTTAGCGTCTTTGCGAGGCTAACTTAATCCAACTTAAAAAAAACTTTGCATCTCTGCGACTTTGCGAGATTAATTCCACCAGACTTTAAAAAAAACTTAGAGACTTAGTGTCTTCGTGGCAACAAACTTTAGCACAAAATGCTTAATTTTAGGACATTATTTAAACAATAACTTCGGGCATTAAAAACGTGAAACTTTAAACCTGAAACCTGAAACTCAAAATGATACATCAAGATAAAGAAGTAAAAAATAAAAAAAATAAAGTCAAACCTTCTTGCTGCTGCTCTCATGACGAGCCTGTGCAGACTGATAAAGACGGGCACAATCACGAAGGATATGATCATGAACATAGCGCAAACGGAAGTCTTTTTCAGTTGTTTCTGCCATCGATTGTATCTTTTATTTTACTGCTAATCGGAATTGGTTTAGACAACTATTTTCCGCAAGAATGGTTTACAGGATATGTTAGAATTGTCTGGTATGCAATTGCGTATCTTCCGGTCGGACTTCCAGTTTTGAGAGAAGCTTATGAAAGCATTGTAAAAGGAGATGTTTTCTCAGAATTTTTCCTGATGTGTATCGCCACAATCGGCGCTTTTGCCATTGGAGAATATCCAGAAGGTGTTGCTGTTATGCTATTTTACACCATTGGAGAAACCTTTCAAGGAATGGCGGTTAGTAGAGCCAAATCTAGCATTAAAAGTCTGCTCGATCAACGTCCAGATGAGGTGCATATTTTAGAAAACAATGTTGCAGTAAAAGTCAAAGCCAAAGACGTTCAGATTGGAGCGATTATTCAGCTTAAAGCAGGCGAAAAACTTGGTTTGGATGGCGAATTGTTGTCAGATTCCGCTTCGTTTAATACAGCTGCTTTGACGGGAGAAAGCAAGCCTGACACCAAAAAGAAAGGCGATACCGTTTTGGCCGGAATGCTAAACGGAAGCACTATTGCCGAGGTAAAAGTAACAACAGCTTATAATGACAGTAAACTATCTAAAATTCTGGAATTGGTGCAAAATGCCACAACAAAAAAAGCACCTGCCGAATTGTTCATTAGGAAGTTTGCCAAAATCTATACACCAATTGTAGTTTATCTTGCCATTGCGATTTGTCTGCTTCCAATTCTTTTTGTAGATAATTACGTTTTTAGTGACTGGTTGTACAGAGCTTTAGTTTTCTTGGTAATTTCTTGTCCGTGTGCTTTGGTTATCAGTATTCCGCTGGGTTATTTTGGCGGAATAGGTGCTGCAAGTAAAAACGGAATTCTGTTTAAAGGAAGTAATTTTCTCGACAGTATTTCGACCATTCAGCATGTGGTGGTAGACAAAACGGGAACGATGACCGAAGGTGTTTTTAAAGTGCAAGAAGTTATTATAAAACCCGAATTTAATAAAAATGAAATTTTAAAGCTCGTTAATGCTTTAGAAAACAGAAGCACGCATCCTGTAGCAACAGCCATTCATAATCATGTTGGACCAGTTGATTCTTCGGTCGAATTAAAAGAAATCGAAGAAATTTCAGGTCACGGATTAAAAGCAACTTACAACGGAAAAGAATTGCTTGTAGGGAATTTTAAGCTTTTGGATAAATATTCCATTTCGTATGATATTGATCCGTCTTCAATAGTTTACACCACGATTGCAATTGCTTATGAAAGTAAATTTGCAGGTTATCTGACTATTGCAGATGAAATTAAAGAAGATGCGAAAGAAACGGTTTCAAAACTAAAGTCTCTAGGCGTAAAGCTGACCATGTTGAGTGGAGATAAATCGAATGTTGTTCAATTCGTAGCAGATAAGCTTGGTATTGTAAAAGCGTTTGGTGATTTGCTTCCTGAAGATAAAGTCAATAAAGTCAACGAAATTAAGGCCAAAAACGAAACGATTGCTTTTGTGGGTGATGGCGTAAACGATGCGCCTGTAATCGCTTTAAGCACGGTCGGGATTGCGATGGGAGGTTTAGGGAGCGATGCTGCCATAGAAACTGCCGATGTCGTAATTCAGGATGATAAACCTAGCAAAATTGCAATGGCAATCAACATAGGGAAACAGACCAAAAAGATTGTTTGGCAGAATATTACGCTGGCTTTTGTAGTAAAAGCTTTTGTCTTAATTCTTGGCGCGGGCGGACTTGCCACAATGTGGGAAGCTGTTTTTGCTGATGTTGGCGTGGCGCTATTAGCGATATTGAATGCAGTAAGAATCCAGAGGATGAAATTTTAAGATAATAAAAAGCCCAATTCGTACGAATTGGGCTTTTTACTTATTTTTTTAAATGTTTTTGCTCTTGAATTTCTCCATTGCCAAAAGACCAGTTTTCATGACCATTATTTTCCAGTAAAATAATAATTATGTTGTTGATTAGTATTTCAGTTGAAGTCGCAATTTTCGAAGCAATTTGGTGATATAGTTTTTTCTTTTGTTCTAAAGTTCTTCCTTGTCCCGCGGTTATTTGCACAAAAATGATTTCTTCAGAGTGTGAAATTCCTAAATAACTTTTAGGATATTTTATCTGATGTGTTTCTAGTTCTTCAATTACATGAAAATAATCATCTACAGGAATATTAAATTCTTCAATTAAAGATTGATGGACAGCTTCAGAAATAGTATTTTTTGTTTCAAGCGAAAGTTTTTTTGGAAGACTTATTATAACAAATGGCATTTTGATTCATTTTAAAGTTGCATAAAAATACAGAATTTAGAATTGTCAGATTATTAAAACTTCAATTCAATTATGTTTTCATTATTCTCCAAAGTAATTTTTACCGGATTACTTTCAGAAGGAATCTGAGTTGGATACCAATTTCTAGTCGGTTGAACTAGAATCAATAAACCGTCATGATCACCAATTGCAGCAAATTTATCGGTATTTGTATTTTGAGAAAAGAAATGCAATGCGTGTTCTTCAATTAATTGATTTCCTAATTGCAGCGGATTTTCTGTAACAATTCCGATTTCGCTTATGTTTAAAATAGAAGCAGAGTTGAATTCACCAACTTGTTCATTATTAAGATCATGTCTAGCAATGAATTCGAGTAAATTTCCGTTGTGATCAAAGAAATAAATAGAATGCGCATTCCAATTTTCGAAGTTAGTAACGACACTTTTATCTTCCAAAACAATTAAATCCACTTTGTCTTTGCACCATTGAATGGCTTTTTCAAGCTGATTTTCAGGAATATTAAAAGCAAAGTGATAGATGGAATTAAAATCTGGATCTTCAATAAATTTTAAAATAGAAGTTCCGGCTTGAAATGTGATCGATTTTTGGTCATTTTCCAGAATAAAAAGCCCAAAAAGGTTCTGGTAAAATGCTTTCGTTTTTTGAATATCGTTTGTTTTAATTTGTATTTGATCTATTCTCATGACAATAATTTTTTATAAAAGAAAAAGCTTCTTTTGAGTGACAAACAAATTTAAAAAATGCCAATGTTATGTAGGATGCAGCGTTATTTTATGCTTCAATGAAGGGATAGTAAATAAGTATTGGTTGAAGTTAAATAGCATTTTTAAATGTTTTATTAAAGTTACAAAAAGACAAACGGGAATTGTTGTAAGATTATCGTAAAAACTTTCATTTGCAATCTTTGGGGTTTGTAATCCGTGAGTTTTTAAAAAACTGCCGACTCAATTATAACTCTTCTTTTGTAAGCTTCGGAGAAGCGAAATATTTATAGCAAAGAATAAACGGTTACAATATAAAGCTCCAGAGGAGCGACATATTTTTTCTGCAACCTACATAAATGTCACTCCTCTGGAGCTTTTTTATTTGTCTTATTGTAATTCTATAAATATTTCACCCCGCTGGGGTTTTACAAATAAATTAAATTTTATTACTCGATTATGTTTCACAATTCAAGAAAAGTTGAGAAAGAAGAAAAGTACTCAATATTTAATAGTTGAAATAATAACATTTATGTCTTTAGAATAAATATTTCTAAATAAAAAGCCCATTTCATAAAAGAAATGGGCTTAACAGATTTGAAAATACTTGGGGCAAAATACAAATCAATTAACTAACTTATTTTGGCATTTCGGGAATCATAATTCTTCTGGTTGGCGTACTTAAAGTTTCAATAAAAGCTAATAAATCGCCCATTTCTTCTTTGCTTAAATTCAATTTTCTAAGCATTGGATCTGATTTCGGAATAAGAGAATCTCGGGCTGTTCCTAGATATTTTTTTTGAACAGGAGACGGATTTCCGAGATTGTACAATTCTACAACATCCAATAAAGTTGGAAAATGTCCATGATGCATCCAAGGTTTTGTGTTTACAACTTCACGGAGTGTTGGCGTTCTAAATTTGCCGATATCTTTTACATCTTTTGTCACATTATAACGTCCGAAATCTTCATTTTTTGTTCCGAATAAAGTTTGGCCATCATTATGAAACTCATTATCACTGAAATAAGGTGTATTATGGCAATTAATGCATTGTGCTTTGGTTCTAAACAAATGCATTCCTTTCACTTGCTGATCAGTATAAATATCTGATTTTCCGCTTACAAACTGGTCAAATTTACTTTTCGGACTATTGATCGATCTTTCGAAAGTGGCAATCGCGTACTGAATTCGTTCTAAAGTCACTTTTTTATCTCCAAAAGCTTCTGTAAACAACAAATTATAGCCTTTAATTTTAGCAATTTTATCAACGGCAATTGTTAGTTTTTCATTCATTTCTAAAGGATCTTGAACAGGAAATTGAGCCTGATCTTCTAGGCTCGAAGCTCGGCCATCCCAGAATAGGGAAGTGGCATATGCCGAATTTAAAATCGTCATCGAGTTACGTTTTCCCGTTTGGCGATCGTGACCAAAAGAACGCGTTAGATTATCTGTCCAACCCAATTCTGGATTGTGGCAGGAAGCACACGCAATTTGTCCGCTTCGCGACAATCTCGGATCAAAAAACAAAATCTTGCCCAAACTTTCTTTTTCCTTTGAATACGGATTGTAAGCAGGATAAGGAACCGCAGGAAGCACCCCAATATCTTGAAATTTCGATTTATCGACGTTTTCATTTAATTCTGCGACAGGCCATTTTGAGGCATCTCCACTAGAATAGAGTTTTCTTAGTTCCTGAATATCGATGTAATCAGGACCTTCTATGCTTTTATAAGCCGTTAAGCTCAGCAGGAATAAGATTGGGATGATTAGTTTTTTCAATTTTTATTTTTTTTGTTTCAAGTTTCAGGTTTCAGGTTCTGTTGCAACTTGAAACCTGAAACTTGAAACCATTTTTATATTAAAGAGCAACTTCTTTAGGACATGGAATACTTAAAGCCGCTGGTTTTGGATACGTTCTGTTATTGTACATTCTATATTGTGTCGAAACTGTTCCTCCAAACAGTGCCTCATTTGTTAGTTTTAATTCAAATGATATTTCATATAAGCCATTGCTGATTTCTTTGTAGGTTCCTTCACCTGAAATAGCAATAACATGTGATCTTGATGGTACAGCTGCAGTTCCGGTAGTTCCAATAGTGATGTCCTGCGGAATTACTAAAACGGTTCCTTCCGTTTTGCTGTTTCCGTTTGCAGGGAAAAATTCTAAAGCAGACGTAATATTAAATCCAGGTGATATTGAAGCAGAATTATTTTCGTTAGAAAACCATCTTTTTAAGCCAAAAGAATTCACCGTATTGGTTCCGCTTGCTACGTTAAATCCAATTTTGAAAGCATCGTGATAAATATCGTCGTTAGGATTTGTAGTTCCTCTATCGCTGTATAATATGGCATTAGGATCGTCTTTTGTCACGATAACTGGGAAAGTTAAAGCGTTGAAAGTCTGCCAAGAGCACGTACCATTATTATTAAACCAATGTTCTCCGTATGTCAGATAAAATGCATTCGTCGGATCAGAGAATTTTGAAGCTGGATAGGCCTGAACATCTCTTGGCGTTTTTATTGGTTTTACAATGGTCAAGTTGATGTTTCCTGTTGCAGTGTAATTCGGAATATTTACAAGCGTTAATTTAGATTCGTATCGAACATCATCATTTTGAAGATCTTCTAAAAGAGTTAAATGATAAGTTACAGAAGTTCTATTATTGCCATAATCATCGTGAGTTAAGGAATATTCGAATCCGTTTTGGAATTTAAAAATAGACGCATTTTCAATTTCCTCAGGGAAAAAACCATTTGGATAATTGACTATAAAATCGATTTTTTCGCCCATTTCTCCTTTTATATTGTATTGCGTTACAGGAAAGGTGCAATTGGTTGCAATAGTTCCTAAATCAATCTTGAAAGTAGTGTTTGGATATTCTGTATTCAGGTTTCCAATATGAATATCAGGATCAGAAACCGTTTCTAATTTTAATGTAATATTCTGGCTTTGCGTCCATCTTTTATCAAACGAGACATAAATTGTATCTGTTAGTTTGCTGCCTTGAAAAGAAAGCTGATTTACAGGATTTACACTAAAACTGTCACTTGCACCGTTTGTTTCGGCACTAAAATTGGCTGTAACAGTTCCTTTCAATTCGCGTGTTGTTAAAGCTACAGGAACTTTTAAGGTCTTTACAGATTTGTTTTCATAAGTAGATTGCGGAACTAAATTTCCGTTTACGGTTGGATATTCTAAAGGCGTGTTGTCACTTTTAACTAAAAAGTTAAATCGTAAAAAAGGATCGATATCTGAGCCTAATTTGTAGTCATCTTTAGAACATGAAATATATAATAGCGCTGTAAATAATATACTGAATATCTTAATACGAGTCATTTTGCTGCAAGTTTGGGTTAAGATTAGTGTTGAATGTTGGTATTGGCAGTACGTATTTTAAAGACGGATAAGTAAGACTGCAAACCGTAGCAATACAGCCATCATTTCTGGAAACATCTTTGTGCATTCTGGCAATATCAAAAAATAGGAAACCTTCAAAGCATAATTCTTTTCTTCGTTCTAAAAAGATATTTTCTTTAAGATTGTTTGTATTGGTCAATAGAGAGGCATTGGCGCGGGCACGAATGATGTTAATATCTGCCATTGCCAAATCGGCTCTGTTGGTTTCTAGCGCCGCTTCGGCACGAATTAAATACATTTCGCTAAGCCTAGAAGCTACATAACCCGCATTATTCTGGTATTTTTTGGTAAAATTGTAATTAAGATTGGTCTGAACGCCACTTACTATTGTAAAAAGCGATTTTGTTAAGAACAATTGTTTTCTTAAATCTGTGCTTTCGTAAAGATTAACCAAATCATTGGAAGCAGTATATTTTTGAAAGTTAGTATCTGTAATATAGCCGAAAGTACTAGACATGGATGAAGTAACACTTCCTTCAGTGTCTTTTGGAATAGAAAATTCCAATAAAATTTCAGACACGGGAAGATCTGGCTTTTCCCATTCTGCAATTAAAGTTTCTTTGCTGGTCAACACAACGCCAGAATTGGTAATTACATCATTTGCCATGTCGTAAGCATTAGTCCAATCTCCTTTTTGAAGATAAACTCTCGCCAATAATGCTTTTGTATTTTTTCTGTTAAAGAAAGAATAAGCAGGACCAGAAAGGAGTGAAGCGTCTGAATAATTATCGATAGCCGTTTGTAAATCATTTATAATTAAAGTATACGTCTCGGCAGCCGTTTTTCTGGCAGGATACTGTATGCCGGATTTGATAGATTCTGTGCTGTAGATGATCCCTAGATGCGATGCATCGGGAGTATATTTATAATCTTGGCTGTAAACAAGAGATAAAAGAAAATGCGCATAGGCTCTTATTGCCAAAGCTTCTGCTTTTATTTGGCTTTTCTCTGCCTCAGTGGCGTCGGTTAGGGCAGGAGTAAATTCTAAAATTAAATTTGCCTGATTGATTATATCATAACTGGTATCGTAAAATGATTTGAAATTACTGGTTAGCGCTACATCTTCAAAAGAATAAATTTGCTGCAGATTTATTACTGGAGAAATTTGACCTCTAGAGCCTCCCGTTGCAACTGGCGCAAATTTTATATTACCGCCCTGCAAATCAGCATAAGCAGCATAGCGATCTGGTCTTACATTGGCTTCTACTTCGGTGTAAAGACCTGTAAGTGCCTGTAAAACTCCTGTTTTGTTCTGTAAAAGTTCGTCTATAGAAGTTTGTGTTCCAGGTTCTTGTTCTAAAAAGTCACTACAGCTTTGTAATGAAAGCATTAGAAAAAATATAGATAAGTATTTTGAATATTTCATTTTCTTAAAATTTAGCATTTACTCCAAGCGAAATTGTTCTTGCTTGCGGATAGATATAACTATACTCTCGAACTCCGTTCATTCCTTTCGGACTTTTTTCTTTGTACCAATACGCCACATTTGTAGCATCGGCAAAAACAGAAAGAGCATCCAGAAAAGTATTTTTCAGCGGCACATTATAACTTAAATTAACATTGCTGATTCTGATGTAAGTAGCATCATAAACATACTTGCTTAAATTGTTTAGAATTGGCGAAAGTGTTACAGCCGACTGAGAAACATTATCGCCTGGATTTCTCCAATAATCGTATGCATTTACAGAAAGATTTCGGTTTGTTGTTACATTATATTGATCTATAAGCACGCTTGACGCCAATAAGTCACCACCAATTTGATAATCTCCTCTAACAGACAAAGTAAGATTATTATAGAAAGTAAAAGTGTTGTAAAAACCTCCGTAAGCATCTGCTTGCTTGTCTCCAATTGGCTCCCAATCGGCAACAGTGTGAAGTTCATTATAGGTTTTTGCATCGTAAACTTGACCATTTTTTTGCACAAGATCTCTTCCTGTTGCAGGATCTACACCAACCCATTTTATTCCCCATAATGTTGTAGTACTGTAGCCTATTTTTTGCGCCAATGCAATATTCGCTTCAGAATAATCGCTTCCTAGACCTTTTAAGTCGGTTACTTTGCTGTTTATTGTAGAAATATTAAATGCTGTTGTCCATTTAAAAGCATCGCTTTTTATCCATTTAATTCTAGTAGTAAGCTCAAAACCTTTATTGTACATACTGGCTGCGTTTAATTGCACTGCACTATAACCCGTTTCTGTCGGGATATCTCGGGCAGTAATTAAATTGCTTTTGTTGTCATAATAATATTCTAAAGTCAATTCGATTCTTTTGAAAATATTAAAATCAAATCCTGCATTGAATTTTGTGTTTTTTTCCCAACTTAACCTTCCATTTGGCGCAAAACCTGTAGTTGCTCCAATAGCACCATTATATCCGTTCTGGCTGATATTGTACAAACCTTTTGATCGGTACGAACCAATTTTAGAATTTCCTGTTGTACCATAACTCGCTTTTAATTTCAAGAAATCAATCCAAGAATTAGAGTCTAAAAAGTTTTCATTGCTAATAATCCAACCACCACCTAAACCTCCATTATGAGCCACATCGGTATCATCTCCAAAAACAGAACTCTGATCGCGACGGTAATTTGCCAACAAGAAATAGCGTTTTTTATAATTATAATTTACCTGCGAGAATAAAGAAACTCTCGAATTGTAACTGATTTCATTTCTGTAGGTCTGACCATCTTTAGATTCATCTTGAGGTGTGTTTGGATTATCATCTCTTATGGCATCTGTAACAGCATTAATACGGTTTGGCTCTAAAAATCCGACCCCAGATTGGTAATTGAAATCTGTTTTGTCTTCAGCCAATTCAAAACCAACAACACCATCAATTTCATTGTTTTCATTCAGTTGCTTATTGAACAAAGCTTGTCCTTGCCAGTTCCATTTAGTCGAATTTCTTTCATTGATAAGACGACGACCCCAAGCGGCATGCGTATCTCCGTTTAGAATAAAAGTTCCGTTAAACTGACCGCTTTCATTTGCTGCAGAAAAATAACGATCTTGTTCTTTATCGGTATAATCCATACCAAAAAGAGTAGAAAAACGAATGTTTTTATTGAGTTTATAAGATAAATTGATACTTCCTAAAAGACCAAAAGTCTGTGCTTCATTTTTGTTTTGTTCAATTGCCGCTAACGGATTTCCTCTCGTAGCACCGCTTAAACCTAAATCGGCATACGATCCGTCTGCATTGTATACGGGAAGAGTAGGAAGGTAGGCAAAACTATAAAAAATGTTAGGCGCATCTTTTTGTACAAAACTCGGATTCAGCATTAAATTGATATCCCATTTTCCAGAACTGTAGCCTAGATTAATTCCCGCATTTAATTGCTTAGACTCATTTCCAACCTGAGGTTCGTCAATTTTGGTGTAACTAACATTGGTTCTGTACGAAAATTTAGAAGTAGAACCCGAAACATTAAAATTATATTTATTATAAATTCCAGATCGGTTTAGAATGTTAAACCAATCGGTATTTACGCCATTATAAGCAACAGGAACATAGCCAGTTGTGGTGTTTTTCATGAACTCATTTCGAAGTTCGGTGTATTGTTCTCCATTTAAATATTTAATTTGATTAATGGCAGAAGAAACTCCCAACTGATTTGAAAAACCAAATTGCGTTTTACCTTTTTTACCTTTTTTAGTGGTAATTAAAATAACTCCATTTGCGCCATCGGCACCATAAATACCTACAGCTGCGGCATCTTTTAAAACAGAAATGGTTTCAATATTTTCTGGAGCAATTTTCATTAAAGGATTAGCGATGTTTTCAGAAAAATCGCCGCTTCCGTTAAACAAACTGCTGTCAATGGCATATTCTTCGCTCATTACAACGCCATCAATAATAATAAGCGGTTGCGAAGAAGTTCCAGTAATTGCGCCGCTTAAAGAAGATAATGTACCTTGACCGCGGATATTAATTTTTACAGGGCCACCTACACCAGAAGTATTTTCTACCATAACACCGGCAATTTGTCCCGTGATCATTTTATCAAAACTCTCAGAAGCTTGCTCGACAGCAATATCTTTGGCTTGTAAAGTCGAAATACTTCCAACAATTTCTTCTTTTAGTTTTGTAGTGCCATAAGACGAAGTAATCACAACAGGATTTAGTTCATCTGTCGCTTCTTGAAGATAAAAAACAAAAACTTTTTTGTCGTCTGCTTTTTGAGACTGGGTTTCCATTCCTAAAAAACCGGCTTCAAGAACCAGATTCGAAATCGTGTTTCCTTTTAGCTGATAGACAAACTTTCCGTTAAAATCAGTAATAGCGCCCATTCCAGTTCCTTTTATGCGAATAGAAGCACCTGGAAGCGGCTGTTTGTCTTTTGCGCTATAGACCGTTCCGCTAATCATTCTTGAAGTTTCCTGAACCGCTGAATTTGAAGTTTCAGGAACCGAAGGAGTCAATAAAACCTGCTTTTTCTGAATATAAAAGGCAATGTTTTTATCTTTTAATAATTGCGTTAAAACCGTTTCTAGCGAAGCATTATTAACATCTATATCGGCTAACTGATCGGTATCTATTTTTTTTGCATTATAAATGATTCTAAAATCACTTTGCTCTTCAATAGATTTGATAATTAGGCTTATAGGTTTGTTTTTTACATGTAATGTTATGAGTTTATTCTGAGAAAATCCTTTGAATCCAGATATGAGTAGGGCTAAGAAAAACAGAATTTTTCTTAAAACGGGTTGTATCGTAAATGTCATGTTTATTTATTTATCGCGGATTGGTGATTGTAATGGTTTTTTGTTGAATAGAATAATTAAATGGCGTGTCACGTTTTAGCAGTTCTAAAATGTTCTCGACACTAGATTCGCTAATTTTAATTGTACCCGTAAAATTCTGTCTGGCCAAATCAGAATTTTCGTTGATAATTTCAACATCATAAGTACGCTGAATAATTTTAGCGATTGTAGAAAATGGGGTGTCTTTAAAAGCAAGTTCGCCTTTTGTCCAGGCAGCATAAAAGGTTGGATCGACTTCTTTTAAGACCAGTTTTTTGGAATTATTTTGCCATGTAGCCATTTGGTTGGGCTCTAGCAAAATAGCATTAGAAGGATTAATGGCTTCAGACATTCGAATACTTCCTTCAATTAATGTACTATTAACTGTAGGGTTTTCGGGATAAGCGCTCACATTAAATGTGGTCCCGAGAACTTCAATGTCTGCTTGATTAGCATGAACAATAAACGGATGCATTTTGTCTTTGGCAACTTCAAAAAATGCCTCACCAGTTAAGTACACATTTCTGTTTCCGTTTAAGCCAAATTGCTCCGGATAGCGCAAAGTAGTTCCAGAATTTAAACTCACAACAGTACCATCTGAAAGTTTAAGTTTGAAACGTTTTCCGTACGGAATAGAAAGCGTATTATAAATCACTTTGTGATCCTGAACTTTGCCAAAGTAAATAATCTCCGTCGGAAATTTTTTGGCAACCACATCGCCTTTGTCATTTAAAAGAGTGGTCTGAGTTTTTCCAGAGAAATACTCCAGACGGCCGTCGCCTAATTCTAGAACAATTTCTTTTGGAGTTTCAGATTTACTGTTAAACAAATAAATAGTGGTTCCTAGACCCAAAAACAATAGAAAAACAGCAGCATATTGCAAATACTGTCTGATTTTGTTTTTTGATTTCATCTGAATTACCGGAACAGTTTCAATAGATAAATCGCAAGAAAGTGTGGTTAATGCCCAAATTTTCTTAGCCTTTATAAATTGTGTTTTGTTTTCTTCTGATGCTTCAATCCAATCAAAAAGTGCCTGAACTTCTTGTTCTGAAGCTTCATTAGAAAGGTATTTATTTAGTATTTCCGATGTCATATATGCTTTTTAAAACTTCTCGCCATTATAAGTACACCTCAGAATTAAAATACCCTAACTTTTATTCTTAATTATTATAAATAAGGATAAAAATCAAGAACAAATAATCCGATAAACGGGTCTTTAAAATCTTCAAAGCCTTTGTCATATGGGCTTCTACGGCTTTTAAGGAAACTCCTAGCTCTTCGGCGATTTCTGCATTTTTTTTATTCTCAAAGCGTTTTTTAATAAAAACTTCTCTGGTTTTTGGAGGCAGATCGCTGATAGATTCCTGAATTATGCGTTCTAATTCGGTTAATTCTAAAGTGTCAAACTGAATCGAATTTAAAACTTCGATATCCAATTCTCTTTCTTTGTGGTTTAAGAGGTCATTTTTGAATTTATCCTTCACTTTATTATGACGAATTAAATTCAAGCATTTTGATTTGGCATAAGTAAATAAGAAAGCTTGAATCCCGTTTATAGATTCTATTTCTTCTCTACTTTGCCATAGGTGTAGTAAGGATTCCTGAGCAAGATTTTCAGCTTCGTCTTGATCGTAAATAAATTGAACGCTGAAAGATTGAATTCTCCTAAAATATTTGTCGTAAAAAAACTTAAATGCAGTTTCGTCGCCTTCCTTAAAGGAATGGAAAAGATCTAATTCTAAACTGGCATTATTACTCATTAAACGAAATTTACTTTGGGTGAAGCAATATTAAAAGAAATTTTAAAAACTACTCAATTTTGCTCAGAAAGCGGCAAATATAAAAGTTTATTTATATTAATTCTAAATAAAATTCAAATAAACTACTTTCCTGAAAAAATTATTCAGAATAGGTTTAGTATTGCTGTTTTTTTAACCGAAAAGTATTGCTTTTTTAACCGCAAAGCACGCAAAGTTTTTTGTTTAGGATTCTTAAAAAAAATGCAAAGTCCGCAAAGCTTTGTCTAAAAACTTTGCGAACTTGGCGTAAACCTTTGCGAACTTTGCGGTTAAATAATTTTAACTGCAATGTATTGTTTTTTTTTAACCGCAAAGCACGCAAAGTTTTTTTGTTTAGGATTCTTAAAAAAACGCAAAGTCCGCAAAGCTTTGTCTAAAAAACTTTGCGAACTTGGCGTAAACCTTTGCGAACTTTGCGGTTAAAAAATTTTGAGGTTAATTAAGTATCAAATCTATATTTTTAGACAATCTATCTGCTAATTCAGGTGTAGTATTGTTATTTAAAACCCATGGAACCAGTTTTCCCTTGTTTATGATTTCATTTTTAGAATAAACTAAACTGAAATATTCCTGTAATTCATTGTAATCAACTGGTATGGGAAGATGTTTTTTATTTTCGGGAATTTCTTCAAAATAATATCTTGACTGCATTAAGGAAGGATATTTTTCTAATAAAAAATTATTCAAGGTATAAGAAGGGCCCGCTTTATACAAATCCTCTTTTAGTATTCCGGTAATTTTTAGATTGCCTATGTTCTGTTTTAAATCTTTGTAAGCTTCTTTGGTGGTAGAAAAATCAGATTGCAACAGCTTGTCTTTTTGCGATAACTGCCTAACAACCGAAAGTCTCACATAATCACCGTTTATTTCAATTACCTTAAAAATAAAGTATTTGTGTTCCATACTTTGACTCCCGTTAGAGCCACTTTGTTTGCTAAAGATAAAACTTCCCAATTGCAATTTATGCTCAGGACTGTTAATTGCTTTTTTCCATTGATAAGAATCATAAACTAATTTTTTGAAAGCATATAAAATGAATACCAAGACAACACCAGCGATAAATAATTTTTTCATTAAATTGAAATTTCATTAAAAGTACTACTTTTTAACCGCAAAGTATTGCTTTTTTAACCGCAAAGCACGCAAAGTTTTTTTGTTTAGGATTCTTATAAAAACGCGAAGTCCACAAAGCTTTGTCTAAAAACTTTGCGGACTTTGCGTAACTCTTCGCGCTCTTTGCGGTTAAAAAAGGCAAATATTTTCTAAAAAACTTTGCGAACCTTGCGTAAACTTTCGCGAACTTTGCGGTTAAATAACTTCGAGGTTAAATAATAACTTTACGTTTAAAATTCCTCCATCCAAAACCTATCAAAAGTAAATTGAAAAGCACTAAAGGTAAAATCGTTTTCATAAAACTCGTTTTAGAGTTATCTTTAAACGTTTCTACTTTAAAATCTTCCCATTTTTGTTGATTTACAGGTGCATTGTCGAATATTTTTGGATAAAAATGCAGACGTAATTTTTCGTGGAATTTAGTTGTTTCTTTTAAAAATAAAAGCTGATTGCGTAAATCCGACTTTGCGATTTCGTTTAACTGAATCTGTGTATGAAGCGTTGGAATAAACAGCGCTATTAATTCGCTGGCATGATTTCGCTGCTCTAATTTCGATTCTAATTCTTTGGACTGAATTGCCGATTCGTCGTCGCCCATTTGCTGCATCGCATAATACCAAAGCCAGCTAAATTCGGTATCAGGTAGTGCATATTTTTTAAACTGCGGATAGTGTTTGTAGAATTTATCTACCGTTTCCTGTTTGTCCATATCCCACTTTTCGTGATAGGCATTTCGTTGGGTAAGGGTTAATTCTAAAGCTTCGGGAACTTTATATTTGTTGATAATATAAGTATTGATTGCGGCCGGAAGAATGATAATGAAAAACAGCCAGATGGTTAACAGAATAACCGCATTGAAATTAGAATTCTTCTGCAGTGAAACAATGAAAAAACAAACCGCAAACCAAAATAAAATGTACAAAATAGAAAGTCCGTAAAACACAAAAAAGGATTGATCCAACGGAATCTGTAGAAAGACAACCGCCGCCAACAGAATCAAAGTTAAAAGCGCCGTTAAACTTAAAATTCTAACATAGAATAGTTTCAGGATATAAAAAAAAGTATTCGGACTTTGTACGGCAACAATCTTCCAGGTTCCTGATTCTTTTTCTTCAGAAATAATGTTATAAGAAAAAGCGATAATCAAAAGCGGGAACAGGTACAAAAGAACAAAACTAAAATCAATATTTCCAGACAATAAATTACTCGGATTATTGAGTTCCGAATCGTATTTCTGACCTTCTAAACCACGAATGGTAACATTTTGAATAGACGGATTAACATCTCGCTGCCCAATGGCCAAACTGTTAATTGGCAAAGTATTGTTGACCAATGAAAACTTGATGTAGTAGAGTAGGAGCCCAATTTCATCTTTATGGAAAGCGGCATTTCTGGCAATATGCTCTTTTTGATAAACTGCCGCTTCAGCAATATTATTTTGTTGTTTTTCCTGAAACTGATGGCCAATTAAAAGGCTTATAAAACCAATGATTAATAAAAAAAGTAATCCAATTTTGGTGCCTTTTGATCGTATAAAATTTTTAAATAAGAGTACTAGCATATTAGATGGCTTTTAGATTTTTAGCAGCAATTCTGATTAAAACAAACAATAGAATTACCCATAAAAGAATAGATACAATAGAAACGATTTCGGTTTTTAAAACTTCGCTAATGCTTTTTGGCTCATAATGAAATTCTTCAAGATCTGCCCAGTGTTCTTTGCCAATTATTAGCGGTTTATCATTTGGGCCAGGTTTTTTATTGCTGATGTATTTAACTTGCAATGCATTCATTTTCTGCGCCATTACATAACGGTATTTTTCCGCTTGTTTCTGGAAATCGATGTAAGAATCATAATCCGTATTCGATAATCCCATCGATAAATTTTTCATGGCGATATACGGATTCAGAAAAGAAACGGCTTTAGAAAAGCTGTTTTGTTGAGCATAAACCTTCAATAAATCTTCTAAATGTCTGTTGTAGATATTCGAACTGATTCGCTCACCTTCGGTCATAATAAACCCAGAATAATTAAAAGGAAGTTTTTGTACCGAATCGACTTTGTAAACTCGTAACAAAGAATCTTTTATTGCCTTATAATGCAAATCGTTAGGATTGTGGCTGTCACCTTGTTTTAAAATATCTTTTTCGATATTGCTGGTAAACTGAATTTTTGATGGCGCTTCATACAAATAAGCTCCAATAGCTTGTGTTGTTCTTGGCAAGATAATCGTTAAAATCAGCCAGATTCCAATTAAAGAAACCAATGCTTTCTTTGAAGTTTTGCTTGACGCCGAAACCAAAACGGCAACAACACAAAAGAACATTAGATAAATAAAATGAAACAGAATAAACAGCAGCATTTTGATCGTCTCATCTGCCGAAATTGAAAAATTCTGAAGCATTAGCCAGATTAAAACCAATACAATAATGGTTGGAACAAAAAGAAGCATAACAACGCTAGCAACACCAAGGATTTTGCCCCATAAAAGCTGTTTCCCATTAATTCCTTGGCTTAAAAGTATTTTTAGAGTTCCGTTTTCTCTTTCGTAAGCAACAGCATTAAATCCGATAAAAAAGATTAATAATGGCAGTAAAACTTGCAAAACCATAGCAATGCTGATTTCGCCAAAACGAAGCATACTGTTGGAAAAGCCAGCCTCAGAGAAATTGGCCGTATTTTGTTTGTGCGCTTCTAAGAAAATTGCATTTCCAAAAAAAGGTTCCATTCCAAATTCAAAAACGCTTAAAGAGGTGCTTTTTCTAAAGGCAAAATTGCCGTAATGCGCCATTCTATGCGGATTTTTGTCTGGGTTTTTCAGCCAGTCTTCGCGAGATTCATGCTGATATTTTTCACTGGTTTCGTTTTGGCTTTTGTAATTGTCCCAACCCGAAAAAGCGGCGAATAAAAGTAATGCGCCAATAAAAAAGGTAATGATATAAAGTGCGGGATTTTTAAAAACAGAATTTTTAAAATGCCTGGCTATAAGGAGTTCTGTATGTAATAATTTCATTTTTATTAAAATTTATCTGTTGAGTGTAATGTTTTAAACACATAGAAACATAGATTTAAGCTTCAAAAGAAGCATTTCGCTTGCACAATCTTGTCATTCCGAGGAACGAGGAATCTCCGCAATTAACTCCGCATAGTGAGTTGCCAATCTTTGTAGAGTTTCTTATGAAGATTGCTTCTCCAACAAACTTTGAGAGCTATGTGTTAGAAACTTAGTTTCTTTCAATTTCCTTCTTTTAGAAAAAAATCTATGTCTCTATGTGTTTAAATATTTTCATCTCAATAGAATTAAAATTTATAAGTTACGGTAAGGCTTGCATTTCTAGGACTTCCAGGAAATAAACGCAGGTAATTCTGCGCGCCAAGCCAATAGGTTTTGTTTAATAAATTGCCCGCATTTAGAGCAATTTGGATATTGCTTTTGTTGGGTTTGTAAAATAAAGCCGCATCAAAAATGGTAAAATCAGGAAGCGTAAAATCTCTTGTAAACCAAGGCACTTTACTGCTTTGATATTGAACTCCAAATCCAATTCCGAGATCTTTTAAAGCAGAATCAGCGGCAAAGTTGTAGCGCGTCCATAAATTGGCGCTATTTTTTGGTGTATTTTGCTTTCTTGCACCAATTAGAGCAGGATTGCTGTCTTGAGTTATTTCGGCATCGATATAACTGTAAGAAGCATTAATCTGCCAGTCTGGTGTAATATAACCTGCTAAATCACATTCAAAACCACGGCTTCTTTCAGCACCTCGCGTTACCAATAAATCCGGATTTGCCGGATCATTTGCGTTCATTAAAATATTACGCTGATTGATTTCGTAAACAGCAGCATTAAAAGTCATAGCGTTGTTTAAAAAAGTGGTTTTTATCCCGATTTCTTTCAAATCACTTTCTAAAGGATCAAATAGACTTCCGCCTGGCAAAGAACCCGTTTGAGGCATTAGCGTCACGGTATTTGATTGTGGCTGATAACCTTCTAGATAAGTCGTATAAACATTTATCGCACTATTTACAGCATAAGTGATTCCGATTCTGGGCAATAAAGCTGTTTTTTTAACAGTCAGTTCGTTGCTCGTTTCATAGTTCGTAATGTCTTCAAACCATTCGTTTCGCAACCCCAATAAAAAAGTAAACTTTTCCCACTGAATCTGATCTTGGATGTAAATAGCATTTGTAGTTGTTAATGCAGATGGCAGTGCCGTTCTTACATTCAAAGTATAATCGTCAGGACTTGTAATTCTATAAATCGGATTATTCAAATTAAAATAATCAACATTGGGTTTAGGTAAAACAATGCCATCAATCGTAACAGTTTGGTAATTCGAAGCATTTGCCAAAACAAAAGTGCTGGCAACAGTTCCATCTTTCAATAAATAACCTCTCCCTGCGTTTTGTCCGCCGCCTTTGTTTTTATTCCAGCTGCTTAAATCGTAACCTGTTAGTAGCTTATGATTTAGTTTGCCTGTTTTAAAATCGAAATTAAAATAAGCGCTTAAATTGTCGACATCCCAATTTTGCTGACGCTGTACAAATTGCATCATGGCAAGATTGGTAACGGGCTGATTATTCATGTCTACAGCAAAAGCATTTGTAGTTCTGTGTTCCTGCAGATCTTCTTTCCAGGTTTGCTTCATGTAGGATGCATTAAAACCAATTTTAGAATTGAATTTATGGGCAAAATTGGTCATCAAAATCATTTCTTTCGACTTGAAAAAATCACCTGGCGCACCAAGATTTAAACTTATCGGTGTTTTGTTCAGACTTGTTTTTCCCGCAACAGCACCAAAAATAGGCTGTCCGCGATCCAAAACTCCCGTCATATCGCTCAGAATTAGTTCTGTATTAATAGCCGTTTTTTCGTTTGGTATATAACTGAAAGAAGGTGAGATTAAAAATGATTTATTATTGACTAAATCACGAAATGATTTTGCTTGCTGATAAGCGCCGTTTACACGATATAAAAGTGTTTTAGATTCGTTTAACGGCCCAGTAAAATCAAGCGTTCCGCGCAAAGTGCTAAAACTTCCAACGCTCATGCTAACTTCTTTTCGGTCAATTGCCAAAGGCTTTTTGGTAACCATATTAATGCTTCCGCCTGGATCAACAGAAGAAAATGTAGCGCTCGACGGACCTTTAATAACTTCAATACGCTCAATATTGCTTGTTAAAGGCTGCAGAAAATAATACTGACGTGTTCGCATTCCGTTGATTATCTGTCCTTCTTCATTTTGACTAATACCGCGAATCGTGTATTGATTGTAATAACTTGCCGGAATTACGCCGCTAGACATTTTTACTGCATCAGCAAGATAAAAAGCGCCTTTGTCTGCAATTAATTCTTTGGTTATAGTCGAAATGGATTGCGGAATATCTTTGTTTAAAGCCGCAGTTTTAGTGGCAGCAAAAGAATAGTCGCTGTTGTATTTTTTGGTCGAACGTCCTACAATTTCAACAGTTTGCAATTCATTTCGTTTGGTTTCCATTTCCAGAGAATCTTTTGCAATACTGTCTTTAACTTTGTTATTGTTATTTTGAGCCTGGATGAAATGTGTACCGCCGATTAAAAGTAAAAAAGAGAATATATTTTTCATCTTAAACAGTCTGTAAATATAAATCTTCCAACTCATTTGCAGATATTTTGTTCGCTTCAATAACAGTAACAAGATTTCCCTGCCTCATTATCCCGATGTGCGAAGCCACTTCTCTCGCTCTAAAGATGTCGTGAGTTGCCATTAAAATTGCCGTTCCGTCTGCTGAAAGCTCTTTTAGAATCTGAGAAAATTCATTAGAAGCTTTTGGATCTAAACCGCTTGTAGGCTCATCTAACAAAAGCACTTTTGCTTTTTTTGCAATCGCAATTGCAATTCCCACTTTTTGGCGCATTCCTTTAGAATAACCGCCTAAATTTTGATTGTGTGCTTTGGCTTGTAGGCCTGCTTTGTCTAGAAAATAAGTTAATTCGCCATTAGAATAATTAAATCCTGCTAATGACGAAAAGAATTTAAGATTCTCTAAACCAGTAAGATTTGGATACAGCATTACGGTTTCTGGAATATAAGCCACATGTTTTTTCGTTTCCTGATTGTTTGCTGTAACCGATATATTATTGATTTCTAATTCTCCCGATGTTGGCTCGATAAAACCTAAAAACAAATTGATTGTTGTTGTTTTTCCTGCACCATTTTGTCCTAAAAGAGCAAAGATTTCGCCTTCTTTTATTGTTAAGTTTAAGGCATTCAAAGCCGTATGATCACCGTATTTTTTAGTTAGGTTTGTTGCTGTAAGCATAAGTTTTGTTTGTGGATAAAAATGATTTTTAAAAATAGATATAGAAATTTCAGGCTTTTAACGAGTTTTAAAAGCTTGATTATTAGTCTTTTATTAAATTATTACTGCAGCGAATGAATTGGCCTTTAATTGGGACTAATGAGTCCGAATTAAAAAAGGGTAATGTAAATTTTCTTTTACTCCATTAGAATAAATAGAATAAAGGTTTTGAGTTTAAAATAGTGCAGTAATTAAAAGAATGCAGGAGGCGCACGTAATGCAAAAAGACTTCCTTTGAAAAATGTTGTAATTCCCTCAAAATATAAGAATGTATAAGAGGTTTCGGCAACTGTTTTGTAAAACGTAAAGTGCTGAAACAGGTTGGGAATAAACGTGCTGAAAGCAAAATGACAAATATGGCAATTTGCATCCACCGAATGGCTGTGTGTTATTTCTTTTTGACCAGGAGTATATTTATGAGCGCAATGTTTTTCTGCCGACTGCTTTAAAATATGCTCATAGGAGTGAACCATCTGAAACAGCATGGCAAACAATACTGCAAAAGACATTAGGAAATTTACCGCTGTAATCTTCTTTTTCATTCCGTGGTATTTCTGCTGGATATTTAAAAGTTTAGTTATCAGATAAATAAACGCAACAGCGTTGCAAATATAAATATCTTATTTATAAATACAGATAAATATGCCTTATTTTTGGAACAACCTGCAGATTTGCAAAGTCATTCTTACTTCTATAAATTACTGTACAATAATTGCAGCGTGTGAAAATCGGATGAACCATCAAAATGCTTGTGAAGCACTTCTTGAAAAACAGGTTCTGTATTTTGAACACTGGCGAATAAAGTCATACACGATTGAAGTTTTTCTACATCAAGACTTTCAAAAATATCAGAAACGCTTTCTTCTTTTTTGGCAAGTTCTGAAGTAATTTCTGCAAGATGTTTTCCTAAAATGGGATGCTCCAGAAAAGCAATTGCTTCATCGGCATTTTTGATTTCGTAAAATTTGGAGTTATCGCTAGAACCCATTCCTTTTATTTGCGGAAAAATAAACCACATCCAAGGAGATTCTTTTTTACCCTTTTTGATTTCGTTTAGAGCTGTTAAATACAACTTGTTTTGAGCATCTAGAAAACGAAGTAATCCATTAGTATTGTAAGACATTCTTTATGATATTAATTTGGGGATATCAGGTCATAAAACTAGGCAAAATATATTTACCTATATGTGATCAAATCTTTTTTTTAAAGTCATTTTTTAACATTTTAAAGTAAATAATTTATAAGAGCGTTTACTTTAAAAATTAGACGTTTAAATTGTCTATTAACAGAAAAAATCGTACTAATGGCTCATTTTATTGTTATAAAATGAAGTTTTTGTTGGTAATTCTGTTATGATTTTCCTATTTTTATGAACAAGCGGTTTTAAGAACCGTCAAAAAAAATAAAATTAGGATTGATATTTAACACTTTACAATATCAATATTTTCAACCGGGCACGCTTCGCCCATAAAATAATAAATGCTTATGAAAATAGGATTAATCGGATTTGGGAAAACTGGAAAATCAGTAGCTTCAATACTATTAGAAAATAAAAAATTCAGCCTTGAATGGGTTTTAAGACAAAGTAATGTTTTGGAACACAGATCAGTTCCCGAATTTTTTGGAATCCAGTCAGACGAACCCGGCTTAATCTATTCCAGTTCGCATACCTCTGTTCAAGAATTATTAGAAAAACATCCAGTAGATGCCATAATCGATTTTTCTTCTAGTGAAGGAATTTACACGTATGGAGAAACAGCTGCGAGGCACAAAGTGAAGATAATTTCAGCAATTTCTCATTACAAGGAAAAAGAATTGAATTTATTGAAGAAACTGGCAGATACAACTACCGTCTTCTGGTCGCCAAATATCACTTTGGGCGTTAATTACTTATTGTTTGCCGCAAAATTTTTAAAGAAAATTGCACCTTGGGTAGATATTGAAGTAAATGAAGAGCACTTTAAAGCTAAAGAAGGAACGTCTGGAACTGCAGTAAAAATTGCAGAAGCACTAGATGTTGACAAGGAAGATATTAATGTTGTGAGGGCAGGAGGAATCGTTGGAAAACATGAAGTTATTTTCGGTTTTCCTTTTCAAACGGTGCGTTTAATTCACGAATCGATTTCGAGAGAAGCTTTTGGAAACGGAGTTATTTTTGTAGCCGAAAATCTAAAAGAAAAAGAAAAAGGACTTTATAATTTTGAAGATATCTTGACGCCTTATTTTACGGTTTAATTTTTTTTGCTAAGACGCTTAGTTTTTTTGCCGCAAAGACTCTAAGGCACAAAGTTTTTTTTCTCGTATAAGTCGCAAAGTTTTTTTACTGTTTATCTTCCTGAGCGAAGTCGAAGGATAAGTGCAAAGTATTACAAGTATATTTAATCTCGCAAAGTCGCAGAGTCGCGAAAGTTTTATCGAAAAAGATTTGTGCTGTTTGTCTTCCTGAGCGAAGTCGAAGGACAAGCGCAATGTATTTGAAGTATATTTAATCTCGCAAAGTCGCAGAGTCGCGAAAGTTTTATCGAAAAAGATTTGTGCTGTTTGTCTTCCTGAGCGAAGTCGAAGGATAAGTGCAATGTATTTGAAGTATATTTAATCTCGCAGAGTCGCAAAGTTTTAAAACTTAAAAAACTTAAAAAAAGAAAAACTTTGCGACTTTGTGTCTTAGCGGCAAAAAAAAAACTTACTTCCTAAAAGTCAAAGCCTTCATATATTCTAAATTCATTTTAGCAATAGAAAGCACAGAAATGCCTTGTGGGCATTCGATTTCGCAGGCTCTGGTATCAGAGCAATTTCCGAAACCTTCTTCGTCCATTTGTTTTACCATTGAAAGGGCACGTTTCGAAGCTTCAACTTTTCCTTGTGGCAAAAGTGCTAAATGCGTTATTTTGGCACCGACAAACAAAGCTGCACTAGCATTTTTGCATGTAGCGACGCAAGCCCCGCATCCAATACAGGCGGCAGCATCAAAAGCAGCTTCTGCAGTTTCATACGAAATCGGAATACTGTTTGCCTCTGGCGCCTGACCCGTTGAAGCGCCAATAAATCCTCCTGAAGCGATAATGGAATCAAATGCTTTTCGGTTAATTTTTAAATCTCTTAAAACAGGAAAAGCTTTCGCGCGAAAAGGTTCAATATAAATGGTATCGCCATCTTTAAAACTTCTCATATGAAGCTGGCAAGTTGTAATATTTTTTAGAGGACCATGAGCTCGTCCGTTTATCATTACGCCACATTGCCCGCAGATTCCCTCGCGACAATCGTGATCAAATTCAATGACACGTTCTCCTTGCTGAATAAGCGATTCATTCAAAAGATCCAGCATTTCCAGAAACGACATATGTTCAGACACTCCATCAATTTCATAATCTGTCATTTCTCCTTTGGTAGAAGAATTAAACTGCCGCCATATTTTAAGATAAAGTTTCATGTTTTTTTGTTTTTTTAGTTTCAAGTTTCATGTTTCATGTTTGAAGTTTCAGGTTTCAAGTTTTTGATCCTGTTTGTCAGGCTGAGCGAAGTCGAAGCCCTCGCTTTGTGCCTTTCGACTTCGCTCAGGGAGACAACGTCTTTTTAGAAGTTTCAAGTTTCAAGTTCACTTCATGTCTTTTATCTTGCTTCTTGTATCTTCATCAACTCTTCACCATTTATTTATAGCTTCTCACCGCAAGTTCTACAGATTCAAACGTTAAAGGTTCTTTGTGAAGTTCAGGTTCGTTATTTAAACCTTTCCACTCCCAAGCCGATACATAACAGAAATCTGCGTCGTTGCGGACAGCTTCTCCGTCGGCGGTTTGGTATTCTTCTCTAAAATGTGCGCCGCAGGATTCTTCACGTTGTAAGGCATCGTAACACATTAATTCTGCCAATTCAATATAATCGGCAATTCTGCCTGCTTTTTCTAATTCGCTGTTTAAAGTATTATCTCCTGTAATTCTCAGGTCTTTTTCGAAAGAAGTTTTAAGTTCCCGAATTTCGATTAAGGCCTCTTCCAGATTTTTTCTGCTTCGCGAAAGGCCACATTTTTCATACAAAAGGCGTCCGATTTTTTTATGGAAATAATCTGCTGAAAGTGTACCGTTAGTATGTAGAAAACGATCTAACTGTCTTCTTACCGTATTTTCAGCTTCTTCAAAAGCAGGATGAGAAACGTCTGTTTTAGGCAAATTCAATTCGCCTGCCAAATAATTCGGAATAGTGTAAGGCGCAATAAAATAGCCATCGACGCAAGCCTGAAGCAGCGAATTTGCACCAAGACGGTTTGCGCCATGATCTGCAAAATTAGCTTCGCCCAAAGCAAATAAGCCAGGAATCGTAGTCATAAGTTCATAATCGACCCAAAGTCCGCCCATTGTGAAGTGTGCTGAAGGCGAAATCAGCATGGGTTCTTTATAAGCATTTATGCCCGTAATTTTTTCATACATGGCAAAAAGGTTGCTGTATTTGGCTTCGATTTTATCTTTTCCCTGCGCCTTGATGGCATCCGAGAAATCGAGATAAATGGCATTTTTCATTGGTCCAACGCCATGGCCAGCGTCGATTCTTTCTTTTGCCGCCCGTGACGAAATATCTCTCGGTGCTAGATTTCCAAAAGATGGATAACGTCGTTCAAGGTAATAATCACGTTCTTCTTCGGGAATAGCATTAGCATTTCGGTCGTCTGCTGCTTTTTTCGGAACCCAGATTCGTCCATCATTTCGCAACGATTCTGACATTAAAGTCAGTTTAGATTGGTTTTCACCATGTTGAGGAAGAGAAGTAGGATGAAACTGAATCCAGCTCACACCAGCCATAAAAGCCCCTTTCTTATGCGCTCTCCAAAGTGCAGAACTATTACAGCCCATTGCCAAAGTAGACAAATAATATACTTTTCCATAGCCTCCAGAAGCCAGTACAACAGCATCAGCAGCGTGACGTTCTAGAATTCCTGTTTCAAGATTTCGTGCAATTATTCCTTTGGCTTTGCCATCGATAACCACGAGTTCGAGCATTTCGTGACGAGTATACAAATCAACTTTTCCTAAAGATGCTTGACGTTCTAGAGCTTGATAAGCGCCTAATAAAAGTTGCTGCCCAGTTTGTCCTCTAGCATAGAAAGTTCTAGAAACCTGAACTCCACCAAAAGATCTATTATTTAAATATCCCGCATATTCTCTTGCAAAAGGAACGCCTTGCGCAACAGCATGATCGATAAGATGAGCCGAACATTCAGCTAAACGATAAACATTGGCTTCACGAGATCTAAAATCG
Organism: Flavobacterium chungangensis; assembly: GCF_042654045.1. Classification (NCBI taxonomy): domain Bacteria; kingdom Pseudomonadati; phylum Bacteroidota; class Flavobacteriia; order Flavobacteriales; family Flavobacteriaceae; genus Flavobacterium; species Flavobacterium chungangensis. Next base: position 101,822 of record NZ_JBHSFY010000013.1, read on the forward strand.
CCACCTTTTATAGTGTCATAAAACATTCTAAAAGTGCTATCGCCATCATTTTTGTAATTTTTTGCAGCATTTACTCCGCCTTGAGCGGCAACAGAATGTGCACGTCTAGGAGAATCCTGAAAACAAAAAGATTTTATGTTATAGCCTTGTTCAGCAAGAGAAGCGGCACAAGAAGCGCCCGCAAGACCAGTTCCAACAACTATAATATTTAGCTTTTTTCGATTTGCGGGATTTACTAGTTTGGCTTTAGACTTGTAAAGACTCCATTTATCAGCAAGAGGACCTTCGGGTATTTTTGATTCCATCATTTTTAGTGGTTTAAAATGAATTCATGCAAAAGCTTAAAAAGAAAACTAAATTTAGTATAAAATATTGATATTTAGCTGTTTTTTGTATGAATATATTTAAACAAAAAATGGATTTTAAGTAGAAATATGGCTCTTTTTTATCTTTAGTTTAACCCGACAGACATAAAAAAAAATCTGCTAAATCTGCTAAATCTGCGGGAGTAATTTTTGCTCGCAGATTTAGCAGATTCGGCAGATTTATAAATTGAATTGAAATGTTTTTGAAAAAATGAGAAAAAGTTATTTCTCTATTATCATAGTAACTCCTTGACCGCCTGCGGCACAGATTGAAATTAATCCTTTTCCTGAGCCTTTTTCGTTTAATAATTTTGCCATTACGCCAATAATTCTTCCTCCAGTTGCAGCAAAAGGGTGAGCGGCTGCCAAACTGCTTCCTTTTACATTCAGTTTATTTCGATCTATCGCGCCTAGTGGTTTCTTTAAGCCAATTTCGGCACTCAATTCTGGGCTTTCCCAGATTTTTAAAGTGGCCAAAGTTTGTGCAGCAAAAGCTTCGTGAATTTCATAATAATCGAAATCCTGAAGGTTTAATTCTGCTTTTTCGAGCATTCTTGAAGCAGCAAATAAAGGCGCTAATAAAAGATTCTGCTGATTCTTAACGTATTCAATTGCGGCGATTTCTGCAAAAGTGATGTAGGCTAAAATAGGAAGCCCTTGTTCTTTTGCCCATTCTTCGCTAGCTAAAAGAATACAAGAGGCACCATCTGTTAATGGAGTTGAATTTCCTGCAGTCAGCGTACCATTTACCTTATCAAAAGCAGGTTTTAATTTGGCTAATTTTTCAATTGTACTATCTCTTCTCAGATTATTGTCTTTTTCTAATCCGTTAAAAGGCGTAATCATATCATCAAAAAAACCTTCATCATACGCTTTTGCCATGTTTAAATGACTTTTCAACGCAAACTCATCTTGTTCTTCTCTTGATATTTTATAATATTTCGCCGTGATTTCGGTATGTCCGCCCATAGAAAGGCCAGTTTGAGATTCTTCATTTCTAGGAACTAAAGGAGACAAATCTTTTGGACGAAGCTTTAGAAATGTTTTGATTTTTCCGCCCAAAGATTTTGCTTGTCTAGCTTCTAAAAGAATTTTTCTAAGTTTTTCACTAACCGCAATTGGCATATCGCTGATAGAATCTACGCCACCAGCAATTCCAGAATCAATTTGCCCGAGAGCAATTTTGTTGGCGATGTAAATAGCGCTTTCAATTCCGGTATCACAAGCTTGCTGTAAATCGCATGCAGGAGTTGCAGGATCAAGACTGGTTTGCATAACACTTTCGCGAATTAGATTGTTGTCGTAGGTATGTTTAATTACAGCACCTCCAGCAACCTCGCCTAATAATTTCCCTTTTAGATTGTATTTGTCAATAAGACCGTTGAATGCAGCGATCATCATTTCTTTATTTCCCACATTAGAATAGGCCGTATTGGCTCTCGCAAAAGGAATTCTGTTATAGCCCACAATGGCCACTTTTCTTATTGTATTTGATTTCATATCAGGAAGTTATTTGTTTTTGATCATTGAAATTTAGAAATATAAAGATAGAAATAGATTTTGGTTTCAAACTTAATGTAGATTAATATTATCAGGAAATAACTGAGAAATGGCGATTCTCAAAATTTATTCCTACTGATTTAGTCTAATTTGTTTTATTTATTTAGAATGAATTAAAATAATTTGGAAAAGTTGAGATTTGCATCTACTTTTGTCGCTCAATTTAAAATCAAAACCAAATGAAAATAATTATTAATGCAAAAGTTTATCTTTTCGTGCTGTTTTTGAGCTCATTAAATATAATGGCACAACAGCTTGGAACTGTAAACGGAAAAGTTTCTTTGAGTGGCAATAAACCAGCAGAAAATATAGCTGTAGCGTTAAAAGGAACTAAATATTCTGATATTACAACTGTTTCAGGACATTATGAAATTAAAAATGTAAAACCAGGAACGTATACTATTGTATTAAATGGAGTAGGAATTCAAGCTGTCGAGGATAAGATTGTAGTCAATTCAAAACAAACGACAACTAAGAACTTTTCGCTTTCTGAAAGTCAAGAAGATCTTGAAGAAGTGGTTATTAAAAAGAATAAATACAAGCAAAATAACCCTTCATTGTCATTGCGTCTTCAAACTCCTGTTTTAGAAATCCCTCAAAATATACAAATTGTAAGCGGTCAGACTTTAAAAGATCAGCAAATTACGAGTATGAGCGACGGGGTAATCCGTAACGTGAGTGGAGCCGTACGTTTGGAGCACTGGGGAGATTTGTATACGAATATTACGATGAGAGGTTCTCAAATTCAGGCTTTTAGAAATGGATTTAACGTAGTTTCTTCTTTCTGGGGACCCTTAACAGAAGATATGAGTTTTGTAGATCATATTGAGTTTGTAAAAGGACCAGCAGGATTCATGCTTTCAAGTGGAGATCCAAGCGGATTGTACAATGTGGTAACTAAAAAACCAACAGGAGTTACAAAAGGCGAGGTGAGTGTACTTGGCGGAAGCTACGATTTTTATAGAGTAAGCGTTGATTTTGACGGGAAATTAGATAAAAAAGGAAAATTGCTTTATAGATTTAACGGAGCTGCTCAAAACAAAGGATCGCACCGTCCGTTTGAGCGCAATAACCGCTATGTAATTGCTCCTGTAATTTCATATCAGATTGATGATAAAACAAAAATTACGGCCGAATATAATTTCCAGTATGCAAATATGACAGAAGTGGGTTCGTATTATGTTTTTGGGCCTCAAGCAGGTGGTTATGCAACTTTGCCTGTAGGTTTTACTATGACGCAGCCAGGATTGCCTGATACAAATATTCAGGATCATAGCGGATATCTTCAGTTTGAGCACAAGTTTGATGAAAACTGGAAACTTACTGCACAGACTTCTTATTTTAAATATATTCAGCAAGGATATAGTTCATGGCCAGGAGTTGTTGGTCCAGGACCTGCTGACAGAGATTTTGATGGTGTTCCGGAAGGAAATCTTGCTTATGGAGAAATCATTAGAAATGTTGGCATCTGGGACGCAGAAAGTAATATGTACTTAGGTCAAATATTTGTGAACGGAAAATTCAATACAGGAAATGTTTCTCATAAAATATTGGGTGGAGTAGATTTAGGAAGCAAAGATTATATGGCAGATTGGGGACAATCGCATGATTTAGATACCGTTGATAATCCGTTTAATGTTTATAATCCGAATTATGGAACGCCTTCAAATGGCTTCCCGCAGTTTGATCACGATACTCCTTTAAGCCAAAGAGCTGGCGGACTTTACGGTTCAGAATATGCTGCTGGTTATATTCAGGATGAACTTGGTTTTTTGGAGAATAAATTAAGATTGACTCTTGCAGCAAGATATACATGGATTAGTCAGACTAGCAGCTATGAGGCAGAACCAATTGCGGATAGTCATATAACACCTCGTGCAGGTTTGAGTTATTCCATTACTGACGATTTTGCGGTTTACGGCTTATATGATCAAGCTTTTACGCCTCAATCTGGTGTAGTGAGAAGCGGTGATGTAAAACCTCTTACAGGAAATAATGTTGAATTTGGACTTAAAAAGGATTGGTTTGACGGTTCTTGGAATACCAGTTTATCTGTTTACAATATCTTAAAGAAGAATGAGTTAACGGCAGATCCTAATAATCAGCCAAATGAACAATATAAAATAGTTCTAGGTGAAAAAAGAGCGCGTGGTGTTGAATTTGATTTGAGAGGAAAAATCTTCGATGGTTTAAATCTTATCGCAAATTATGCCTTTACAGAATCAACTGTAACTAAAATTGATCCAGATGTTTCTGAAGCTAATGGGATTAAGGTGGGTGATATTGTTCCGGGTTACGCTAAACATACCGCAAATGCGTGGTTAAATTACACGTTGCAGCATGGAAAATTAAAAGGTTTTGGTGCTTCTATTGGAGGAACTTTCCTTGACGGACGCCAGACTGATACTTGGAGTGCAGGTCTTCAAAAACTACCTTCTTACTTTAAATTGGATGGAGGTTTATCTTATGAAACGGGTAAATTTAAAGTTACTGCAAACGTATTCAATATCTTAGATAAATATCTATATAGCGGTTCATACTACAGCTGGTTAAATGCTTATTACTGGCAGACTGAAGCGCCAAGAAATTTTAGAGTTGGTGTTACTTATAAGCTCTAAATTGGTTTGTTATCGTTGAAAAATTGCAAATCACACAAAAGCATCTGACTTAATTGTTGGATGCTTTTTTTTTAAGATTCTGAGGTTCTAAGTTTTTGAGACTTTAAGATTTTTAGTTTCAAAGTTGTATAGTTTTTTTATGAATTGCCTCCAGTTTTAACTGGAGGTACAAATGAAGATTGAAAAAAAGGCTTTAGCCAAACTCGATGTTTGGCTAAAGCCTTTTGGCTTTTGCTCTATTTTTCATCCAGCTAAATCTGGACGCTATTCAATTATTTGAGAGATTTTAAATTTATTATAAATCATCTTTTCTCGCAGATTTTGCAGATCATGCAAATTTTTTAATTTCATACATAATGATAAATTTAATCTGCTAGAATCATATCAATCTGCGTGAAAAATTTAAGCACAGTTACATTAAACAAGAGATAAAAAAAAATCCTTTTAATCTGTATAATCTGTGGCAAAAAATTATCCTTTCTTAATCAAAGGAATCAATTTTGTACCAATCAATTCAATGGCATTCATTAATTGTTTATGTGTCAATCCCGCATTGTCCATCTGGAAAGTAAATCGATCCACACCGCCAAGTGCTTCGCTGTGGCGAAGAATTTTCTCTGCAGCTCTTTCTGGACTTCCTACAATTAAAACACCTAAATCATCAATTAAGCCATCAAATTTGCCTTTTGTTACAGCAGGCCAACCTCTTTCATATCCTAATTTTGTCCATAATTCGGCATAACCGGGATAGTATTCTTCAATTGCTTTTTCCGTTGTGGTGCCAACATATCCAGGCGAATGCAAGCCTACTTTTAATTCATTTGGTTTATAGCCAGCTGCTTTTCCTGCTTCACGATATAAATCGACTAAAGGTTTAAAACGATGTGTTTGTCCGCCAATTACGGCAACCATTAACGGAAGTCCTAACGAACCAGCTCTTATAAAAGATTCTGGTGTTCCGCCAACGCCAAGCCAAATGGGTAGTTTTTCTTGTAAAGCTCTTGGATAAACAGGTAAATTATTTAAAGCAGGACGAAATTTTCCTTCCCAGCTTACAAATTCATTATCTCTAATTTGAAGAAGCAGTTCGAGTTTTTCTTTAAATAGAGCATCATAATCTCTCAAATCATATCCAAAAAGGGGATAAGCTTCAATGGCAGATCCTCTCCCGACAACAATTTCAGTTCTTCCTTTTGAAATTAAATCTAAAGTTGCAAAACTCTGGTAAACCCTCACTGGATCTGCAGCACTTAAAACGGTAACGGCACTTGCCAGTCGGATATTTTTTGTTCTAGCCGCCGCTGCACTCAAAATGACAGCCGTAGCAGAATCTAAAAACTCTTTTTTATGATGTTCTCCAATTCCGAAAACATCAAGACCAACCTGATCTGCAAATTCAATTCGCTGCAGGAGCTGTTCCATAGCGTCAACACTGCTCAGCGTGTTGTTATCGCCATACATTGCCGAAGCAAAACTGTCTATTCCTATTTCCATTTTTTAAATTTTAAATTCCAATATCTAAATCCCAAGTTTCAAATTTCAAATTCCAAATTCCACAATCTAAAATCCACAATCTACAATCTAAAATTTTTTTAATGTGAGAAACCAAAGGATATACTGATAATGATAATCATGATTACAATCAATGTAATGCCAACGTACAGGTAATCTTTTTCCAATAAAAATGAAAATAACGAAAGCAGTACACGTAAAACGGGTGTCATGAACAAGAAAATAATTCCTGTAAATATTAATGATTCTCCGTTTCCTTGAATTGCACCATTGTAAATAGCGGTAATTACTTCAAATATATTTCGGTCATTTTCTTTAAAAACAGAATAATCTTCAATTTGGCTTCCGTTGTGAATTAAATATACAATTCCGCCAATAAAAGCAACCGATAATGAAATCCAAACTCCGTAACGAAGCAAGTTTCCTATAATAGTTTGAAAATCTTTTTCTCCAAATTTTTCTTCTTGTACCATATTAGATTTTTCCATTTAGTCCGTTATAAATCATGTTTATTGCCAAAACAAAAATCAGGCAGGCAAAAAATATTCTCAATTTCTTCGGATTTGTTCTTACTAAGATTTTAGCTCCGGCCATTGCTCCAAACAAAACTCCAATTACAACTGGCATACAAATTCCAGGTTCGATATATCCTTTTTGAATATAAATTACAGAACTCGCCATTGCTGTAACTCCCATCATGAAATTACTGGTTGTTGTAGATACTTTAAACGGAACACGCATAATGTTATCCATCGCGATTACTTTAAAAGCGCCAGAACCAATTCCGAGAAGACCCGACATCATTCCAGCAACTCCCATCATACTAAAACCGCCAATTACATTTTTGGTTCCGTACTTTATCACTTCGCCATCATGAGCAGGATAAGTTCCGTCTAATTTAAGTTTTTTAGCTAGCGGACTAGATTCTAAAACAATGTGTTCTTCTTTCTTTCGAAGCGAATTAATAGCCGAAAAAATAAGCGTTAAACCAAATAAAACCGCGATAAAAGAAGTAGGAGCGATCGTAGATAGCAATGCTCCGCAAACGGCTCCGATTGTAGTAGCAATTTCGAGAAAAATTCCCATTCGCATGTTGGTAATTCCTTCTTTTACATAAGCAGCGGCAGAACCTGAAGAAGTAGCGATAACGGAGACTAAAGCAGCTCCAATGGCATAATGAATATCGACACCGAGAAGAATAGTAAGAAGCGGAATAATAATGATACCGCCTCCTAAGCCTGATAATGAACCAATAAAGCCTGCTAAAAAGGCACCCAGAATCATAATCAGCGTAAAGGTAAGTATTGTCATTTAAGATATGTTTTTGTAATGGCTAATTTACGAATACAAATTTGTTCGAAATAGCTTTATGACCTTAAATATAGCTTAAAAATTTTTTTAGTGGTCAGTTTTTAGTGTTCAGTGTTCAGTTTTTTAGTGTTCAGTCTCAGTCCCAGTGTTCAGTGTTCAGTTTTTAGTGTTCAGTCTCAGTTAGGTTAAGAGTCGAGAAGCTTTGTCAAAGTTTTAAACTTTGACAAAGCTAGCCTTTCTTACCGCAAAGACTGCAAACTTTGACTGCAAACTGCAACTAAAAACTGCGACTAATAACTGATCACTAAAAAACTGACCACTGACCACTGAAAACTGCGACTAAAAACTGATCACTAAAAAAACTGAACACTGAACACTGAGACTGAAAACTAAAAAAAAAGGTATATTTGAAATCATAATGATTACTAAAAGAGCAGTATTGAAGAATAAAATCCTCACGTATTCCTTAACGCATCACAAGAGTTTATTTTCGTACGCAGATCAGAAAGAGTACTTCTATATTCAGACTAGCGAGCATCCTTATATTACCGAGCCTTATCGTGCCGAAAGCTATGCAATTGAGTTTCTAAGAAAAGGAAGTATACTCATGCATACTGGCCTCGAAACAAAAGTGGTTCATGCTCCAGCTATTATTGCTTTAGGACCTTCGGTAATAAGAAGCTTTTCAAAAAATGAGGACGAAATTCTAATTGATATCATATTTTTTAAACCGCAGTTTTTTCTAGAAAATCAAGCAAACGTATTTTTTCTAACCCAGTATGATTTTTTTGAAAATAGTGATAGCAATACCTCTCCACTCGCAAAAGCAGAGGAAAGCAAGTTTGAACGCATTTTTAGCTTAATCAAGGATGTATTAGAAGATCAGTCGAAGCATCAAGCCTCTATTTTGAGAAGTTATTTGTACATTTTAATTTATGAAATTGATGGTATTCAGAAAGAAAAAAATCCCACGGAAGTTCAAAACCCTTTGTATGAAAAGTTTAAAGAATTACTGTTTAAAGACTTTTTGAATTTCAGAAGCGTACAGCATTATGCAGATGAATTAAATGTAAGCCGAAAATATTTGTCTGAAGTCATTAAAAAGCACAGCGGTAAGACTGCGAGTGACTGGATTAGCGAAATGGTAATTCTGGAAGCCAAAGTTTTGTTGCAGAATAAAAAAATGTCCATCAATCAGATTAGCGATTTACTTCATTTTTCTGATCAATCTGTTTTTGGACGATTTTTTAAAAACTATGAAGGTATTTCGCCTTTAGAATATCGAAAAAAACAGATCGATTAAAATCATTCAGCCGACATTTTGCACAAAACAGAAGCCTTTTCGCTCTTTTTTTAGACTAACATTCGGTGCAATTTTGCTTTTTATTTTTAAAGAAAAGAAATGAGTAAAATTGCAAAATTTGTTGTCATAATCAACGATAATGTCTTTTGGATGGAAGACAAGGCCGTTCAATTCTATACCAATTTATTTAAGGAAAAAGAGTTAGGAGAAAAATATGCGGAACAGCATCTTTCGAAAAAAGAGTTGTTTCGAATTCAGAATGATTTTTCGATCGAGATTCTGATGGCTTATCTTGACGAAACTCCGCAAGCGTATTTAAAATTAGATTCGTCGAGAATATTAAACGAAAATCTTGGTGCATCAAAAGCAATCAATCTGAGTGAGATTGTTTATTTTGATGAAGAAGATTTAAAAGCACTTATTAAACGTGCTGAAGAAATTGCTTCTCAGCGAAAACACGATTTAATTTGGGTGAGCGCTTTTACCGTAGATACTGCTTTGATCGATATTTTACGATCATTAAATTACGAAGAATTTGATGGGAAAGAAAGTATAGAAGATCAATATCCGAAACGAATTTATTTCCGTAAAAAGATGTGAACAGATGTTTTTTAAGCTGAACTTTTCGAAGCGATTAACTTTGTCAAAGTTTAAAACTTTGACAAAGTTTCTAGAATGCTTTTATCGAAAATTATATTCTATTGTCAACGGCATAAGATGTTTTACCAATATTGGCAAGCAGTAAAGCCGCTGCGCAACTTGTCCAAACCGAATAGTCGAAAGGCGCTTTTACAGAAACAGAAACCGACATAGCAAATGCAAAAAAGAACATTAAAAGGGTAGTTCCTAAAGCGGCAAGTCTGGTTTTGAAACCGAATAACAATAGTAGACTTAGTAAAACTTCAAAGAAAGTGGCAATTCCTGCGAGGACTTCTGCTGTGGCTTTGTTGGCAAAAGAATTTAGAGATTGGGTGTAGATTACGAAGTTTTCCCAATTTCCCCAGGCAACTGCGTGAGATCCTGGTGCGCCCCAAACTCCAAATCGGTCCGCTACGGCCGAAAGCATTGTGATTCCTAAAACTATTCTTAAAATTAAACCTGCTTCTAATATTGTGATATTTTTCATTCTATAATTAATTTTTGATTTGAAGATGTTCTAGGTTCTTCTTAACCAAAGTTTTGTTTCCAACTACTTTAAAACCAAGCTTTAAGTACAGTTTTTTAGCACTCGGATTGTCTTCCTCAACCAGCAGACCTAAAACCTCTTTATTTTTATGAACGTATTTATCTATCAAAAATTGCAACAATTGAGAACCAATTCCTTTTCCCTGATATTTCGGATTCACGCCCAACGAATCTATATAATATTCGCCTTCACGGGTCTCAAATTCAGGATCGAATTCAGGATTATAATGTTTTCTAACATATTCAACAATAGGATTTCGTAATTCTTCAATGTCAGCACCATTATAAATGTTTACTGCACCAATGATTTCATTATTGTCTTCGGCCACAAAACAGTTTTGATAAGAATATTGATTGTTTTCTCGTTCAACGAAATATTGCAGAAAGTCTTTCGCGGAAGCGTAATCTTCTTTAGCTATAAATTTATAGATGATGTCTTCCATTGCTAACAATAATATAGGAGCAATATATTTTGAGTCTGATTTTTCGGCTTTTCTGATATTCATAGTAAAGTGTTTTTTACAAATTTAAGGCTTTATTTAAACACATAGAAACATAGCTTTTCTTTGTGTTGGAAGGCGTTTCACTTGTTTAAATGCACATAGCTTTGTGTTTTAAAATTTGAGAGCTATGTGTAGAAACTAGTTTCTTTTTTGTATTCTTAATTTACATTTAAAATTCTATGTTTCTATGTGTTTAAATTATTTCACGCAGATTTTAAAGGATTTGAGCAGATCTTAGTAGATTATAAATAAAAAATCTGCAGAATCGGCTATAATCTGTAAAATCTGCGTGAAACAAAAAACACATTGTGCTTAATATATACAAATATACACTCAATATATACCAATTATGAGATTGCAACTCATCTTATCTTTGTAGTATAGTTTTAATTTAAACATTAAAAAGAAATGAAAGCAATAGGATTTAAAACATCATTACCCATAGAAAACCCAGAAAGTTTTATCGAATTTGAAGCTGTAAAACCAATTCCTGGGCCACACGATTTATTAGTTAAAATTGATGCGATTTCAGTAAATCCAGTCGATTTTAAGATTCGCCAAAATAGTGCGAAAGACACCGTTTTAGAAACTCCAAAAATTATAGGCTGGGACGCTGTCGGAATCGTTCAATCTGTCGGACAGGATGTTACTTTGTTTGAAGTAGGCGATCCGGTTTATTATGCTGGAGATATTACCAAACAAGGTAGCAATGCCGAATATCAGATTATAGACGAAAGAATTGTTGGCAGAAAACCAAAAGCATTAAGTATTGAAAAAGCTGCTGTAATTCCGTTAACGGCTTTAACGGCTTGGGAAATTCTATTTGACAGAATCAGAATTAGCGCTGATAAAGACAAAGGAAAATCCATTTTAATTATTGGTGGAGCAGGAGGGGTTGGTTCAATTGCCATTCAGCTAGCCAAGAAAATTGCTGGCTTAACCGTTATCGCAACAGCGTCGCGTCCAGAAACGATTGCTTGGTGCAAACAGCAGGGAGCAGATTTTGTTGTAGATCATAAAGATTTGGTTTCCTCTGTTCGAGAAGCTGGTTTTGAGTACGTTGACTTTATTTTAGATTTCGTAGACACCAATGCTTACTGGGACATTATGACTGAATTGATAAAACCTCAGGGACATATTGCTTCAATTACAGGAAGCAGTGATCCTGTTGCATTAACCAAGTTGAAAAGTAAAAGTGTTTCTTTTTCTTGGGAATTGATGTACACCCGTTCTATGTATCAAACGGAAGACATGATCGAGCAGCATAATATTCTGAATATTGTAGCCGATTTACTCGATGATGGAATCTTGAAAACGACTTTAAATGCCACTTTAAACGGACTTACAGCCGAAAATCTAAAGAAGGCACACGAACTTTTGGAATCGGGAAAAACAATTGGAAAAATTGCGATAAAGTTTTAAAGTAAAATCGTGTTTGTGATAGTCTAAAAACGGTTATTTGGAATTGTTTTAAATAAGATTGTTTTACATTGGGGAATTTTTGTATTTTAGTCGGCTTATAAACCCAACTTTGATATAAATTTTTAACCTAAACAAAATTTTTTATGATTTCAAAAAACACAGACCTTGGATTATTGCTATTGCGTATTAGTACTGGTGGATTAATGCTTTTTCACGGTGTTTCTAAATTGATTCACGGAATTTCTTTCCTTGTAGAGAACATGAGTGCATTTGGATATGCGGTTTACATTGGTGAAGTTTTAGCTCCAATTGCTATTTTATTAGGATTTAGAACTAGAATTGCTGCAGTTCTTTTGGCTATTACTTGTGTGGTTGCAGTTGCAACAGCCCACGCTCAGGACATTTTCACCATTAGCGATCACGGAGGTTATGCTTTAGAATTATTAATGCTTTACCTTTTTGGAGCTATTGCTTTGTTTTTTACTGGAGCAGGTAAATTTGCCCTTTCTAAAAACAATCAATGGGACTAATTTATTAGGTCACTTATAAATATAAGAAAGCTCTAAATTTCGATTTAGGGCTTTTTTATTTAAATCCCTTTCATTTTGAAAATCAGCCTATCATTTTGATAAGCTTTTGCAAATTGATTAAAGCCGATTTTTTATTATTTGCTTTATAACGAATGGTTTATTGTAGTTTGAGATGCTATGGCATGCCTTTTGTTTTTATGTTGTAGATTATTAAACAAGCCTTTAATTATACAACATTTAAGAAATATGAAAACAAGTAATAAAAGAAATAAAGAAATCACAAAAACGTACTTTTCAAATAAATCTAGACGAAATAAAGATCGATTCGTTAACTTAATGGTTTTTACATTAGTTCTTTTTATCACCGTTATGCTGATTGCTAAAATAGTTTAGGTATCATGAAAACTATAGAGTATAGAAAAGATGCAACTGTTTTTTCTTCCCATGAAAAAGCTGCCGAATCTTATGATTTTATTTTAGAAGAAACAAAAGCCAAACATGTTTTTTATCTAAATGAAATCTGCCAAGAAACATTATTATCTGCCAAAGCTCGCGGAACAGGAATCTCAAGTAGACCGCCCGAGCTTCTTGAAAAAAAGATGAGAGAAGGTGAAGCCGTTATCGCAATTACACGAGATGGAAGATGGGCCGGTTTTGCTTTTATATCTTCGTGGGAAAACGGCAAATATGTTTCAAATTCGGGATTAATTGTTGCGCCTGAGTTTAGACACACTGGACTGGCAAAAAAAATTAAAAGAAAGATCTTTGAACTCAGCCGTAAAAAATATCCCGAAGCCCTTATTTTCAGCCTAACGACAGGTCTTGCCGTTATGAAAATGAATCACGAACTTGGCTTTGAACCCGTTACTTACGCTGAATTGCCAAATGATGAGCTTTTTTGGGAAAACTGTAAAAGCTGTATCAACTGTCCCGTTTTATTAAGTAAGGACAGAAAAAACTGTTTGTGTACCGCTATGCTGTACGATTCGAAGAAAAATGGCTCTGCTGTTTCAGATTTTTGATAAGGAAGCTTAAAAATCTTTTTTATGCTATTTTTGCACTCAAATTACCAAAATAGCAATGAAATCTTTATCAGCACTTTTCTTTTTTATTCTTTCTGTTTCTATCCATGCACAATCTGTCAACGGTACTGTAAATGACGGAAGCGGAAAATCTTTATCAGAAGTATTAATTCGTGATTTGACCTCAAAAACACACGCACATACTGATGCCAACGGAAAATTTACATTGGAAGGAGTGGAGGTAAATGATAGTTTGCTGATTACAAAAAAAGGATTTTCTCCTCAAAAAATTAAACTTGCTTCTTTGGATTTCTTAACGATTTCAATAAATGAGAAACCTTTTTTGTTGGAAGAAGTTAAGATTAGCAATAATCTAAAATACCTGAATACTATTTCTAAAATTGATTTTGAAATCCAGCCAATTTCAAATTCTCAAGATCTGCTGCGAAAAGTCCCAGGACTTTTCATCGGTCAGCACGCAGGAGGAGGAAAAGCAGAACAGATCTTTTTAAGAGGTTTTGACTGTGATCACGGAACCGATATTAACATCACTGTTGACGGAATGCCCGTAAACATGGTTTCGCACGCACACGGGCAAGGGTATTCAGATCTGCATTTTGTAATTCCGGAAACAGTCGATAATATTGATTTTGATAAAGGAGCTTATTTTGTAGATAAAGGCGATTTTACAACTGCAGGATATGTTGGCTTTAATACCAAAAATGCTTTACAGAATAGTTCTATTTCTTTTGAAGGCGGACAGTTTGATACCTTCCGTACTGTTGCGATGTTTAATTTATTGAATAAAGAAAACCAATCGGCTTATTTTGCGGGAGAATACATGATGACGGATGGTTATTTTGATGCGCCTCAGAACTTTAGCCGAATTAATTTATTTGGAAAATATAATGCTAAAATGGAGAATGGAGATCGTCTGACTATTTCGGTTTCCCATTTTAAAAGCCAATGGGATGCCAGCGGACAGATTCCAGATCGCGCTGTAAACGATGGAACCATTTCGCATTTTGGAGCAATCGATTCTAATGAAGGTGGAAATACAGATAGAACCAATTTCAATCTGCAATACGATGCAAAAATTGACGAAAATACGCATATCAAAAGCAGTGCTTATTTGAGCAAATATGATTTTGAGCTGTATTCTAATTTTACTTTTTTCTTGAATGATCCTGTAAATGGCGATCAGATTAAACAAAAAGAAAATAGAACGATTGTAGGTTTTCAGTCGGAATACGATCAGAAACTAAATGAAAAATGGCGTTTTAAATTGGGCGCTGGACTTCGAAATGATAATAATAAAGATGTAGAGTTGTCTCATACATTAGACAGAAAAACGGTCTTAGATTATTTGAGTTTAGGAACGGTAAATCAAACTAACTTATTTACGTATTCAAGTCTTGATTTTACAGCAGGAAAATGGCTGGTAAACGGAGGTTTGCGTTTAGATTATTTCAAATTTGGCTATGAAGATCAATTGGCGGCGACTTACAGCAATCAGACGCAGACCAAAGCAATTGTGAGTCCGAAACTGAACTTTTTGTATACGCAGAATGAAAAATTAAACTATTTCTTGAAATTAGGAAAAGGATTTCATAGCAACGATACACGTGTAGTAGTGGCGCAAAAAGGGGAAAAGATTCTTCCAGAAACGTACGGAGCAGATTTAGGAATCAATTGGAAACCATTTCCCCGCATGATTGTTAATTCGGCAATTTGGTATTTGTATTTAGCGCAGGAGTTTGTTTATGTTGGAGACGAAGCGGTTGTTGAACCAAGCGGAAAAACAGAAAGAAAAGGTTTCGATTTTGGTTTTAGATATCAATTGACCAATTGGTTATTCTGGAATACCGATTATACCTATACGCACGCAAGAGCAATTGACGAACCTAAAGGAAACGATTATCTTCCATTAGCTCCAAAAAACACGTTGATGAACGGAATTTCGGTAAAAGATCTAAAAGGATTTTCAGGAAGTATAAGAACTCGTTTCTTAGGAGATAGACCAGCAAACGAAGATAATTCAGTTATAGCAAAAGGCTATTGCATTACCGATTTTTCTGTGAATTATCAAATAAAGAAAGTCTCGATTGGCGTAAACATCGACAATATTTTCAATACAAAATGGAAAGAAACACAATTCTTAACCGAATCAAGACTGGCAAATGAAACCGATCCTGTAGAAGAAATTCATTTTACAGCAGGAACACCGTTTAATGCAAGATTGATATTGAAATATATGTGGTAGAAATTAGTCAATATGTCAATTAGAAAATGTGCCAATTAGATAATGTGAGTAATTATCTAATTGGCACATTTTCTAATTAATGGTTTATTTTAAATCGAATTGAATTGAATTGAACTCTTCATATTTAATAGAGGCTGTCATTCCGTAGGAATGTTTCGTCGGTAGAAAAAAAATGGTATCCCAAATTTACGTTCCGTAGGAACGTTTGATATGTTTAATGAAAAAAATATGAAACTAACCAAACGTTCCTACGGAACGTAAAACGATTTAAAAACATAATTTTTTCTACCGATGAGATGTTCCTACGGAACATAAAATGAATATTAGCTGTTTTGATTTTTGAGATAGCCTTTTTTTAAACCCAAATCTAAAATCTGAAATCAACAATCTATTATCGGGTAAAATAACATTTTTACCGAGCAGATAGTGTGTTCTACCGATCACAATTTTAATTGATATACTCGCGATATACTTTTGATCAAAATTAAAACCTTAAATCAAAATTATGTCATTATTTACACCCCTTCTTTGGATTTTGCTAATCGCTCCGATTATTGTTATTGCGTGTTTCAAATCGGAAAAATTGAATTTAAAATATTTAGGATTTTTCATTTTATATTTTCTTGCCGATGTGTTTTTACAGGCTTCAGGAAAACAATTGATAAATCTTGATTTAAAGTTCAATTGGGCAGGAAAATTCCTGAGCTTAGTTTTAGCATTGATTATTATCTTTTCGGTTTCAAAAGAAGAAAGAATCAAAATCGGATTTACTTCTAAAACCAATTCGCCAACAAATTTGAAATTCGGATTATTAGTTTTCTTCGGATTCACTTTCTTCGACATTATTTTTAAACTCATTTTATTTCCAAAAGGAAATGCCTTCAATCTAGAAACTTTTCTTTTTCAAGCCACAATGCCTGGATTAACAGAAGAAATCCTTTTTAGAGGAATCTCTTTATGGCTTTTAGATAAAGCTTTTGCGCCAACATGGAATTATCGAGGCATTAAATTTGGCTGGGCGTTTGTTATCGTAACGGTTTTATTTGGAGTTTCGCACGGAGCAATTTTAGATCAGGATCTACATTTGAAGTTGGATATTGTTACAATGGTGTACTTAACCTTGATTTCTTCTTTGAGTGTTGGTATTCTAAGACAGTTTTCAGGAAATCTTATTTATTCTATTCTAGGGCATAACACGATTAATTTGATCAATGCGGTTATTAGAATTTTATAAAAAATGAACTCAATAAGTAATTAATTTTTAAACACATTTCGAAAAAGAAAAGGGAAAGAAACTAGTTTCTCACACATAGATATAAATTTTGCAAACATCTCTAGATACAACTATGTGTATTGAAATAAAGTGAAACGTCTCTAAACGCAAAGAAAATCTATGTTTCTATGTGTTTAATATATTTCCGCATTCAGTGGAAAAAAATAAATTATATTTGAAACTGCTTTACAAATCTTTTACATGCCAAATACCACATCGACTTCGGGATATTTTTTAGATAAAATGGCGTTGCTGAATTTTGATCACTTTTTTACGAGAAGAAATCGAATTTTACTGCACGTTTTCATGTGGTTAGGTTTTTCTGTTTTGCTTTTTTTGAGCTATGTAATTGGCTATAAATTAGTCTATTTTGATGCTGTTTTGCTAACAATAAGAATGGCATTGGTCAATATGATAGTATTTTATATGCTGTTCTATTTACTGTTGCCAAAGATATTTTCAGAAAGCAAAAACCGAATTATAATATTGCTGCTATTGGTTTTTCCAGTTTCCATATTGGTCTGGATGGCGGCGACGTATTTTATTTCGTTGTTTTATTATGCTTTAGGTCTTGAAATTACTTTTGGAGAACTGAAAGGCGTTATTAAAATGAGTGCAAATCAAACTTTTCTAGAAGCGGTTTCTCCAAAAAGAATGCTTTCTCAAACTATAATTGTCATCTCATTGCTTTCGCCTTTTTGTTTTGCTAAAATATTGGTCGAAATCACGAAATTGTATAACAAGAAATTTCAAATTGAAAGAGAAAAGGCCACTTTGGAACTTCAGAATATTCAAATTGAAAAAGACTTTCTGAAAGCGCAGTTAAATCCGCATTTTTTATTTAATACTTTGAATAATCTGTACGGACTGACGGTTAGGAAAGACAATCTGGCGCCAGAATTAATTTTGAATCTTTCTGATATTATGAGCTATACGCTCTACGAATCAAATACCGAAATGGTCCGTTTGGAAAAAGAATTGGACTTTATCAAAAATTATATCGCTTTAGAAAAAATGCGTTATCCCGATGATACCAATATTCAAGTCAGCATTGAAGGAGAAAGAAATACACCAGGACTTTTTATAGCACCGCTTCTGACTTTTACTTTTATAGAAAATGCGTTCAAGTATGGTTTGAAAACCAAGAATGCTTTTGTAAAACTAGACATTAAGATAGAAAATAATGCATTTTTGTTTAGTTTAAAGAACGATTCTGAAAAAATGGTACACGAATCAGTCTTTGGCGGAATAGGAGCGCAAAACGCTTGTAAACGATTAGAATTGCTATATCCCGACTTGCATGAGTTAGAAATTGAAAGATTGGAAAGTTCGTTTAGAGTCGATTTAAAAATTGTATTAAGGAAATAATGGAAAAATTAAAATGCATTGTCGTTGACGATGAGCCGATTGCAAGAGATATTATCGAATCGTTTATTGCTGAAGTTCCGTTTTTGGAATTGAAGAATTCGTTTGCAGAAGCCTCTAAAGCTTTTTTGTTTCTGGAGGATAACGAAATTGATATTGTTTTCAGCGATATTGAGATGCCTAAATTTAACGGTTTAGAATTGGCGCAGTCGCTTACCAAAGCTCCGATTATTATTTTCATCACGGCACATCGCAATTTTGCTTTGGAAGGGTTTGAAACAGGAGCAGCCGATTATCTCTTAAAGCCCGTTCGTTTTGATCGTTTCCTGAAAGCGGCGAATCGTGCCAAAGAATATCTTTCGCTAAAGAAAACAACTTCTGTTCATCAAATCAATTCCGATCGTATTTTTATCAAATCAGAAGGGAAGCTGATTAAAATCCTTTTGAGTGAAATTCTTTATGTCGAAGCCCAAGGAGATTATCTGAAATTCGTCATCAATGGCGCATCATACACAACTTTAGGAACTTTAAAATCTATGGAAGAAGTGTTGAGGCTTCCGATGTTCTTTCGTGTGCAACGCTCTTTTATTTTAAATCTGGAAGCGGTGAGAAGTCTCAACGGAAATGTTGTGGAACTAATCGATGGGAAAACTATTTCGGCAGCTCTGAATAAAAAGGACGAATTGTATCAGTTATTGGGGATTCGGTAATGAGATAATTTGGCAATTAGAAAATTAGAAAATGGGTGTAATGTTTCTTTTTTTTAATAAATAAGATAACTTAAAAATGAATTGTTTTTAAAATTTTGAGTATTTTTTACTGTTTAATGTGTTGATTTACATATTCATTGTTAATTGCTTGTTTGTTAATTTTTTATAAAATTTTTAATTGTTTACTTAGATATGGTTTTAATGGCTTTTGAATTGGAAAATAACACTTTGCTAATAGTTGTGTAATAGGCTTAAAATTATATTAAAAAACTTTAAAAGCAGGAGAGAAGCGAGTTATGATTTATTTATTTGAATTTTTGACTGAAAACGTATAAGATTTAAGTCAGAAATTATGAATTGAAGAACGTGGTTAGAACGAATTTTTTAATCTCTTTTTTTTGAAATTAAGAAATGATTTTTGTGGTAAAATAACTGTTTTTTATTAGATTTTCTATTATAGAGGTTTTCTATAGTGGCATGTTAAGGTGTTGATTTTTAGTTTTTAAATGGTTTTGGTTAAATGAAAAGTTTAATAGCTTAAATTGGAGTGTATTTTTTGCTTTTGAATTTGCTTTGTGTTTTTTATTGCTATTTTTTAGTAGAAAAAAAGCTAAAAAAAGCTTTAAAAAGACCAATTTATTTTGCTGTCAAATTGGGGTGTTTTTTTTTGTCTGAGCAGGTTATTTTAAAAATAGATTCAGATGACCAGCGTCTCGTTTTAAAATTCAATTTTTACGCTTTTACGAAATGAAATAGAGGTTATTATTTTAACGTTTTAGCCCGCTTTTAACATAGAATTAATTTTAATATTGTCTATTTCAGTTCAGATTCGTACATTGTTAAAAATTACAGACATGACTAAAAAAATAGAAGATTTAATTCCGCATCGTGCTCCATTTCTCTTTGTAGATGAAATTATTTCTTATACAACAGACACAATCGTTGGTTTAAAGACATTTACAGATAAAGATGCCTGGCTTCAGGGCAGTTTTCCTGATTTTAATTTTGTTCCGGGAACTATTTTGATCGAAGCCATGGCACAATGTGGCGGTGCAGGTATAAAGCTTTTAGGAATTGCAGATGGCGTTTTTGGATTGGTTAGTATGGATAATGTTGAATTTTTTGCAGGCGTTGAGTTCAATAAACTCGTTAAATTTGTTGTAAAAAATATTCGCACAAGCGAAAAAATCATAAAACAATCTGGAGAAGCTTTTGATGAGGATAGATTGATTATGAAAGGGGAATGGATGTGTGTGAAGCTGCAGTAGGAGGATAGAGGATAGAGGATAGAGAATAGAGAATAGAGATAGAGAATAGAGAATAGAGAATAGATAATAGATAATAGATAATAGAATTGATGTATAGAAAGGGATTTTAAAAGAAAAATAGTTTTTTTTAAGCTTCGGAGAAGCGAAATATTTATAGAAAAGAATAAAATTTTAGAGCAAAAGCTCCGGAGGAGCGACATATTCCTTAGCTAGATATGTCGCTCCTCCGGAGCTTTTTCTATTTGTTTTTTTGTAATTCTATAAATATTTAACTCCGCTGGGGTTTGCAAATATTTTTATCACATTTTTGTGATGATGAATTCGCTTCGGCGGTTGACTTGGTGCTGCGCTTCTGTGCAGGGAACTCCGTTAGAGCAGTTGTTGATTAATTGGGTTTCTCCGTAGCCTATTGCGCTCTCTATTCTTTCGGGGGCAACTCCTTGAGAAATTAGATAATCTCTTGTGGCTTTTGCTCTTCGGTCAGACAATTCGAGATTGTATTGGTCGTTGGCACGGGAGTCGGTATGCGATTCAATTTTGATTACAACAGTATTATACTGATGCATTAAGAGAACTACTTTATTTAATTCTATTGCAGCATCATAACGAATATCAGATTTATCTAAATCAAAGAAAATAATTCCGATTTTTATTTTTAGAATCCCATTTTTACGAACAATTAAAGCAGGATCTAAACCTACTAGAGCTTCGGTTTTTCCAGAACTGTTTGCTGTTACGATTGCTTTAGTATTGGCATTATAATTCTCTTTTGTAACCTCAATCGTGTAAGGAGTATTGCAATTTACGTTATTGTTAAAATCGTATTTTCCGTCTAATTGAGAAACCGTTTCTGCTACTTTTATTCCGTTTGCATTTTTAAGCGTTACCATGGCACCAGCAATTCTGTTGTTAGAAATGGCATCAAAAACATAACCGCTTATGGCTTGATTGCACGATCTTTCAAAAGAGTAAATATCATCATCGCCTTTTCCTGTCTTTCTGTTAGAGCAGACAAAACCTTTGTTGGTGGCTTCGTTAACGATATATCCAAAATCATCTCTGTTGCTGTTTAATGGTGCACCAAGATTGGCTGGCGTGTCAAAAGCACCATCAATTATTCTGCTTTCAAATACGTCTAAACCTCCTAAACCTAAGAATCCGTCAGAAGAAAAATACAATGCTTGATCGGTAATATACGGAAACATTTCACGTCCCATCGTGTTTATTTTTTCGCCCAAATTTTTTGGTTGAGAGAATTGATTATTGCCTAAAATATCAACCATAAAAATATCTGTAGAACCAATTGTTCCAGGCATATCCGATACAAAATAAAGCTTTTTGCCGTCTTTACTTACTGAAGGCTGTCCAACTGAATAACCATCGCTGTTAAAGGGCAGTTCCTGAATATTGGTCCATTTAGTACTGCCATTTTCGTTTTCTACAGCGGTTGCAGAGTAGATTTTTAGGTTATTAATGCCTTTGCTGTCACGTTTCAGTTTTCCGTTATAATTGTTTCGGGTGAAATAAATCGTTTTTTCGTCAGGAGAAAAGGCGATACAGGCTTCGTGATACTTTGTTGTAATGTCCTTTCCGAAACGTTCTTTGAAAGTGACGCTAGATTGCGTTTCGCTAATTTTCCCCAGTTGCATATTCAGATAAGGCTGATCGTTCCAGCCGTATTTATCTGTTTTCCAATAGGAAGAATCGGCAGTAGTAGAATAAACTAAGTCGCCTTTGTAATACATGGGGCCAAAATCTGAATTAGCAGTATTTATGTCTAAATTTTCTAGTAGAAAAGAAGGTTTTATATTTTCAATATCTTCTAAAGTGACATTTTTAAGAGAAAAATTCTTCGCTCTAGGATCTGTCGATTTTTGCTTTTCGGAGAAAATTTTCATCCATTTTTTAGCCAGATCATAATTCTGAATCCCTTGCAATGACTGAGCATAACGAAATAAATATTCTGCTGAAACTTCATTCGGATAATCAGCAATTAGCTTTCCATACCATTTGGATGCGCTTGACATTTTGGTATTAAAATAATAAGCATCTCCAAGTCGCTGAAGCGTTTCTCTGGAAGCATCACCATTATTTATCGAAAGCTCGTACGATTTTGCGGCTTCAACATAATGCATCTTATCAAAAAGAGCATCGGCAGTTTTGTTTTTGGTTTGTGAATAAATCAGCTGTATAACCAATAATGCGAGTATAGTAATTGTTCTTTTCATAGACTATCCGTATTAAAAGAATCTTGGTGATTTTAGTCCTTTTTTGCGTGAAACCAGTTCAAAACGAAGCATAATTTCGTGCGTACCGCTATTATAATTCTGCAAAGCGGTTGTGGTGTAATCGTAAGCGTATCCAGCCATTATCATTGGTGTAATCTGGATTCCGACAAGACCGCTTACAGAGTCTGATGTACGATAGGAAACACCGAGTGTAAGAGCATTGTTGAACATAAAATTGGCAGATATATCGGCAATCATCGGCGCGCCAGCCACATATTTCAGGAAAAGAGCAGGTTTGAATTTGGTATGCGCCGAAAGGTCAAAAACATAACCTCCAATAAGATAAACGTGTATTCTTTGGTTGACCAAATCTTCGCTAATATCATCATACGTATAACGTTCTTGGGTCATGAAATTCGGAATTGAAAGCCCTACATAATCTCTTTCTCCGTGCCAATACAATCCCGCGCCAATAACTGGAAGGAATTTGTTGGTGATGTTTTCACGAAATTGCACATCTGGATCTTTATAACTTCCCTTAGACCAGTCGATATTGATGACGCGACCACCACCTTTTACTCCAAAAGAAAGTTTGTGTGTTTCGCCAGATTTAATGGTGTAGGAGAAATTGGCATCTAGATATTGTTCTTCTGTTGGTCCGATTTCCTCGTTTACGATCGAAATTCCAAGACCTACATTTTTTCCGACTGGAGTGTCCAAAGAAAAACTTTGCGTGTCTGGAGCTCCTTCAATACCAACCCATTGTGTTCTGTAAATTCCTGTTATGGCTAAATGTCCCAGCGAACCAGCATAAGCCGAGTTTACGGTGAGTGTATTGTACATATACTGCGTGTATTGTGGATCTTGCTGTGCAAAGGCTCCATATGCCGAGAATAGAGTTATTATCGCGAAAACCTTTTTTATATTTTTAATCATAGCCAATTTTATTTTGGTTAATCCTATTCTTAAACTTTTCATTTTCTGGGTGGTTTTATTTTAGGTAAAGCCATCCAGAGGTTTTTTTAGATCCGTCTCCTAAATCCAAAATATAGAAATAGGTGCCTTCAGGAAGCGTTTTGGCAGAACCTTCCTCTTTTCCGTCCCAAGTATTTTTATAGCCTTTTTGGTAGTAAACCAAATTACCCCAGCGGTTAAAGATTTCCAGCTGATTATCTGGATATCTTTCGATACAATCGATATAGAAGAAATCATTCTGGCCATCATCATTTGGCGAAAATTCGTTATAGATTTTCAGACAGTTTGGCGAAACAGTCGCGCTATCCTGATTGTTTGCCGAATTGGTGTCTATCTGATCTAGTTTTGTCAAATGTGCTGTGTTCAGATAATCATTAAGATCGACCACTTTAACTGTTAAGGTTAGCGTTTGTAAAGCTCCTATATTGATCGATGGAATGCTCCAAATACCTGTTTTAGGATCATAAGTTCCTGAAGTTACCGCTGAGTTTACTAATGAATATCCTTTAGGCAACGCATCTTGAACTTCTACATTTGTGGCGGTTAAATTACCTAAGTTTTCAGCAGTGATAGTAAAGGTTACCTGAGTATCCATAGGAACATCTGTTTTATCGACTTCCTTGTTAATCGCTATATCAGTAGAAGGGATATTGATAGATTCGGAATCTTCATCATCTTCACTCTGATCTCCGTTGTCGTTATTTGGAGTCGAATCTGGATCAAATTGATTGCTGGCGGTTACCTGAGCTATATTAACATATTCAGCACTTTCAAGTCCAAACGGATTGACCACTGTTGCCTCATAGGTTAGTGTGATGCCTCCTACAGGAACGGTCAAATCAACCCATTTGATAATATTTTTGCTGAAAATACCGCCATTATTGATGTTCGAAATATTTTTGAATCCAAGCGGTATCAAGTCCTCGACAGCAACTCCAGTAGCGGTGCTTGGCCCTTCATTGTTAAGCTGAATAGTAAATGTGACCACCTCATTTACGTTTGCGTTTTTGTTGCTGGCTGTTTTCTCTAAACTTAAATCGGCAACGGCAACTTTGATTTGTAAACTGTCATAATCATCTTCTGTGGTTACCCCGTTGTTTGGAGTAGAATCGGGATCGGGCAGGTTACTGGCAATAACCTCAGTTATATTGGTGTATTCGCCTGCTATGCCTGACGGCTTATTTACTGTGGTATAAATATCTAATGATTGATCAGTTCCCGTTGGAATATTTCCGACATTCCAAATACCTGTGACATAATTGTACAAACCACTTGTAGGGCTACTTGTTTGATAGGTAAATCCAGGAGGAAGCAAATCTTTTACTCTTACACCAGATGCATCTGCAGGACCATCATTGGTAACGGTAACGGTAAAAATAACCGTTGAACCTACTTCATGAATTGCATCCTGATTAAGAGCCGTTTTCCTAATAGATAAATCTGCCATTACAATTACAGGCGTAACAGAAATACTGTCGTAATCATCTTCTGTCGCAATTCCGTTGCCAGGTGTACTGTCTGGATCATGCTGATCTGCAGTCATAATTTCTGCTATATTTAAATATTCGTTTGCAGTACCTGTTGGGGCTTTTACAAAAACATTTAAAATTAAAGTATGACTATTGCCAGCAAGTATAATTCCAGGAGTCCATTCTCCTGTTGCCGGATTATAAGCTCCCGAAGTCGAATTATAGAAAATATAATCATATCCAGAAGGCAGTACATCTTTGACAATAACTCCAGTGGCATTGCTCGGACCTGAGTTGGTTAATGTTATGGAGAATGAAATCTGCGATCCTACAGCAGGATTAAGTATGTTATTGATTACTTTTTTCTCAATAGATAAATCGGCTACAGCAGGAACAGGAGTCAGTAATACAGAGCTAATGTCGTCCTCGCCGCTGACATTGTTATTTGGTGTCGAATCTGGATCCAGTTCATTAGAAGCGTATACTTCTGCAATATTTTGGTAAACACCTGTAGTATTTACTTTAGCTCCAATTAATAATGATTCTGAACTGCCGTTTGGTATAGTTCCAATTTCCCAGATTCCAGTGCTATTAAAATATTGCCCAGCTGTTGAGC
This sequence comes from Flavobacterium chungangensis, assembly GCF_042654045.1. Classification (NCBI taxonomy): domain Bacteria; kingdom Pseudomonadati; phylum Bacteroidota; class Flavobacteriia; order Flavobacteriales; family Flavobacteriaceae; genus Flavobacterium; species Flavobacterium chungangensis. The sequence goes on from NZ_JBHSFY010000013.1 coordinate 127,320, forward strand.
TGTATACCACATATTCGTAACCGCTCGGTAGCATATCGATTACTTTTACTCCAGTTGCATTTTGAGGTCCACTGTTTTTTACAGTTATTTCAAAAGTAACAGTCGCACCAAATATTGGACTAATATTACCGCCGACTACGGATTTTGTAAGTGATAAATCGGCCATAGGAACAGCAGGAGTTGTTGCAATTTCAGCATAATCATTTTCTGTTGTGATTCCGTTATTTGGAGTCGAATTAGGGTCTGGTAGATTACTAGCAGTAACTTCGGCAATATTTACATAATCTCCTGTCGGATTTACAACAGCGGTTATGCGTAATACTTGCGAATCTCCGCTTAAGAATGAACCAATTGCCCATTTTCCAGTTGTTGGATTGTAAGTTCCTTTTGTGGTGCTGTAGTTAGTAAAAGTATATCCAGAAGGGAGTAAATCTGTCACTTCCACTCCTATGGTATTTTGAGGACCATTATTGGTTGCAATTACTTCAAAAATGACTTGCGTACCTATAAGTGGCGTCGTATTATTTACTGTTTTAGTTAAAGATAAATCGGCTGCCTGTGCATTTGGAGTGACGGTTGCTGTTGCATAATCGTCTTCTGTTGTAACTCCGTTGTTTGGAGTTGAGTCAGGATCTTCATAATCAGCCGCCGTTACTTCTGCGATATTAGTATAATTTCCAGAGGCGTTTACAGTTGCTGTAATTTGAAGAGTTTCAGATTTTCCGTTTATGATATTGCCAACGTTCCATAAACCTGTCGCTGGCGTATAGGTTCCCGTAGAAATAGTATATCCAGTAAGTGTATATCCAGAAGGAAGCAAATCTGTAACTTGAACACCTTTATTGTCGTCTTTTCCGCTGTTGGTAATTACAACCTCAAAAGTAACTTGAGAACCGACTAATGGTGTAGCATTATTTACAGTTTTAGTTAATGACAAGTCAGAAACTGGTGGTGGAGGCGGTGTATCTGCCCTTGTTCCGACTAGCTCAAATGCATAATCATCCTCCAATAGTGCTCCGTTATTTGGAGTGGAATCAGGATCTGCAAGATCGGCTGCGGTTACTTCTGCTGTATTTGCAAAATTTCCAATCGAATTTGCAATTGCTTTAATCTGCAATGTTTCCGATTGATTTTTTGGTAAGTTTCCAATATTCCATATCCCTGTTGCAGGATTATAGGTTCCTGTTGAAACAGTATAGGCTGTAAAAGTAAATGCTGCAGGCAGTAAATCGGTTACCTGAACACCTGTATTATCTTGCGGACCGCTATTGGTAACAATTAATTCAAATGTGATTTCTGTATCCACAATTGGGGACGAATCGCTAACTGTTTTAGTTAAAGATAGATCGGAATATTGAACTGTTGGAGTAGTGGCCGCTTCTGCATAATCATCTTCTGTGGTAACTCCATTGTTTGGTGTAGAATTTGGATCAGGCTGGCTGCTAGCTGTAATTTCGGCAGTATTGATATAATTTCCTGTAGCATTAACTGTAGCTGTTATTTGTAAAGTATAAGAATCTGATACAGGCATATTTCCTACAGTCCAAACACCTGTTGCAGGATCGTAAGCTCCTGTAGTGGCACTATACGATGCGTAGGTGTATCCAGAAGGCAGTAAATCGGTAACAGCCACAGAATTTGCTTCTTGCGGACCAGAATTGGTTACCTGAATACTGAAAGTTACCTGTGAACCCACAAGTGGAGTGGCATTGTTTACTGCTTTTGTCAATGACAAATCTGCCGATGTCGGCACAGGAACCGTTGTAGCTTCTGCATAATCGTCTTCGGTTGTAACTCCATTATTTGGAGTCGAATCTGGATCTGGAAGATTAGCAGCAGTTACCTCGGCTTTATTCGTATAACCGCCACTTGGATTTACTCTCGCTACAATTTGAAGCGTTTCTGCATCACCAGTCACTAAATTACCCACCGTCCATACTCCTGTAGTTATATCGTAAGTTCCTGTAGAGACAGTAAAACCAGTAAAAGTATATCCAGACGGAAGAATATCTGTCACTTGTACGCCAAAGTTGTCCTGAGGGCCATTATTGGTTACAACCACTTCAAAAGTAACTAACGAACCTACTAAAGGTGTAGCACTATTAACGGTTTTAGTTAAAGATAGATCTGAAGATTGTGGAATAGGATTAGTGGTTGCAGTTCCATAATCGTCTTCTGTTGGCACTCCGTTATTAGGTGTGGAGTCAGGATCTGGAGTATCGCTATTAGTGACTTCTGCAATGTTGGTATAATTTCCTGTTGGATTCACAATCGCATTAATCTGTAATGTCTCAGATTCACTGCTCTCTAATATGTCTAGTGTCCATAAACCAGTTGTACTGTCATAAGTTCCACTTGTAGCATTAAATGTAGCAAAAGTATATCCAGAAGGCAGTAAATCGGTTACCTGGACTTGAGCAGCATCTTGCGGACCACTATTTGTGGTGATAATAGTAAACGTTACAACAGAGCCAACCAAAGGAGTGGCATTACTCACTGTTTTTGTCAATGATAAGTCTGCTGATGGCGGTATAGGAGTTAGCACCACACTGTCTTCATCATCTTCGCTTTGATCTCCATCGTCATTATTAGGTGTACTATCAGGGTCAGGAAGATTACTGGCGGTAACTTGTGTTATATTTTTATAATCTCCTTTAGGCAATACTTTTGCATCCAGAATAAGCGATTCTGTAACGCCAACATCGACAGTTCCAACATTCCATATTCCAGTAGTGCTGTTGTATGTTCCAGCAGACGAACTGTAATTTACGTATTGAAAACCAGTAGGCAATAAATCCATTACTTGTACTCCAGTTGCATTATTTGGACCATCATTGGTTATCTTAAGTTCGAAAGAAACTTGGCTTCCAACTACAGGACTTGTATTGCCTGTAACTACATTTTTGGTTAAAGATAAGTCGGCAGAAGGACCAAGAAAAATAATTTCTGCATCATCCTGATCATCTTCAGAAGCAACATTATTGTTTGGTGTACTGTCAGGATCTGGTAAATCACTAGCTGTTACCTCTGCAATATTGAGATAATTTCCTAAAGGGTTAACAAATGCATTAAAGGTCAGATCAACATTAGAGTTTGCCGCTATCGTTAAATTTGTCCATTCCAGTGTCGCCGTCGCAATCTGATAGGTTCCGCCATTAGATACTGACCCTGGTATAAGTGTATATCCGACAGGAATAACATCTTTTACGGCAACTCCAGTTGCGTTTCCAGGACCATTGTTAACGACATTGATGGTAAAAGCTACCTGTTCTCCAGCTGCTGCAGAAGTTGGAGTTACAGATTTAGTAAGCTCTAAATCGGCTTGTTTTAAGGTAATATTGGCACTTGCCATATCATCTTCTGGCAATCCATTTCCAGGAGTACTGTCTGGATCAAACTGATGAGCTGTTTGTATTTCAGCAGTATTAACGTAATCACTTGGTGATGAAACGACGTTTACTTTGGCTGTAATTTGCAAGGTAAGAGAGTTTCCATTGTTCAGATTGCCAACATTCCAAATTCCTGTGGCATTATTATATTTTCCAGCTCCATTATCACTTACATAAGTATATCCAGGAGGTAAATGATCTGATACTGTAATTCCAGTTGCATTATTAGGACCGCTGTTGGTAACTCGAATGGTAAATACAACATTATCGTTTATGCTGACAGTTGCTGGTGAAACGGTTTTTTGTAATGATAAATCAGCTACATCTAGAGTTACTGTTGCACTATCCTGATCGTCTTCTGCAGGATTCTGGTTATTGGGTGTACTATCAGGGTCGAATTGATCTGATTTTATAACTTCTGCTGTATTTACATAAGAACCACCGCCTAGAATTGTGGCTTTAAAAGATAAACTTAAGATACTGCCACTCGGAATTGTTATACCACTCCAAGTAATCGTATTATCACCAACATTATATATTCCGCCCGAAGTAACCGTTCCAGCAACAAGTGCAAAACCAAACGGAATGAAATCACGTATGGAAACATTAGTAGCAGTAGCTGAACCACCTAGTGCGTTATTATTGAAAACGTTGATATTGAAAGTAACCACATCGCCTATACTTCCTGTTGTTGGTGTTACTGTTTTAGTTAATTCAAGATCGGCAATAGATAAAATGGTTAGGTTCATAGTGTCTGATGAAACGGCACAATTTCCATTGCTTACAGTCCATTGTAGAGTATATATTCCAGGAACAGTTCCGGTTACTGCTGAAGTAGGAGAGTTTACATCCATAAAACCTATGACGCTTGGCCCAGAAACCTGACTCCATTGACCAGTGCCGACTGTAGGAACGGTTGCATTTAAATTTACAGCTGTAAATTGGGGAACTATTTGATTTGGTCCTGCCTCTGCAGTTGAAGGATTTGCATAAATGGTCACTAAAACAGTATCTTCAGAAATACATCCGGTTGTGGTTATTGTCCATTTAAAGGTATAAGCGCCAGGAATTAATCCTAACATCAGCGAGTTTGGATTATTTGGAGCTGATATTGTAGCCGAATTAGGTCCAGAAACTTGGGTCCATAGTCCTGTGCCAATAAGTGGAGTATTCCCCGCCATCGTTGTTGTTGTAGCATTACAGATTTCTTGATCGGGGCCGGCGTTGGCTACGGTCGGTGGATTATCGTTAAAAGTGATGTTGACAGTATCTGAGGTTGGCTGACATAACGAAGGATTGGTAAAAGGACCATTTGTAACCGTCCAAGTCAATACATACGTTCCCAAAACATTAATATTAGATAGGGTAGTAACAGGACTGTTTGGATTGTCAATGACAGCAGTTCCGCCAGGAGGCTGAGAAGCAAACGTCCATGTACCAATACCAACTGTTGGCGGCACAGCAGCTGTTTTGTAAGTGGTTTGACAAGCAACAGTATCATCAGGGCCTGCATTTGCGGCACTTGGAGGAGCATTCATTACGATTCTCACAATGTCAGACAATGTTCTGCAAGACGGGCTTTCAAATACCCATTCTAAAATATATAAACCAGGTACTGTTAAACCTGTAACAGTAGTCAATGGTGCAGTTGGAGTTGTTATTACAGCTACGCTTCCAGCAGGTTGAGACGCAAAACGCCATTCAAAAGTGGTAACATCTGGCGGAGGAACATTTCCGCTTAAAGTGGCAGTTCCATTAACATCAGAAATACATAAAGTTTGATCTGGACCTGCATTGGGCGGTACACTTGCTCCACTAAAAATTTCAACATTCACAGAATCAGATGATCCTGGGCAAGTTGAACCATCAGGAAAAGTGGTAGAACTGGTCGTATAAGTAAAAACATAACTAGTTCCAGGAACAACAGTAGCATTCGCAATATAGCTATTAGGAGGTGTCTGCGATATAACAACAGCTGCTGGATTTCCAGATGTGCTGGTAAGTGACCAGGTTCCAGTTGAATTTTTATTCCCTGTTAGCTGAATGCTGGTAACATCACAGTACGTTTGAGTATCTCCTGCATCTGCCGTTGGCGTTACCACCACAATCATATCGTCGAAAGTTCCCTGACATAAAAAGATACTTTTGGCTGTAATAGTCCACCTAAAAGTATAAGTACCTGCCGCAAGTCCGTTAATTACCGTATTTGGATTAGTCGGATCAACAATATTGGGCTGATTAGGAGCACCAGTCAACACTGACCATTGCCCAGTTTCAAAAAAACTATCGTAAGTACTCCCTGCCATTGTAAGGCTGGTACTAGCACAGACATTTTGATCTGGTCCTGCAACAGCTTGATGGGGCGGAATACCGATAGTTAAATTAACATCATCAAATGCTTGACCACAGATCGATGCATCTACTGTCCATCTAAAAATATAATAACCACTGTAGGTAAAAGTAAAGATCGCATTTGGATCATGTATATCGCTTATGGTATATTCTCCAACACCAGAAATCCTTGTCCAAGTTCCAATTGAACCACCACTGGTTGTAGCGGCCATTGTTACTGTATTACCGCAGATTTCCTGATCGGGACCTGCACTTGCAGCTGGAGGAATGTCTGCAATTGTAACCGAAACGCTGCTCTGATTTGATGCGCAAAGTCGTGTTATGGTTTCTATAGACCAAGTAAAAACATAGGTTCCGTTTCCTGGAACGGTAACTAGTGTGTTGGGATCACTAGCATCGGCAATAACAACTCCCGTAGACGGAGTTACAGACCAAATTCCTATTTCTGGAAAAGCAGGAGTGTTACCACTAAGGTTAAAAGAAGTGGTTCCTGAAGGATAACAAGCATCTGGCCCTGCATCGGAAGTTGATGCAGCGGTAGAATTATTTGTAGCGATTGTTACAGTATCAGAGATAGGAGAACCACAAGATGGACCGGGATTAAGATAGGAAACTGTCCATTGTAATTCGTATGCTGATACTGTTGAGGTAAAACCTGTTGCGACAGCGTTTGGATCATTAACATTAGAAAATGTAATTGTATTTGGCCCAGAAACTTGGCTCCATGTACCGATTTCTCCACTTTGTACAGGCACAGCCGTAAGACGCACCTGAGCATTGGCACAAACCACTTGGTTCTCTCCAGCATCTGGAGTAGCCAATGAAGTATCAGATACATGAATAGTTACTGTTGAAACAGAAAAACCACAAGTTGCACCACCTCCTTTTGTTATATATTGAAAAACATAAGTTCCTGGTATAAGCCCTGTAACCTGAGTGTCAATGGCAAAATTATCAGCAATTACGGCTTGATTGGGCCCGCTAAGCTGGCTCCAAAAATGCATACCTTCTCCTGTTACGACTCCAGAAAGCATTGTGCTTGTATCACCGCAAGGTAAACTTACATCAGATCCTGCATTTGATGGGGTCGGATCTCCAGAAACCAGAATATTTAAAGTGTCAAAACCGTAATCACAGCCAGAAGTGAGTGAACCATTTTGACTTCTAATGAATTCAACAGTATAATCTCCAGATGTTGTAAGTGTTAAGGTTAGAGAGTCTCCAACATCTTGCAATGCAGTAGGAAAGGGGGCGAGAGGTGAGCTGTCTGGTCCAGATACAATTCGGTACTGATTTACTCCGGATCCTGTAACCGTAAGCGGAATAGTAAATACCGTTGCATTACAGCTTCCCACCATGTCATTACCGTTGTTAGCAACAATAGTTCTAGTTGCTCCATTAAATTGTACATGGTAATCTTTAGTAAAAATACAGCCTGTATTACTATTAGTAAGCGTATATCTAAAAGTATAAGGATCACCTTGATCTGATATATTCGTAACTAACGTTGTGGGGTTTGTTGGAGAAACAATTACAGCACCACTGTCTCCAGCTATCTGTGTCCATTGAACAGTTTCTCCAGCATAAAGAGGAGTTTGCGCTACCAAAGTTACTTGAGTAATGGTATTGCTGCAAAAGAAAATATTTTCATCACCGCCAGGAAGAGTAGTAACGTCTTGTGTCGCGGCTGGAACATTAATTACAACCAAATCATTGCCAGAAGCACAAGGTCCAGTTACTGTCCATCTGAAAGTATAAGTTCCCTGAACAAGATTTGAAACTCCTGTATTATTAGCGTTAGGATTGGCAATAGTTGGCGTATTTGGACCGCTTACAAATGTCCACTGTCCATTTTGTCCGTTAAGACCGCAACCTCCGTAGGTAGCATTAAGATTAGTGCTTTGTGTTGTAGTATAACAATTGCTTAGCGTTTGATCTGGTCCTGCAGAAACGGGTTTCACCCCTCCATAATTGGTTACTGTTATCTGAGAAGTAGTTCTACAACGCTGTCCAGGAGCATATTCAGGTCCTTCAATAACCCATTGAAGTGTTGTAACGCCACAGCTTGTAGCAGGCAAAGTTATCGTTGAGGTAGGCAGATTCGGAAAATTAATTACCACTCCTGCATTATTAGCGCCAACAATTTCCCAATGGCCTGTTTCCCCAGTATTTTGAGGTGCATTTGCAGTTATAGATAAATTTCCAGTACTATTAGGGCAGCTTGTAATGTTGCCACCTGCATTTGCTGTAGTAATAGGCTCAACATTTACAACTTTATCCTGATAGGCTGTAATTCCGTCGCTACAAGTTGCGCTATATCTAAAAATATAAGTATTTCCTCCTGTGTAGCCAGAAATAGTAGTACTTGGGCTAGTTGGCGAATTAATAGTTACAGCTGGCCCAGAGATCTGAGTCCATTTTACTGTGCCGATAATAGGGCTAGGATTATTCCCAGTTAAAACCAATGCATCGGTTGCACAAATGGTAACATTTAAAACTCCAGCGTTTACAGTACAGTTTTGCGCATTTGCTTGAAAAGTGGCCAGAAACAGTATAAATACAGTGAAAACTAGTTTTTTTGATAAAGTGCAGATTTTCCAAGAAAAATAAAATTGTGCCATAAGCAATCAGGAATAGAAAGGAGGCAAAAAAGTATAACCACCTTAAATTAATAAATTGATTTTTAGCATTAATTAGTTAAGGTTTTTGAAAAGCAATATGAGGGGATGCTCAAATATAAAGAAAGATAGTCTTGAAATGTTTTTTAGTATGTTGCATATTATAAAATGAAACAAAAAACAGATTTTGAAACACTAAAAACTCATTATTTAAAAACAAAAAAAAATCTCTAAATATTTGATTTAGAGATTTTTTTGTTCAATTAAAATGCTTCACCAATTCTGAAATAAACTCCCCAGTCTCCTTTACCGACTGCACCGTCGAGACCGACATTGAATTTTGATTTTTTGAAAGGATTGTATCGGTATCCAACGCCACCTCCTGGATACATTTTCCAGTCAAAACTGGGAGTATCAGAACCGTAAATGGTTGCGATGCCAAAAAAGCCAACCATTCCCATTTTCTTTCCAAAGTTGTATCGGTATTCGCCTTGAATATCCATTAATCCTGACCCTCTGTATTTTCCTTCAGAATAACCCCGAATATCTGTTCCGCCAATAGTACTTTGCTGTTCAAATGCAACATTTCCAAGTCCGAACTTGCCATAAAAGCGTGCCGCGATAACATCCTTGCCTTCTCGGTTAGGGAAATATTTGTTGGCTTGAAAAGATATTCTGTTAGAAGCCAGTTCGTTATCTAAAAATTTCGGATAAGTAGACCAGTCCATTCTAATTTTGTAACCCGTTGTCGGATAGTAAACGGCATCTCTCGTATCGTACAATAAATTAAAGACAACTGCATTACTGTGAGAAATAGAAGAAGGAGAAATATCATCTTCATAAACGGTATTGTAGTGCGCATAAGTATAAGAAAGTCCGCCATAAAACTTGCCCACAATTTTACGCTGACCTCCAACGCTCATTACAGTTGTTTTGGTTCCGTAATCATAAAAATCGGGCTGATCTATATCATCCACATAAAACTGTGAATTCTGATTTCCAGTAAAAAAGAAAAATTTTAAACGCCATTTGTCTTCATTTAAATACCATTTATTAAAAAATGCCAAAGCGTATGATTTATTTGTGGTATAAATGGTTGACATTCCAGACAGTGATTTCGGCGAAATAGTATCGACTTCATTCACTTTATACATCATCATCGGAATTGCACCAAACATAAAATCAAGATTTCGATTATAGCTTAGATAAGGCATTACTCGCAGTTCGATTTTCTTTTCTTTTGCTTTTTTCGCAACCGAATCGGTATTTTTTTGACCGAAAGAAGGAGAAATAAAAGCTATAGAAAAGAGTAAAAGTAGAAAATGCCTCATTGTATAATTTGTTTAGTGAAAATTACATTGGCGTACAAGTACTTAAAAATTACGCTTTTCAGGTTCTTGTAAATTTAAATAAAAAATGTAAGTATTTGAAATAAAAACAATTAAGTTTGGTTTGTCCTGTTAAATATAGAAACAAGTTTTTCTAAAGCGTTTTCAGAATGCAGTTGTTCACCATTACTTAAAGTATCATTTAAAGCTTCTGCAGCTCTTTTTAGCATTCGTTTTTCAAAACAAGAAATAGCAGTTTTTAAATCAGAAAACAGATTATTGGTTAAGAATTCTGCCAATTCTAGAGCATCCAGCATAGCCAGATTAGCGCCTTTTCCTGCAAAAGGAGGCATTCTATGAGCTGCATCGCCAAGAATGATAAGGTTTTCTTGTGTTTCCCAAGATTGATTTTGCGGAAAATAATACTGTGGACGAAATATAAAGTGCAATTCTTCACTTTTAAAAAATTCATGCCACTCAGAACTCCAATCTTTGTAAACCTCTTCAAACCAATCAAAAATCATCTGATTGTTCTTAAAATCCAAATTCTTTTCTGCAATCCCGTTTTCAGGAATTTTACTGCTAAGAAGAAACATCAAAGAACCGTCTCCTTTTGTGCCGTACATAATCGTCTGTTCATTTCCTAAAGCGAGCACTTTTCCACCTTTTGAAAATTCAAAAAGCTTGGGAGCATTTTCCTTGGCATTATAAATTGTACCTTCAATCATTGTTATGCCAGAATAAATAGGTTTTTGTGTGCTTAGATAAGAACGAATTTTAGAATTTGCTCCATCTGCGCCAATGACCAAATCGGCATAAACGGTTTTCCCATTTTTAAAGAACAATCTCCAGCCATTATTTTCTTTTTCCATAGAAAGAAATTGACTATCCCAAACCATAGTTTCTGGCAAAAGCGAATGCAATAAAACAGCTCGAAGTTCTGAGCGATCTATTTCTGGACGTGGTTTTGATATATCCTGAAGTGAATCATGATTGTTTTCTGAATTTATCTGAGAAATGCTTTTCTGATCAGCATGCTCATCAAATTTCAATTCAAAATTCTGATTTACAATTCGAGCTTTACTAGCATTTAGACGAATCTTTTTGTAAAACTCATCTAGTAAATTTGCTTTTTCCATGGCTATTAAACCCGAATCTTCATGTAAATCTAATGGAGAACCCTGTACACGAACTGTTGAGTTGAGGTCTCTTTCGTAAACCTGTACCTTTATATTTTGCAACTGTAAAAGACGGGCTAATACTAAACCGCCCATTCCGCCGCCAACAATGGCAACCTGTTTATTTTGTAGTAACATAGTTTGTAGTTAAAATCTATGTTGCAAAATTATTTAGAGGAAAGAGCAGATAATAGTATAAATCGGTCGTTTTTGTTTTGAAAAAGCTCTTTTGGCAACGAACCCGAAATTTTCTTGATTTCTTTAATAAAATGTGTTTGATCTGTAAAATTCTCCTCGGGAAAAAGTTTCCCTTTAGCAATATGTTCTAAGGAAGCACGAAAACGAAGAATGGAACAATAGGCCTTTAACGAAATACCAAAATATTGATTAAAATACCGATTAATTTGACGGCTGCTCCAATTAGATTGTTCGGATAATTCTTTTACAGTCAGATTTCCGTTGGTTTGATAAATGAGTCTAAATAGTTTTTGTTTTCGAGTATCTATTTCCTTTACTAATAAAGACTCGATTTTTGAAGAAGCTTTTTCGCAAAACAATTCAAAATCATCTAAATCATTTTCGTTAAAATCCCAAAAGTTGTTTTCAAGCAGTTTTCCTGAGTTTAAAATTTCAGTAATGCTTTCGCAGAAAATATACTCAATAGCAGGAAGTTTAAAGCTAATGACAAAGGTCAAGCTATTGGCTGGAATTATCCCTTTTTCATATTGTTGTGTTCCTAAACCTAAAAGTCTAATTTGAAAAGAAGTTTCAGCGGTTTTCATTAAAGACAAATCAATTCGTCCATCAGGAAGGCCAATCGTTTCCAATGTTTGATCCGATTTATTTTGCATGCACCAAAAGCTATCTACAAAAGGGGAGAGCTTGTTGCTAGGTTTTATGGATTTGTATGCTAAATCGTTGAACATTTTATCAAATTTTAAAGTGAAAGTAAACAAAATGTGCTTTATTTCTAAGAAAAGAATCGCTTATAGAAAGCTTATAAGAGACTTTCTAATTCGATAAAAAGTGCGATGAAAAACTTAACATTGGGTAAGTTGTTGTATATTAGTTGTTTGTGTTTGTTTTTTTGAGGCAATCAAAAACTTAACATTGGCGAATGTCTTTTTCAATTTATCTTTGTTTATTATTTTTTGATGTTAATTTAATGATTTAATAACATTGAAAATTAGTTTAATTCAAAATAAATTTAATCAATTTCTTAAAATTAACAGAATAATGGCAAAAGAAATACTTGTTGATGAAATCAATCAGGAGGCAGAAGCTGTTTCGGTTATCTCTAACGACGAAATCGAACAAAAAGAGACTCCAGTTCTAGAATCTGCTGAAACTCCAGAAGCAAAACCAAAACCTAAAAGAGCTCCCAAAAAAGTGGCAGAAAAAGAGGCTAGTACAGTAGAAGAAGCTGTGCAAGAACCAACACAAATAGAAGAAATTTCGTCTGAGGCTGAAGAAGAAACATCTGAAGAAAACAATGATCAGCCAAAATCTAAAAAGAATAAAAAAATGAAAGAAAAAGACAAAGAGAAAAAAGAGAAAAAGAAAAAAGCTGTTGCTAAGAAAAAAGAAAAAGCAAAAGATAAAAAGAAAGAGAAAGCTAAAAAAGCAAAACTAAAAGCTAAAGCTAAAAAGAAAGCAAAAGCTCAAAAAGCAAAGGAAAAAGCAAAAGCGAAAAAGATTGCTAAAAAGAAAGCAAAAAGATCTAAAGCAAAGAAGAATAAAAAGAAATAAAGGTTAATGATTAATTGTAAATGGTGAATTGTTAATTGTTAATTGTTGAAGGTTATGTAGGATAGCTATAACTTTCTGACATTGTCAGGCTGAGCGAAGTCGAAGCCCGCGCAACATTCATCCATTCCAATAAAATTACAAAGCCACAGATTACAAGATTAATAAAGATCTTAAAAAATCATTTTAATCCTGTAATCTGTGGCTATTTTTTTTAATAAATTTTGACATTTTAAGGTTTGTTAGGCTGAGCGAAGTCGAAGCCCGCGTAAAGATTCATCCATTCCAATAAAATTACAAAGCCACACATTATAAGATTAACACAGATTTTAAAAAATCATTTCAATCCTGTAATCTGTGGCTGTTTTTATTGCAGTTTTCACATTTCACATTTCGAAATTCACAATTTTTGAGTTTTTTTCTCTATCGCAAGTTTGTCAATTTTCTGAAGAAATTCGGGATCAAATTCGGAGTAAGCACGTAATCTATATTTTTCGTCTCTAATTTTCATTACTAGACGAATCTTCTGTACCATCAGCCAAATCGGCTCATATCTTTTATGGCCAAGCAAATATTGAATTTTAAGAATTGACATTTTTCGGTGGGAAAGTGTCATCAATTCAATGCAAATCATCCAATAACGAATGGGGAGATTGGAGTTTTCCATTACAGTTCCCGATCTTAGACTAATTCTACTTCCACATTTTCTGCACTGAAATTTTAAATCATTCTGACGAAAAGAATGTACGTCATGCCCACATTTTCGGCACAAAAGTCCATTTTCTAGACGTTTGTTTTTGAGCTCTTCAATACAAGTTGCTTCATCAGAATATTTTTCAAAATAAGCGCGTAATTCCATTTATATAATTCCTTATTTAGGTTTCGAAATATAAAATATTTTGAAGAAATGAAGATCACGTTGGAATAAAAAATAAAATGTTTTTTTGCGTTTTCTGAATAGTATTGATTGTGCCGATATATTTCGCCTAATTTGGGCTTTGAGTTATATAGCAGAGCTCCGGAGGAGCGCAATATTTATAGAGAGAAATAGTACAAAAGATATAAAGCTCCGGAGGAGCGGCATAAAAACAGGTTTAAAAAATAAAAAGGAATACTCGCGAACGACTATTCCTTTTTATCAAGGGGGGCAAAACTTTGTTACAATTTACCTGCGATTTCTTTTTTATACTTATTAAGGATAGATTTTGTCATACCTAAATTAGCTTTTGTAGAATCTACAGCCAAGTAAATAAAATAATCTTGATTATCAGAAACGTCGATAATGTGAATTTGAGAACTTAGCGTAATCATAACATTATCGATAACCTGACCATTTAAATTCAATGCTTTAATAGCATTCATTTTAGCTTTTACTACTTCAAGGTTGTATGCAGATGCCAATTCTGGGTCAAAATCTGCAATTGCAGAGTGTGAATAATATGACATACCGCTTGCGATTTCAGCAACAGATACTGCGATGAAACCTGGGACGTTCTTTTTTAGGTCTTCCCCAAATTGCGTTAAGAAATCAGACATAGGTTTTTAGGATTTAATTAGATTGAATCGTTTTGGATGAGGCAAAATTAATTATACAATATTATTTAATTATCCGTAATGCGTACCTATTTTTAGGCAAATAATAAAATTAACATAAGTTCTAAAAATCACCTTTTCTGATTTCTTTAATTGAATTTTGTTTCAATTTGAAAATGAAATAATTAAACAAAAAAAGCTTCTGAAAAAGCGCTACTGCACTATTTCAAAAGCATTTTCGTTTAAGCAAAAATTAATTTTTTACTTGATTTCGGTTATAAAATCTTCCTGTGGAGTTCTTACTTTTTTCATGTTTACCAACCAATCATTTTCATGATCTCTATATCCTAGAGGTAAAACTAAAACACTCTTTAATCCAAGTTCGTTTAAACCTAAAAGTTTGTCTACTTCAGCAGGAATAAAACCTTCCATTGGAGTTGCATCTACTTCCTGTTCGGCAGCTGCAGCAATTGCAACACCAAACGAAATATAAGCTTGTTTTGCAGCGTGGTTAGCATGCCATTCTTGTCCAAGTGGCTCGTACATTCCCCAAAGTCTTTGTTTGTATTCATCCATTGCATCAGCAGGAATTCCTCTTTCAGCAATTGTTCTGTCAAAAACAGCAGAAATTTTTTCTAAACTATAGCCGTCCCAAGCAGCCCATACCAAAACGTGAGAAGCATCTGTAACTTGACTTTGGTCAAAACTTACAGCTCTAAGTTTGTCTTTTAATTCTTTGTTTGTGATAACAAAAATCTTATAAGGCTGTAATCCAGAAGAAGATGGTGCAAGTTTTGCAGCTTCAAGGATATAATCTACTTTTTCTTGCGGAACAGCTTGTCCGTTCATTTTTTTTGTAGCATAACGCCACTTTAGTGCATCTATTAAGGCCATTTTTCTTTATTAATTAAAAATTCTTTTCAAATGTAAACACTTTAGGTGTATTTTTGTCATCCGATTACCAAAAGTAACTGTAACATCGAGGTAACTTATAATAGAACATGCTAAAACAACTCGACCACGATCCTAAAAAATGCACGCAGCACATTATGGCGGTGCATGATGCTATGTATATCTTAAACGGAAGATGGAAAATTTCTATAATTGCATCACTGTGCTTTAGTACCTTAAGATTTACCGATTTATTGAGGGAAGTAGAAGGGATTTCGGGAAAAATGTTAAGCAGAGAACTAAAAAACCTTGAAGAAAATCAATTGGTTACCAGAACTGTTTTGAATACACAGCCCATAACGGTCGAATATCAGTTAACAGAATATGGGCATACTTTAAAAGAGGTGATTGATTCTTTGGCAAAATGGGGTCATAACCACAGAAAAAAGATTACGGGTAAAGAATAAATCAGCTTTTGAGTTCTGAAATTCTCTGAAAAAATCCTTGTGTAGCCAATCTTTGCTCTGTTTCTTCAATAGCTCTCAAAAGGTTGTTCTGATTATCAGTGATTTCGTTTAAAGCATTTCTCATCACCGTCCAAACTGGTTGCATTTTTACAACCAGTTCTTTTCCTTTGGCGGTAAGCACAATTAATCTCTTGCGTTCGTCTAATTTGTCTTTTTTAGAACTGATAAGTTTTTGTTTCTCTAATTCCTTCAATAAACTTATAGTTGACGGATGGCTATAGCCAATTTCGCTCGCAATTTCTACAACACTCAGCATTTCTTTGATGTGAAGCGTATAAATTACAGGAAACCATTTCGGTTCAAAATCAATATCAAAAGATTTGTAGATTAAAGCACCGTCTTTGCGCAATTGTTCACTCAGACGCTGCAACCGCGTTGATATGGCTAATATTCCAATCTCGTCAATTATATTCATTTTTTATTGCTTTAGATTTAAATGACAAAAAACATTATCGGGTTTCATTAACGGAAAATCAGTTGGAAGCGCTTCTTTTTCGATCGTTACAAAATTATTCTTTTCGTAAAAACGCAAAGCCGCCTGCAGTAAAGAAACCGTTCCTAAATATAAGTCTTTAATTCCTTTTTCTTTGCTGTATGCAATTAGCTGTTCTAATAATTGTTGAGCAATTTGGAATTCTTTACCTCTGTATTCTTTTTTAACGAACATTTTTCTGATTGCTGCAGCTTCAGAATTGAATTTTACCAAAGCAATTGTTCCAACCAACTTTTCGTCTATAAAAGCACCAAGAAAAATCCCACCTGGCTTATAGTAAAAGTTCTCAATATCCAATAAATCAGGCTGATCTTCTAATGTAACAGGAACATTAAATTCTTTTTGCTGAATGTGTAAAATCAAATCTACGATTTCATTTTCGTACTTATTTTGTATAGGCTGAATGTGCATTTGTCTTGTAAATTAAATATGTGTACAAAACTACGTAGTTAGCTACATATATGCAACAAAAAAACTGCTGAAACCAGCAGTTTTAAGTGTTTTTTATGATTTCAAACGATTTCTGTTAGAAAGTTTTATTCTTTAACTAATACAATAACAGCTTTGTAGCCCGTACCAACATTCCATTCGCTTGACGAAATAACCTGACCTTTGTCGTCATAAACTTTAAATTCGGCTGTATTTGGAGAAGCAAAACCTTCGTTTAAGGCTTCAATATCAATTTTGTTGATTCCTTTTACTAAGTTTATTTTCACACTTTTAAAATCACCAGTTAGGAAAACTTCAGGCTCAATTACTTGATCGTTTAAATATACTTTTACTTTATCGCCGTCTACAAAAGCAGCATCGCGATACATAATGGTCGAAGTAACAGCTGTTGTATTGAAATTACCCAAAAACTGATTTCTTCTATAAAAGATTCCCTCAACATTTGCTTCTGGCTTATAAAGATTAGTGTTTTTAAATAACTCGTCTGGATTAACCTGAAGCGGTGCAGGTTTCTCAATAGGCGCTGGCGGGTTTTCTTTTGGAGCTTCTTCTTTTGGCGGAATAACTTCTTTTACAGGAGATTTTTTTGCTGGAATCGATTTGAATTTATTATCAAGTTCCTGAGCAAAACTGTGCAATGAAAAGGAAGCAAAGGCAATTATCAAAAATATTTTTTTCATGTTTTTATACTATTAATCTTGTGTGGTATTGATTAAAAAAAAATTAGATGCATCATAATCTTTTATATATAAACATTTTATAAAACCAAATATTGTCTTGTTAGGAATTATTTGTTCAAAAATTAACTTCTTTATAAGCAAAATTTAAGTCTTTTGTGCTGAAGCTGAATTATCTCTATATTCTCGTGAAGTTTTGAAGATTCTTTCTTTTATAATGGAAGGGAAAATGTTCTCAACGATTGATTTTAATTACTTTTTTATGTTTTTTAATTGTAATGTGTTGAATGTTAATATTTTGTATATTTATTATTCAATAAAATAATTTCTGGTATGAATAGGTTAAGTTTTATCTTTTTCCTTTTTGCATTCGCTGGTTTTGCTCAGGGAAGTAAAATTGATTCGGTTATTACAAAACAAATTGAAGAGTATAATTCTTCATTTGCAAATGCTTTTGTAAAAGGAAGCAAAGATGATTTGGTAAAAGCATATACCGATCAAAGTATATTTATGCCAGAACATAGCAGACAGCGAGTGGGCACGAAAACAATTCTAGACTTCTATAAACAATGGCTAACTCAGGCAAAAATCACTTCTTATGAAAGAAAAATTCTGGAAATGCAAGATTTTGGAAATTACCTTTTAGAAATTGGAACTTTTGATGAAAATCTAACGATAAACGAACAGAATTCATTTTCTTATTCTGGAAAATATTCAGTTTTATGGAAAAAGCCTTCAAAAAGGGGGCAGCCTCTAACAATTGCTGCTGAAATCTGGGGTTCTTCAAGTTATTTTGATGATAAAAATATTCCTGATATTGATGACTCTTCGGTTCCGCAAACAGAAGAATATAGTGTATCAGACAAATTAGCGTCAGAAGTTAGAGAGCGAAATAATACGATTAAAAAGCTGGTTCAAGACAGGCAAGGAGCAGAACATGCCAAAATGTTTATGCCAGATGCGATGTATTTGACTTATTACACACCAATTCTTTCTGGCGAAAAAGAAATTACGGATTATTTTACCGAACATGAAAAACCAGGAACTTTAAGCATTGATAAAATTTCCATTCTAACTTCTGGAATTATTTATGCAAGAACTGCTATCATAGAATTTGGTTTTTACCATGTAGACTGGCGTGATGGCGCTAGTAACGGAAACGTAAGAGGTAAAAGCATCAATGTTTGGAAGAAAGATAATAATGGCGAATTACTGCTTTTTCGTCAAATGGTAAATCATGATTAAAAATTGAAAAATAGACCTGTAGCTTGTAGACACCATACTTGAGTTATATTTTTGCGACTGATTTTGGTCTATTTTTTCAATTCAGAAAAAATAGTAAAAGGGAATCAGGTGCAAATCCTGAACAGACCTGCTACTGTAAGTTCTATTTCAGTCTTTAAACATTACTAATGCCATTGTTCGTTATTTTGGATTGGAAGGCCGTTTAAAGATGGAATAAGTCAGGAGATGCCGACTTTCAACGATTTAATTATACCATTATAGGTTGGAGCACTTTGAGGCCAGAATACATGAATCAGTACGATGTTGGTTTTACGTATAATTTCCCCGTAAGTGAAAGCTTTTTTGATAAATTTCCTTTTCAGGAAGATGCTTACTATACCAGTACAAAAGATAAAATTATTGCCGCTCCGACAGGAAATTTGTTTCGCTGGATGATAAATATCGGACAGGTAAAAGGAAAAAGGAATCGAAACGGTTCTCAATAAGACAACGCATTTCAATAAGTTAAAACTAGATGTCAATTTAACGTACACTTATAGCAAAGAAACATAACCAATGATTTTGACCATTGGAATGCAAAGAAAAACCGAGCACAATACTTTTTTTAATGCTTCGGAGAAGCATAATATTTATAGCAAATAGAATAACCAAAGAAAACGCTCGTAGGATCGAAATATTGGTAGACGACATATTGGTAGACGTTTTTTTCAATAAAAAGATCATTATATTTACGATACAAAATTTGCGAATATTATGAAAGCATTGGTAATTGGAGCTACAGGCGCGACGGGAAAAGAATTGGTTAATCTGCTATTGGAAAGTACAGATTATTCAGAAGTCTCCATTTTTGTGCGACGTGCAACAGGAAAATCACATTCAAAATTAACAGAACACGTTGTTGATTTTTCAGATGTAAATTCGTTTCGGGAATTAATTACGGGCGATGTTCTTTTTTCTTGCATCGGAACAACTTTAAAAGATGCAGGCTCAAAAGAGAAGCAATGGAAAATCGATTATGATATTCCAGCTGAATTTGCTTCTGCCGCAAAACAAAACAATGTAAATTCGTTGGTTTTGGTTTCTTCTTACGGAGCTTCGGCAAAAAGCAACGTATATTATTCGATGATGAAAGGAAAACTAGAAGATTACCTTCAAGAACTTCATTTTCCTCAATGTATCATTTTCAGACCTGGACCTTTAATTCGAGAAAATACAGATCGTTTTGGGGAAAAGATTTCAGTAAAAGTTATTAAATTCTTCAATGCCATCGGACTCTTTAAAAACCTAAAACCAATCACAACCGCATTTTTAGCTAAAAAAATAGTAAAAGCACCAAAAGTACTTCCTGCAGGAAATACAACACTTGAATTGAATAGAATTCTTGAGTTATAAGTTATAAGTTATGAGTTATGAGTTATGAGTTATGAGTTATGAGTTATGAGTTAAGAGTTATGAGTTATAAGTTATAAGTTATAAGTTATAAGTTATAAGTTGTAGCTGCAAATAGGTCAACTCATAACTTATAACTCATAACTCATAATTTAAAAGCTATTTTTTATCTTCAGAAAGAATTAAAGTAGAAGGTATATTAGCCAGCCAAGGACTTTTATTCTCTACCAAATGTTTCCATCCATCAATAGAAATCAGCATAAGATCTTGTTGGTCAAGAAAATCTTTTTCAATAGATTGTTCTTTTCTTAGAGTCAGCTGGTTTGGAGCAGCCTGTTCCATTAACCTAATTTTTTCTTTCGTGTCCAGATCGGCCATAATTTTGCCTTCAACATCCAAAATTTCAATTCTCGCATTGATATTCTGAATAAATTTCTGAACATAGTTCTGTATAAAATTCCAATCCTTTAAACTAAAAAGCGGAATAAAAATCGTGTTGATGTCGGCTAAATCCTTGTCAATTAAAACTCCAACCGGAATATGAGATTTTGCAATAATTTGTCTTGTTCCGTCATCAAAAGGAGCAGATTCTAAAATGTTTTCCTTTCCAGTTACGGTATTTAATAGGTTTTCAGGATTGATAATTCGAGTTGTAAATCCAAGTACTCTTCCTAATAAACTTCCTTGATAGATAGATTGCCCTATTCCAACCAATAATAAATCATGTTTGCTTTTGTTGGCCACATTTACAATTTCGTTATCAATATCAGAAGATGCCTTAAACATAGTAGTAATATTTCGGTTTAAAGCAACAGATTCTTCTACAATATCTTTAAACTTTTCGTTTTCATAAACGTCAGTGTTGTAGTGATGTAATTCTTCTGTCGGAAGAAAGTGCATGGCGGTAATTTCGGCACTTTCAGAACGTTTATTGGTTAATCCGTCCGCAACTTTAAGTAAAGCCCTTCCAGATTCTGGTCTGTCAAAAGACAATAAAATTCGGTACTTGTTTTTTAATGCAATATCTTCTTCTGTTTCTGGTTTGCTAGATCTAAAAAGCCAATTGATTAAATCTAATGTTGGTCCCGTCATAAACGTGGTAGCCAGCGCCATAATTACAAACATAGAGAACAATTCTGGACTCAATACGCCAAGATCGTAACCAATATTTAAAGCCACTAATTCTGTTAAACCTCTTGTATTCATCAAAGCTCCAATCGATAAACTGTCTTTCCAGTTTTGTCCCACAAATTTTGCTGCAAGCGCACTGCTGACAAATTTGCCTATAACAGCTACTGCAAAAATTAATCCCGCAATTTTCCATAAATAAGGCTCGTTCAACAAACCAATTTGCGTTCTTAAACCAGTGAAAACAAAGAATAACGGCAATAAAAGTACAAGTGCAACGTCTTCGACTTTTTCGATAAATAGATTTCTGAATCTAATATTTTCAGGCATGATTGCTCCAGCAATAAAAGCTCCAAATAAAGCATGAATTCCGATAACTTCTGTTAAGTAAGAAGAAACCACAAGCGTTAAAAAGAAAATGGCAACAATGGGTTTGCTTAATTTTTCGCTTGTCGCATACAAATCTCCAATTCTTTTAAGGAATGGACGAACCACTTTTATCATTAAGAAAACATATCCTAAAGCCAAAACAACCGTGTATAAAGCACTACCAAAAGAACCCGCTTTTACAATTGCAATTACAACCGCAAGAATACACCAAGCCGTAATATCATCGGCAGCGGCGCAGGTAATTACGATAGTTCCTAGTTTTGTTTTATGAATGCCGCGTTCCTGCACAATTCTGGCAAGCACCGGAAAAGCTGTGATACTCATCGCGATTCCGGCAAACAAACCAAAAGATGTAAATTGTACATCTGCGGGGGCAAACTCATCATATATAAAATACGCCAGTCCCATTCCTAAAACAAACGGAATGATAATACTTGCGTGACTTATCACTACAGCATCATGGGCTTTGTTTCTCAAAATCTTCATATCGATCTCCATTCCCACGATATACATGAAAAGAATTAAACCAATCTGACTTAAGAACTGAAGATTTCCAAGTGATTCCGCAGGAAATAAAGCTGCAGAAAACTCAGGTAGATACATTCCGATTAAAGAAGGCCCCATTACAATTCCCGCAATCATTTCTCCAATTACGGCAGGCTGTTTTATTTTAATGCAAATCCATCCAAAAATACGGGCAACAAAGATAATCGTAACAATCTGTGCCAATAAAAGCGCTAAAGGATGGTGCAGGTTTTTTATAAGAGAATCGAGAAATTCGCTCCATTGGCTTTTGTCTGAAGTGGGGATTTTAAGATTTCGGCCTGTTTCCAGTTTTACGCCTAACAAAATAATCCAATACATTAGAACAGAGAATCCTCCAATAACTCCAACGTAAAAAATACTGTTTCTTAAATTTTTCATTTATTTTAATTTTTTGCTCTTCGCAACGACTTGATTTTCTTTAAAAAAAAGATAGAAAAAAGGAGTTTTTTGAAGAGATTAGTGGATAAAATCAGGGCAATTTTATAACAAAATCAGCATTCGCCCAATAGGGGATATTCAATTTTGTAATGACCAAGAAAAAATTTGTAATGAAATAAAAAAAGGAAGATTTGACCGATGAAAATTATTGTGCTGAAAGTCGTTTTGATAGAAAAGTCGAGATAATGCAAGGGGCTTAGACTAAATTGCCTTACCTTTATACCTTTACCACTTGAATAAAATGAATAAAGATTATCCAATTCCAGATAACGAACTTCAACGTTTAGCTGCTCTAAAACGTTATAATATACTCGACTCGCTTCCAGATGATGCTTTTGACGATGCGACAAAGCTTGTTGCTTATATCTGCGGTGTGCCAATTGCCCATATTTCTTTTATTGATGAAAATAGACAATGGTTCAAATCTGAAATTGGAATAGGAGTTTCTGAAGTTCCGCGCGAAATCACTTTTTGCAATTACACTCTTTTAGATACAAAAATTCTAGAAATCAACGATACGCATGTCAACGAAACATTCAAAGACGATCCCAATGTAACAGGCGGATTTAATGTTCGTTTTTATGCAGGTGTACCGCTTACAACGCCCGATGGCTATAATATCGGGACTTTGTGCGCAGTTGATCATGTCGTAAAAGAACTGAATGAAAATCAGCGTAATGCACTTTCTATCGTAGCAAAACACGTTATCGCACAGCTCGAATTAGGCACAAAAAACCATCAATTATATACACAGCGAAAAATTGCCGAACGCGCTGTTCTGGCAAGAGACAGTTTTTTGGCCAATATGAGCCACGAAATTAGAACACCTTTAAACGCAATTATTGGTTTTACAGATTTGCTTGCACAGACAGAACTCGATGATACACAGCGCGATTATATTGAAAGTGTGCAGATTGCTGGCGAAAATTTACTTTTGATTGTAAATGATATTTTGGATCTTTCTAAAATTGAATCGGGAAATTTACCAATTGAAGCCGAACCATTTAATTTAAAGAAAACGCTCAAACACGTCTATAATTTACTGAAAGTAAAAGTGCAGAAAGAGGTGGAGTTTAATCTTTTCTTGGATGCCGAAATGCCAGATTTGGTTATTGGAGATCAAGGAAGACTTAATCAGATATTGGTAAATCTTATCGGAAACGCTCTTAAATTTACAAATGAAGGAGAAGTAACCGTTTCGGTAAAGAAAATAGAGGAAACAGAAGACAGTTATTCGCTTAAATTTTCTGTAAAAGACACCGGAATCGGAATCCCGAAAGATAAACTTGCAACTATTTTTGAACGCTTTACACAAGGCGAAGAAAGTACAACGCGAACATTTGGCGGTACCGGACTTGGATTGAATATTGTAAAACAACTGGTTGAATTGCAGAAAGGAGAAGTTCACGTAAAAAGTACTTTAAACCGCGGTTCTGAGTTTTTCTTTACCCTTTCGTACAAAAAGTCAAATTTTGAAGAAACCGCAGTAAAAACGGTTTCTAAAAATGATTTAGGAAATCTTAAAATATTGCTTTGCGAAGACAATGTTTTAAACCAAAAGCTTGCAAAAAGCGTAATTAATAATTTTGGTTTTGATTTGGATATTGCGCAAAATGGCGAAGAAGGCATCGAGCTTTTGTCTCAAAACGAATATGATTTGGTTTTAATGGATTTGCAGATGCCTGTTAAAGATGGTTATCAAACCACAGAATATATTAGAAACGAGATGAACTCCAGTATTCCAATTATTGCCATGACGGCACATTCTCTGGTAGGCGAGCAGGAGCGATGCTATAAAGTAGGAATGAATGCTTATGTGCCAAAACCGTTTAAACAGTCTGTTCTTTTAAAAGCGATAAAAACAGTAATGACGCCAGACAACAATACGCACCATAAGAGAATTATTGATATGTCTTTTTTGGATGAAATGTCTGGAGGCGATCCTGAATTTAGAAAAGATATGATAGATCTTTTTATAGAAAAAATTCCAAGTCAGGTGTTACAGTTAGAAGAGGCATTTAAGAATACCGATTATGAAAATGTGAAAAAACTGGCGCATAATATGAAATCAAGCATGGATATATTTATGCTGCAAGATTTAAGCAATTGTCTGTCCATTATCGAAGTAGAAGCGTCATCTGGCGAATTTACTTCGGAAACATTAGATAAAGTGAATATTTTTCACTGCGGAATTGAAGAAGTCGTTAAAATTTTGAAAGAGCTATGATATAATAGAAATATGAAGTAGCTTTATAAATAAGAAGTTATAATTTTGAATATCCCCCAGATAAAAAAATAAAAAATGAGAATTATTGTAGCAGAAGATAATGATATCCTACGCAAATCGTTATCTTTTTTCTTAGAGTCGAAAGGATTTAGTGTTGACCAGTTTTCTGATGGTAAAGAGGCGTTGGACGCAATCGAAAAAGAAAACTATGACTTAATATTGACTGATATAAACATGCCGGGTGTTAGCGGAATGGAAATTACGCAGCACGTCAGAGAGAACCTTAAATCTGATATTCCAGTTATTATACTGACTTCTTCGGGCGTTGAGCAGACCGAGCTTGATTCTTTTGATATTGGGGCAAACGAATTTATTGCCAAGCCAGTAAGTCCGGCTGTACTTTTAGTGAGAATTAATAAACTACTAAAAACCCGAATCTGATGAAGTTTATATATTATTCTATTTTCCTGCTTTTTATTTCTTCTGTTGCAATAGGACAAGAAATCAATATAGACGAGGCTTTGGCCAATGTGAAGCGCGAAGTCGAAAAAGAAAATTACGATAAGGCATTATCGATTATAGAACCTCTGCGCGCCAAATATCCTGAAAATGAAGATATACAAATCTACACAGGACGCATTTACAGCTGGAAAAAAGAATATAAAACTGCTATAAAAATTTTGTCTCCAATGGCAGACCGAAATAATCCAAATCCCGAAGCTTTACAGGCCCTTCTAAATGTCTATTTTTGGACAGAAGATTATGAAAAATGCATTTCGTATTGCGATAAATATCTGGCCATTGATCCAAAATCGGTTGATGTATTGAAGATTAAAGCAACTTGTCTAGAGAAATTAAACCGCGATCAAGAAGCTTTAGATTTAATAGAAAAGGCATCTTATATTGATAATAGTACGCAGGCTTTTAGAGGAATCCGTACGCTTATTGGGCGCAAAGCAAAAAATGCCGTTTCGTTTTCTTATCTTAATATTTCGACCTCAGATCCTGGGCAATCTCCATTTCATTATGGATATGCAGAGTATTCGCATAAATTCAGCAAATCGGCAATTGTAGGAAGGGCAAATATTGGAAATATCAGCAATGAAACCCAAATGTTATTTGAAACCGATTTCTACCAAACCTTTTCAAACAAAAGCTATTTGTATGCAAATGCCGGTGTATCAACGGGAGAAACTATATTTCCTGTAGCCAAAGCTGGTTTAGAATATTATTTTAAGCCACAGAAACATTTTGATTTTTCGCTTGGAGGAAGATTCATGCATTTTGATACCGACGATATTACACTACTTACAGGGCAAGTTGCCTATAACGCCGGAATTTATAGTTTTGCGTACAGACCTTATTATGATACTTCGAACGAATTGTTTTCTCATGTTTTAAGCGTGCAGCGCGTAAACGAAGAAAAAGAACATCTTATCAGGCTGGAGTTGCAATACGGAAACGTTCCTTATTTGTATCTGTACAATAATTTTACGCAACCTTTAAAAGCGTATAGAATTGGAATTCAGTATCAGCATCGTTTTGGTGATTCGTTCTTTGTACGCCCGATTTTCCTTTATGAAGATGAGGAATATGCACCTGGAGAATATAGAAACAAGTTTAATGTGCAGTTAATTGTAACAAAACGTTTTTAATATGACTGAAATCTGGGAACTATATAAGCAAGGTCAGTGGGAAGTGCCTTTTCTTACTTTCTCTATTTATCTGTTCATAGTGGCTTCACTCATTCTGTATCTTATTATTGTTGCCAGCAGAAACGGTAAAATAAAACGAGAACGCCTTAGCAAAGAATACAGTACAATAATAGACAAAATAATGTCGGCTGTTATTTTTGAAGATGTTCCGTTTGCTGAAGTAAAAAAAGATAAAAATTTCCTAGTTCTGTTTGACACTTCTTTTTTTAGGGAAGTTTTGACAGAATCTCTTATCAATCTGCATAAAAACTATGAAGGTGTTTATGCTCAAAAATTAGAACATTTTTATAAAGATTCTGGACTGATAAAAGATTCATTCAAAAAATTGAAAAGCCTGAAATGGGAGGTAAAATGTAAAGGAATCACCGAACTGGCAGAGTTTAATATCAATGAAGCTTTTGATCAGGTTATTGTTTATTCTAAAGCCAGAAAGAAAACATTAAAAATTGTAGCACTAAATGCAGCTATTAAACTTGAAGGCACTGAAAGCATAAAATATCTTGTAGAACATTCAGATCCTATAGACGATTGGATGCAGTTAAATATCATTGGTGCTTTTAAAAAACACGATATTGGTGATAGAGAAGGAATTGAACATTTGTTAGAATCGCAAAATACGACTGTAATTGCACTTGGTTTAAAACTGATAAAAGAACTTAAACTAACACAAAAGCTTCCTTATGTTGTTCATTTGGCAGACAATACATCAAATACTATAATTAAATACAAAGCACAGAGTCTTTTACAGACCTTAACACCATAATATTATAAGAAAATGACTTTTTTTAATACTGAAATAACGTGGTTTTTGGATGTATATATACTCCTTATATTAGGTTACGCCATACTAATCATGTCTTCTTATTTAATGTTGGCTTATCTTTCTACAAAAGAGCTTAGAAAATATCTTAAAAGAAACAGTTTTGTAGATTATGATGTTTTGTTAACCAGCGAGTTTGCACCAAAACTTTCGCTTATTGCCCCTGCTTATAACGAAGGTTTGACTATTGAAGAAAATGTAAAATCGCTGCTTTCGCTGAATTACAATAATTATCAGGTTATTGTGGTAAATGACGGAAGTAAAGACAATTCGATGGAAATCTTAACCAAAACCTACGATTTGGTTTTGACTGATTTGGATTTTCATCCGCAGATTGAAACCAAAAAAATCAGAGGAATATATACTTCCAAAAATGCCGCTTTCAAAAAACTGATTGTAGTTGACAAGGAAAATGGAGGAAAAGCCGATGCCTTAAATGTCGGACTTAATATTGCTCAAAATCCTTACGTAGTTTGTATTGACGTTGATTGTATCTTAGATAAAGATTCACTTTTAAAACTCGCAAAACCATTTTTAGAATCGTACGGAAAACGAATTATTGCAACAGGAGGAGTGGTGCGAATTGCCAATCAATGTGTGATAAAAAACGGACGCTTGGTCGAAGTAAATGTTCCAGATGTAATGCTGTCGAGAATTCAGGTTTTAGAATATCTAAGAGCTTTTCTTTTAGGACGAATGGCCTGGGGCAAACTGGATGGATTACTGCTTATCAGTGGTGCTTTTGGAGCTTTTGACAAAGAAATAGCCATTCTTTCTGGCGGGTACAGTACCAAAACGGTTGGAGAAGACATGGAACTCATTGTAAGAATGCGCCGTTATATGTTGGACAATAAACTGCCTTATTCCGTGAGTTATATTCCAGATCCGCTTTGCTGGACCGAAGCGCCAGAGGATTTCAAAATATTCAAAAAACAGCGTTCTCGCTGGATGAGAGGAACCATAGAAACATTAAGCATTCACCGCGGAATGTTCTTAAATCCAAAATACAAATTATTAGGAATGCTCAGTGTGCCGTATTGGACTCTGTTTGAGTTTTTAGCGCCTGCAATTGAGTTTATCGGTTTGGTCATAACCGCGGTATTTATAGTGTTCGGTTTGCTAAACTGGCATTTTTTCTTTTTACTGCTGCTTTTTGTGTATACCTTTGCAGTGTTCTTTTCGGTGATTGCCTTATATAGCGAAGAGAAAACCTATCATAAATACCCAAAACAAGCCGATTTTTTCAAATTATTGATGGCCGCTTTTATTGAGCCGTTTTACTTTCATCCGCTTACAGTTTATGCGGCGTTAATTGGTTATAAAGAAAAAATGATGGGTACTAAAGGTTGGGGAGAAATGACCAGAAAAGGATTTACGAAGAAATAGAAGATGACAAAGAAAATTTTAATAGTTGATGATCATTTGGTAGTGCGAAATGGAGTGGCCATGATTTTGGAGCGACAATTTGATGATGTTGCCATTTCGAATGCCGAAAATTTCTTTGAAGCGATTACACTTTTAAAAAATCTCCCTTTTGACTTAGTGATTTTAGATATCAATATTCCAGGAGGAAAAAATACTGATATGATAACCGATATCAGAGCCATTCAGCCTGAGGTGAAAATATTGATTTTCTCAGCGCACGAAGAAGAACAATATGCTTTAAAATATCTTTCTTCTGGTGCCAACGGTTATGTAGACAAACTGTGCAGCGAAGAAAAAATTATGTTTGCCATTACTTCAATTTTCGAATCGGGAACGTATATTTCATCTGAACTGGTTAATAAATTGGTAGACATTCAGACGAGTAAAAAGACTTTAAATCCGTTGGAAGGTTTGTCTAAAAGAGAACTTCAAATTACAGATTTGCTGGTTCAAGGAAATGGTAATTTAGAAATCTCCAACAAACTCAATATTCACATGTCGACCGTGAGTACTTACAAAGCGAGGGTTTTTGAAAAATTAAAAGTCAATAATCTGGTAGAACTCATTAATTTATATAATACGTTTCAGAGTTAGTTGTATTCTACCATAATCTCTATCGTAGTGCCTTTATCAAGGTCGCTAATAATATTGATGTTTCCTTCAATAAGAATAAGAAGTTCAATAATCATATGAAGTCCCAGATGGTAATTTTTTGAAATCGGGTTTTTATAAAAATTATGGTAATAATCAATAAGCTCTTTGCTCATTCCTTTACCATTATCTATAATTTTTAAAGTCAGAATATTTTCATGAGTCGTGCATAAAAGCTCAATTCTTCCGTTTTTGGTATTTTTTATGGCATTATCAATCAGATTATGAATGATAATAGAAAGCGCTTTCTTGTTGGTTCTAACACAAAAACCTTTTTCTACATTATTGACAATCGATACGTTTTCTGCTTCAGCAATCTTTTCAAAAATCTGGATTCGTTCTTCGATCAATTCATGCAAAGAATAACTTTCGTCTTCCAGTTTTTTCCCTTCAATAAAAATAGAAGAATATTTTATTAGATTTTCTACATATTCATAAAGCTGAGATGTCGAAGTCTGTAAAGTTGTTAATTGCTGTTTGAGGCGTTGGTCGTCTTGAATACTGCTGTTTTCAGAAAGATGTTTTATAGAAGAAGACAAGAATTTCAACGGACTTTTTATATCATGGCTCACACTTTTAACCAGCATTTCGTGCTGTTTAATTTCTTGTTTTAAATTGTTTTCTGTTTTTTCAAGCTTTTTAACGGTAGAGGCTAATTTTTTCGTTTTTTTCGCAATTACTTCTTCCAGCTGTCTTCTTTTCATTCTTTGATAATACAATCTGATATGCCAGATCGAAATTACAAAACCAACGGCCAGAATACCGCAGAGAATGGCAAACCAGATCGTCTGGTAAAATTTGGCAGGAACAACAAGAATTACAGTTTTGTAGGCATAATTGGCGTTAAAACCAGATAAACTTCTAAAGGTAAGTTTGTAATTTCCAGGAGGAAGCGTGGTAAAAGATATCGATTTGTCGGCTTTTAATCGTTCCCAGCGATCACTGCCAATTTTGTCCATTTTTGCCTCTATAGACAAATTTTTAGGATTGCCATAATAAGGATAAGAAACCAAAAAACTAACCCTCTGAAAGTTGTTTTTTAAGACAATGGTGTCTTTTGGATCAATTGTTTTCTGGTCTAGAACAATCCTGTCAATAAAAAGTTCCTTGCCAGGCAGTAAAGGAGCTACTTTGTAAGGATTGAAAAACACGATACCATTCATAGACGGAAAAACGATATCATTATTTTTTAGAAAATTCCCGCATGGCTGGCATCCGCCGTTAAATTCATTAATCAAGAAACCCTCCGATTTAGTGTATTGATGGTAGTAAATAACCGTGTTTTTATTTTTAATATATTGAAGCAGCGCTTTTCTAGAAACTTGAAAAAGCCCTTTGTTGGTAGATATCCAGAAAAAATTATTTTTATCTTCAATGATGCAGTGTGTCGTGTTAAGATAATGCTCTTCGTCTGTTGGAAAAGAATGCAGCATTTGGTTTTCATACAGAAAAAAGCCTTTTTCGTATGTGGTGAGCCAAATTTTTTGTTGACTGTCTATAAAGACACTTCTAATATTTATTTTTTGGGTATTTTTTGCAAAATCTAACTTTTTGGTTTTTAGATTATAAAGAAACAAACCGTTATCTCCAGCCAAGTACAGAATATTGTTTTGCTGGACAATATAATTAATGTTGTTTTTCAAAACTGCTTCAAGCTTCACAACTCCATTTTTTATGGAATATAATTTGGGTTTGTGAAACTCGTCCAGACTCAAGGCAACCCAGATAGTATTGCTGTTATCTTTAAATATTGTTTTCGGATTTTGATCAAAAGGGTAGGTGAGATATTCTTTGTATGCTGATTTTTTCAGATAACAAAGTGCTTTCTTGTCTCGGCTGATCCATATATTTTTTTCGTTATCGAGAGCAATGTTTATTCTTTCATCTAGATAAACACTCTTAGGAAAAGGAATACTATTAAGAACTCCTTTGTTGCTAATAATCAGCCCTTCAGAAGTGATGACGGTACTGTCGCTTAAAGCTTGTACAGCATAGTAAACTTCGGCTTTTCCGTTGTTTTTGGTTATTGTTTTAAACGCAGGAAAAGAAATAATACACAATCCGTTTGTGCCGCTTCCTAAGTACAGTTTTTGGTTTTTCTGATCGAAATAAATAGCGATGATATTGCTAGTTTCAAAATCTTTGTAATCTACAATCAGCTTAGCTTTTAATTGATCATTTTGATTCTCTAGCCGATATATTTTATTTTTTATACAAAGAAAAACCTGTCCAGTTGTGATATTCCAGAATAGCTTATGATTGCCTTTTGATGCTATATTCAGCTTTCCCGAAGATTCACCTTTACTAGAAAAACACTTGTAACCGCCATTATCTGTCAGGTAAAAAAGAGAATTGTCGATTGCAAAAAAATTAAAAACATTATCGTTTTTGAAAACAGTTTTAGAAATGCTATTCATTTTAGAATCGCATAATTCAATAGTTTGGTTATCTATAAAAAATATATTTCCAGTAGCTAATTTAATATAATAAGGTTCATGCTTATTGATCGTATAGTTGGAAGGAAGGCCGTCATGAAAAAAGAAACGTCTGCCGTCTCGCACTAAACTAGAATTGAGCGCGTTTTTTTTGAGTATCTGTACTTTGGCATTTCGGATAAAGACAAGCTCTTTTTTGCTTTCGTTAAAACTGGTAAGACTGTCTTTTTCTATACTTCCGAAAATATCGGTAAAGCGGGTATGTTCTAAAGAGGTATTGGAAGAATTGAAAGTAAGAAAATTATTCCCGTCATAGCGAACAATGCCATTTTCAGTTGTCATCCATATAAAATTGTGTTTGCCCTGAACAATTGCCTTTATGCTATTCTGTTGCAGCTCGTTATTATCCGCAGTATACCATCTGGCTGTGTAGTTCTCTTGACAGACCATTTGGGTTGTAATGAGCAAAAGCAGAAAACAACAGTAACGCAAAATATGAACCGCTATTTTTGGCATCTGACTAAATTATAGAACAAACTTAGCAAACATAAATCACAATTTGCCGTTTGTAGTTTTAAATCTACAACGTTGTAGATTTATTGGCACAGCAAAAACAAGTCTTGTAGTACTTTGTAACGCTATATTTGCGTTATTAGGTTAAAAGCAAAATGCAAAACGTATGAAGGTAGGGGTAATTGGTTTATGTAGTTTTACAATGGATTTTGTGAACCGTATGGTCAAGGCTGGGCATCAGGTATTATTAAGTTCTACGCGAGAAAATCGTCAGTTTAAAGATATGGCGGAGACTTTGGGAGAGAACGTAAAATTGGTTAGCAAAGATGAAGCTGCAAAAGCCAGCATTTTAATAGTATTTATTCCGCGAGAAGATGTTGGATTGTTCCTTACAGACTTGCCAGATATGAACGAAAAAGTAATTATATACGAGAGCAATCCGATTTTTAGTTTAGAATGCTTGAAGCCAAATTCTAAATCATCATCTGAAATTATTGCTTCTCTTTTGCCGGAAGCTCATGTTATAAAGGTGCTTAATATAGTTAATCCAGAAGTGTTTTCTATAATAAACCAAAAGCAGAATGACGATGAAATATTTTATACAGGATTGAATAAACAGGCAAAAAATAAAGCAAAAACATTTTTTAAAAGCCTAAATCTCGTCGGAGTAGATTTTGAAGAATTGTACCAACTTCCAGTGCATTCTTGTTTCCTGAATTAAAAGAGGAATATATTACGAAACCAGCTTTGAATAAATTAGAATTGTTCAACCTCAAATGTTCCCAGAAAAGCTAACTTTCTGGGACATTTTTTTTGGTTTAAATTGCGCAATAGTTGCCTTTGCGTTAATTTATTCCGTAGGAACGTTTTATTATGTTCACAACATTCATTCCGCAAAACAGGTGTCCCTAGCGGAATATAATTTCATAAAAAAAGCTGTGCAAGGGCTCAGACTTGCACAGCTTTTTACAAAAACTCAAAACTACTTATTCGTATTTTAAATATTTTAGGACATCCACTTTTGTTGCCTGATACGCTTTTGCTAAAACAATACATAAGGTAAGAAATAATAAAAGCAAAAAAGAAAGTAGAAACGGCAGCATCGGAATTTCGATTCTAAAAGCAAAATTATTCAGCCATTTCTGCAATAAAACATAGGCAGGAAATACAGCAATAAGAAAACCTATTGCACAATAAACTACATATTGTTTAGATAATTCTTTTAATAAGATATTGGTTTCTGCTCCCAAAGTTTTTCGAATCGCTATTTCTTTCATTCTCCTTTGAATGGAATAAGAGGCTAAAGCAAATAATCCAAAAAGAGCAATTAGAATGACGACAATATTTAATAGCGAAAACAAGTTGTTTTGTTTCACATACGACTCATAAGTTCTCGCGTATTGCTTATCAACAAAATCATATTGAAAAGGATTTTCGGAATCTACTTTTGCTTTCCAAAAATTTTCAATGCCTGCAATGGTATTTTGTATGTTTTCTGGCTTTAGCTTTATGTAAACAACGTTCATCTCTGCAGCCATATCCAAAGATTTAACATGATAGAAAGTCATTGGTACGATACTGGATTCTGGGCTTAGAAGATTGAAATCTTTTACAACTCCAATAATTTTCATGGGTTGATTGCCAATTCTAATTTCGCTGTTAATCGGATTTTTAATATTCATCAGTTTTAATGCTGTTTCATTTATCAAAACAGAATTTACCGTATCTGAAGCTAGTTTTGTATTAAAGTCACGTCCTTGAATGATTCTTATGTTCATCAGATCTAGCATTCCATAATCTAGTCCAATTGCTTTTTGTTTAAAGAGTTCCTCTTTGTACCAGACTGGCCACAAAGAATTATCATTTCCGTCAAATGCAAGCAGTCCTGTCGAAACTTTAGAAATACCGTTTAGCTTTGATAACTCTTCTTTTATCGTATTATATCGATTATAAATTCTCTTAGTGCTTGACTCTCCTTCAAAATAAGACGAAGGAAAATTTAAAGAAACAGCAATAACTTGATCTCCTTTAAAACCTAAATCTTTATTGCTTAAATATTCTATTTGTTTATAAACTATGTTAGAACCAATGATAAAAAATGCAGCAATCGAGAATTGAAAGACTAGCATTCCGTTACGAAGCCAAATGCCATTTTTACTTCTTTCAAAATTACCTTTTAATACATTTATCGTTTCAAAATTAGAAACATAAAGTGCAGGAAATAAGCCAGCTGCTAAAATTGTAATACTAAAGATAATAACAAGTTGCAAGTAGAATTGGGCATTTATGATCGTTAGATTTTTACCAAGAAAATTATTGTAGTAAGGAAGCGTTAACTCAACAATTACCAATGCCAATAAAATAGAAAAGCAGGTAATTAAAGCCGTTTCAAAAATAAACTGTAAAACAATTTTGCTTTTTGAAGCTCCAAGAATCTTTCGTATTCCAACTTCTTTAGCACGTTTAATGGCGTTTGCTGTTGCCATGTTAATATAATTGACAATTGATAAAATCAAGATCAAAATAGACAATCCAGCCATTATTAAGAGAAATTGATAATTGCCTCTTCCTTCTGGATAACCGTCTAGTATAGAATGCAATCTAGAGTCAGAAAGCGGTTCCATAAAGACTTTAAAATGGCCAATTTTCTTTTCCATTTCAGCAGGAGACATTCCAGCTTCTTTCGAGTTTTTTACAATAATTTCGTCATAGTATACTTTTTCGAGCATTGTCCTTGTACTCTCAATTTTTGAGGGATCTTTAACCTTCAACAGTATTTTTAAAACAAACAAACCTTGGTTTTTGCTCAAATCGACTAAATCTTTCATTTTATTGACAATTACTGTCGGGGCGATAGAAGAATTTCCTGGAATGGTGTAAACAGTCTTAACAGTGAACGTTTCTGATAGGCAATTAATCTGTTTGCCAATAGGGTTTTCGGTGCCGAACAATCTTTTTGCAATGTTTTGCGAAATTGCCGCACTTGAGCCTTCTTTTAGAGCCGAAAAGCTATTTCCTTGAATTATTTTAAAGGGAAAAAGAGAAAAGAAACCATTTTCCACGTTGATAATTTTATCTGTAAATTCTTTTTTTCCTTTATAGATTATTTTGTCTTTCTGATACCAATCGTCTGCATAAACGATTGTCTCCACATTAGGGTCATTTTTTAAATATGCTTTTAATCGAACCGAGTTTTCGGCAACTGCCGGCATATCGCCAAGTTGAACCAAAACCTGATAAACCTTATCTTTTTCTGGATTCCAAGCATTGTAACTATGTTCGTCGTTCCAATATAAAAGCGCGAAAATTAGACCTGAAATTCCTATTGACAATCCGAGAATATTGAGAGCAGTAAATAATTTACTGTGTTTGATTTGATAGATAAATATATTGATCCAGTTCTTTAGCATTTTATTGGTGTTTTTTATGGTTGGGTGGTTAGTTTCATATAGGTTTGCTCCGCCTGTTTGCTTAAGCTCGGATTGCCGATTCTAGCAGATTGTTTTTAATCAAAAAATAGTCTGCTAGAATCTGCTAAAACCTTATTAACTCTGATTGTTATTGGGAGTTTGAAATCGAAAAACTCAAACGACTTACTCGTATTTTAAATATTTCAGCACATCTACTTTGGTTACTTGATAGGCTTTTGCTAAAACAATGGTCAGCGTTAAAAATAACAGTGATACAAAAGCAACTATAAAAGGCAGAAACGGAATCTCAATTCGAGAAGCAAAGTTTTCAAGCCATTTTTGCATTAATAAATAAGCGGGAACAATTCCGATTAAGAAACCAATTACGCAGAAAATCACATATTGTTTAGATAGTTCTTTCAGTAAAATAGTGGTTTCTGCACCAAGAGTTTTTCTAATCGCAATTTCTCTTAATCGTCTTTCCATAGAAAACGAAGCTAGAGCAAACAGACCGAAAACAGCTATTAGAATTACCACAATATTCAGCAGCCCAAACAAATTTCTCTGATCCTGATACTTTTTGTATGTTCGGGCAAAGTTTTTATCTACAAAATCATATTCAAACGGATATTCCTGATCTACTTTAGATTTCCAGAATTTATTAATGGTTGCAATTGTTTCTGGCATTTGCTCGGGCGATATTTTGATGGTGATATTTCTCATATCATTAGACATCCAATCAAAAGCTTTAATATGGAAGAATATCATTGGAGCCACATTATATTCTAAACCGATGTAATGGAAATTTTTGACAATACCCACAATTTTAAATTTCTGCCCACCAAAAAGAACTTCTTTATTTATAGGATCTTTTACCTGAAGTGTTTTTGCAGCGGTTTCATTCAATAAAGCACTCGAAATGCTATCTGTTGCCAATTCAGGATTCAGATCTCTTCCTTTTAATATTTTTATACCTAAAAGGTTCAGTTGTCCAAAATCCATAGGCAATTGCTGCGTAATTACTTCTTTGTTTGATTGATAATGAAGTCCTTGCCAAGAATTGTCATTGCTTCCAATAGAAAACATTCCAGCAGAAACATCTTCAACACCTTTAATTTTCTTCAGTTCTTGTTTAATGGTTTTATACCTTTCGTATTGATTTTTTCCTTTTTGCGGTTTAAAGTCAATATCCATAACCTGAGATCCGTTAAAGCCCAAATCCTTCGCCATCATAAAGTTTACCTGTTTATAGACAATAAAGGATCCTATAATGAAAAGTGTAGCAATAGAAAATTGTAAAACAAGCATTCCGTTACGAATCCAAACACCGTTTTTGCTTCGAGAAAAATTGCCTTTTAAGACTTTCAGTGTTTCAAAATTTGCTATATAAACTGCAGGAAAAACGCCAGAAACCAATATCACAACAAAGAAAATAACAATTAACTGAAGGTAAAATTGAGTTCCAATCAAAACTAGATTTTTGTCGAGAAATGCATTATAAAATGGCAAAGAAAGTTCTACAATTACCATGGCTAGCAGAACAGAAAACAGCGTTATGAGTGTAGTTTCAAATACAAACTGAGCTATAATCTGAGATTTTGTAGCACCCACTATTTTGCGAACACCAACTTCTTTGGCTCGTTTTACAGCATTTGCCGTAGCCATATTGATATAATTGACAATTGATAAAATTAAGATTAGGATCGATAAGCCCATTACTATTTTTAAGAACTGTAAATTGGCGTTTTTTTCAGGAAAAGCATAATTGCCCTGCTGAAGTCTTGCTTTTGTAAACGGAAGAAGCCTTGATTTTATAGGGTCTCCATATTGTTTAAAAAACTGTTTTATCGATAAGCCTTCAGCTTTTGCCTGTTTTTTATAATAGTCTTCAAGAAATATTTTGTCTAAATTTTGAATGACTGCAGTGGTATCGCTGGGTTTTTTGAGCTTTAACATTAATCCGTAACTAAAGCCCCAATTATCTTTATTTTGTTCTAATTCCTCTTCTACAATCGGAGTTATTACTGAAGGCATTACCGAAGATTTTTCAGGTATTTTGTAAACACCGCGAACAACAAAAATGTGATCTGCATATTTTAGTTGTTTACCCATTGGGTTTTCATTCTTAAAAATTCGTTCTGCAGTTTCTTTAGAAAGCACCATGCTATTGCGATCGCTTAGAGCTGTTTTTGCATTACCTTGAATGAATTCAAAAGGGAAAAAAGAAAAAAAACTCCTTTCGGCCGAAAAGATTTTGTCAACCAATTCGATTTTTCCGTTATACTGAATAGTTTCCGTGGTATAGTTTACTCTGAAATAACAGTATTTATCCAAGTATGAGGTAGTTGCATTAAGCATTCTACCTGGAATTGGAGAATTTGTTGTCCAGATGTTTCCTCCGCCAAAATCGTTCATTACAATGAAGATTTTGTCTTTTTCAGGATTCCACCGATCGTAAGCGTGTTCGTCGTTCCAGTATAGAATCGCAAAAATTAAACCTGCAATTCCAATACTCAAGCCCACTATATTTAAAGCTGTAAAGAATTTGTTATTCTTGATATGATATACAAATATGTTAATCCAATTTTTAAGCATCTTACTCGTATTTTAAGTATTTTAAAACATCCACTTTTGTTACTTGATAGGCTTTTGCTAAAACTATTGTCAGCGTAAGGAATAACAAAGACACAAAAGCAAGAAAAAAGGGTAGAAGAGTGATATCTATTCGGAATGGGAAATTTTTAAGCCATTTCTGCAACAATAAATAAGCAGGAACAATTCCGATTAAGAAACCAATTATACAGAAGATCACGTATTGTTTAGACAATTCTTTCAGTAAAATATTGGTTTCGGCGCCAAGTGTTTTTCTGATTGCAATTTCTTTTAATCTTCTTTCCATAGAAAAAGAAGCTAGGGCAAACAGCCCGAAAACGGCAATTAGAATTACAACAACATTCAATAAAGCAAATAAGTTTCTTTGATCTTCGTATTTTTTGTAAGTGCGCGCAAAATTTTTGTCTACAAAACTGTATTCAAAAGGATATTCGGCATCTACATTTTTGGCCCAGAAATTCTTTAGCGTAGCAATAGTCTGATCCATATTTCTAGGAGAAACCTTTACCGTAATAGATTCGATATTTCTCTGTGTCCATTTTTGGGCATTGATATGAAAGAAGATCATCGGACTAATTTCTTTATCAAGACCAGAACAGTGGAAGTTCTTTACAACTCCGACCACTTTATATTTTTCGCCCTGCCAATCGATGATTTTATCTACAGGATTTTTTTCGTTCATTGTTTTAGCTGCCACTTCGTTCAGTAAAACATTAGAAATCGTATCAGAAACCAGTTTATCGGTCAGGAATCTTCCTTTTAGCAGTTTAACGCCTAACATTTCCAGCATTCCAAAATCTGAACCCAATTGCTGAATGATAACTTCTGGATTATTTTTATAATGCAAACCGCCTCTGGAGCTCCAATCACTTCCAATAGAAAAAGCAGCCGCAGAAACCGCTTCAACACCTTGAATTTTCTTCAGTTCTTGTTTTATGCTTTCGTAACGCTCAAATTGACCTTTATCTTTTTGTTCCCTAAAAGAGATATTCATTAACTGTGATCCATTAAAGCCTAAATCTTTTTCTACCATAAATTGAACTTGCTGATACACAACAATAGAACCGATGATAAAGAAAACAGCAATCGAAAATTGTAAAACAAGCATGGTATTTCTAAGCCATAAACCGTTTTTGCTGTGCGAATAATTTCCTTTTAGAACATTCAAAACCTCAAAATTTGAAATATAAACCGCAGGAAAAACACCGCTTACAATAATCACAAGGATAAAGATTACAACAAGCTGAAGATAAAACTGAGATCCCGCAAGAACCAATTCTTTGTTTAAAAACTGATTGTAAAAAGGCAGAGAAACTTCGACAATTACGAGTGCCAATAATAAAGCAAAAAGCATGGTCAAAGCAGTTTCAAATACAAATTGAAGCACAATCTGTCTTTTTGTAGCACCAATAATTTTTCTCACACCCACTTCTTTTGCACGTTTTATAGCATTGGCCGTAGCTAAATTGATATAATTGACAATTGACAGTAATAAAATGACAATAGACAATCCCATTAAGATTCGTAAAAACTGAAGACTTCCTGTTCCTTCTGGAAATGGATAGCTTTCATTGTGGAGCCTAGAATTTTCAAATGGAACTACTATGGTTTTCAAAGGTTCTCCGTATGTTTTTATAAACAGTTCAAGCGTCATGCCTTCATTTCGTGCTTGTCTTTTATAATTTTTTTCTAAGAATATTTCATCTAGAGCTTTTTTTGCCAGTGGAGCATCACTCTTTTTTTTCAATTTTAGCACTAAACCATAATTGAAGCCCCAATGATCTTTATTTCTTTCAAGACTTTCTTCAATGGTGTTGGTAACCACATCTGGCATGACAACCGATTTTCCAGGTATTTTATAAACACCACGAACTATATAGGTTCTGTCATCATATTTTACCTGTTTTCCGACTGGATTTTCATTCTTAAAAAACTTAAAAGCAGTTTCTTCAGAAAACACAATGCTTTGAGGTTCTTGAAGCACAGTATTGGGATTGCCGTATTTGAATTGATACGGAAAAAAAGAAAAGAAACTTTTTTGTGCAGAAAAGATTTTATCTACAATTTCTGTTTTGCCATTATATTGAATCGTCTCCTTTGAGTAATAATCAGTAAAATAGCAATAATTTTCTACATATGGAGTAGACGATTTTAGAAGTGGCGCTGTAATAGCAGAGTTTGTAGCAAAAATATTTCCTTTTCCCACATTATTCATAACAATAAATGTTTTATCCTTTTCGGGATTCCATTTATCATACGAATATTCGTCGTTCCAGTACAGCGTTGCAAAGATTAGTCCTGCAATTCCGATACTTAAACCAAGAATATTTAAGATGCTGAAAAGCTTGTTATGCCTTAATTGATATATAAATATATTGATCCAATTCTTAAGCATAAACTAGTTGTTAGCAGTTACCAAAACGTCCACATTTCTATGATTTACTTTTTCAGAAAGGATTTCGCCATCTTTCATTAAAATAGTTCTTTGCGAGAAAGAAGCGTCATAATCAGAATGTGTTACCATCAAGATTGTCGAACCGCCGGCATGAAGATCGGTCAATAGTTCCATAACCTCATTTCCGTTTCTGCTGTCTAGGTTTCCTGTTGGCTCATCGGCCAAAATAATTTTCGGATTATTGATTAAAGCTCTCGCCACAGCCACACGCTGCTGTTGACCTCCTGAAAGCTGCTGTGGAAAATGTTTTAATCTGTGTGCGATTCCTAAAATTTTTGCGATCTCGTTTACTCGCGATTTTCTTTCGGCAGATGGAACATTATTATAAATCAAAGGCAATTCGATATTATCGAAAACAGATAATTCGTCAATTAAATTGAAATTCTGAAAAATGAATCCGATATTTTCTTTTCGGGCTTGCGCTCTAGATTTTTCCTTTAAACCTACCATTTCCTGATCAAGGAGTTTGTAGCTTCCGCTAGAAGCGCTGTCTAGCAATCCAATAATGTTTAATAAAGTCGATTTTCCGCTTCCAGACGGTCCCATAATCGATACAAAATCGCCTTGATTGATAGTTAACGAAATTTCACTTAATGCTTTGGTTTCTAATTCCTCAGTTCTAAATACTTTTGAAAGTTTGGTAATGGTAATCATAATTGGACTGTTTTAATTTTTGATTGATTTCTTTTAAAATTTTTATGCCCTTTGGAATGACAGAAACAAGTCTGAAAATTAAGATAAATTATTTTTAATTTATCGCTATTTATTTTGTTATTTGTACTTCCGAAAGAGGTTAATTATTAATGATTTACAAGTTCTAATGTGATTTTCGTGCCAGTAAATTAAACATTCTAAACACCTTGTTTTTAAGGGATTATTTTTTAATAAAAATTTGAACTGTCCATAAGTGGACACCTTTCGTCCAAAACTGAACAATAATGAAAAAGACCAACGCATCTATTTTAATCATCGACGATCAGGAAGACATTCTTTTTGCATCAAAAGTCTATCTGAAAAAGTATTTTGAAAACATTTATACCCTCAATAATCCAAAAAATATTGTCGAATTATTGGCAAAAAATGCCATTGATGTTGTCCTTTTAGACATGAATTATAGATTAGGATTTGAAGATGGAAGGGAAGGTTTGTACTTATTGAAAGAAATAAAAACGCTTTCGCCTAAAACGGTTGTAATTTTAATGACGGCTTTCGGAAAAGTAGAAACGGCCGTTGAAGGCTTAAAATCGGGTGCTTTTGATTATATCTTGAAACCTTGGGAAAATAAAAAGCTTTTAGAATCGGTAAAACAAGCAGTTGATAAAGCCCGAAAAGAACAAAAGAAAACTAAAGACATTGAGATAAAAGAGGACTTTTTTGTTGGCAGTTCTGAAATTATAAAAAAAGCCTATTCTCTGGCAGATAAAGTGGCAAAAACCGATGCGAATGTTTTGATTCTAGGCGAAAACGGAACAGGGAAATTTGTTCTGGCACATCATATTCATACCCAATCTGAAAGAAAAAATCAGCCGTTTATTGCAGTTGATTTGGGTTCTTTAAATTCGAATATTTTCGAAAGCGAATTATTTGGTTATGCCAAAGGCGCTTTTACCGATGCTAAAACGGATACAGCGGGACGTTTCGAAATGGCACAGAACGGAACCATTTTTTTGGATGAAATAGGAAATGTACCGCTTCATTTACAATCAAAACTTTTGCAAGTTATTCAGACCAAAATGGTAACAAGATTGGGAGAAACAAAAGCAAGACCGTTGAATGTGAGAATTATTACAGCAACCAATTTGAACTTAAAACTAGAAGTTGCCGATAAAAACTTCCGTGAAGACTTGTATTATCGCATAAATACGATGGAAATTGTTTTGCCTCCGCTAAGGGAAAGGCACGAAGATAAGATTCCGCTTGCCGAATATCTTTTGGATAAAATGATTGAAAAATATAACCGAGACGAAATTACCTTTGATAAAAAAGTCTTGGAACAGATTGAAAAACATGCGTGGAATGGAAACATTCGCGAAATGGAAAATAAGATTGAACGTGCGGTTATTCTTTGCGAAAACAACACCATAACGGTTTCCGATCTGGATTTAGAAACGATAACGCCTTACGAGGAAAACTCAGATGATATTCAGCTTTCTTCGGTTGAAAAAGCAACGGTCGAAAAAGCACTTCTCA
Source organism: Flavobacterium chungangensis (assembly GCF_042654045.1). NCBI lineage: Bacteria > Pseudomonadati > Bacteroidota > Flavobacteriia > Flavobacteriales > Flavobacteriaceae > Flavobacterium > Flavobacterium chungangensis. Next base: position 170,092 of record NZ_JBHSFY010000013.1, read on the forward strand.
AAAACAACAATAATATCAGCAAAACGGCCGAAGAACTAGGCTTGTCAAGAGGAGCGCTGTACAGACGTTTGGAGAAATTTAATATCAATATCGACTAATTATGTTAAGGACTTTACAAACTTACAAACTCCTTTTTCTGCGATTAATTTTTATAGTGATCGGAATCGAATTGTCGCTGTATTTCTTTAGAATTGGTTTGCTTTTTACGGGAATTTTTGGTCTCTGCATGGTTTTTCTATTGGGCAGGGAAATGTATTTTTATGTTAGAAATATGGTTCTGATTTATAATAAAACCATTTCTTCAATCTTGCAGGATGATTTTAGTTCCGATTTCTCTAAGCATAAATTCAACAGTACTTATAATGAGCTGTTTACTTTGTATGAAACCTTAAAAAGCAAGCAAAACGAGCAAGTTACAAGAGATATTATTTATCGTTCGATTTTAAATAACATAGAATCGGGTGTTATTATTTTGCAGAAACAAGAAAAAGATTGGAGTATTTTTTTGATGAACGATTATTTTTCGAGTCATTTTAATGTCCCGAAAGTTTCGAAATGGAGATATCTTAAAAATCAGTTGCCGTCTTTATGTGAAATAATCGAAGAAGATGATTTTCACGAAATTAAAACTTCAATCGAGATTAGCATAAATGAAAAAAGCAAACAGACCTTTGTTTTGCAGGCTTCACGAACTGAAATTTTCGAACAAGATTATTTTATTGTTTTGTTGGATTCGATTCAGAACGTAGTAGAGAAAAAAGAAAAAGATGCGTGGATTAATTTGATGAAAGTGATTTCGCATGAATTGCTAAATTCTATAACGCCAATTCGTTCAATCTGCCAGAATTTGGAGGATTTAGTAGAACAAGATTCGCTTTCGACAGAAGACTTAGAAGACATAAAAAACAGCGTGCAGACGATGCTGAGACGAAGCGATCATTTGCAGAAATTTGTTGAAGGGTATAGAAAACTGGCCATGCTTCCTTCTCCTAAAAAAGAAAAAGCAGAATTGCAGCATCTGGTTGACAGTTGTATTCAGACTATGAATCCGTTGTTTAAGAAAAATAATATCGAAGTAACCAATGCCGTTGCCCAAAACATTTTGATCAATGTCGATTCTCAACAGATAGAACAAGTGATAATCAATTTATTGACCAATTCGATTAATGCCTTAGAAAACAGTAATCTGAAGCAAATTTCGATTTCGGCGGAAGCCAAAAACAATCGTATTTTTATAAAAGTTTCGGACTCTGGAAAAGGAATCGAAAAAGAAATTGAAGAAAAGATATTTCTTCCCTTTTTCACCACCCGAACTGAAGGAGCAGGAATCGGACTTACTTTGTCTAAAAATATTATTGAAGCACACGGCGGTTATATTTCGCATAAAAGCGAAAATAATACCACTGTTTTTGAGATTTCTTTGGTTGAAGATTAACAGAATAACGGTTAAAATATCTTTTTAAAATTTGGATAATTTTTTTTGTTTAAATTTGTGAAAGAGGAGTTGCAATTTGACTCTTTTAAATAATAATAATATTAAAATAATGAGTACAAATTCAACTTCAGCAATAGCTTCTAGCTTTCTTAATGATCTAAAAACACAAACTGCTGATTCTCATAAAAAATTAGAAGAACTTCCGGTTTCCATGTCAATTATGTCTCCAGACATGAAAATTGAGGAATATGCGAAATACTTAAATCTGATGCATGATGTTCATCAAGATACAGAGGGAACTATTTTTCCTTTGTTTGCAAATCTAATCGACGATTTAGAACAAAGAAGAAAAAAACAGCTTATAGAAGCAGATCTTTCATTTTTAAATTATGAATTGACTCCTTCAGAGAAAGTTTTTAAGACCAACGGTATTTCGGTTCCTTTTGCGCTTGGTATTTTATATGTAGTAGAAGGTTCCACACTGGGCGGAAGGTTTATTTTAAAAAATGTTTCAAAAGTACCACAACTTTCAGGAGATAAAGGCGTTTCTTATTTTAATGGTTATGGAGAAAAAACAGGAAGTTTCTGGAAATCTTTCTTGAATTTTCTCTCTGAATACGAACAAGAAAATAATTGTGGAGATAGTATTATAGAAGGAGCTGTATTTGCTTTTGATAGTATTTATAATCACTTTGAGAGCAAATAAAAAGAATGAAAATTAAGGATATAGTTAATCGCGATATCGTTACGTTAACCAATTGTGAGCATGAACCTATACACATACCAGGTCAGATTCAGCCTCACGGTTTTTTGCTTGGTATAACACTGCAATGGAAAATAGATTTCTGTTCAGAAAATGTTGCTGCTTATTTTGGTATTTCCCACAATCAAATGTTAGGAAAAGATTTTGCAGCAGTTTTTGGAGTTACAGCCGAAAATGAAATTTTAGCTTACACAAACGGAGATGAGTTTAAAGACGCTTTTCCTCTGGAGATCGAATTGTTGGGTAGCTTATTTCAAATAAACATTCATAAAAGTGAAGGAATTTACATTCTTGAGGCTGAATTACTGTTTGCAGATCAAGAAAAACTCGCTGATGCTTACAAACAAACGATTCAGTTTGTAAGTCAGATGAATAAAACTACTTCGCTTAAAGATCTCTGCGCACTTGTAGCACAAGGAACGCGCGAAATAACGGGTTATGATCGTGTCATGATTTATCGTTTTGATGAACAATATAACGGAGAGGTTTTTGCCGAAGATTGCAGAGAAGATCTAGAACCTTTTTTAGGATTGCATTACCCTCATACCGATATTCCAGCCCAAGCAAGAGAATTATATATTAAGAATCTGTTGAGGCTGATTGTAGATATTGATTATGAGCCTGTTCCAATTTATACGGTTGATGATAAAGAGGGAAAAAATCTCGATTTAAGTCTTTCTATTTTAAGAAGTACATCACCGATTCACGTAGAATACCTGAAAAATATTGGAGTTGGCGCAACATTGACGATTTCTCTTATTCATCATGGAAAATTATGGGGACTAATTGCCTGTCACCATTATTCAAAGAAAAATATATCTCCTGAAATTAGACTTGCAGCAAAACTTCAGGGACAGTTTATTACTTCTCAAATCGATATTAGACAATCTAATGATGAGTATCTTAGTGCCCAGAAAACGAATTTAGCATTAGAACAGTTGACTAGCTTGGAGCTTCCTGTTTTAAAAGAGTCTTTAGAAAAAATTGTTAGTGCACCACAATTGTTAGAAATCGCAAATGCTTCTGGTGTATCTATTATCACTAGAGATAAAATCTATAAAAATGGTTTAACGCCATCTGATGAACAAATTATTGATTTACTCAGACATCTCAAAAGTAAAAAGAATACTGATTTTTTCTCAACGAATAAGATTAGTGACCATTTTCCAGAATTTGATGAAAATTCTAATTTCGCTGGAATTATTTACCATTCACTAGGTAACAATGGGCATGTAATATGGTTTAGACCAGAAACGATTTCAGAAATTAAATGGGGAGGCGATCCAGAAAAAAGAATTGTAAAAGACAGTAAAGGACTCCATCCAGGAAACTCATACAATATTTATAAACAAATAGTAAAAAACCAAAGCAGTAACTGGAAACTTTATGAAATTAATGCTGCTTCTCAATACACTCATACGTTGTACAATCATTTGATTTTGATTATGTTAAGTGAAGAGGAAGAGAAGTATCGTAGTCAAAGTGAAATTTTGAAAGAAACCAACTCTGAGCTTGAAAACATCAACTGGATCAGTACGCATGATTTGCAGGAACCGTTGCGTAAAATTCAGCTTATTACTTCTAAAATGCTTTCGGAATTAGATGTTATTTCTACAGAATCAATTTCGAATTCTTTGCAGCGCGTTTCTAAATCTGCCAACAGAATGAGCGGCTTGCTGGAAGATATTCTGAAATATACCCGTATAAAAAATACGAGAGAGAAGCTGGAAGAAGTAGATTTAAACAAAATATTGAAGTCTACGATTAAAGAGATGCATGAAACTATCGCAGAAAGTAATGCTATAATAGAGCATGAAAATCTTCCGGAAGTTCACGCTATCAGTTTTTTAATGCGCCAGCTATTTAATAATATTCTTCAGAATTCAATCAAATATGCTTCCTCAGAAAGACAGCCTAAAATTGTAATCACAGCTTCTCAGGAACCTGTTCTGATACACGATAAATACAAAGTATATTGTCACTGGGTTCGTTTCTCTGATAATGGTATTGGTTTTGAACAGCAATATGCAGAATCTATTTTTAAAGTTTTTACAAGACTTCACACGCAAGAACACTATACAGGTTCGGGTATTGGACTTGCTTTATGTAAAAAGATTATGCAGACAGTTGGAGGAGATATCCAAGCAGAAGGGAAACCAAATCAAGGTACCGATATTATTATTTATTTCCCTTGCGATCCCGAAGACACGCTTTTGCCTTTGTAAATAAGTTTTTTTTCACGCAGATTCAACGGATTTAAATAGATTATAAAATAAAATCTGCTTAAATCTTTTTAAATCTGCGTGAAATCTTTTAAAATATTAGTTTTTTCTAATCAGCATTTTTAATTTTTTACTTTTAAAATTGACTTCAGAAATAATAGTCGCCGAGAAAATTAAAGTTCCGCCCAAAAGCAGTCGCCACGAAAGATTTTCTCCTAAAATAAAAAATGCTCCAATTGCCCCGAAAACAGGTTCAAACAAATAAATAACCGCTACACGTTCTGCCGATAAATAACGCTGTGAAATGTTTGAAACCGTATACATAAAAGCTGTAGAAAACAAAGCACAGTAAACAGCACCAAGCCAAAAAGTATCGTTTTTAGGGAACCAAACCGCTTGAGAATCTGTAAGTGCAATACAAAAAGTAAATAAAGCACAAAACGCAAACATAGGAACAATCGAGTACAAAAGATTTTTGGCAGCTGAATGTTTTTCAACAGAAATTAGATAAACGGCAAAAGCAAATGCGCCAGAGATTGTAAATAAATCGCCAACGTTTATGGTAAATTTATCTGTTATAGCAATAATAAATAATCCCGTTAAAGCGGTGAGAGCGGCAATCCAAATCTTTAAAGGCGTATTTGTTCTGTAAATCGCCAACTTCAACATCGGAATAATAATTACGGTCAGTCCTGCTATGAAAGAACATTGTGAAGCATCGGTATATTTTAACGCGGTCGTCTGTAATTGAATCCCTAAAAACATGGGAACGGCAAGTATAAAACCGGTTTTAATAGCTTCTCGATTAATGTCTTTAACGTATTTCCAAAAAACAATGCTCAATACCATTACGGCCAGCAGGAAACGATAAAATAAAAAAATGTTGAGCGAATAGTGGCCAATTGCCATTTTGGTAACGGAGTAAGAAACGCCCCAAAAGGCAGTGCCAAGAATTAATAGAAACAATAATAGCTGTCTTCTTTCCATTTTAAATCAATACTTTTTTCATCATTAAATCAGTTTGTTCATCGTTGCCTAATCTAAAAATATGAGTGTCAAATTGTACAAAACCATTTTTAGTGTAGAAACTTACCGCTCTGAAATTCTTTTCCCAAACGCCCAGCCACATGTACGAAGCTTTTATTTCTTCGGCAATTTCTTCTGCTTGAGCGTACAACGCCTGCGCGACTTTCTTGCCATGAAATTCCTTTGCTACATAAATACGTTCTATTTCTAAAGCGTTTAGAGCTTCTTTTTCGGTTTGAGAATCGGCTGTATTCAGTTTCAGGTAACCCACTACTTTTTCGTCTAAAACAGCTAAATAGAAATAGGATGACGGATTGTCCAGTTCAGTAGCCAATTTTGCTGTTGCAAAGCTTTCATCCAGATATTTTTTCATGTTTTCTTCGCTGTTTACATCGGCGAAGGTTTCAGAAAAGGTTTGTCGGCCAATTGCTTGAAGCTTTAAAACGTCATCGGTTGTGGCTTTGGTTATTTTTATCGTGTTCATTTTTTATTTCTTTAATGCGTTAAAAGCTATTTTTTGTTTGCAATAAATGCGTAAATTGCATCAATGGATTTACAGCAGATTAAATATTTTTTGGCTTTGGCCCGCGAACTTCATTTCTGGAACACTGCCGGAAAAATGAATATTACACAATCGGCACTCAGCCGCCAGATTCAGTCTCTTGAGAATCAGCTTGGCGTTCAGTTGTTTGAGCGTAACAAACGCAATGTCAAACTTACTGCCACTGGCCAGTTCCTAAAAGAAAAATGGGAGGTTGAATTGAGTAAACTGGAGTTTATTCATCAATCTGCCCGCCAAATTCAACTAGGCGAGAGCGGTACGATTACCATTTCTCATCCCGATTCTATTTCGGCTTCTCTTATGCCCGAAATTTTATCGCGTATTTCAGAAGCTTTTCCAAAACTAAAAATCAAACTGGTTCAGGTGCTGTACGAGAATCAGCAGGATTTTCTGCGAAATTATAAAATAGATCTGGCGATTACCAGAGATATTAATAATGCAAAAGACATTCAATCTCAAAAAATACATACCGATCATTTGGCGGTTGTGGTTCCAGCAGATCATCCGTATCAAACGCCTGAGGATTTGACTAAAGAAACGCTTGCGTCTCAGAAGTTTATTTTACCAACCAATGATGAAGGCAGCAGTTACAGCGATATTATCCGAAGATTGTTCCATTCGTTGGAGAACGCTCCAGAAGTATATCTTCATTCTGAATTTGGTTCTTCTATAATCGCTTTGGTTCGTAAGGGACTTGGAATCGCGATTTTACCCGATTCGTATGTCTTTCATGAAATTCCAGGAATCCGATTTATCAAATTACCGCTAGAAACCGATTTATATGTCAATTGGAGAACCGAAGATCATAATCCTGTGCTTTCCAATGTTTTAAAATTGATTATTCCGTAACCGTTAAGCTCTCAGCATTCCGATATGTGGAATCCCATCTTCATCATACACTTCTCCTTGCTCTACAAATCCCAAAGATTGATAGAACTTGGATAAATGGTATTGCGCACTGATTCTAATTGGACCTTTTCCAAACTTTTCTTCACATCCCGCAATCGAAGCTTCCATTAGTTTTACTCCTAAACCTAATCCGCGATGCGATCTTGCAATGACAACTCTTCCGATTGAAACTTCATCATACGATACTCCTTTTGGAAGTAAACGAGTCACACCTGCCAATTCGTTATCGACATAATACAATAAATGAAAACCTTTCTGGTCTTTATTGTCTAAATCGAGATAAGGGCAGTTTTGTTCGACTACAAAAACGTCGCTTCTTAATCGAAGCATATTATACAATTCGTGATTGGTTAATTCGTCAAAAGATTTAATGGAATGGCTGAATGTCATTTTAATTTTAGGCTTTATTTTTTTGACAAAGATAAATGAGAGAATAATGATTAAAAATGCTATTTTTTTATCATGTGATGCTGGAAACGCATTAGTTTGTTTAAATTCCAAATTTTAAATCCCAAATTCCAAATTGAAAACTTTGTCAAAGTTTTAAACTTTGACAAAGTTTTACGAGCAGTTTGTGTCAACAGTTTGTCATTCCGAGGAACGAGGAATCTCCGCAAGTAGCTCCGTACAGAATGTCTCCAATCTTTGTCGAATCCCGCGTGTGATTCCTCGTTCCTCGGAATGACAAGATTGCGTAAATATTCTATGTGTTAGAAACTAGTTTCTTTCAATTTTCTTTTTTTGAGAAATAAAAATCTATGTTTCTATGTGTTTAAAAACAAAAAAACTTTGTCAAAGTTCGAAACTTTGACAAAGTTGAGGATAATCGTAAAATATATTTTTAGTGAGAAACCGCCTTTAAACCAACAATAGAACCCACCAATGTTGCTAAGAAAAACAATCTCCAGAAAGCTGCAGGTTCTTTAAAAACAAAGATACCTACTAGAACCGTTCCAACAGCACCAATTCCTGTCCAGACAGCATAAGCCGTTCCTAGAGGAAGCGTTTCTGTAGCTTTCATTAATAAAAGCATGCTTACCGTTAATGATATAAAGAAACCAATATACCAATAGTACATTTCGGTTCCTGTAGTTGCTTTTGCTTTTCCAAGACATGACGCGAAGGCTACTTCAAATAGACCCGCGATGATTAAAATAATCCAGTTCATATAGTTAAAATTTTGTGATGCAAAGTTCTTTTATGGAAATCAGAAAAAATTTAACAAATGATAAAAAATGAAAGTTATTTTAATCTGTTCTGCTCAAGAATTAAAATCTAATTTGATCTGCTAAAATCTTTTAAAATCTGCGTGAAATACTTTTGCGTATGATTTTTTCACGCAGATTTACACAGATTAAAGCAGATTTAAATATAATTAATTGGATAGATTTGAAAAAAAATCTAAACAGGTTATTTTATTTCTGCACGTATTCTGCTTAAACTGACTTGTGTTATTCCCAAATAAGAGGCAATATGACCTAATTGTACTCTTTGCAAGAGTTCGGGATGATCTTTCATTAATTCCAAATAGCGTTCAGAAGCATTTTTGAACTGTTTAGAAATCAAACGTTCTTCGGTTTTGATCAACTCTTTTTCGGCAAATTTTCGTCCCCAATTGGCAATGTGAACATCTTCATTAAAGAGTTTTCTTAGATTTTCGGTTTTAAGTTCGTACAACTCACAGTCTTCCAAAAGTTCGATAGTTTCATAACCAGGCTGATCCTCAACATAACTTTTCATCGAAATGATGGTTTCTCCTTCTTTTCCAAACCAAAACGTAACTTCATTATCTCTTTCTACATAAGCTCTTACCAATCCTTTCTTTATAAAATAAATATTTGGTTCTACTTTGTTAGCTTTTAGCAAAATGTGCCCTTTAGAAAAGGCTATTTCTGTAACATTGTTTTGCAGAGCAAGTTTAGACTGCTCAGGAAGTTGGTGTATGTGATCGAGAATTTTAGAAATATCCATCAACGGAATTTTAGTATTTTAGAATAAAGGTAAAAAGTAAAACGGCAAAATGAAGTTACTTTAATAAAAAAATCCCATTTCAAAAAGAAATGGGATATAAAACAACCTCTGCGATGAGCTATTATAAACAGAAGCCATTTTTGACCAACATATAAACTAATTTATTCCTCCGCCTAAAGCTTTATAAAGCAATACTTGAGAGTTTGCATTTCGAAGTTGGATATCGACAAAATCCAATTCGGCCTGCAATTTATTTTTTTGTGCATTGATGATTTCCAGATAATTAGCATAACCGCTCAAATACAAATCGTTGGAGATATTTACGGCAATTTCGAGATGATCAATTTCGTTTAATTTATATTTTAAAACATCTTCGTAAGCTTGATTTCTATGCAATAGAGCACTTAACTCGTTGAAAGCTGTTGTAACCGTATTTTGATACTGCAGAAATGAAATTTCCTGTTTTCTGTTGGAAACATAAAATTCTTGTTTAATCTGTCCTTTGTTGAAAACGGGAGCTGTTAATCCGCCCAATATCTGCCAAGCGAAAGAACCAGCGTCAAAGAAAGTGTTGAACGAAAACGAATTGAATCCTGCATATCCGCCCAAATTTACAGTTGGGAAAAAAGCGGCACGAGCCGATTTGGCATCTGCATTACTGGCTAACAATTCGAAGTAAGCTTCAGATACATCTGGTCTTTTGTGAATGATAGAATCCACACTGATTTTTTGGTTTAAAACCTCCAAATGTCCAGACAAGAAATCGCTGCTTCTGTCAATTTTTCCGCCATATTCGCCTAAAAGTGTTAATAGCGCTTTTTCAGTCTGATCAATGCTTAACTTTAATTCTGACGCTTCGGCGTGAATGTTATTGTTTTGCGCATTAAACTGCTGTACAGCCAATTCTGTCGCTTTTCCAACCGATCTTTGTGCCGAAACAATATCCAATGCTTTTTCCTGCGTTTTCAAGTTATTATCGTAAATCGCGGCTTGTTTGTCTAAAGCGATCAATTTGAAATACAAGTCGGCAACATCTCCTAAAAGACGCGTTTGCAGCAAACGCATTCCTTGCTGAGAAGCAAAAAATCGCTGTTGAGCTGCTTTTTTTCGATTGCTTAATTTCCCCCATATATCAGCTTCCCAAGAAACTTTGGCTCCTAAAAATAGGTTAGGAGTGACATCTTCGTTGATTCTTTGTTTGTCGCTAATATTTTGAGAAAAATTGGTATCAAAGTTACCAACTCCATCCATTGTATATTTTCCGTAATGTGTTCCCGAAGCATCGGCCACAAGATCTAAAGAAGGAAGAAGTGCTAGTTTTGCTACTTTTAAATGCGAATTGGCAATTAAAATTCTTTCCTGCATAATTAAATAATCAGGATTCTTGGTAATGGCTTTTTTTAATATTTCCTCTAATTTGGGATCTTTAAAAAATGTCTCCGTTTTTAACGGAATAAAAGGTTGAGTTTCAGTTGAGGCTTCTTTTTTCTCCCTATCAAAATTTTCTGGAAGCTTTGCTGCGTCTAGTTTAGTACTGACTTTTGGTGCCGAACAAGCCGTTAAAAGTAAAACTCCAGTTATTACAACGGCGCTTTTGGTTGTCCTTATCATATCAGTATTTTTATATTGATTTAATATCTCTTTCATTGTTTAATTTTATTTGTTCTATCTGCTAAGCATTTTTCAATCGTATTCATTAGCTTAGATTAATCTGTTAAATCTGCTTTAATCTGTATTAATCTGTATTAATCTGCGTGAAAAAATCTATGCGTAAAAAAATATTTCACGCAGATTTTAAAAAGATTGTTGCAGATCAAAATAGATTTATTTAATCTATTTTGATCAACGAATTAATTGTTTGACTTGCTCATTCGTTTTTCCAATTTTGCAAACAGTATGTAAAGTCCAGGAATGATTAAAAGACCAAACACAGTTCCAATTAACATTCCTCCCGCAGCTGCTGTACCAATCGAACGGTTACCAATTGCACCTGCACCAGAAGCGATACACAACGGAATCAATCCTGAAATAAAAGCAAATGAGGTCATTAAAATTGGTCTGAAACGAAGTCTTGCTCCTTCGATCGCTGCTTCGACAATATCACGTCCAAGCTTGTTCTGCGCCATGGCAAATTCTACAATCAGAATGGCGTTCTTGGCAAGCAGACCAATCAGCATGACGAGTGCTACTTGGGCATAAATGTTATTGTCCAATCCGACCATGACAAGTGCAATGTAAGAACCGAAAACTCCAACCGGAAGACTCAATAATACTGGGAACGGAAGCAATAAACTTTCGTATTGTGCGGCCAATAATAAGTATACAAATAGTATACAAAGCGCAAAAATGTAGATCGTCTGGTTTCCTGATAAAATCTCTTCACGCGTCATACCAGACCATTCTAATTCAAAACGGCTAGGCAGTTTTTCTGCAGCAATTTTTTCAACAGCGGCAATGGCATCTCCAGAACTGTAACCTTCAGCAGGTTCACCGTTAATCATAGCCGACATATACATATTGTAACGAGTTAAAACCTCTGGACCGTAAACTCGTTCTAATTTGATGAAAGTAGAAAATGGAACCATTTCGCCAGCTTCATTCTTCAGATACATATCCAAAATACTTTCTGGATTTTGACGGAATTGCGGACTTGCCTGAACCATTACTTTATACATTTGAGAAAAACGGATAAAGTTGGTTGCATAAAATGAACCTAACATAGTTTGTAAAGTCGACATGGCATTGTCTACCGAAATTCCTTTTTTGGCCGCCAAATCATAATCAATATGGATTAAATACTGCGGGAAAGTGGCATCAAAACTAGAAAATGAATTCTGAATTTCTGGCGAAGCATTTAATTCTTTGATGAATTCTTTAGTCACTTTATCGGTATTGGTAATACTTCCTCCAGATTTATCCAGCAAACGAAGCTCAAAACCACTCGTATTACCAAAACCAGGAACGGTTGGCGGAGCAAAAATCTCGATTTGTGCGTCGGTAATGTTTTTGGTTTTTTCTGTAAGTTCTGCCATGAATTCGGTTACCGAAATATCACGTTCGCTCCAGTCTTTTAAGTTGATCATTCCCATTCCGTATGAAGCTCCAGCGATTTCGGTTACAATACTGTATCCTGCCAGAGTCGTTACGTTATCTACACCTTTTATTCCTTTTGCAATTTTAGTTACTTCGTCCAAAGCTTTTTCAGTACGTTCTACCGTTGCTCCTTGTGGCGTTGTAACACTTACGTACACCATTCCCTGATCTTCAGTTGGGATAAATCCAGATGCCAAAAATTTGGTTGTTCCCCAAGTTAAAAAGCAAAATAGTACTAATATACCAACTGTAACAGTGTTACGATCGGCAAACTTCACCAATACTTTGATATATTTTGAAGTAATATTATCAAACCAGTGGTTGAATCTATGGAAGAAACGATCTAAAAGCGATTTTTTCTCTTTATTCGGATCATGGGCTTTTAGCATAATAGCACAAAGGGCAGGAGTAAGAGTAAGGGCGTTAATACCAGAAATCACGATACTTATCGCCATTGTTAAAGAGAACTGCCTGTAGAAAACTCCGACTGGACCGCTCAAGAATGCAACCGGAATAAATACCGCAGCCATTACAATAGTAATCGCAATAACGGCACCTGTAATTTCTTTCATAGCGCTAATGGTAGCCTCCATTGGCGACATATGTTCTTCGGAGATTTTTACGTGAACGGCTTCGACTACGACAATCGCATTATCGACCACAATTCCTATAGAAAGTACTAAAGCGAAAAGCGTTAATAAGTTGATCGAGAAGCCCATCATCGACATAAAGGTAAACGAACCAATAAGTGCCACAGGAACTGCCAATACTGGAATTAAAGTAGATCTCCAATCTTGAAGGAAAAGGAAAACGACAAATGCTACCAAAATAAAGGCTTCAACTAATGTTCTCAATACTTCATGAATAGAAGCGTCAAGGAAACGCGAAACGTCGTAAGCAATGTTGAATTCCATTCCTGGAGGAAAAGAAGAGCCTTTTAATTCGGACATTTTTTCTTTTACGCTCGCAATAACTTCAGAAGCATTTGAACCCGGACGCTGTTTTAGCATGATTGATGCCGAAGGTTTTCCGTCGGTTTTAGAAACCATTCCGTAACTCATCGCACCAAATTCGATTTTCGAAATGTCTTTTAATCTTAAAATAGTTCCGTCTGAATTAGCTCTTAACGGAATTTCTTCATATTGTTTTGGCTCGAAGAATTTTCCGCCATACTTAATTACATATTGTAATTGATTGTTCATTTGTCCTGAACCTTCACCGACTTTACCTGGCGCGGCAGAAATGTTTTGTTTTTGAAGTGAATTGATAACTTCATTTGCCGAAATATTATACGAAAGCATCTTTTCTGGATCTAACCAAACACGCATCGAATATTCTTTCTGACCCATGATTTCGGCACGTCCGACACCATCAATACGCTTTAATTCCTGAAGAATATTAATATCGGTAAAGTTGAAGATAAACTGCTCATCTTGAGTTTTGTCGGTACTTGTAATATTCAAGTACATCAACATACTGTTTACCTCTTTTTCGGTTGTAACTCCGGCACGAATTACCTCTTCTGGAAGTTCGTCCAGAATCGTGGTAACCCTGTTCTGCACGTTTACGGCAGCCAGATCGGGATCGGTTCCTACTTCAAAGAAAACCTGAATTAAGGTCAAACCATCGTTAGAAGTTACGGTTGACATATACGTCATTCCGGGTACTCCATTTATGGCTCTTTCTAACGGAAGGGCAACGGCATTGGCCGAAACCTCTGCATTTGCTCCTGTATATTTTGCTGTAACGGTTACAGACGGTGGTACAATGTCTGGGAATTGGGTAATGGGAAGCTGAAACAACGCCAGCAATCCCAGAAGGACTATCATAACCGAGATGATTAATGACAATATTTTCCTTCTGATAAATAACTCTATCATTTTAAATTTTTTAGATAAATAATTAAATAACTGTTTTGCAGGTCAATAACCTACATTTGTTTCATGTTGATTTTATCGCCGTCTCTCAATGATTGCGTACCTTCTTGCACAATTAGGTCGTCGCTTTTTAGACCTTCGTTCAAGATATACACATCATCTAGAGTGGTTTCAATTGTAACATTCGTCATTTTAACTACTCCATCTTTGTTCACGCGGAAAACGTATTGTTTGTCCTGAATAGAAAAAACAGCTTTCTGCGGAATTAAAATTGCATTGGTTTTTGGCTCTGAAATAATCAGTTTTCCAGAAGTTCCGTGTTTGATAAATCCTTGCGGATTATGAAATTTTGCTTTGTATTGAATCGAACCGGTTTGTTTGTCGATATCTCCATCAGCAGTTCTTAATTCTCCCTTTTGATCGTAGACTTGTCCGTTTGGCAATACCAATCTAATATCGCCCTGCGTGTTTAAGGTTTTGTCTTCCATCATTTGGAAATAGGTATTCTCAGGAATTGAGAAATAGGCGTACACATCGTCTAATTGAGAAACAGTAGTCAATAATGAACCATTTTCTACTAAACTTCCTTCTTTAAACGGAATACGGTCAACTGTTCCGTCAAATGGCGCGCGGATCGTGGTAAAGCTAATCTGCTGATTGATTGCTTTTCTTTCGGCAGCTGCATGAGCCAATTTCGCGGAAGTGGCTTCATATTTTGCTTTGGATAATTCTAATTCCTTGTCTGCAATTACTTTTTTATTGAAAAGGGTTTGCGCCTGTTCTAGTTCTACAGAGGCAATTCTTAAATCGGCTTTTGCGCTTTTGTAAACGGCTTCAGCTTTTAGCAACTGAATCTGAAGTTCAACATCGCTTATTTTAAAAAGGATTTGCCCTTTTTTTACTTTTTGTCCTTCGCTAACGTATACCTTGTCTAATAAACCAGGAATACGAACGTGAATTTCTACATTGTTTTTAGCATGTACATCGGCAACAAATTTGCTCGAAACTATAGTGTCTTTTAAAGTTACCTTATAAACAGGAAACGTTTTTATGTTGTTTGAATCTTTTTTTGATTTATCTCCGCACGAGACTAAAACGAATAAAGCCAAGGTGCATAAAAGAAATGGATTTTTATAAATGCTCATCATTAGGTTTAAATTTTTGAATAAATAGATTTTCTCCCTTGATACTAAAATATCGGGAGTATGAATTTGGATTCTGTTTTCGACAACAATCGAAACAAAAGATAAAAATGGATTTTGGATGCTTCTCCGTTTAGAAAAGTACTGTTTTGAGAATGTTTTTATAGCAATAGCAGCTCAATTGCATAAGCAAAGGAGAAATTATTCTATAAAATGACAAAAATTTAAAGCCTAGAAAAGTTGATACAAATGAAGATGAGGATGTCTTTCGATGTGGTATATTGAAGCTATACCATATATTAAAGTCTCTTTATAGACTTTGAAGTTGACTAAATTGCTAAAATACGGAGCTTTGATTGTACTTTGTTCCAAAGTAGTCGCTCTGCATTTTATTTTCTTTTTGAGCTTATAATGGACTTCTAGATTTTTAGAAGAAGAAAAGTCAGAAGAAAAAATCTGCGTGTCGTCTGCTGCAACACTATCTAAGGTAATGCAACTGCTAGCACTATAAATTGGCGAATACGTCTCGGTACCTCTAAAAAAAGAAAGTAGCGATAGTAAAACGACATATATGAACTTGGTGGGTTTCATTTACAGTACAGCAGATTATATAATTTTGTTCCTTAGAAAGAGGGAATATATTTGTTTAAAGTGCGCCAAATATAGTAATTTGAAAAGTAAGGTTTCTTAAAATTTTTCTAAAAACTGTGAGATTTAAAAATTTGATAATATTTGAAGTTGGTTTTTAAGGTTTTAATTTTTTATTGTGTTACTTATTAATAAGTTAGTATCGATTGGATTTTGAGAATTTATTAAAATAGTAAACTTTTTTATCTTTGCGCTATAAGAATATAAGGAAGCAAACTTTGTTTCCCATAATAAAAAGAATACCACGTGAATTATTTAAAGCTTTTTGGAACAAAATTAATGCTATTGATGAGTGTAATTAGTTATGGACAAAATCTAGAAAAATTAATAAAAGAAAACATTGCAAAAAGAACCGACACTTTGGTTCATTTTAAAACAGACTCGCCTTATAATTACATACCTGTAACGATACTTTCTGGAAAAGAAAAAGGACCTGTTTTTACCATTATTGCGGGAATACATGGTTTTGAATATCCGCCAATTACAGCAGTTCAGGAATTAATCAAAGAAATAGATCCGAAAAAGTTGAAAGGAACTTTGATTGTGGTTCCAATTGCCAATGTTGGTTCATTTTATAAAAGAACACCATTTGTAAATCCGTCAGACCATAAAAATTTGAATAATGCTTTTCCAGGCTCAGAAACAGGAACTATTACAGAACAGATTGCTAATTATATCACGAAGCAGATTATTCCGCAATCGGATGTTTTTTTGGATATTCATGGTGGCGATGCCAATGAAGATTTGCTTCCTTTTGTTTGTTACTACAATAATGCATCAGAAGAAAAGAAAACGCTTTTAAGCAATAAACTTTCAGAGATTTCAGGAATCAATCATATTGTTTCTTATCCGTACACGATTACGAAAACCGAACCTGCAAAATATGCTTTCAAACAAGCTTCTCAGAACGGAAAAACAGCTTTAAGTATCGAAGCTGGTAAATTAGGAAATGTGCAGACAGAATCGGTACATTTGATCAAAAAAGCAGTTTATAATATGCTCAATTACATGGAAATGTACAGCAACGGAACAGCTCCTGTGAAAAATCCATCAGCCGTTTATTTGAACAATCAGGAGTATGTAAAAGCAGAAGTTGCTGGAATTTTTAATAGTACTTTAAAAAGCGGAGATTACATAAAAAAAGGTGATAAAATCGGATTTGTTTCTAATGAATTTGGAAAGGTTTTAATCGAAATTAAATCACCCACAACTGGAATTATTTTATATAAAATTGGAACTCCGCCAGTGAATAAAGGTGAGACTGTTTTTTGTATTGGATATTAGATAAACTTAAAAGATGATTAAAGCATTAAAAGTAACTGCAATTAGTTTTTTTTTATTTTTAAATTTATGCTTTTCGCAAGAAAAAAGAGCGAAGGATATAACATTGGAAATAGTTGACAAAGTTTTAAAAAACAATAGTTATGCTAAATTGTTGATTAGTAATAATTCATCTTATAATTATTATCTTCCAATTTTAAACTCTGTTGACAGTGAAAAATGGAATTTTATGTTACCAACAAATGAGACGAGTTTTTTTTTAGTACATATGATTGTGTATAATTTTAATAATGAAAACTTAAGTTGGCAATCAAATAATTGTTTTGATGAAGATGTAGATCCGATATCGAGAAGTTTTGATGAGAAATGGATGCAAAAGAAAAAAAGTATTAAAATAGAAGATTTTATTCTATTAAAAGCAGGCCAAAAAAAGGTTATAAATGTACCAATCAATTTACAGGTAAAACTTTCAAATGATTGTTTTTGGGAGATTAAAGATTATAAAAATGAAAAAGAATTAAAAGTCTCCTATTATTATAGAAAAAAACAGGAAGAATTAGAGTCTTTATTTCTGAGTTCTGAGATATTAAATAAGTTGAAGCAGTTGAATTATAAACTTTATAATTTGAAAATTGAATCGAACAAAGTAAATTTAATTTTGCAATAAGTAGATTAGTTTTTCTAGTTTTAGAATTGTCTAACACAGCATTTTTCTCTCTATACAAAGAAGTTCAAAATTTGAATTAAAGAGTTACGCAAATGTCTCAAAGACATTTGCGCAGCACTATTAAGGAAGACTTCAGAGAGCTGGTTTAACCTCTATAATATTAAATCCTTAATGAGCATTTCGATAATTACCATGCTAACTTTAAACTGTAATGGAATATGTATTTTATAATGATTTGCGAATATCGCACGGGAATTATTCTAGAGTTAGATTGTAAAACTAGATTTAATGACTTTGATGGGCAGGGGAATATTCCTAGATTGCCATTTTTTGACTTGGAGAGCGCTGAAAAAAAAGCTGCAGAAATAGTCAAAAATAATAATGAATTGGAAGTTTCTATTGTCAATGAAAATGAAGCTAGATTTTCTAAAAGATTTACTTATGAAGATCTGTAAATCTGCAAATAATTTTCATTCCAGTTTAACTCCCGCTCTACAAAGAGTTCTAAATTTGAATTAAAGAGCTGCGATGGCGCAAAGTCGGAGACATTTGCGCAGCACTATTAAGAAAGACTTCGGAGAGCTGGGTGCCATATTAATACAGCAGAAAATCAAAAGATATGTACCGTCAGTAAAACCTCTTGAGCCTGTTGTGCCAGTAGATAGTTTGGCGGTAAGTAAAGATACTTTGAAACCAGCAGTTGTTAAACCAGAATAAGAAAATCGTTCTAACCTTTAATCATTTAAAATGAAAAAAAACTTCTCGTTAATTTTAACTTTTAGCGGCTTTTTAGCAATGAATGCACAAACCGTTGAAGAAAAAATCGCCACAAAAGCATGCGAGTGTTTAGAAAAAAGTTCAAAAATTACCGAAGATGTTTATAGAGATTGTCTAACTAAACCAATGAGCGAACTAATCTTGACAGATAAAGATCCTAAAGTTAGAGAATCAATAAATACAGTTGAAGGCATTCAGGGTATGATTTTGAAAGTTCAAGGTGTCATTTCAAAAAAATGTCCAAATCTGGTTCCAGAATTAACGGAAAACAAAGACGATGTTTTTTATAGCAAATCAAAGAACCAAAACGCACAGAACTCTTATGTAATTGCAAAAGATTTTATGCGCCAGAGCAACTATAAAATGGCTATTGAAAGTTTTCAGCTAGCTTTAAAAGAAGATCCAAATTTTGTTCTTGCTCTTGATGATATGGCGGTTTCTTACAGACAGTTAAACGATTATGATAATGCCATTAAATATTACAAAAAATCGCTCGAAATTTATCCCGAAGGAAATTTTGGCTTGATGAATATTGGTGTTGCCTATACTTTTAAATCTGATTATCAAACTGCGATAAGTTATTATGAAAAACTAATTCAATATCATCCAGACAATGCTGAAGGCTATTTTGGTGCTGGAAAAAACTACTTCATGCTAAAAGATGATGAAAAAGCGTTGGATAATCTTTTTTTGGCCCATATCATTTATACCAATGAAAACTCAGAATATGCAAAAGATTCGGAACAGCTTATTGGGGCTCTTTACCAGAAAATGAAATCGGAAAACAAAGAGGATGTGTTCAAAAAAATTGCAGAGAAAAACAACATTAAAATAGAATAAAACTTAAATAAAAAAAGGCAGACTTATAATTTAGACTGCACCCAAAAGTTTAGACAAATTAATAACTAAGTTTTATAATAATGAGCTCGATATTGTATCGGGCTCATTGCTTTTAGATTAAGTTTTATTCTGTCATTATTATAATAATTAATATACTC
>NZ_JBHSFY010000014.1:0-164826 GCF_042654045.1 Flavobacterium chungangensis
GTATATAAATTATTATAACAATGACAGAATTAAACTTAATCTAAAAGGAATGAGCCCGATACAATATCGAGCTCATTATTATAAAACTTAATTATTAATTTGTCTAAACTTTTGGGTGCAGTCTATTGAGACAGCTCTTTTTTTATATAATTTTAATCTAATTATTTATCAATTGCTCTTTTTGTAATATCTCCAAAAGCATCGATTCTTCTGTCTCTGAAGAACGGCCAGTTTTGACGAACGTTTTCTTGCAAGTCCAAATCAACTTCAGCAATTAAAATTTCTTCTTTATCATGAGAAGCTTGAGCTAAAATTTCTCCTTGTGGTCCAGCAATAAAAGAAGCTCCCCAGAACTGAATTCCTTCTGTTCCTTCAAGATATTTTTCTAAACCAATTCGGTTAGCTGCTGCCACGAAAACACCATTTGCTACTGCATGTCCTTTCATAACATTCATCCAAGCACCATATTGGTTTTCTCCGTATTGTTCTTTTTCTTTAGGATGCCATCCAATTGCTGTTGGGTAAAATAAAACCTCAGCACCTTTAAGCGCTGTAATACGAGCTGCTTCTGGATACCATTGATCCCAACAAATTAAAGTCCCGACAGTACCTTTTTTAGTTTCGATTGCTTGGAAACCTAAATCACCTGGAGTGAAATAGAATTTTTCGTAAAAATGAGGATCGTCTGGAATATGCATTTTTCGATACAAACCAGCTTCTGTTCCATCAGTATCAATGATATAAGCACTGTTATGATAGATTCCCGCCATTCTTTTCTCAAAGAAAGGAACAATAATTACTACTCCTAATTCTTTTGCCAATTCGCTGAATGCAATAAATGAAGTGCTGTAAAGTGGTTCTGCTAATGCAAAATTGTCTACATCTTCGCTTTGGCAGAAATAATGACTGCTATATAATTCAGGAAGTAAGATTACCTCAGCACCTTGACTTGCAGCATCTCTTACCCAGCTGATACATTTTTTAAGATTGTTTTCGGCAACATCATTCAGATTTAACTGAATAACCGATATTTTATACTTTCTTTTCGCCATGACATAAAATTTAGAGTGCAAAAATAATACTTTTTAAAGGAATGGCAAAGTGTTGGTAATTGATCCTTACTTTAAGATTATTTGTAACTTGTAAATGCTTCTAATTTCAAATTTACCTCGTCAATAATATTATCCATTTTATAAAAATCCGTTTTAAATATAAAGCTTAAATGATAAATCATTTTTTCATTTGGAATATGATATTGAAAGTTCACTTTTGAAAATTCATCGCTTTTAATGTTATGATACCATTTATCAAATAATTTTTGTCTAAAATCTTGCTTAAAATCTACACTATCACAAACATAATTTAAAATAATATCTGGATTATCTTTAAAATATTGATTTATGATGCTGGTGATTGTAATTTCTATTGATGGATCATTAAAAAATTTTTGATTATTTGCTTCGTAAAAGTCGATGCTATAAAGTTTATTAAAGAAGGCATTTTCAAAATTCATTTTCTGAAAACTGACAAAATATTGCAAACCATGCTTTGTTGTAAAATAAAAAAGAGGGTACAAACCCTCTTCTGAAATATATTGATACATAAAGAAATATTATTTTTTCTTTAATCTTCCTAAAACTTCTTTTCGATGTTGTTCTTTTAAATCAACCATTTTTTTTAGAACAGAAACTGTCTTCTCATTTGGTTTTATGATTATCGTTTTTTCCATAAGTGTTTTTGAATTGCATTGCAAATGTAAGAAAAAAACTTGTATTCATTTAATTTAATGGAATTAAAAATCTTAAAGCCTTTAATAATTCTTACAATTTCATCAATACAAAAAAACCATTTCACATCCATTTAAAATAAACTTCTGCAAAATGGTCTATCAACCTAAAAAAATTCAACTAAGCTTATTACTATTCGATCACTACTTTTTGAGTAAGGAATTCTGTTTCTGATTTTTTAAATTTGATTTCGAAAGTTCCTTTTACTTTAGATGAAAATTTGTAAACTGTTTTCTTAGGATCTGGAACTTGTTGCGTGCAAACTTCTGATGGGTATTTTGCAATTACTTGAAGACCTTTTTCAGTTCCGATAGTTACTTCCGAGATCTTATCAAATTCAGCACAAGCGTTATCTACTACATAAGTTACATCATAGCTTAATTCATCGTTTACTTTCCCTGTTGCCGGCCCTTTAATTTCGGTTACCAAAGCTGCTTTTGTTGTTGGAGCTTGTGTGTTGTTATCATCATCGTTACTGCATGAAATAAATCCAATTGATAAAAATAATACTACTAAAACTGATTTAAATCTAAAACTTTTCATATAAAATAATAATTAATTGTTAATTACTATGAAGACGTGAGAAAATTGCTTTGGTTGCTTTCATAAAATGTTAAAAGTTCTCATTAAAACATTAAACATTTGTAAATCAAAAACTTATTTATTAAAAAAAAGATTAAAAAACACCATTCTTTCTTATGAAAATAAAAATTTCTAGACTAGTCAAGATCAAAATAATATCCTTTTCCATGCTGTCACAAGCCGAAAAAGAAGTAATCTAGAGGACAAAATGTTGTTCAAAATATAATTTGATTTGTCCCCTAAAAACAAAAAAACACCAGTGCTAACTGATGTTTTCTTTAATGTATGTTTTGAATTTTATTAAGCTGCTTTCTTCTTAAAAATCTTTTTGATAAGATTTACAAAAACTAAAACAACAAATCCTAGAGCTAATCCAACTGTAAATTCTTTGATGATAGAAGGGATTTTAATTTCTTCTGATAAATGATGGAAATAAGGAATATAATGAACAAAGATTCCTCCTGCCACCAAAAGCAATGCAATTGTACCCACTACAGTTAAACCTTTTATAACAAGTGGTAACGCTTTTACTAATAAATTTCCAATAAAACGTGATGGACTTTTTTCGCTTTTGCTATATTTTATAAGTTTGTAACCAGCTTCATCCATACGAACAATAAGCGCTACAATTCCGTAAACTCCTATTGTCGCAACTAATGCGATTATAGAAGTTACAAGTATCTGCTGTGTCAGCGGTTCTTCTATAACAGTCCCCAATGCTATAATCACGATTTCTACAGACAAAATAAAATCGGTAACAATTGCTGATTTTATTTTTCCTTTTTCCATTACTAGAATTTGCTCTTCTGTTAAATCCTCATTGGTAATTCCTTCTGATTCATCGTGCTTGTGAGGAAAGGCAAATTCGTAAATTTTTTCAGCTCCTTCGTAAGCTAAAAACAATCCCCCAAGTACTAAAATTATTATAATTGCAATTGGTAAAAAAGCACTTAGTAAAAATGCAATTGGAAGAATAATGATTTTATTTAATAACGAACCTTTGCTTATTGCCCATAAAACTGGTAACTCTCTTGATGAAGCAAATCCAGAAGCTTTTTCGGCATTTACTGCCAAATCATCTCCTAGAATTCCAGCTGTTTTTTTTGCAGCAACCTTACTCATTACTGCAACATCATCCATAATTGCTGCGATATCATCTAATAGAACAAAAAAACCTGAAGCCATTTTTAAAAATTTATTTTTTAGTGATGCGAATCTAGACATTTTGACTTAATCTTCCCAATAATCTTACATCAAAATTTGTGTTTTTTATTCATAATTTCTGTATTGTGATTTTAGCTACATTGTCCTAAAAGAACCCACAAAATGATGAAAACGATAATAGTTCCAAAACATCCTCCACCAAGCTTTTTAGCTCCGTAACCTGCCAATAGTCCTCTAAATATATTGTTCATAATTTCTAATTTTAATTAATAATTTGCTGATTTTTATTTGTTTAAAATTCATCCTTTTTTGAGAATATCTTGTTATATGAAATAGGTTAAAAGTTTCAAAATTTTGGGCAAAAAAAAGCATCAGCTAAAAAACTGATGCTTTATTATAATTACTTTTTTTTTAAATTAATCGGTAGAAATACTGTAACCTTTGTTTATTAAAGTTGCTTTATCAAGAATTCCTTGCCCTGTAGGAGGAGCAGGAGGATTTTGATCTTGCAACTGAACATAGCTTTTTGCATTAGGAGAAAGATTAAGAAGTCGCTGTAAAATTAAATTAACTTGTGAACTAGAAAGCGCATTTTTATTAAAATTAAGCGATAAACTTTCATCTGTAATCTTTGTTAACAATGGCAAGTCAATGGAAGTAAGAATTGAATTATTTTGAAAATAAAGCCCTTTGCTTGACGTCAAAATAGGAAATGAAATCGATGTTAAAGATGGATTATTTAAGATTCCAGTGTCGTATGAATGCAATATTTTTAATGCAGGAAATGCAACAGAAGCTAATACTTCATTGTTTCCAACATCTAAATCATTATATACTTCAATAAGATTACTTAAATTAAAGTTTACTAATTTTAAATTATTTTGAATCTTTAAGTTTACCAGCTTTTTTATTGCGCTTAAGTCTATAGTTGTAAGATTTGTTGTACTGGTAATGTAGATATTTTCTGTATAAGGGCCAAATTCGGCGGTTATTTGTGCCGCTGCCTGTGCATCTGTAATATCTCCTGTTATTATAATGCTCGTTTTTCCTTGACTTTGACTACTTCCGGCGTACAAAGCATAAGGCACACTTAAAAGCTGACTTGTTCCGCTAATTGTATAATTGGTTCCTCCTTCTGGATCAATTTCTGTTTTTATAAAATGAGTACCTGCACCCCAATTTATTCCTGCAAAAGTTCCTGTAACTGGCGTTCCTCCACCAATTACTATTGTTGCTAATCCGTTAGGGTTTGTTGTGGTAGTTTGAGTTTCGACATAAGATGCTGTTCCTGTTTCAGAGCCGAATAAAACACTTGTTCTGATCCCAATTAAGGTATTGGAGAGCAATGTTCCATCTGTTTTACGAATCACAGATTGATAATTCATTTTCTGTGGTGCTTGCGCAAATAAAATGGTAAAAGAACTTAATAATAAAAACGCTAGAGTAATTTTTCTCATATACTTTTCTGCTGTTTAAAATTTTATTTTTTAATGATTTTAAAAGTTTTGATTGCTTTCGAATTGTTATTTACTGAAAGAAAATAAACTCCTTGCGCCAATCCCTGCATAGGTACTTTCGTTTCTGAAGAAGTTATATTAGAAGCTTTTGATAGTATTCGCCCGTTAATCTCAAATAAATTATAAGACAAGTCTTCAAATTTATTGTTTACAACTATAAGATTTAGTTCATCAATAACAGGATTTGGAAAGGCTGTCATGACTAAACTAATTTCATCGAATTTGTCATTACTTAGAGTGGCTATTTCGTAAGGTTGCTGAATGCCTTGTTGTGCAGAACCTCCGCTTCCTTTCAATTGTATATCTGCAATTTGCCCAACCGAATAACTTGCTGCTCCGCCAGAGCCAGTGCCTTTGCCTCCAGTAACAACAATGCTTTCTTGTGCGTACGAATTAGTTACAAATGAAATACTGGCAAGAAATAAAATTAGAATTGCCCTTTGGTTTCTTTTCATATATTTGATTTAATAGTTGCGAATCAAATATATACTATTTCTTACATAGAATAAAAGCCTAAAAGGATTAAAACCAATTAAATATTAACAAAAAAAAGCACCAGTTAAAAACTGATGCTTTTTTAAGATTAACATTAAAAAAATTAATTAGCGGTCTGGTTTCTAAAAACCAATTGGCCATCGAAAGCATCTAACAAAATGATGCTATCTGTTGTTATATTTCCTGCCAGAATTTCTTTTGACAGTTGATTTAAAACTTCTCTCTGCACGACACGTTTTACAGGTCTTGCTCCAAAATGAGGATCATAACCTTTATCTGCCAAATAAGCAATTGCTTCTGGTGTTGCATCCATTGTAATACCTTGCAATGCCAGCATTTTTGTAACGCTTTTTAACTGCAGCCCTACAATTCTTGAAATATTCTCTACTGTAAGCGGTGTAAACATTACAATTTCGTCAATACGGTTGATAAACTCCGGACGGACAGTTTGCTTCAACAATCCTAAAACTTCGTTTTTCGCTGCTTCTGTTGCGGCTTCCACTCCACCTTTTAGATTTTCAAATTTCTCCTGAATAATATTACTTCCCATATTTGAGGTCATAATAATAATCGTATTTCTGAAATCAGCCAAACGTCCTTTGTTATCCGTCAATCGACCTTCGTCTAAAACCTGCAATAAGATATTAAACGTATCTGGATGTGCTTTTTCGATCTCATCTAACAGCACGACAGAATATGGTTTTCTACGAACAGCTTCTGTTAACTGACCTCCTTCATCATAACCTACATATCCTGGAGGTGCACCAACTAGACGGCTCACGCTGTGACGTTCTTGATACTCACTCATATCAATACGCGTCATGGCATTTTCGTCATCAAAAAGATATTCGGCCAAAGCTTTTGCCAATTCGGTTTTACCAACTCCGGTTGTTCCTAAGAATAAGAATGATCCAACAGGTTTTTTCATATCCTGTAAACCAGCACGGCTTCGACGAACAGCATCACTCACGGCTTCTATCGCTTCTTCCTGACCTACTACACGCTTGTGCAATTCGTCTTCTAAATGCAATAGTTTTTCTCTTTCTGTCTGAAGCATTTTGGTTACTGGAATTCCAGTCCATTTTGCTACAACTTCTGCAATGTCTTCTCTGGTAACTTCTTCTTTAATTAAAGAATTTCCAGATTGAAATTCCTGCAATTGTTTTTGCAAAGTTTCCTGACGTTCCTGCGCTTCTTTTATTTTTCCGTAACGTATCTCCGCTACTTTTCCGTAATCACCATCACGTTCTGCACGTTCTGCTTCGTATTTAAAGTCTTCTATTTCATGTTTTACAGCCTGAATTCCGTCAACGATATCTTTTTCCTGTTTCCATTTCGCATAGATTTCGTTGCGTTCTTCTTTCAGGTTAGCCAATTCCATACCCAAAATTTTCAGCTTGCTTTCTTCTTTTTCACGTTTAATAGCTTCAATCTCAATTTCCAACTGCATGATTTTACGATCCAAAACATCTAATTCTTCAGGTTTTGAATTGATCTCCATACGCAATTTAGAAGCCGCTTCGTCCATTAAGTCAATCGCTTTATCTGGTAAGAAACGATTGGTAATGTAACGTTGTGAAAGTTCAACTGCTGCAATAATTGCCTCATCTTTAATTTGAACTTTATGATGCGTTTCATATTTTTCTTTAATTCCACGAAGAATCGAAACTGCACTTTCTGTATCCGGTTCGTCAATAAGAACTTTTTGGAAACGTCTTTCAAGTGCTTTGTCTTTTTCAAAATATTTTTGATATTCATCCAAAGTGGTAGCGCCAATTGCTCTCAATTCTCCACGAGCCAAAGCTGGTTTCAAGATATTCGCCGCATCCATTGCGCCTTCACCTCCACCCGCTCCAACAAGCGTATGAATTTCATCAATAAACAAAACAATATCTCCGTCTGCAGCTGTAACCTCTTTTACAACCGATTTTAAACGTTCTTCAAATTCTCCTTTATACTTCGCTCCGGCAATCAAAGCTCCCATATCAAGAGAAAAAACGATTTTATCTTTTAAGTTTTCTGGAACGTCTCCGTCCACAATTCTATGCGCTAGACCTTCTGCAATAGCGGTTTTACCAACTCCAGGTTCACCAATAAGCATTGGATTGTTTTTGGTTCTTCGAGTTAGAATCTGTAATACGCGACGAATTTCTTCATCACGCCCAATAACTGGATCTAATTTTCCTGTACGGGCTAATTCATTTAGGTTCTTAGCAAATTTATTTAGCGAATTATAGGTTTCTTCTGCCGAAGCCGAAGTTACTCTTTCGCCTTTTCTTAGTTCCTCAATAGCAGCTTTCAAGCCTTTTCCTGTAACTCCCTGATCTTTTAGAATCTGAGAAACTTTACTTTTTGAGTCAAAAATGGCTAAAATTAAATGCTCGATCGAAACATATTCGTCGTTCATTTTTTGTGCAATGATTTCTGCTTCATTCAAAGCTTTGTTTGCGTCTCTAGAAAGCATAACATCTCCTCCAGAAACTTTTGGAAAACTTTGAATTGTGCTATCTAAAATTTGTAAAAACAACGGCACATTTACATTTAATTTTTTTAGAATAAATGGCGCCACGTTTTCGTCAACTTCAAAAATAGCTTTAAAAATATGCTCATTTTCAATTTGTTGCTGACCATTTCGTTGCGCTAATTGCTGCGACAACTGAATGGCTTCCTGCGATTTGATTGTAAATTTATTTATATTCATATCTTTTGATTTGATTGATTTAACTGTTTAAAATATATAGGATTAAAGTTACGATTTATTGAGGTAAATAGTTCGCTCAAATAATTTAACTTTGTATTCGAATAGACAAATTATATTCCACAGTAAAAAAACAGACAAAAAGACAGTTAAAATCAGTTTTTAATGCTTTTAACACGTCAAAAAGTCATAAAACAAGCCAAATATGAGTTTTTTTAATTCAATCTTCGGAAGTTCAGAGAACTCAGAAGCATCAAAAAGTAAAGTAAACTGGACTGAATTAACAGATATGCTTCAATTAATGGAAATAGAAGCAATCTCAAATGAAAAACCAGTTGTCATTTTTAAGCATAGCACCAGATGCAGCATCAGCCGAATGGCTCTAAAACAATTTGAAAGAGAATATGATCTTGAAGGTGTTGTCGATGCTTATTTTTTAGACTTGATAGCACACAGAGATATTTCAAATGAAATTGCAAGCAAATTTGGAGTCTATCATGAATCTCCACAATTGATATTGATCAAAAACGGAAAAGCAGTTTACGATGTTTCGCACAGCGATATTGATGCAGAAGCATTGAAAACTAAGGTATAGTTTTTTTCTTGCCACAGATTAAAAGGATTAAAAAGATTTAAAGTCTTTATATACGCACTTTGAGTACAAATAATTAAAATAAAAATAAAAATTAATTAGTGGAAATTCGTGAAATTGCTTCGCCTGTTCGCTATAGCTCGCGTCGTGGCGAAAAAAAATCTTTCTAATCCTTTTAATCTGTGGCCAAATAATTTAAAAACTTCCATCAGAGCCTCCACCGCTGAAACCTCCTCCTCCAAATTCCATCGGAGAAGCTGTCTTAACTCCCGGCTTCATTCCAAAAGTTGAAGCTACAACTAAAGCTTCTGCATTCAATAAACTATCTGAATGGTTTATTCTATCTGGTTTAAAAGTCAGACCGCTTTCTTTTTCCTTTAATTTTCTAATTGAAAAATATGCTATTGCAAATAAAACTACACCACCAAGCGTAAGCGCTACTTCGATTGGTAAAACCGAATGATAGAATCGAATAGTATAGATTGAAAATGCAATCGCCAAAAAGCTCAACCAAAGCATTATTCGGTCTTTTGTTTTTAAAGCCTGTACCAAATAAACAATCGGTACAATAAAAGTAAACGCATAAAAGAAAAAAGCAAATGGAATATCTGTTCCTGGTTTTACTTCTGTTCCTAAAAGTTCTGCAGAAAGTTCTCTCACAACCAAATAATTACAAGAAAGATAAAACAAAACCAAGCAAAAACTATTTGCCAATAATAATCCGTTGTAATAGTAACCTTTGCTTTGATGATTCATTCTCTTTTTTGTCAAAAAATAAAACAATCCTGCAAAAATCATTGCTACAAATGGCAAAATAGCTTTTCCAATATCTCCAAATTTAAACATTCCGAAAAACAAAAAGGCGGTTGCCGAAATGCAAAATACAAGCATTGACAATACGTGTAGATACCTCAAAAACATAAAAAGTGATCCAATTGCTACAAAAAAAGCAATTACTATTTCATGACCTTCAGTTGTTATTGCTATTGCTACGCCCAAACATAAAAGCGCATTTAATATAAAAGCATCATCTAAACCATGATTATGATAATTTTGATTTGCAAGCAATTCTGCTCCTGCAAATCCAACTATAGTAAAAATATAGCAGCAGATTTGAAAAAACACATTTTCTGCGCTTAATCCAAATAAAGAAATTCCTCCACAAATTGAACCATACAACAAGCAACCAAGCAAAAAGAAGCCTATTCTAACCAGAACATTACTCTGACTTTTTAAAACGGGCAGTTCTTTTTCTATAAATTTCTTCTGTTCTTTACTAATAAAACCTCCCTTGTACAAAGAATCTGCTTCATCGACCAAAATTTCATTATCTAATAATTGTTTGCTGTATACTATCATTCTGCTATCTCTTTATGAAATTTTTTAATCAATTTAATGAACATTACAATCGAACCAACAAAATAAGCTGGCAGTAAGAAAATTAATAATTCCCAAATATCAGAGAAATCAACGTTTTCAAAAATTCTGAACAAAACAATATTTCCACCGATATAAGCATAAACAATCATAAATACATATAGCGACATTGCTTTATATTGGTAGCTCGCTTTATAAAAATAATAGGTTGAACCAGCTAAAACGAAAGCAAATATTACCCATATTAAGGTATCATAACCTGTTAAGTTACTAATCGCAACGATACTTACAATGTGCAATGCAAAAGTGAGAAAAACTAAACCAAAATGGGTTTTAAGCGAAATTCGACTACTGTAGATAGTCCATAAAATCAGTAAAACTCCCAACATTACTGCTGAATAGCTTAAATTTTGACTTGCATACAAATTATTGCTGTCATTAAATATATCTTGTGGCGTAACAGAAAGTCCCACATAAGCCGCCAGACCCGTAATTGCAATAGTTAAAACACTTCTATTATCAAAATAATAAGCGCAAAAGAAACTCACAACAGTGGGCACTAAAGTCGCTAATCCGTAATGTTCTCCAAATGGTTTATATTGAAACTGAAGATATCCAATAAAAATACAAGTCAAGATATTGCCCGCCAAAACCAGATATTCTAAAACAGGATGCTCAAAAGTTGTTTCTGCTTTCTGAAAACCTTTAGAATGCTTGAAACAATAAAAAAAGCAAACTACAATAACAATTAAAAGTAATGATAGAATAGCGATGTGTCCTATAGTGTCGATATTTTCATAAATCAAAACTCCAATTCCTGAAGTAAATAATAATACTGATAAATAAAGGAATAACTTTAATTCTGCATTTAACGAAAAGATATTTAGGCTTCGATAGGTTTTCACTTCTTCGAGCTGGTTTTGTGTAATTAAACCCTTCTCGAAAAGATGAAGCGCAGACTGATCTTTGAATTTTTCCATTGGTACGTTTTAAACTGGTACATCAAATATATGTATTTAGCATGAATTTTCTCCTTTTACTTTAAAACCTTTCCTATCTTCTAAAACATCTGTACAGATCGTATTACAATTAATAGTGTAAAAACAACACTTATAAATCTATAAATCAAAACTTTAAAAACATAAATATTTGCAAAATTAATTTGAAATTCTTTTAATTCTTTTACATTTGTGCAATCGATTACATTGACTATTAAACCACAAAAAACCACACTTAAATGAAAACAAAACTTATTGCATTGGCCTTACTTCTGCCTTGCTCCTTTCTGTTTGCACAAAACTATTTTATGAGTGCGCCAGAAGGATTTGGAGCTTCTGCCACTGGCGGAGGAAGTGCAACTCCTGTAACAGTAACTACTTTAACCGATTTAACGGCGAAATTAAAACTGACTACTCCACAAGTTATTTTGGTTTCAGGAACCATAAATTGTTCCTACACCAGCCTCCTAGTGAATGACAAAACCATTATTGGTCTTCCTGGTGCTAGATTAGTCAATCTGGATCAGACTGCTACGGGTTCTGGAATTTTAAGTTTAAAACCGGGATCAAATAATATTATCATTAGAAATCTAATTTTTGAAGGCCCAGGTGCGTATGATGTAGACGGACGTGACAATCTTACCTCAGAAGCTACTAATCTTTGGGTAGATCATTGCGAATTTCAGGACGGAATGGACGGAAATTTTGACAATAAAGGCGCTGCTGATAATATAACGGTTTCTTGGTGTAAATTTATTTATTTGAAAGCACCGAAAGCTGGAGGTTCTGGCGGAGCCGATGATCACCGTTTTTCTGATTTAGTTGGCTCTTCTAAAACTGATGCTCCCTCTGACGGACATTATAGCATCACTTTTAAAAACTGTTATTGGGCTGAAGGCTGTAAAGAAAGAATGCCTAGAGCAAGAAATGCCGAACTCCATATTTTAAACTGTTACTACAATACATCCGTTTCGGGTTCACTTGCAATTGGTTTAGGCGGTGGAAGCAACAACACAACTTGTTATGTAGAAGGAACTGATTTTGCCAAAATCGGAACAGCTTTTAAAAACTATGTGAGCACAGATGGCGGAACAATTGGAGTTGCTTTTACAGATTGTTTAAATGCTCCTGCAAGTTCAGGAACAACTATTGCAAAACCTTCTTATACTTATAGCGTTTTACCAATAGCCAATGTTGCTGGATTTATTTCAAACGCTTCTTGCGGAGCTGGAGCAACGCTTCAAGTTACTACTCAAGGCGCTGTATCTACGAGCTGCAACAATTTGGGCTTAAATGATAATGTAAACAATCTGGATTTAAAATATTATCCGTCAGTTATCAATCGTCTTTTGAATATTGATTTTTTAAGTTCAGATAATGGTTTGGCACATGTTGATCTTTTTTCTTCTAATGGCGCAAAAGTATATTCAAATTCCAAAAATATTGCTCCAGATGAGAAATTAGAATTAAGCGTCGGAAATCTTGCAAAAGGTATTTATGTATGCAAAGTTCAGATAGAAAACCGAAGCAAAACTTTTAAACTGGTAAAAAACTAAATTTGTACCATAAAAAAAGGTCATTGAAAAATCAATGACCTTTTTACATTTTATATCTTACTTTTCACATCTCACTTAAAAAGCAGCTTTCATTTTATCTTTAATCGCATCAAGACATAAATTATTAATACTGCCTTCGTGCGTATGTTTAGTTTCTTTTGGAGATTTGTATATTCCCGCTTCCAATTGTTCGGCAACAGCTTTGTAAGCATCTCTAAATGGCATTCCTGCAACAACCATTTCGTTTAATGTATCTACAGTAAACAAATAATCGTATTTTTTATCTTCTAAAATATGATCTTTTACTGTAATATCTTTAATTGAGAAAATTGCAATATCCAAACAAGCTTTCAGGTTTTGAATCGCTGGAAATAAACCTTCTTTCAAAAGCTGTAAATCTCTGTGATAACCGCTTGGGAGATTATTAGTAATTAAAGTGATTTCGTATGGAAGTGCCTGAATCTTATTGCATTTTCCTCTGATCAATTCGAAAACATCCGGATTCTTTTTATGAGGCATAATACTAGAACCCGTTGTAAGATGCGCCGGAAGACCAATAAAATCAAAGTTTTGGCTCATATACAAACAAACGTCCATCGCAAATTTTGATAATGTTCCCGCAACGCTTGTCATGGCAAAAGCAACTGTTTTCTCTGCTTTTCCACGGCTCATTTGTGCAGCTACGGCATTGTATTTTAAGGTTTCGAAACCTAATTCCTGAGTTGTAAATGTTCGGTTGATTGGAAAAGAACTTCCGTAACCCGCAGCAGAACCTAACGGATTCTGGTCTACAATTTTAGAAGCTGCATTCAACATTGTGATGTCATCAATCAAACTTTCGGCGTAAGCAGAAAACCACATTCCGAATGACGATGGCATCGCGATTTGCAAATGCGTATAACCTGGCAACAAAACGTTTTGGTGTTTTTCTGCCGATTCCATCAAAAGGTCAAACAAAGTTTTTACTTGTTCTTTTATTGCTTTTAATTCGTCTTTTAAATACAAATGAACATCTACCAAAACCTGATCGTTACGAGAACGCGCGGTGTGGATTTTCTTTCCTGCATCGCCTAGTTTTACGGTTAGAAGATATTCGATTTTAGAATGTACGTCTTCGAAACTGTCTTCGATTTCGAAATTCCCAACTACAATATCAGCAATGATTTCGTTTAATGCATCAACTAAAGATGTTGTTTCTTCTTGCGTTAATAAACCAATCTGTCCCAACATTTTCGCATGAGCAATTGAACCTAAAGCATCATATTTTGCTAAAACCAAATCCAGTTCACGATCGTTTCCTACCGTAAACTGTTCGATTTGTTTATCTGTTGGTATTCCTTTTTCCCAAAGTTTCATAGGTCATGTTTTTTACCGTCAGTTTTTTTATTTAATTAACTGACTTTTTTTTTACTTTTAAAATTTCTTTATCAAAATCCGAAATGTAATTTTTATCTTGAATTATCCTGAATTTTTCAAACTCAGATTCTGCTTTTATTTTTGCTTCTAATTGCGATATTTTTCCGTTATCCAATAAAATTGGGTAATTAGAAAGTTGAAGGAAATTATCTAAAAAATTACTCCAATCTTCCATTTTCATCAATAACTGCCTTTTAGCATTGTTTTCGGCTAAATCTAAATATGCAGAAACAATCCTATTTAATTCCTGAATATGATTTTCACTTAAATAATTCTTTGCTATTATAACATCTGTTCTTTGAATTTTTCCATGTGGAGCATCTTTCCAAGTAGACAAACCCATATGAATCTTTTCTGCATCTGCTTCTGTATAAATAATTTCAGCAGCAGTCTTACCAGAAATTGCCCAATGCAATTTATTTTGCACAGACGCGAAAAAGTTTTTTGTCGTTATTGCAGCATTATCATAATCTGCTGAAAGAGCATAGATATCGGTTATTTTCTGATAAAATCTTCTTTCAGATGATCTTATCTCTCTAATCTTACCTAGTAATTCCTCAAAATAATCTTTTCCAAATGATGAACCATTTTTTAGCATTTCATCGTTTAAGACAAAACCTTTTCTAATGAATTCATTTAAAGTCTTTGTTGCCCAAATCCTAAATTGAGTTGCTTGTTTTGAATTTACTCTATAACCAATAGCAATAATCGCATCGAGATTATAAAAATCAATTTCACGATTTACTTCACGATTTCCTTCTTTTTGAAGTACTCGAATTTTTCGAGTAGTTGAAATTTGCTCTAATTCCTCACTTTTAAAAATTTCCTTTAAATGATATGTAACAGTATTTGACTCAACGCCAAAAAGTTGCGCAATAGCTTTTTGATTCAACCAAAAGCTCTCATCAATATATGTTACTTCAACATTTATATTGCTGTCTGCTGTTTGATAAAGTAAAATAGGCTTTTGCATATTTAATTGTAATTATAATTTAAAGAAATCTGTTAGTATTTTGATATACAGGTCAACTCCTTCTTCTATTTCATTTACAAAAATAAATTCGTCTGCCGAATGCGAACGCAAAGTTTCTCCTGGCCCTAATTTTAAAGACTGACAGCTTAAAACGGATTGATCTGAAAGTGTTGGCGAACCATAAGTTGTTCTTCCTAAAGCAATTCCTGCTTGAACTAAACCGTGCGCAACTGGAATTGAAGATGCATTTAAATGCATAGATCTTGGCGTTACTTCGGCATTTACATTTGCTTTTACAACCTCCAAAATTTCAGCGTTTGTATAACGGTCTGTTACACGAATGTCAACCACCAAATCACATTCTGAAGGAACCACGTTATGCTGTTTTCCCGCATTAATCTGCGTTACGGTCATTTTCACAGGACCTAAAACGTCTGAGATTTTGTCGAATTTATAGTTTTTAAACCATTCCATTACCGGAATTGATTTGTATAATGCATTATCGTCGTTTTGATGTGCAGCATGGCTTGCGGTTCCTTTTACTTTTACATCCAAAACTAATAAACCTTTTTCAGCAACTGCCAATTGCATTAAAGTTGGCTCTCCCACAATAGCGCAATCTAATTCTGGCAAATGTTTTAAAACACTATTTAATCCATTTTTTCCACTGCTTTCTTCTTCTGCAGAAGCCACAATAACAATATTATGGGATAAGTTTTGATTTTCGTAAAAATGCACAAAAGTCGCCAGTAATGAAACCAGACATCCGCCTGCGTCATTACTTCCTAAACCAAATAATTTCCCGTCTTTTTCAATTGCTTTAAACGGATCGTTGGTATACGCTTGATTTGGTCGTACAGTATCGTGATGTGAGTTAAGTAAAAGTGTTGGTTTGTTTTCGTCGAAATATTTGTTGAAAGCCCACACATTATTGTTTTCTCTCTTGAAGGGAATTTCATTCTGATTGAACCAATTTTCGATTAAAAGAGCTGTTTGATCTTCTTCACTTGAAAATGAAGGGGTTTTGATTAAGCTTCTTAATAAACTAATTGCTTCTTGGGTAAGCGTATCTATACTTTTCATAGGTTTTGTTTCTTTGCCACGAAGGCGCGAAGTCACAAAGTTTAAGTTAAATCTGTGACATTTTTAATTGGCGCAAATTTCTAAAATTAATATTTAAAAGTACTGCGCAAATCTGTTTTTTTGCCACTAATTACACGAATTTTCGCAAATTATTCTTTTGTTGTAGATTTAAAATCAAAATGAACTTTTTAGTGTACATCTAAAATTATTTTCTCTTTTAACAACAAAAATTAGTGTCAATTCGTGGCAACATTTTTTATAATGTAATCGTTGTATGCAGAATATCTGAATTTTGGAGCATTTTGTGATGTCCGATTTTGATTTTCTGCACGCCTCTTGATAAACTATTGAAACAGTTATCCAATTTCGGAATCATTCCGGAATGGATTACTTTTTCTTCTTTTAGCTTTTTGTATAATACTTCGTTGATTTCTGTAATCACAGACGAATCGTCTTCTGAATCCTGTAAAACACCTTGTTTTTCAAAACAATAGGTTAGCGTAACATCAAAAACTTCTGATAATGCAATTGATAATTCGCTTGCAATGGTATCAGCATTGGTGTTTAACAATTGTCCGTTTTTGTCGTGTGTGATGGCACAGAAAACAGGAACAACTCCAGCTTCTAATAAAGTTGCCAGTAATTTGGTGTTGACTTGTTTTACATCGCCTACAAATCCGTAATTAATTGTTGGATGATTTCTTTTTGTGGACTGAATTAAATTCCCGTCTGCTCCAGAAAAACCAATTGCGTTATTGTCTTTTGCCTGCAATTGCGCCACAATATGTTTGTTGATTTGTCCAGCGTAAATCATTACGACAACATCAAGCATTGGAGCATCTGTAATTCGGCGTCCGTCAATCATCTGCGGAACCAAACCAATACTCTGCGCCATTTTTGTAGCCGATTTTCCACCGCCGTGAACTAAAACTTTATAGCCTTCTATTTTAGAAAAATCGGTTAAAAATTGCTCTAATTCTGCTGGATTGTCGATGATGTTTCCACCTATTTTTATTACTGATAATTGCATAAGATTCTAAGGTTCTGAGATTCTAAGATACTAAGTTTTTTGTGCAAAGTTTCTTAGCATCTTAGTAGCTCAGAATCTTAGCAACTTTAAAAAAATTACATTTTTTTAAGAATCTTTTGTAAAACTAATTGTGCTGAATACGTTCTGTTATTCGCTTGTTCGATTACGATTGAATTTTCTCCGTCTAAAACTTCGTCACTTACAATTACATTACGACGAACTGGAAGACAGTGCATAAATTTTCCGTTGTTGGTTAAAGCCATTTTTTCGGCTGTAACGGTCCAATTTGGATCGCTGTTGGTTACTTTTCCGTAATCGTTGAAATTACTCCAGTTTTTTACGTAAACGAAATCGGCATTTTCAAACGCTTTATTTTGATCGTATTCGATTTTACAGTCTTTTGTAATTTCTGGACTTAACTCGTAACCTTCTGGATGTGTGATTACAAAATCCATCTCTTTTTGCATCTGCATCATTTCTACAAAAGAATTTGCAACCGCCTGAGGCAACGCTTTTGGATGCGGAGCCCAAGAAAGAACTACCTTTGGTTTTTCTTTGTGTCTAGGTTTGAATTCTTCCATTGTAATCGCATCTGCTAATGACTGTAATGGGTGACGAATAGCACTTTCCATATTAACAATTGGCACTGTAGCGTATTTCAAAAATCCTGAAATAACAGTTTCCTGATAATCTTTTTCTTTATCCACTAAACCAGCAAAAGCACGGATTGCGATAATATCACAGTATTGCGAAACGACTTCTGCTGCTTCTTTAATATGTTCTGAAGCGCCCGAATTCATCACTGCTCCGTCTTCAAATTCTAAAGTCCATCCTTCGTTGGTAAAATTCATTACCATAACGTTCATTCCTAAATTCATTGCCGCTTTTTGAGTACTCAAACGCGTTCTTAAACTTGGGTTGAAAAATAACATTCCAAGAGTTTTATTCTTTCCTAAACTTTGATTTTTAAGCGGATTCTTTTTGATTTTTATCGCTTGTTTTACCCATTTTGATAATGAGTTGATGTCTTTTATTGAGATATAATTCATTTGTTTTGTTTTTGTTTTTATTTTGTAATGTCAAAATTAGACGCGGATTAAACTGATTCGCTATCGCGAAGACGCGGATTAACACAGATTTTTTTATATTCTTACTTTCTTGCTATTTTCAAAAATCTTTCTTCGAAACTCTGGTTTTGTTCCAAAATTCAGAAGTAAACCTACTTCACAATCCGTACCGCGCAAATAGTTTAAAATTTGATTTTCAAATTCCACTACTATACAATCTGCTGCTTTTAATTCTAAAATAATTAAATCCTCCACTACCAAATCTGTATAATATTCGCCTACTTTTATTCCTTTATAATATACGATGATTTTCTTCTGCGATTCAACGTTAAGTCCTTTTTTCTTTAATTCTAAATACAATGAATTTTGATAAACTCTTTCTAAAAATCCATATCCCAACTCATTATAAACTTCATAAAAAGTTTTGATAATTACTTCAGTTAACTCTTGATGCAATAATTTCATAAAAAACAAATTTGAATGAAATATACTACATAAATTTTAAAACTAAATATAAAATCCGTTTTTAATCTGCGTCTTCGCGATAGCGAATCCGTTTCATCCGCATTCTATTTACACAATCTTAGTAAATTCAATTTCATCTTTTAATGCCTTTAAAATAAAATTATCATTTAATCCATTTACAATCCAGGTTTCAATGTTGGCTGCTTTTGAAATTGCTGCGGCCTCTATTTTAGACTGCATTCCTCCTGTTCCGTGTGATGATTTTGATTCGCCAATTTCTTTCTCCAGCGACTTCAAATCATTTACCAATTTAATTGTTTGAGGAACTTCATCATGAATAGAATCTTTAGTGTAAATTCCGTTTGTATTGGTCGCAATAATTAGAATATCAACATTTAATAAAACCGCTGTTAAAGCTGCTAATTTGTCATTATCTCCAAACCGAATCTCATCTGTGGCAACGGTATCATTTTCATTGATAATCGGAATGTAATTATTTTTAACCAATACATTAATCGTATTTACAATGTTCTTTTTGGTCTGTTCTTTCTCGAAATCAGAATAAGAAAGTAAACACTGCGAAGTATTTAATCCTAAATCCTTAAAATTTTCATTGTAAATCCGCATTAAATGAGGCTGTCCAATTGAAGCCAAAGCCTGCTTTACAAAAACATCTTTATCTTGATTGTCCAGCTTCACAAACTGCTTTGCCGCCGCAATTGCTCCAGAACTCACTATGATAAATTCATAGTCGTCGTTTAAAGCTGCAATCTGTATTCCGAGGTCTTCAATCTTTCCCCGCGAAATATGATTAGTTTCTTTGGTTAAAGTATTACTTCCTATTTTTAATAAAATCCGTTTTTTTGCCATGTCTTTTGTTTTTGCCACGAAGGCGCTAAGGCACTAAGTTATTTTTAACGCAAAGAGCGCAAGGTTTTTTATATTGTTTGTGTTTACAAACGCTAAGTTCGCAAAGCTTCATCTATAGTTAAATTCCAAAAAATAAATTCTAAATTCCAATAATCTTAAATCAAAAATCGTCAATCATCAATCTAAAAATCTGAACTCCAAAATCTAAAATTACCTAATTTGTCCTTCTCCATACACGTACCACTTATTGGTTACAAGATGTTGTAAACCAATTGGCCCTCTTTGATGCAATTTATCGGTACTTATTGCTAATTCGCCACCAAGTCCGAATTGTCCTCCGTCTGTAAAACGGGTTGAGGCATTTTGGTATACTGCTGCAGCATCTATTGCTTCCATAAATTGTTGTGCTGTTTCGTCGTCTCTTGTTATAATTGCTGCAGAATGTCCTCCACAGTATTTATTAATCATATCGATTGCATGATCCTGAGAATCGATGGTTCCAATTACAATTTTATAATCTAAAAACTCTTCGTACCAAATATCTTCGTTTTGAAGTGTTTTCGTGTTTTCGAAATTCTCTAATGATTTATCTACAATAACTTCCACTTTTGCTTCTATTAAAGCCTCAATCAGCATTGCTGTGAAGCCTTCAAAATTAGGAAGTTTCGAATCTATTAAAACTTTATCCAAAGCATTACAAGCTGAAATTTTAGCTGTTTTAGCATTTAAAATCACTTTTAAAGCCAAATCTGTATCTGCTTTTTCATGAACGTAAACAAAATTATTTCCTCGTCCGCTTACAATTACAGGACACGTTGCATGTGCTTTTACAAACTCAATTAGTTTTTCGCCGCCTCTTGGAACTATTAAATCAACTTTTTGAGTTGGTTTTTCTAAAAATGCCTGAGTTTCAGTTCGGTTGTAATTCAGATATTCCACCCAGTCTTTTGAAACCCCGTTTTCTTCTAAAGCTTTGTGCCAAAGACTTACTATTTTCAAATTTGATTTTAAAGACTCTTTCCCTCCTTTTAATAAAATCTTATTTCCAGATTTAAAAGCGATTCCGCCCGCTTCGATTGTAACATCTGGACGAGATTCATAAATAATTAAAATCGTTCCAAAAGCGGCAGTTTTATTCACCACTTTTATTCCATTATCATGAGTAAAATGAAAACGCTCAACGCCAACAGGATCTTCCTGTGAAGCTAGTTGGTTTAATGATAAAATCATTTCGTCAACTTTTTTATCATCTACTTTTAAGCGTTCTTCCATCGCTAAATCTGAACCGTCGTAATCAGCAAGATCTTCTTGATTGGTCAAGATAATCTCATTCCGCTCCTGCTCTACCAGATTTGCCATAGTCCGCAAAACCGCATTGCGTGTTTCAATTGATAATGGTTTCATAATTTCAAGTTGGTTGGTTGTTTTTCGGTTGTTTCTTTTTATAGAAACTTATTAATACCTAACAGGTTTCTAAAACCTGTTAGGATAATTGTGTGCTTAGTTTTTTAATTCTTCTAAACTTTCTTTTAAAGCTTTTACAAACGTATCTATATCAGCTTTTTTCACAGTCAACGGCGGTAAAATTCTTAATAGATTTTTATTGTTGGCGCTTCCTGTAAAAATGTGTTTTTCGATGATTAATTTCTTTCTTAAAGCTGCAACATCAAAATCAAATTCTACTCCAAGCATTAATCCTTTTCCTTTTACTTGTTTGATTCCGTCAACTTCTTTGATTTTTTCTAAGAAATATGCATAAACTTCGTTTACGTTTTTCTGTAAATCTAGTTTCTCAATTACATCAAGAACTGCAATTCCAGCTGCACAAGACAAATGGCTTCCGCCGAAAGTTGTCCCTAATAATCCGAAACTTGCTTCGAATTTTGGAGAAATTAAGATCGCTCCAACAGGAAATCCGTTCCCCATTCCTTTCGCAACTGAAATTATATCAGCGTTGATTCCGTGATGTTGGAACGCGAAAAATTTCCCGCTTCTTCCGTATCCTGATTGTACTTCGTCTAAAATTAAAACAACATCGTGTTTTTTACAAGCTTTTTCTAAAGCCTGGAAAAACTCGGTTGTTCCTTGGTCTAAACCTCCAACTCCTTGAATTCCTTCGATAATTACTGCTGTAACATCTCCTTTAGCCAATTCAGCTTCAACTAATTCGATTTGGTTTAGAGGTAAAAAAGTAACTTCCTGCTGTGCGTTAATTGGTGCAACAATCTTTTTATTATCTGTAACTGCAACAGCTGCAGAAGTTCTTCCGTGAAAAGAATTATCAAAAGCTACCACTCTTGATTTTCCGTTATGGAAAGAAGCTAGTTTTAAAGCATTTTCATTGGCTTCAGCACCAGAACTGCATAAAAACAATTCGTAATCTTCAAGACCAGAAAGCTTTCCTAATTTCTGAGCCAATTCTACCTGTAAAGGATTCTGAATTGCATTCGAATAAAATCCTAAATGATCTAATTGATTTTTAAGTTTTGCTACATAATCCGGTTGTGTGTGACCGATAGAAATCACACCATGTCCGCTATATAAATCTAAATATTCTACTCCTTTGTCATCAATAATGGTACAATCTACTGCTTTTACTGGAGTTATGTCGTATAATGGGTAAACGTTGAATAAGTTCATTTTGTTTTGTTTATTTTGTTTCAGGTTTCATGTTTCATGTTTCAAGTTACTCACTGAACGTGAAAACTAAAACTTCAAACCTTAAAACTAGTTATGTTTCTTCGTATCCATTTCAAGTCACGCACAGAACGTGAAACTTGAAACTTTAAACTTGAAACTAAAAAATTAAAATCCGCTTGGTTTCAAATGTAAACCTGTGGTTTCTTCTAAACCGAACATTAAATTCATGTTTTGAATTGCTTGTCCTGAAGCACCTTTGGTTAAGTTATCGATAATTGATGTTATGAGAACCCGGTTTCCTTTTTTCAATAAACTAATAATACATTTATTCGTCTGCACCACTTGTTTCATGTTGATGTTTGTTGTGGTAACGGTTACAAAAGGCTCATTTTTATAAAACTCTTCGTATTTGGCAACCAATTGCTCCAAACTATCATCACATAATGTATATAAAGTTGCAAAAATTCCTCTTGGAAAATCTCCTCTGTTCGGAATAAAAAGCAATTCACTGTCAAAATCGTCTTGTAATTGAACCAAACTTTCTCCGATTTCTCCCAAGTGTTGGTGTTCAAAAGCTTTATAATGTGACATATTATTGTTTCTCCAGCTGAAATGTGAAGTTTCTGAAAGACTTACTCCTGCTCCAGTACTTCCGGTTGTGGCATTAATATGAACATCATTATTCAATAAATTATGTTCTGCTAAAGGTAATAAAGCCAATTGAATAGCAGTTGCGAAACAACCTGGATTTGCGATATAATTTGCTTTTTTGATTTCGGCTTTATTGATCTCAGGCAATCCGTAAACGAAATCTTTTCCTTCAAAATGAGCGTCTTTATTCAATCTGAAATCATTTCCTAAATCGATGATTTTGGTATGGCTTGCAAACTGATTTTCTTTCAAAAATGAAATCGATTTTCCGTGACCTAAACACAAGAAAACAACGTTCACATTTGGATTTATTTCAGCTGTGAAATTCATTTCGATATCGCCCATCAAATCTTGGTGCGCCACAGAAAGAGGCTTTCCTGCATTTGTTGTACTGTAAACAAAATCGATGTTTACTTTGGGGTGATACATTAAAATTCTGATGAGTTCTCCGGCCGTGTAGCCCGAACCACCAATAATTCCGACATTAATCATGATCTAATTTGTTTACAGATGAGAAAATATTTTGTGCATTTCCTAAAATCTTAATAAATCCTTTTGCATCGTCAGATGTCCAGGCATTGTTCATTTCTCCGTATTGACCGAAACCTGTGTTCATTAAATCGTTTTCAGATTCGATTCCGTCAAGTGAGAAATGGTATGGTTTTAATGAAACTGTTACGGTTCCATTTACTGTTTTTTGTGTGTCTTGCAAGAAAGTTTCGATGTTTCTCATCACTGGATCTAAGAACTGACCTTCGTGGAATAACATTCCATACCAGTTTCCTAATTGTTCTTTCCAATATTGTTGCCATTTTCCAAGAGTGTGTTTCTCCAATAAATGGTGCGCTTTGATGATAATTAACGGAGCTGCTGCTTCAAAACCAACTCTTCCTTTAATTCCAATAATCGTATCTCCAACGTGAATATCTCTACCAATCGCATAAGCACTTGCCAATTTTTCAAGAGCCACAATATTATTTGAAGGTTTATCCGTTTTTCCGTTTAAACCAACTAATTCCCCTTGTTCAAAATGAAGCGTTACTTTTTCTTCTCCTTCTTTTTGTAATTGCGAAGGATACGCTTCACTTGGCAATGGCTGACTAGAAGTTAAAGTTTCTTTTCCTCCAACGCTTGTTCCCCAAAGTCCTTTATTGATAGAATATTGTGCTTTTTCCCAAGAGTAGTGAACTCCGTTTTGCGCTAAATAATCAACTTCTTCTTGTCTTGAAAGTTTTAAATCTCTAATTGGAGTAATGATTTCGATTTCTGGAGCAATAGTCTGAAAAATCAAATCAAAACGAATTTGGTCGTTTCCTGCACCTGTACTTCCGTGAGCGATTGCTGTTGCGCCTACTTTTTTCGCATATTTTATAGCCTCAATTGCTTGAAAAACACGCTCTGCACTTACTGATAACGGGTATGTATTGTTCTTTAATACATTTCCGAAAATCAAATATTTTATAGCTTTATCGTAATATTTATCTAAAATTGTTAAGTTGGCGTGCTGTGCACTTCCTAACTCGTAAGCTCTTTTTTCAATAGCTGATAATTCTTCTGCACTAAATCCTCCTGTATCAACAAGAACGGTATGAACTTCATAACCCTTTTCGTTTTTTAAATATTTCAAACAATACGAGGTATCTAATCCTCCGCTATAAGCTAATACTACTTTTTTCATTTTTTATAATTTAGGCTAATACTTTCGTATATAGCAGTTTGAGATTTCTTTTTAATTAAATTTTGAATAAAAAAACAAATGACAATAATTTGTTTAAGAATAAAGCCTGTTTTATTTTTTTTAGTCTGCTTAAAACAGCCTCGTTAAAAGGATGTCTCGGTGGTGTTTTTTGTTTTTCTTTTGGATCGTATAACATTCCAGTACAAAGACACATTTTGTTTTCTTTGCTTTGCAAAATTGGGAAGTTAGTACAGGTTTTACAGCCCGCCCAGAAACTTGGATCGGTTGTCAATTCTGAGAAAGGAACTGGTTTATAGCCTAATTCAGAGTTAATTTTCATAACTGCCAAACCAGTTGTAATTCCAAATATCTTAGCATCTGGAAATCTTTTCAAAGAATAATCAAAAACTTTGGATTTTATTTTTTTTGCCAAACCATGACTTCTATAATCTGGATGTACAATTAATCCTGAATGAGCGACAAATTTTCCGTGCTGCCAGCTTTCTATGTAACAAAAACCAGCAAACTTTCCATCAGCCAAAGCAATCATTGCATCACCGTTTGCCATTTTTTTCTGAATGTACTCAGGAGTTCTTTTAGCAATCCCCGTACCTCTTAATAAGGCAGACGATTCTATCGTATCGCAGATTTCCTGCGCATACTTAAAATGTTCTTCTTGAGTTACAACAATAGAGATCTTCATTTCAATTATTGAAGTTAGAGTTAAAAATTAAAGCATATTGATTCGCTTGAAATCTAGAATTGAATCCAATAAAATTAAGCATAAAAGAAGTAACACCTTCAAAACCAAAACATTGATTAAGAAAATTTACAAAATAATAAATACTTTTAGGATGTGTTTGTCCAATGGACAAATTATGTGATTTCAAAATGAAAAATGGATATGAATAAATATACGGCTATAAAACTCAGTGAACACTATAGAGATAGTGTCCGTACTTCGGGAGAAGTAATCGGTGAGTTTG
Organism: Flavobacterium chungangensis; assembly: GCF_042654045.1. NCBI lineage: Bacteria > Pseudomonadati > Bacteroidota > Flavobacteriia > Flavobacteriales > Flavobacteriaceae > Flavobacterium > Flavobacterium chungangensis. The sequence continues at coordinate 25,626 of NZ_JBHSFY010000014.1, forward strand.
TCCGTGACAAAGAAGTTATATGTAAACTTATTTTATTCATCGGTGCAAAAGTACATTATTTTTTTATTTACAAAACAAAAAATTAAAATTCTAACATTTTTTTTAGGTTTTGTTAATATATACAAAAACAAAAACCCGATAATTATTTCTAATTATCGGGTTTTAAAAAGGTTACACCTCTATAATTTTACTTCTTAGTAAACTGCATTATTTGTCCATTATCTAAAATTGTCATGTCAAACGCATTTTTAGCTTCATTAAATTTAAATTTTAATCCCGCTCTTTTCGATTCAAATGTGTCTTTTTCGCCTGCTACAGGCTCTAATGTAAACTTAGGATAATTTGGAAGTTCTGCAACTAAAGCGCTGTTTTTTTCTGTCAGTTCAATAGTTAAAGGAGATTTTGCCGTAGCATATTTACCTAAATATCCATCTAAAATAATATCTTTTTCTAATTTACCTTTTGCTGCTGTCCAAACATTATTTGAGTCGTTGTTGTCTGGAAAAACATGATCAGGATCTAGCGTAATGCTTTCTATTTCTTCTGTAGAATTGTGTTTGAAAGACCAGCTGTTATTACGTTGCCATACTTCTACCGGAAGATTAACTCTAGTTACTTTTCCGCTTTTTGTTTTCACATCTAAAACAATTGGCATTGGCATTTTATCAAAATTTTCAACTGTGATAATAGCACCTTTAGCAGGATCATTTTTTACATATTTTACAGAATTAACGCCTTGATCAAAACGCCAATTATTTACGTACCAGCTTCTCCAGAACCAGCTTAAGTCTTCACCAGCCACATTTTCCATAGATCTAAAGAAATCATCTGGTTGTGGATGCTTATATGCCCAACGCTGAATATAGGTTCTAAAAGCAGTATCAAAACGCTCTTTTCCTAAAATCTGTTCTCTTAAAATCACTAAACCTGCGCTTGGTTTAAAGTAGCATAACATACCAATATTAGCTTCCTTCATGTTATCAGGAGAGCTCATAATTGTTTCTAAGTCGGGTCTAGTAAACGGTTCTGCTTGCTCGTGCAAATCTGTTGGCTGTTCTTTGTACTCTCCATTATTAAATGCAGCAGTGCTTAACGAGTTAATAAAAGTGTTAAATCCTTCATCCATCCAAGCAAATAATCTTTCATTTGAACCTACAATCATTGGGAACCAAATATGTCCAAATTCATGATCTGTAACTCCCCATAAATCTGCTCCTTTAGATTTCCATCCGCAGAAAACAATTCCAGGATATTCCATACCACCTTCGTTACCTGCAACGTTTGTAGCTGCTGGATAAGGATATTCGAACCATTGTTTAGAATAATGTTCGATTGAAGCTTTCACATATTCTGTAGAACGTCCATACGCACCTTGCCCATCACTTTCAACTGGATAAGCAGACAATGCTAATGATTTTTTACCACTTGGAAGGTTAATTTTAGCTCCGTCTAAGATAAAAGCTGGAGAAGATGCCCAAGAAAAATCACGTGCATTTTTGATTTTATAATGCCATGTTTTTTCAGTTCCTGAATTGCTATTTGCCGTTGCGTTAACTTCATCGGCAGTACGGATCATAACTGTTTTGTCACTGTTTGAAGCGTCTTTATATCTTTTTAATTGCTCAGCAGAAAATACTTCCTGACCGTTTAGCAATTCTCCTGAAGCTACAACATAGTGATTTCCTGGAACTGTAAGTTTCACATCAAAATCTCCATATTCTAAGTAGAACTCAGACGCACCTAAATAAGGAGCTGTATTCCATCCTCTAACATCATCATACACACACATACGTGGGTACCACTGTGCAATCGTAAAGATTTTTCCGTTTTTAGTTTCCAAAACTCCCATTCTATCAGATCCCTCGAAAGGCGCGATGAAAGAAAATTCGATTTTAACTTTTACAGAGCCTCCTTTTGCAGCTAATTCTTGTGGAAGAAAAATCTGCATTCTTGTGTCTGTAATTATATATTTAGCAACTGTTTCTGTTTTAGTTTTTCCACCAGTAATTACTTTTACAGATTTAATTTTATTTCCACCATCAAAAACTTGACCTTGGGCTCCGTTACGGCTTCCTGTCAAAGGCACGATAGCGTTTCCTCTAGAATCTTCTTTGAATAAGTTCTGATCTAAATTCAGCCAAAGAAATGATAATTTATTAGGGCTATTATTCGTATAAGTAATTTCATCTGTCCCTACAATCTCATTTGTAGTTCCGTTTAATTTTGCCGTAATCTGATAATCGGCTCTATTCTGCCAATACTCAACTCCTGGTTCACCACTTGCAGTACGAGTTGATGTAGCATTTTTAGTGTAAAAATGAGGTCCAAAGGCATCATGATAATTGTAATTGTTTACCGGATTTGCTGCTGTCGCTGACGGAGTTTGCTGCGCCCATACTGAAGAAATCCCAAAAAATAAAGCCGCGGTTAAAATGGCTCTTGCAGATTGCTTTTTCATATTTTTTAGCTGTTTATGTAGCAAATTAATGAAAAAAAAAGCTATTTACAGAGAAACTTTAAAACATAAATTCAATTTTAGCAAAATTTTATCAATAAAATAATTTAAGCCTTTTTCTTAAAAAACTAAATTTTATAAAATATATTTACATCTCTATAAAAAACATTCATTTTATATTTCAACATTGTGACTACAACTATTTCAAATTCAATATTAAAAGCTTCCATTAAACATGCTGGAGCTGAATTATTTTCATTAAAAGACAATCAAGAAAACGAATATATCTGGGAAGGCAATCCAGATTTTTGGGGCAAACATTCTCCCGTACTTTTTCCAATTGTAGGAACTTTAAAAAATAACAGCTATACAATCAATGAGAAAGAATACCATTTGCCACGACATGGTTTTGCTCGTGACATGGACTTTGAATTGATTGAAAAAACGGAAAACAAAGCCGTTTTCTCTCTTAAATCTTCTGAAGAAACATTACAGAAATATCCTTTTGAATTTGAATTACAGCTTATTTATACGCTTAATGAAAACGCATTGGAGCTTGAATACAAAGTCATTAATAAAGGAAAAGAAAAGATGCCTTTTTCTATTGGAGCGCACCCAGCAATTGCTCTTCCCGATCATTTTGAAAATTATGCGCTTCAATTTGAAAAAGAAGAAAGTTTAAAATATTACCTTCTTGAAAACGATTTGATTTCGTCTAAAACTAAAATTTTAGAAACAAAAAACAATTTAGTTCCTTTAAATTATGAGCTATTTAAGAACGATGCTTTAATCTTTAAAACACTAGAATCAAAATCTTTAACCATTTTAAACAATTCAAAACCTTATATAAAAGTTGATTATAAAGATTTTCCAAGTCTAGGAATCTGGACAAAAGAAAACGCACCTTTTATCTGCATTGAACCGTGGCTTGGATATTCTGATACTGATGAAAATACAGGTGATTTATACCACAAAGAAGGAATTTTGATATTGGAAGCAAACAAAGATTTCAGTGCAAAATTTAGTATAACAACATTATAATAAAGAAAATGTTAGATTTTAACTTTACTCCATTTCCTGCAATAGAAACAGAACGCATAATTCTAGACCGCCTTAACAACAAAGACGTACAGGAAGTTTTTGAACTACGTTCTAATCCTGAAATCATGAAATTTATTCCAAGACCTTTAGCAAAAAATCATGAAGATGCTTTGGAACACATCAAAATAATCAATGATAAAATTGACGATAACACTGGAATAAATTGGAGTATCAGACTAAAAGGAAATCCTAAATTGCTTGGAATTATTGGTTTTTACAGATTGCAACCTGAAAATTACCGAGCAGAAATAGGCTATATGCTTTCACCTGATTATCATGGAAAAGGAATTATTCCAGAAGCTGTAAACCGACTAATTAAATTTGGTTTTGAAGATTTAAAACTTCACTCCATAGAAGCTGTAATTGATCCAGAAAATTATGCCTCAGAAAAGGTATTACAAAAATGTGGATTTGTTAAAGAAGCTCATTTAAAAGAATCAGAATTTTGGGAAGGAAAATTTCTTGACAAGGTAATTTATTCATTATTAGAAAAGTAGAATTTTACCCTTGTTAAAATAATCTTATAGGCACTTGTTCTCTAGCATTATACGTTATATTTGCGCTCGAAATCAGCTAAAAAGCTGTTTGAAATCCAAAACCTTTTTATGAAAAAAATACCCGCCCTACTTGTTCTTTTATTTTGTATGCAATTACAAAGTCAGACATTTGTAAAATTTAACGGAGCAACTGCTTTGTTTTTAGTTCCTAATATTGGAATAGAAACTAGCATTGGAGAGAAAACAACTTTTAGTGCCGATGTAATGGCTTCTTTCTGGGAATCGTTTAACGGACACAATCCAATGAAATTTATTACTATTACTCCAGAAGTACGTTACCATTTTAAAGAAAAATATAACGGTTTTTATGTAGGAGGACATATTGGAGCTGATAAATACGAATTGCAAAAATGGAACTATTGGAACAGTAACCGTTATGAAGATGGTTTTGGATATAGACTTGGTGCTACTGTGGGTTACAACCTAAAACTAAGTGATAAGTTTTTACTTGACTTTTTTGTAGGCGGTGGATGGCACCAAGGTTTTTATAAAGGATATTATAATGATGGAACTCCGGGAAGATATGAAAAAGCCCCGAATTATAATAAAAGTGGTGAATGGCTTCCGTACCGTGGAGGTGTTATGATTTCATATAAATTATAAAATCAGCTTAACTTAGGAAGCGTTTTTACATAAAGCTCTTCTACTTTTTTACGAGCCCAATCTGTTTTTCTCAAGAATGTAAGACTCGATTTTACACTCGGATTCGAATTAAAGCATTTTACTGGAATTAATTCTCCTAAAGTATCAAATCCATAATGATTGACTAAAGTTTCGACAATTTTTTGAAGCGTAATTCCGTGAAGGGGATCTTTAGATTGATTTTGCATTTTATACTTTTTAGATAATAAATCAAAAAGACCGTACTAGGAAAAGTACGGTCTTTTCTTTTTGCAAAATTACTAAAATAGAATTTTACGATAATCAAATAAAGAATAAATTAGAATACGAATTTAAATCCTACAGAAACAGGAGAAGTCAAATTTGGGTTACTTCCTGCTAATGCTGTATTGTAAAACGGATCTACATTGGCAACATGTGCTAAACCAAAATTGGTAACTGTAGTTTTGTCTCCAGTTTTAGGATCAAGTGTAGTTGATGTAAAGTTGGCCAAATCATAAGAAAACTCCACAGAGAAATTTTTGGTTACGAAATAATCAAATCCACCTGATAAAGACAATCCAACTTGATTTACTTTTAACTCACTTTCTTTTTCTTTACCGGTAATAATAGGCACTGCCAATTGTCCGAAGAAATAAAGTGAGCCAGCAACATTCCAGTATTTTCTAACTAAAGGCTGCGCTACAAATAGATTTGTTTTTGCTGCAGTTCCAGCATCAGAATCTGCTTTAATGTTGATAAAACCAACTCCTGCACCTACAGCAACAGATGGCGTTACAAATGTTCCAACAATTGGCAATACAGATAATGTAGTGTTTTTTTCATCTGCCGTTTTCGTTTGTTGATAACCGAATTGAGAGGTTGCAAACCATGCTCCTTTTAGTCCTTGAGTTGAATCCTGGGCTTTAGCGGTTAAACCCATAATTACAACGCCGACTAGCGTTACAATTTTTTTCATTATTAAATTTGTTTTAGAAATTATGAGACAAACTTAAAAGGAAGCGTTTTTGTCCTAGATGATTAAAATCATAGATTAAAAAAAAACTTTAATTATCTTAGCCCTCATGAAATTTTTCAATTTTGTCTTACATTTGCAGCTATGATAAAATCAGTCAATATATTAAACAAAAGAGCCCGATTCGATTACGAAATAATCGATACATACACTGCTGGAATTGTTTTGGCAGGAACAGAAATTAAATCTATACGTTTAGGGAAAGCAAACATTACCGAAAGTTTTTGTGAATTCAGTGGTATGGAACTTTTTGCCATTAATACTTATATTGAAGAATATTCTTTTGGAAATCAATTCAATCATAAATCTAGAAGTGAGCGAAAATTACTTTTAAATAAAAAGGAGTTAAAAACGCTACATAAAAGTGTACAGGCAAAAGGACTTACTATTATCCCTTTGAAATTGTTTACAAATGAAAAAGGTTTAGCCAAATTACAGATTGGTCTTTGTAAAGGAAAGAAAAACTATGACAAACGAGAATCTCTAAAGGAGCAAGATACCAAACGAGATTTAGACCGCATTAAAAAAGCTTACAACTAGTAAGCTTTTTTATTTTTATACAAAACACTTATAATTAACATTTTATAGTTATTTTTACTTATAACCAATTTAACTGTAAAATATGAAAAAGTACTTAGTTTTGTTTTTCGCTATTGCAGCGTTTTCAAGTTGTAGCAGTAATACTTCTATTGTAAACAGCTGGAGAGATCCTGATGTAACGATTGCTCAGGAACAATTTAAAAAAGTTTTGGTTGTCGCTTTGGTCAAAGATGAAGCTTCGAGACGAATTACAGAAAACAGAATTGCTGCAAGCAATCCAGTATTTAAAACGTCGTATCAATACTTAAATGCAACTTCACAATTATCACAAGAACAAAAACTAAAGGTTTTACAAGACGAAAATTTTGACGGAGTAATCAGTATGCGATTAGTCAGCAAAGAAAAAGAAGTTAATTATGTTCCTGGCACTTATACAGGAATGTATTATGGCGGTTTTGACGGAATGTATACAGGAATGTACGGTTATGGATTTGGAAACTGGTACGGAATGTATTCTCCAAATTTTTACGATCCTGGATATTACCAAGAAACTACATCTTACATGGTAGAAACCAATGTTTTTTCGCTAAAACAAAACAAATTAATCTGGACAGGAACTACAGAATCGCAATATGTTACCGATTTAGGGCAAACCGTTGATGCAATAATGCAAGCTGTTGTAAAAGAAATGAGAAAGGACGGATCGCTTCCTCCAAAATAAAATATCGAAGCAGTATACTTTTGAAATACTGCTTTTCTTTCACTTAAAAAATTGACTAATTTTGTCAAGACTAAATATTTCATAAAATGAAATCGCTTTTAAAAAACGCTAGAGAACAAAAAGGTTTAAAAACTCGTGAATTAGCTCAGCTTGCTAATATTGATCAAGCTTTGATCAGTAAATTTGAATCTGGAACTCGAAGACCTACCAAAGACCAAGTCATTAAACTTTCTCAACTTTTAGAGATTGATTATGAGACTTTAATGGTTGCTTGGCTTAAAGAGAAAATTCTTTATGAAATTGGGGGTGATGATCTTGCTTTAAAGGCGCTAAAAGTTGCCGAAGACGAAATCAAATACAATAAAACGGTTTCGAATCTTAAGTTATCTACTTCGTTAGAGAAAATTCTAAAAGAGATTGATGCTTTAAAAGAAAAATTAGATTCTTATAGACAGTACGACAGTTTTAAGATCAAACAAGCTCTCGAATTAGAATATACTTTTGAAAGTAATAGGATTGAGGGAAACACAATGACTCTTCGTGAAACAGATATGGTTATCAATGAAGGCTTAACAATTTCTGGCAAAAGCATGCGCGAACATCTTGAAGCCATTAATCATCAGGAAGCTATTGGTTTTATAAAAGAGTTAATGAGCAAAAACAATTCATTAAACGAACGTGATCTTTTATCAATTCACAATTTAATTTTAAGAGGAATAATTCCTGAAGATGCTGGACGTTATAGAAAAGTTCAGGTCATGATTCAAGGAAGCAGTCACATGCCTCCTCAATCTTTAATGGTTCCACAAGAAATGGAAGAATATTTTAATTGGTATGAAATTAATAAAAATAAATTACACCCTATTATTCTTGCTGCTGAAATGCATGAAAGATTAGTTACAATTCATCCATTTATTGACGGAAACGGCAGAACTTCAAGATTAATTATGAATTTAATACTAATGCAAAAAGGTTATCCTATTGCTAACATTAAAGGTGATTATGAAACTCGAATGCAATATTATCAGTCTTTAGAAATTGCTCAAACCAAAAAAGACAAAGAAGATTTTTTTCTGTTTATAGCTCAAAAAGAAAAAGAAAGTCTGGAAAGATATATTTCAATTCTTACACAATAAAAAAAGCCCAGCTAAAAACTGGGCTTCGTATTAATTTTTATCTTCTAATAAAGGAACAAATCTAAACTCTCCAAACTCATGTTTTTCAAATTGAGTTTCATTCTTTCTGATTAATAAAGTCATAATCTGAACATCTTCTCCTAAAGGAATAACAAGCCTTCCTCCTATTTTTAACTGAGCCATTAAAGGCTGCGGAATAAAAGGCGCACCTGCTGTAACTATAATACTATCAAACGGAGCAAAATTTGGCAATCCTTTATAACCATCTCCAAAAGAAACATGCTTTGGACGGATATTTAACTTTGGGAACAAATTAGAAGTTGTTTTAAACAATTCACTTTGTCTTTCAACGGTAAATACTTTAGCGCCTAACATAAATAAAACGGCAGTCTGATAACCAGAACCTGTTCCTATTTCCAAAACTTTATGATCTTTCTTAACTTCAAGCAATTGCGACTGGAAAGCCACCGTATAAGGTTGAGAAATGGTTTGTCCTGCGCCAATAGGAAATGCCTTGTCTTGATAAGCGAAATCTTCAAAACTTGAATTTAAAAAAAGGTGTCTTGGGATTTTTTTAATGGCATCCAAAACCGCTCTATCAGTAATTCCTTTTTGTTCTAAAGTGGTTACTAATTGATTGCGAAGTCCTTGATGTTTGGCAGTGTCTTTCAAAATGGGTAGGTTTTATTTTCGCAAAAATAAGAAACAAAACAGGATTTCAAATATTGATTTTTAAATATTAAATTAATAAAGATAAAAGTTGAAAGTCAAAAGCCAATATTTGTCAGGCTAAGCGTAGTCAAAGCTCTTCGTGTTCTAAACTTTACGCCTTTCGACATCTCTCAAGACGATAAGCTAGAAGCCGAAACACTCAACCAATAAACTAATAGCTCACAACTCATAATTAGTTAAATTCATTTTCACGTTAAACAAATAAATTATATTTTTGTTTAAAATACATTCTCATGTTAAAAGTAGGAGTTTTAGGTGCTGGTCATCTTGGTAAAATACATTTACGCTTATTACAACAATCTGACAAATACGAATTAGTTGGATTTTACGACGAAAATCAAGAAAATGCCGAAAGAATCTCTAAAGAGTTTGGCTATAAAAACTTCAGCACAATTGCAAAACTTATTCACGCTGTCGACGTGATTGACATTGTAACTCCAACACTTTCACACTATAAATGTGCAAAAGTTGCCATCAAATCAGGAAAACACATCTTTATTGAAAAACCCATCGCTAATACGGTTGAAGAAGCCGAAGAAATTATTGCTTTGGCAAAAGAGTACAATATAAAAGGGCAAGTTGGTCACGTAGAGCGTTTTAATCCCGCTTTTATCGCTACAAAAAACATGATCGAAAACCCGATGTTTATAGAAACACATCGTTTGGCTGAATTTAATCCTCGTGGTACAGACGTCCCTGTGGTATTAGACTTAATGATTCATGATATTGATGCCATTTTAAGTGTAGTAAATTCAAAAGTAAAAGATATTCACGCCAGTGGTGTATCTGTAATTAGCGATACTCCAGATATTGCCAATGCCAGAATTGAATTCGAAAATGGTTGTGTAGCGAACTTAACAGCAAGCAGAATCTCATTAAAAAACATGCGTAAGTCACGTTTCTTCCAAAAAGATGCTTACATTTCTGTTGACTTCTTAGAAAAGAAATGCGAAGTGGTCCGTATGAAAGATGCGCCAGAAGTTCCTGGAGATTTTGACATGATTCTTCAAAACGCTGAAGGAGTAAAAAAACAAATCTATTTCACCAATCCAGATGTGGAGCAAAACAATGCAATTCTGGACGAATTAGAATCTTTTGCAAATGCAATCAATACAGATACTACACCAGTTGTAACATTGGAGCAAGCTACAGATGCTTTGCGCGTGGCTTATCAAATTATTGATTGTTTCGATAAATAATTTAAAGAATTTTAAAAATAAATTAGCCACGAAATTCGCGATCAAGTTGCGAATTCGTGGCTAAATCGTAAAATATAATATACTAAAGGTAATATGAAAACAATAGCTGTAATTGGAGCAGGAACAATGGGTAACGGAATTGCACATACTTTTGCGCAAAGCGGATTTACTGTAAAATTAATAGATGTTTCTGAAAAATCATTAGATAAAGGAATGGCAACCATTGCTGCTAACCTAGATCGTATGCTTTCTAAAGGAACAATTACTCAAGAAGATGTTGCTAAAACTATCACCAATATTATTACTTACACAGATATAAAAGACGGTGTTGTTGGTGTAGATTTAGTAGTTGAAGCAGCAACTGAAAATGTTGAATTAAAACTAAATATCTTCAAACAATTAAACGAATATTGCTCGCACAATACCATTTTAGCAACCAATACTTCTTCTATTTCAATTACACAAATTGGAGCTGTTGTAGCACATCCTGAACGTGTTATAGGAATGCACTTTATGAATCCGGTGCCGATTATGAAATTAGTCGAAATCATCCGCGGATACAATACAAGCGATGAAGTAACTAAAATCATCATGACTTTATCTGAAAAATTAGGTAAAGTTCCTGTTGAAGTAAACGATTATCCAGGTTTCGTAGCAAACAGAATCTTAATGCCAATGCTAAATGAAGCAATAGAAACGTTATACAACAAAGTCGCAGGAGTTTACGAAATTGACACTGTAATGAAATTAGGAATGGGACATCCAATGGGACCACTTCAATTAGCTGATTTCATAGGTCTTGACGTTTGTCTAGCCATCTTAAATGTAATGTATGACGGATTCAAAAATCCAAAATATGCCCCTTGCCCACTTTTAGTAAACATGGTGAGAGCAGGTAAACTTGGAGTAAAATCTGGAGAAGGTTTTTACGATTACAGCGAAAGCAAAAAGGCTGAGAAAATCTCGAAGCAATTTTTGTAAAATCTGATTTGTTCAATGAAAAAAATAATCTTTCTAGTCATTCTAATAATTTTTAGTTTAATTACTCTTTATTATTACAAACCAGTGACTATTGATTATTTATTTGGAATAACTAGAACTTTAAAGCAAGAAAATGGATATCAACTGGATATCAACAACAAAAGGTATGACAATTGTGTCTTTAAAAGTACCGAGAGTTTTGATAAAAAGCGAAAACACAATTTTTTAATTTTATATTTAAGAGATTTAAATATAAAATCAGACTTTAAAATAATCGTTGTAAATCTTGATGATAAAGTAGTAGGCTATTTTTGTGGTTCTGATAAGTGCTATGACAAAGTATTTGGCACTCTTTTTCAAAGTGATATGGGTTCTTTTTATACTCCTTTAGAGGATGATGCAAAAGGGCCTGGATTCGATACTAAATTAAAAATGGAAAGTAAAAAAATAGATTTTTACATTCCATCAGAAAGAAATGAAAGCTTACATATTCAGCTTTCAAAAAAATAAATAAAATGTCAATAGCATCAAACTTAAATACAATCAAAGCAACTTTACCTGAACAGGTAACTCTTGTTGCCGTTTCTAAAACAAAACCTGTTTCAGACTTATTACAAGCGTACGAAGCAGGCCAACGCATTTTTGGAGAAAACAAAATTCAGGAAATGACGGAGAAATGGGAACAAATGCCAAAAGACACTCAATGGCATATGATTGGTCATGTTCAGTCGAATAAAGTCAAATTTATGGCTCCGTACGTGACTTTGATTCATGGTGTTGACAGTTTAAAATTATTACAGGAAATCAACAAGCAAGCTTTAAAAAATAAAAGAATTATAGATTGCCTTCTTCAAATTTATATTGCAGAAGAAGAATCTAAATTTGGTTTGGATGAAAACGAATTAAATGAACTTTTAACTTCTCCAGAGTTTAAAGAGTTAAAAAATATTCGTATCTTAGGTTTAATGGGAATGGCAACTTTTACCGAAGACCAAAACCAAATAAAGAAAGAATTCACACATTTAAAATCTATTTTTGATTCTATCCAAAAACTGCAAATTGTTGATTTAAAAACAATTTCAATGGGAATGTCTGGTGATTATCAATTGGCCATAGAATGCGGGAGCACAATGGTAAGAATTGGAAGCAGCATTTTTGGCGGACGTTAACATCAAAGACCACAATCGTAAGACGCCCTGCGGTGCGCCTCTACGGAAAAACTGAACACTAATTCGATAACATCGAAACTGAACACTGAAGAATAAATTTGTACGCAATACTAGACATAGAAACTACAGGAGGACAATTTAATGAAGAGGGAATTACTGAAATCGCCATCTACAAATTTGATGGGCATGAAGTAGTAGACCAATTCATCAGCCTTGTCAATCCTGAAATTCCGATTCAGCCCTTTGTGGTAAAACTAACTGGAATTAATAATGCGATGTTGCGTTCTGCTCCAAAGTTTTACGAAATTGCCAAACGCATTATCGAAATCACTTCAGACTCTGTAATTGTGGCTCACAATGCTTCTTTTGACTATAGAATCCTTAGAACAGAATTTCGCCGTTTAGGCTACGATTTCGAAGCCAGAACACTTTGTACAGTTGAATTAGCCAAAAAACTAATTCCAGAACAACCTTCATACAGTCTAGGCAAACTAGTGCGTGCACTCGGAATTCCTATGGCAGACAGGCATCGTGCAAGCGGAGACGCTATGGCAACGACAAAGCTGTTTAAAATGCTTTTGGAAAAAGACACCGAGAAAACAATTGTAAAAGATTTTATAAAACTTGAAGTCGAAAAAGGAATTTCTCCAAAACTCTTAGATATCTTAAATCAAATGCCAGCCAAAACAGGCGTTTATTATATTTATAACGAAGGGGGAACTTTGATCTATATTGGCAAAAGTCAAAATATCAAAAAAAGAGTCAATCAGCATTTTACTGGAGTTACAACCAAAAGCAAAAGAATTCAGACTGAAGTCTTTACCATAACTTACGATGAAACTGGAAGCGAATTAATCGCCCTTTTAAAAGAAAGTCAGGAAGTAAAAATAAATCGTCCGAGATACAATCGTTCGCAAAAGAAAACGGTTTTTCCTTTCGCCTTGTATGCCGAAAAAGATGAAAACGGATACATCAATTTAAAACTTGAAAAAGCAGACGGACGTAAAAAAGAAATAACCTCTTTTGCTTCTTTGCAAGAAGGTAAAAATGCACTTTTTAGGTTTACAGCAAAATATCATTTGTGCCAAAAACTAACTGGTTTATATCAAACCAAAAAAGAGTGTTTTCAATATAAAATCAAAGAATGTGACGGCGCTTGCATTGGCGAAGTTACACCAGAAGTTTACAATTTAAGAGTACAGCAGTTTATCTCAGAAAATAGTTTCGATAATAAAAGCATGATATTAATAGACAGAGGCCGAAATGTAAACGAAAGAAGTGCTATTTTAATAGAAAACGGAACCTATCAAGGTTATGCTTATTACGATTTGAATCATCAAATCACCAATATTGATATCCTGAAAAACATTCTGATTCCAATGCAGCATAATCGTGATGTGAAAAATATCATTCAGAATTACATCCGAAAAAGCAAATCATTAAAGATACTTCATTTTTAACAAAACAAAACTTTCATTATCTTTAATGATATGAAAAATAAAAAATCACAATACGAAATCTTCAGGGAAAAAGTCAAAATTATTCTATATGGTACCAATACCATTTTAGGACGAATGTTCGATTTAGTATTGCTGGGTTTAATCCTACTGAGTGTTCTCCTAATAATGCTTGATACTGTTGAAGGAGTCAGCTCTAAATATCATGAACAATTATTGATATGCGAATGGATAATTACAGTTTTTTTTACTATCGAATATATACTGAGAATTATTTCTATACAAAAACCAGTTAAATACGTTTTCAGCTTTTACGGAATCATCGATTTGCTTGCCGTATTACCCATGTATTTATCGATCTTTTTTCCTGGTGCGAGTATTTTATCCATTGTAAGAGCACTGCGTTTTCTTCGATTGTTCAAGATTTTGCATATTCCGCAAATTAATCATCAATCTTTACAATTAAAAGAAGCTATAGAAGCCAGTAAAGAAAAAATTCTGGTTTTCATTTATTTTGTCTTAATCAGCACCGTTATAATCGGTACAGTCATGTATTTGGTTGAAGGCAAAGAATCAGGATTTACAAGTATTCCGATGGGAATTTACTGGACAATTGTTACTTTAACAACCGTTGGTTATGGCGACATTTCTCCTCAAACTCCTTTAGGACAATTTATTGCAGCATTTGTAATGATTTTAGGTTACGGAATAATTGCTGTTCCAACAGGAATTGTTACAGCCGAATTTGCAAAAAGCAGCCTAAGAAACAATTCCGTAAGCGGAAAAAAAACATGCCGAAAATGTCAGTCGCAAGTTCATTTTGACAATGCAAAATATTGTTACGAATGCGGAACAGAATTGCCAAATAATTAATTTTAGAAGCTAATCCAGCTGTACATTGCAACTCCTCCTTATATTTGTAATTTTTTAAGGCATAAAAGGAGCTTCCGCTGGTCGCTCTTTTACACCAAAAAAATACAACAAATATAAGTCCGGGGTTTCCATTTCCATCTGGGCTAAAAAATATGAAGTACCTTATAACCATTGTCGGACCAACAGCTATCGGGAAAACAGCCCTAAGCATTGCTTTGGCACAGCATTTTAAATGCGAAATTGTTTCTTGCGACAGCCGTCAGTTTTTTAAAGAAATGACCATTGGAACCGCTGTTCCAAGTCAGGAAGAATTAAGTGCTGCAAAACACCATTTTATTCAAAACAAATCCATTTTCGAGAATTATACCGTTGGCGATTACGAAAAAGAAGCACTTTTAAAACTAGAAGAATTATATCAAAATAATGACTTCGCCATTTTAATTGGCGGATCAGGTTTATACGTTGATGCCATATTAAAAGGTTTTGACGAATTTCCAGAAATTCCTTCAGAAATTCGTGCCGAAGTAAATTCAAACTATAAAAAATTCGGAATCGAATATCTTCAAGAACAATTACAAAATTTAGATCCAGATTATTATCAAAAAATAACGATCGAAAATCCGCAGACCTTACAAAATCCGCAACGAATGATGCGTTTTGTAGAAGTTTGTATTGGATCTCAAAAACCCTATTCTTCATTCTTAAATTTAAAGAAAAACAACAGAAACTTCACTCTTATTTTAATTGGTTTAGATGCCGACAGAGAAATCATTTATAACAGAATCAACCAACGTGTCGATATTATGATGGATATGGGATTATTGGAAGAAGCCAAATCACTTTATCCTAACAAAGAGTTAAATGCTTTACAAACGGTCGGTTATAGAGAATTATTTAGTTATTTTGACGGAGATTTCACTTTGCCATTCGCAATTGAAGAAATAAAAAAGAACACACGCCGATTTTCTAAAAGACAATTAACGTGGTTTAAACGAAATGAAAACACCAAATGGTTTGATTATTCGACTGATAGAAATGAGATTATAAATTACATAGAAAACCTTCTAAAATAGAAGTCTTTTCTCTTTCATCTTTATTCTATTTTCCGCAGGAAAAATCTAAAATCAACAATCTAAAATCTAAAATTAGCAATGCCTATATCACCAAATTTCACATCAGTTTTGAGTAAAGATTGGGAAATTAATTTTACACAATGTACGCCAAATGGCTACTTAAAATACACCGATTTATGCAATCTTTTACAGCTTACAGCTGCTGCACATTCAGAAGTTGGCGGAATCAGTTTTACAGATATGCAAGAATTTGATCAGGCTTGGGTTTTAAGCAGAATGCGTGTAGAAATTACTGAATTACCAAAATGGCAAGATGTTGTAACAGTAAAAACTTGGATTAATAGTCTTGAAAATTCACGTTCGGTTCGTGCGCTTGAAATGTATGTAAATGGGAAAAAGATTGTTGGAAGCGAAACCTATTGGGCCGTTTTTAATACCAAAGCACGTCGCCCAGAAGCTTTAGCTTTGCCTTATGAACATTTCGAATTGTTCCCAGAAAAAAGAGCAACAACAGAAGGTTTTTCTAAAATAAATATCAACCACGAAAAAGAAGCTGTTTTCGAAAAAACAGTTTATTTGTCAGATCTAGATATTGTAAACCACGTCAATAACGTAAAATACTTAGAGTGGTGTCTGGACCATGTCGATCCAAGAAGAATTATAAAACAAGAAGTAAAAAGCTTTGAAATGAATTTCATGAAAGAGCTTTCATTGCAAGACAATGTAGTAATTCACGAAAGCGAAGACGACGATCATACAACAGCAACATTCAGCATTACGAAAGACGATAAAACTTGTTTTGCTTTAGAATTGCATTGGAAATAAAATAGAAATTCCATTCCTACAAGGTTTTTAAAACCTTGCAGGAGCTTATAGCTAATAAAAAAACGATGCTAAATTGCATCGTTTTTTGTTTAAAAATTACTTTGATTTCTTTTTAGAGCCTTTCTTAGATTTATCCTCTTTCTTCTCTTTCTTCTTTTTCAACAAATCAACTTTAACTTTAATTCTTTTCTCCACTTCACTAATTCCAGAGTCATAATCATGCTGAATAGAATATAATTTTGCTTGCTTAATTTCTTTTAAAGCTTCTTTAAATTTGTGCTGTACTTCTAACAGAATTGTTTTTTTGATGTAAATTTCAGACTTGTTTATTCCTTTTACAGTTAAAGCAAAATCAATTAGCTTTTGAGCATCTTCATAATCTTCATTCACAATCAAGGTTTGCAAATAATACGGATATACTTCAAGAGCATGAATATTAATAGATAAAGCTTGCTGAAAATAAGATTTTGCCTCTTCATAATTCATTAACTGTTCTGCCTGAATTCTTCCGTATAAACATAAAACCATTGTATTTTTTGAATCATAAGAAAAAGCATAATCCAAAGATTCTATAGTTTCTTCAAGCGAATAAGGATAATTATCCAAGGCTTGAAAAAGGTATTTATCAATTGTTTTCATTTCGTAAATCATTTTTTAATTTCTGACGAGTCCCTTTGTAACTTTTCTCCACTTTATTCTTTTTAAAATCACTTCCAGTAAAAACTCTCACTGGATTACCTCGCTCTACATTGAGCTGATTTTCCCACTGTTTTCCCACATGATTTTTAAGCTGAATCAGTTTCTCGTCTTCTAGTTTTTTAATCAATCTCTCGGTTGCCAGTTTTTTGTTTTGATGCTGCGAACGGCTGTCCATAGAAACTACTGCAATTCCGGTTGGAATATGCGTTGCTCTGATTGCAGAACTTACTTTATTTACGTGCTGACCACCTGCGCCCGAGCTTCTCATGGCCTGATATTGAATATCGTTTTCAGAAAATAAGTTGTTTTTCTGTTGTTCAATTTCAAAGATTCCAATAAACCAGTTTTTACGCTTGTGCATTTTCCTAAACTGACTTTGACCAATCCACTGAACTGTTCCTATCCAAGAATTCACAAACTGATCAGCATTCTTTCCTTTTATAGCAATTGAAGCTGTTTCTACAGTTCCGTTTTCAGTTCCTGCTTCTCTTTGCAGCAAAACAGTTTCCAATTGCTGTTCTTGTGCTTCTTCAAGTACTTTTTTAAGCACTTGGGCAACCACCCAAGTACATTCTGCAGGTCCGCGACCCGCTGTTATCTGAATTATTCTTTCCATTTTTCTAATATCTTAAGAAGCTTTTCTCTGTTTTTTGCTTCTTTAATAAATTTTGGAAGTCTTGAAACCA
Organism: Flavobacterium chungangensis; assembly: GCF_042654045.1. Lineage (NCBI taxonomy): Bacteria > Pseudomonadati > Bacteroidota > Flavobacteriia > Flavobacteriales > Flavobacteriaceae > Flavobacterium > Flavobacterium chungangensis. The sequence continues at coordinate 43,466 of NZ_JBHSFY010000014.1, forward strand.
TTGTTCCATTGCCGCTTCCATTATTATTTCTTTCTCTTAAGTCGGCTTTAATATATTTTTCCAAGTACATTATGTGTTCATAATTATAAACCCAAAAAATATTTCCTTTGATTTCTTTTTGAAACCAAAGAAGCAAATTATGCCATGGCTCTCTTACTAAACCGTCTTTCTTAGCTTCTTTTCTAATTCTAGAAACCCCTGGCTTTATTTCTTCCTGAAAACTGCAATACGGGCATTTAACCTGATAGGTTTCTGGAATCTCTTTAAGAATCTGAGATTCGTAATCGAATTTTTCATAACAATTGCCACAATAATGCTTGCCATATGCTTTGTATTGATAAACAGGTTCATCAATCTTATAAAAACACGTTTTGCATTCGAAAGCCATTGTAGTACATTTTCCGCATTCACAATTTTCAGGCACTTCTTTTAAAACTCCTTTAGATTCACATTTGGGGCATCTTACGAAAATCTCGTTATAAAAATTTCCCAACCATTTATTTTCGTCTTGAAATCTTTCCATAATTTTTAATTTTTAGCGGTCCATCCTAACAATTTTAGGCGTAAATGTTCCTAAAACTTCAACTAATTCTGTTTGGTTTGCCATTACTTTTGTAATGTCTTTATAAGCCATTGGCGCTTCATCAATATTTCCACCAATCAAGGTTACATTGTTGGCTTTCAAAACCTTTTTAATCTCACTTTGCGTAAAAGTACTTTTGCATTTAGCTCTCGAAAACAAACGTCCCGCACCATGCGAAGCAGAGTTTAAACTTTCTGCATTTCCTTTTCCTTTTACAATAAAACCTGGCGCTGTCATAGAACCTGGAATAATTCCCAATTGTCCTTCATCCGCAGGTGTAGCTCCTTTTCTATGTACAATACATTCTTGACCGTTTACCATTTCTTTCCAAGCAAAATTGTGGTGATTTTCTATTGTTACCACTACTCTTTTTCCAATCGCTTTAGCAATTCTTCTATGAATATCATCGTGACAAGCTTTTGCATATTCTCCAGCCAAATTCATAGCCAGCCAATATTCCTGACCATCATGTGTATTCAAATCTAGCCAAGCTAAATGCTGTACATTTTTTGGCAACGGACATTGTTTTGTGGCCAAATAAGTATAATGTTTCGCAATATTAGCACCCAATCCGCGGGAACCGCTATGCGAAAGAACAGCAAAATATTCTCCTTTATCCAACTTCCATTCATTCTCAGGATTATCGATTTTTGCAATTCCGAATTCTACAAAATGATTTCCTCCTCCTGAAGTTCCCAGTTGTTTGTAAGCTTTTGGTAAAAGATTCTTTAACAACGGAATATCCTTGAATTCACTTTTATAAAATACTTCATGATCTACTCTTGAAGCATGCGTCTCATACATTCCAAACTTCGTATTGTCTTTCAAAATAGCTTCTAACTGATGTTCTTTTCCTTTAAAATGAGAAGCTGGCAAATCAAAAATAGAAAGACTCATTCTGCATCCAATATCAACACCAACTCCATACGGAATAACGGCATTGTCTGTTGCTAAAACGCCTCCAATAGGCAATCCGTAGCCTGAGTGCGCATCTGGCATTAAAGCTCCAGCAACTGATACCGGAAGTTTCAACGAATCGTACAATTGAAATTTAGCCTGTTCGTCTATTTCATTCTCACCAAAAATCTTAAAAGGCGCTCTTGTATTTTTAAGCTGATGCATTCTTACCTGAACGGGTTTGATTAAACCTTCGGCTACTTTACCCCAAGTTCCATTTCCTTCATATTTTTCAGGATTTAACAATACATCCTTTGCTTCTGTTAGAATAGATTCCTTTTTTTCTCTTTTTCTATATCTGTTTATCTGCCCTAAGGCGATATTTATTGAATTGTTTTTTGGAAAACCTAATTTAATAAGGTCTTTTCCAGATAATTTATTTCCCATGATTTTCTATCATTTCGTCTGCATATTGCTGATACAAAGCATGCAAACTTTTATTTTTAATTGGGCTTATCTCTTTTGGATTCTCCTTTTCATAGTAACTCCATTTATGAGAACTGCCGTGTATTAATCTATTTATTTTATCTCTCAGATTATGATTAACAATATAATTGTCAAGAAGCTGAATTTGGCTTTCCAAATCTGAATCGACCATTCTAGTATGTGTTATCATATAAGGGCTAACTCGAAAAACATATCGCCAAGGTTCGTTAAATACATAATGAATTTTGTATCGTTTAAAATTGCTGCACCAACGTTCCCTTTTGTAAAAATGTGCTTTTTCTTTTTCGGTCAATTCTAATTTTGAACTTCTCCATTCCCATTCCGAAAATTCTTTTACAGTCTGGAGTTTTTCAACATACAGATGTCTTCTTTTTCTTTTTTTCTTTCTTTTAAAAGATTTTTCAGGAGAAAACTGCCATGTATTTATTTTTTCCAATAATTCTCTGTAAAATGGTGCTTCACTTGATCTAGCAATATCATCTCTTAATTTAAAATTACGTTGCCAGCCTTTTTGATACGGAATTTCCAAAGGAACCAATGGTAAGTCTTTACGCTTTTTCCAAAGGTCGATTTCAATTTTTCTTAACTGGATTAATTGTTTTTCAAAATCTTCTTTTACTAATCTTTTCTTTTTTCTTTTACTTTTAAAACGAGTACATAATGCATACTCGTTTACCGTATAATTTTCCATAAAAAAAATTATCGTGCATTAAATTAACAGCCAAAAAGGCCAAACTATTTATCCTGATGGATAAATTCTAAAAATCGATTTTCGGGAAAATTTTGAAGAGTCTAGAATAAAAAAAAGCCCGAAACTTATTGTCTTCGAGCTTTTTTTATATATCTAAAAATATATTTCTAAGATTGAAATAAGCCACGAAGAATTGCTTCACCAAATACGTTTGGTGTAAAGCTCTGAGATGTCAATGTAAGTACAAACATTTTTTCTTCGTTTTAAAGGGTTATTAATTTTTTCGTGTGCAAATATTCAGAATACTTTTTTGATTTTCCAAATTTATTTAAAGAAAATTCCTCAAAACAAATTCCACCATTATATTTTAAACTTTTAAAACCTACACTATTGTTTTTAGAATCAAACAATTAAAAGCAAATCTATATCACAAAAAATAAATCAAAATATTTTAATTTCATGCACAAAAAAAGCCCTGATTTCTCAGAGCTTATCTATTTTTTTTGCTGAATGATTATTCAGAAACTTTGCTTTTTATTACCAATCTGAAACCTTCACCGTGAATGTTTAAGATTTCAACATCTTCATCTGCTTTTAGATATTTTCTCAATTTAGCGATGTAAACGTCCATACTTCTTGATGTAAAGTAATTATCATCTCTCCAGATTTTGGTTAAAGCTAATTCTCTTGGCATTAAATCATTTTCATGAAGAATAAGCATTTTTAACAATTCATTTTCTTTTGGAGACAATTTAATAGGCTCTTCATCTTGGAAAGTCAAGAATCTTAGTTTTGAATTTAAGTGGAATTTTCCAATATTAAACTCAAACTGTACTTGTTCTGCTTTTGTATCAGCTGATTTTCTCTGAATGATTGCTTTAATCTTCATCAAAAGCACTTCTGAATCAAAAGGTTTATTTAAATAGTCGTCTGCACCAGCTTTATACCCTTTTAACACATCTTCTTTCATAGATTTTGCTGTTAAAAAGATAATTGGCACTTCACTGTTCTTCTCTCTAATTTCTTTGGCCAAAGTATAACCATCTTTATAAGGCATCATTACGTCAAGAATACATAAATCGTACACATCTTTCTTGAACTTCTCGAAACCTTCCATACCGTTTTTAGCTAAAGTAACTTCAAAGTCATTTAACATTAGATAATCTTTAAGAACCGCCCCAAAATTTAGGTCATCTTCTACTAAAAGTATTCTTTTGTTAGTATTTTCCATATTTTAATTTATTAATGGTATTTTTATTATAAAGGTGCTACCTTTTCCTTTTTCGCTTTCTACATATACTTGACCATTGTGATCCTCTACTATTCTTTTTACGTAAGCAAGTCCTAAACCGTGTCCTTTTACATTATGAAGATCCCCTGTGTGTTCTCTGTAAAATTTCTCAAACACTCGTTTTTGAGCTATCTTACTCATTCCCAGTCCATGATCTCTCACTTTTATCAGGATCATATCTTTAATGTTTTCAGTAAAGATTTCGATCTCTGGTGCGTCTGGAGAATATTTAATGGCATTTTCCAAAATATTAACCAGCACGTTTGTAAAGTGAACTTCATTAATCAAACAAGTTGTTCTTGCTGCGTTATAATGCTTTACTACAGAACCATTTCTGTCTTCTAAAATAAGATTAACATGCTCAATAGCATCGTCAATTATATCTGTAACAACAGTTGGCTCTTTTGTTATGTCAAGTTCTCTTTTTTCTAATTTTGAAATACGGAGAACATTCTCAACTTGAGCGTGCATTCTTTTGTTTTCATCTCGAATCATTTGAAGATAACGATACACTTTTTCTTTATCTTCAATAACTTTCGGACTTCTAATAGCATCTAATGCTAGGTTTATAGTTGCAATAGGAGTTTTAAACTCATGCGTCATGTTATTAATAAAATCGGTCTTGATTTCAGAAATGTGTTTCTGACGCAATAATTGATTTAACGCACTTGTATATGCAACTATTATAATTAATGTAAAAACTATTGACAAAATAGTAATACTTAATAATTCAGATAATAAGAATTTCTTTTTGTGCGGAAAAGTAACTGATAATTCATATTTGCTATTCCCTTCATTATCTGTATAAATTGGAATATCATATGTGGATTCTTTATCAAAATGAAATCCATCGGATTTAATCTTTGTTGGAACGCCACTGCTGTATATTCCGAATTCAAATTTGGTTTTTACACCATATTCTTCCAGTTCTTTTTTCAATAATTTAAAAAGCCTTTCCTTTGTAACTCTCCCTTCAATTGGAGTTAGAGAAGCAATATCTTTGTATTGAATCTGCTGTTGAACTTTATTTAAAATATCTAAACTTCCTGATTTTTCAAATCTTTGATCAGGAATTATACTTTGACCTAAATTATTATTATCAATTCCGTTGTGGTTATTATAAACTTCAGTTATTCTTTTTGAACTAAAATTTTTAAAACGCTCGCTACTGAATTTTTTGTTAAAAACAGAGCCATTAATATCGTAATCTTCCGATGTCAATGTGCTTGAATAAACGATTGTTTTATTCGTTTTTGTGTTTCTTTGTACATAAAGTACTTCTAGTAAATCTTCTTTTTTTGGAATTTTACCCGTACTGTCTTTAATACGGTTGTATTTGTCGTAGAAACTGTACTCTTCTTGTTGTTCCAGCTTGTCTGCAACATTTCCAATTACTTGAGTAACGTGGTATTTAAATTGCTCTTCATTATTTTTGAACGAAGAATTGAACCAAAACACTTGCACCAGAATTATCCCTATCAAGGACAAACTCATCAATAAAACAAGTATTCTAAAAAATAATTTATTCATCGAAACAAAATTAATATTTTAACAATATACTAAATAATACATTAACCAAATATTAACATTTAAGACTGTTTTTGTTTTATATTTAAAATTTTAAGAATTTTAACAACTTCTTCTTTAGCATTTTTAAGATTATTGTTATTAATCACGAAATTGCTCTTAGAAATTCGTTTTTCATCATTCCACTGCATTTTCATTCTACTTAAAACTTCTTCTCGGGTGGTTTTATCTCGTTTTATAACCCTATCAATTCTTACCTCTTCGGGAGCTGTTACGGTTATAATTACGTCACAATCTTTATATCGGCCGCTTTCAAATAAAATAGCTGCTTCATACATTACATAATCATTATTCTTGTGCTCTTTTACCCAATCATCAAAATCTAATTTTACAGCTGGATGCACAATCGCATTTAATTTTGCCAATTGTTCTTTATCATTAAAAACAATTTGTGCTAGTTTAGCACGATTTAAAACTTCACCATCAAAAATATTGCCACCAAATGCAGCTTTTACTTCTGACAAAATGTTTTTTGACTGCATTACTCTTTTAGCACCGTCATCGGCAATATAAACAGGAACACCCATTTCTTGAAAATAGTTGGCAACAGTCGTTTTCCCGCTGCCAATTCCTCCTGTAAGACCAATAACTTTTGTCATTCTTATAATTTAAAAAACATACGCGGAAAAGCCTCTTGTGGTTTTTTCTTTAATAAAATTACTTTAATGTAGGATTTTAAAAATCCTGTTCCGTAACCAAAAAACTGTTTCCACACTGCAATTACAGACAGGTATCCAATTTTGATACTTTTATTTTGAATACTGGCTGTAAGAAAAATTATAACGAAATATACGAAATATAATTGTAATAAAATATCGTTATTAAAAATTAACAATAAAAAAGCTAATAATAATCCGAGTATAAATAAAGTCGGAAAGAAGAAAGTTAATTTATTATGCTCTGGATACCAACTATTTAAAATAGGTCGAGCAATCCCAAATTTATTTACTTGGATCGAGAATTTTTCCCAATCAATTCTTCTTTTATGATACACATAAGCTTCTTTAAAAAGCCTTGTCTCGAAGCCTAAATTCCATAAACGAATTGATAAATCTGGATCTTCACCCGGGTGAATGTTTCCAAATCCTTTTGATGCCTCAAAAGCTTTCTTAGAAATCCCCATATTAAAACTGCGTGGCTGAAACTTGTTTATCTTCTCCGAACCACCTCTAATTCCACCTGTAGTCAAGAAAGAAGTCATAGCAAAATTGATGGCTTTTTGGATATCAGAAAAACTATCTAATGCTTTATCAGGACCTCCAAAACAGTCTACATAATTTGCATCTAATTCTTTACGAACTTCGGTTAAATATTGTGACGGTATAATGCAATCTGAATCAAAAATGATAAAATAATCACCTCTAGCTCTCTGCATCCCAAAATTTCTAGAATCTCCAGGACCAGAGTTTTCTTTAAAGTAGTATGATATATTTAATTTTCCTTGATAATTCATCACCACATCCCGACATGGAATAGAAGATCCATCTTCGACAAGAACAATTTCAAAAGCTTCATTATAATCAGATTTTGAGAGACTTTCCAAAAGCTCATCAACTTCATCAGGACGATTATACACGGGTATAATTAAAGAAAAAATCATAGCAGAATGTGCGTTATTAAAGGGTATATTTTTATTGTTGTAAAATTTTAACAAAGATATGGTATATTCACAAAAAAACCATCAACTTTTGGTTGATGGTTTTTCGTTTTACCAAGTAAAAATATATTATTTGATACTTTCAATCTCAACAACTTCGTTAGTATCTGCGTTGTAATCAACACCAGGAACTTCGAATCCGAATAAATTTAAGAAATCACTTCTGTAACCCGCTAAATCACCAATTTCTGGCAATGTTTCAGTTGTAGCTTCCAACCAAAGTTTAGCCACTTTTTCTTGAACATCTTCACGCATTTCCCAATCATCAATTCTGATTCTTCCTTTTTCATCAACAGGAACTTCAGAACCATTATACAATCTGTCTTGGAATAAACGCTGAATTTGCTCAATACAACCTTCGTGAATCCCTTCTTCTTTCATTATTTTATATAAAAGAGAAATATACAATGGAATTACTGGAATTGCAGAACTTGCTTGAGTAACTAAAGCTTTATTTACAGAAACAAAAGCTCTTCCTCCGATAGATTTTAAAGAATCTTCGATAGTAAATGCAGTAGCCTCTAGGTGATCTTTTGCACGACCAATTGTTCCTTTTCTGTAAACTGCTTCTGTTAAAGCTGGCCCGATATACGAATAAGCAACTGTTGTAGCTCCTTCAGCTAATAAATTTTCAGCTTTCAAAGCATCAATCCACATTGCCCAATCTTCACCTCCCATTACCGCTACAGTATTTTCAATATCTTCCTCATTTGCAGGAGCGATAGAAACATCTGAAACTTTTCCTGTGTGAAAATCAACAGTTTTATTCGTAAAAGTTTGTCCTATTGGTTTTAAAACTGAACGATGCGTAACTCCTGTATTTGGATTTGTACGTACTGGAGACGCTAAACTATAAATTATAAGATCTACTTGTCCTAAATCTGCTTTAATCAAATCTAAAGTTTCTCTTTTGATTTCGTTTGAGAACGCATCACCATTGATACTTTTTGCATATAAACCTGCTTTATGAGCTTCTTTTTCGAATGCTGCAGAATTATACCATCCTGGAGAAGCTGTTTTTCCTTCAACTGGCGGTTTTTCAAAAAATACTCCAATTGTTGATGCACCAGAACCAAAAGCACTAGTAATTCTTGAAGCCAATCCGAAACCTGTAGAAGCACCGATTACTAAAACTTTTTTAGCACCAGCAATTTCTCCTTTAGATTTTACGTATTCGATTTGATTTTTTACATTTTGCTCAGCTCCCGTTGGATGGGCAGTCAAACAAATAAATCCTCTCATTCTAGGTTCTATAATCATCTTGCAATTATTTTTTTTGTATTATTTCAATTTCAGTTTTAATTTTTCAAAAATAGACATTTTATCCTTAACCCTTTTCATATTGGCCTTCATATTGTCAATAAAATTTGGGTTTAATGCATTCCTCTTTGCTTCTTTATAAAAATTGAATGCCTTAGTATATTGGCTTTCATACTCCGCCATCCTTCCTAATTCACTGTTATAAGTAGAGTTATCTGCATTTTCTAAATTAACCAATGTAAAATTAATATGCTCTTTTGCTTCTGCATATCTCCCTATATCAATTAGCAGATAGGTGTAATTTAAATATGGAGCTGGATATTTAGAATCAAACTTCATGGCCAATTTATAATGATAGATTCCTCTTTCGAAGTCACTTAATTTATTATAGTAAATCCATCCCAAATGATTATGAGCTTTACCAAAATCAGGATACTGAGATAAAATTTCTTCCAGCAGCTCTTTTGCATCTGCAGAATTTCCTTCAGAAATTAATGCGTCTGCCTTAATAAATTGATTTTCGTAAAAACTCAAACTTTCCATTGCGTATTTTAATTCAATAATTCTTTTGCGTGATTTAATGCTGAGTCAGAGATGTTTGCTCCTGATAACATTTGGGCTATTTCTATAATTCGGTCTTCTTGCGATAAAAGTTTCAATTCAGATTGTGTATCATCTCCAACTGTAGACTTAGAAACTTTAAAATGAGAATCTCCTTTTGCCGCAATTTGAGGTAAATGCGTAATGGCAAATATCTGCATTGTTGCACTCATTTCTTTCATAATTTCTCCCATTCTGATGGCAATTTCTCCCGAAACCCCTGTATCAATTTCATCAAAAATCAAAGTTGGTAGTTTTGAATATTTAGCTAAAATTGCTTTCACAGCTAGCATAATACGAGACATCTCTCCGCCTGACGCTACTTTTTTCAGTAAGCCAAAATCGGTTCCTTTATTTGCTGAAAATAAGAATTGCAATTCGTCTTTTCCGTTTTGAAAATACGTTTCAGAAGGCTGTAATTCCATATTAAAACGTGCATTAGGCATTCCTAAAGTCTCGAGAATTGAAACCAATTGCGCAGATAGCGTCGGAATTGCATCTAATCTATTTTGATGTATTTTTGATGCGTAAATATCAAGCTCTGTTGCTTTTTCCTCGATAATTTTAGTCAGTAAAGCTATTTCTTCATCCATATTATCAAGCTCAAGCAAAGAATTTCCTAAATCTGACTGAATTTGCAATAACTCATCTACAGTACTTACTTGATGTTTTTTCTGCAAATTATAAATCGACTGCAGTTTTTGGTTGATCAATTCTAATTGTGCAGGATCATTCAATAATTTTTCTGAGCAATTTTCCAATTCTTTAGAAACATCATCAAAATCTATAGTCAAACTTGTTACTCTTTCAAACAAATTTTGATATTCTACAGAGAAAGGAGCTACTTTTTGCAAGGCATTTTTGATTTCATTCAGACTATGAAAAACACCAAATTGCTCTTCATTGGCAATTGTCAAAGATTTATCTAGAGATTCTTTAATTATCTCAACATTATTCAGTTTCTCGTAGTCTGCTTCTAACTCTTCCTGCTCTCCAGATTTCAATTGAGCCGCAACAAGTTCATTCAATAAAAATGTATGGTATTCTTGTTCTTTCCCAGCATCACTTTGTTTTTTAAGCAAAGCATTTAACTTTGATTTATCTGACTTATAAGACTTAAGCAGTTTCTGATATTCAGCAATTATGTCATTATTGTTTGCAATGGCATCAATAATTTTAAACTGAACATTTTCATCTGACAATTCTTGAGTTTGCTGCTGCGAATGAATATCAATCAAATATAAACTCAAATCTTGCAATTCTTGAAGATTTACCGGACTATCATTTATAAAAGCACGAGATTTTCCAGAAGGCAAAATTTCCCTCCTAATGATCGTTTCATCTTCATAATCCAAATCATTAGCTTCAAAAAACTCCTTTAAATTATATTTTCCAATTTCAAATTGTGCCTCAATAACACATTTTTCTTCTTTATTTTTTAATGAAGTCAGATCTGCCCTTTTACCCAAAACAAGACCAATAGCCCCTAAAATAATTGACTTTCCCGCACCTGTCTCACCTGTAATTATAGAAAAACCTTTAGAAAAATCTATAGCCAGTTTTTCGATAAGAGCATAATTTTTAATTGACAGTGATGTAATCATAGGTCGATTTGTAAAAATATAAGGTTAAAAAGTAGCGAAGATAAAAATGAAAAACGAGATTAGTATTTAATCTGTGACCATTTTGTAGAATTTAACGGCGAAACTTTATTTAAGACATCGGTTAAATCTGTAATTGTGATACTTGGGCCTCCAGAAAAAATAGAAACAATTTCATCTGATTTTGCATCAAAGAAAACTCGGGTTATAAAAGCATTTGGCTTAACAGAGTTTAACTTACCAATAAGCATTAATGCATTTTTGATTTTTTCCTTAGCTCCTTTTGTATCCAATGTCATTGCATCCAATCCTGTATGATATGCATAAGTAGTCTGACGCAAATCACTATAGGTTGGAGCAATCATATCATTAATTAAATAGTATCGATTTTGAAGTCCGTCAGATTGGTTCCATCCTTTAAAACCTCCCTGTTGTGCAACATTGGCAATATTTTGCGCGGTTTGAAGATATGGATTTCCTGCTCCCATCTGGAAGGTATCGGCATCCATTCCTAAAATCACATAACAGTAGAAAGATATTACAGAAACTAAATTTGAATCGTAAGTGCTAGGATTAAACAACAATGGTTCGTACTCTGTATATCTAAAATTAAAATCTTTATCGTTGTAATTTAAAACTGGAGAAGAATAGGTTGAATTAAAAATCAATCTCGAAGACTGAACTTGAATGGTTCCCGTGAATTGATCTGAACTGTTAGATGATAAAGTAATATACATTGAACAGTTTATTCTCTCATTTTGTTTTAAAACAGAACCTGTCCAGTCTGTTTTATTAACAAACTCAGCCAAAGAAGTCTGAAGCGTTTTAAAAACCTGATTATTTGGGTTTGTTAATCGTTCTGTATTAATAGTTACTGTACAATTTAACTGTTGAGCTTGTACAAAACCAAAGCTTAAAAATACTAATAGCGTAACTATCTTCTTCATAATCGTCTAGATATTTAATTTTATAACATAAGTTGTTTCCAATTTATGTTTTCGGCGTATATTCTAAATTTATGATTTTGAAAAATGCAGAATAACTTTATTCAAAATATCAGCCGCAACAGATTCTTTTGATTTTAATTCCGTAGGTTCGATCTCAAAATTTTTATCAATAAAAGTAACTTTATTGGTTTCTTTTTTAAAACCCGCACCTTTATCTTGTAAGGAATTTAAAACAATCAAATCTAAGTTTTTTTTCTGAATTTTCAGCTTAGCATTTTCAATTTCATTTTCAGTTTCTAATGCAAACCCGATTAAAAACTGATTTTTTTTGATAGCACCCAAAGAAGACAAGATATCTTTTGTTTTCTCTAAATCTATCGAAAATTCGACAGTATTCTTTTTAATCTTTTGATCTGCAACAAATTTAGGTCTGTAATCTGCAACAGCAGCAGCAGCGATTGCCGCATCAACTTCATTAAAATACAAATGACAAGCATCGTACATTTCTTGAGCCGAAACAACATCTACCACTTTTATCAGACTATTTTTTGCTTTTAAATGAGTTGGCCCTGCAATTAAGAACACTTCTGCTCCTAAGCTTGCCGCTTCATTAGCAATATCAAATCCCATTTTTCCTGACGAATGATTTCCTATAAAACGTACAGGGTCTATCGCTTCGTATGTCGGTCCTGCGGTAACTAGTATTTTTTTTCCTTTTAAAGGCAATTTACTTTCTAAATCAGCTTCTAGAAAAGCTACAATGTTCTCAGGTTCAGCCATTCGGCCCTCACCTGACAAACCACTTGCCAATTCTCCGCTTTCAGCAGGAATCATAATATTTCCGTACTGTTTTAATGCTGTAAAACTTGATAAAGTCGAAGGATGTTTGTACATATCCAAGTCCATTGCTGGTGCAAAATAAACTGGACATTTTGCCGATAAATAGGTCGCTATTAAAAGGTTATCACAATTCCCTGTAGCCATTTTAGACAAAGTATTTGCAGTAGCAGGTGCAATCAACATAAAATCTGCCCAAAGAGCCAATTCTACGTGATTGTTCCAAACTGCCTCTTCATCATCCTGATTAAAGAAACTTGAATGTACTGGATTTTTTGATAATGTAGATAATGTAAGTGGGGTTACAAAATCCTTAGAAGCAGGTGTCATGATCACTTGGACATGTGCACCTGCTTTTATAAAAAGTCGTACTAAAGTGGCTGTTTTATACGCTGCGATTCCACCGGAAACACCCAGTAAAATCTTTTTCCCGTTTAAAACTGACATTGTACTATTATTTGTTTGAACTTCTGTGGTAAGTTTTACCGTCTAACCATTCTTGAACAGCTAAAGCGTGTGGTTTTGGTAATTTTTCGTAAAATTTAGAAACTTCAATTTGTTCTTTATTTTCAAAAACTTCTTCTAGACTATCATTGTAAGTAGCAAACTCTTCTAATTTTTCAGTCAATTCTTTTTTAATCTCTGAATTAATTTGATTTGCTCTTTTAGCCATAATGGTAATTGCCTCATACACATTTCCTGTTGGCTCTTCAATAACTGTTTTATTGTAAGTTATTGTGTTTACAGGAGCATTCGTCTTTTTTAAATCCATGACTTTATTTTATTTAGTAAATTTTTGTAAATCTGTTTCAACTCTGGCATTCATTTCTTCTGCCTCTTTTTTATATTTCGTATCGCTTTTAAACTTCAATAAGTTAGCATAGCATGTTTGTGCAACATGTAAACGATCTTCCATTTTTGAAGGAACACTGTTAATTGCCAATTTATATGCAGAATCGTATTTATAGAAAAGCGCATCTTCTTTAAATGGTGTACCAGGAAAATCAGCAATAAAGTTATCAAAAGCTATTAAAGCCGATTTGTAATCTGATATTGTATTGTATCCTTTAGCGTTCTCGTAAGCTTTTTTCTCCAATTTACCATTTAGCTTCTGTACAGTCTCATTTGCCTGAGGAATGTATTCAGAATTTGGGTAATTTTCAATAAAAGTCTGTAATTTCTCTAATGCCTTTACCGTATCTGCTTGATCCAAGCTATAAACTGGTGACAACTTAGAATAACTATAAGCTCCTAAAAACGCAGCTTCCTGCACTTTTTCACTTCTTGGATACCCCGAAACAAAAGCTTCAAACTGATATCCAGCTAAATAATATTGTTTTGTTTTATAATACGATTGCGAAAACATGTAAAACAGTTTTTCTGCTTGTGGTTTTCCTCTGTATGAAGTTGCTAGTTGCTCAAAAAGACGAATCGCCTTTGTGTATTTACCAGCATCATACATTTTTGTTGCCACTTCAAATTTTGCTGCAACATCATCATTTTTCAACGCTTTTTGATATTCTCCACAAGAATAAAAAAGAGTTACAACAATTAATAGCGATACTATTTTTTTCATTTTCTTACTGTTATTACAATCTCTCAGACAATTAATTATGCCAAAGTGAAATCGCACCGAAGTTTCGGTGGCAAATTTAGTTATTAATTTAGCTACTGCAAAATAATTTTTTAGTATCTTAAAATACTAGCACTTTAACAATTATTTAATGCTGTTTTTTACAAAGTCATTTAGCCTTGTTGCTAGAGATTCATCAACAGAAACCAATGGTAGACGAACAGTATTCTCAGCAATTCCAAGGGCTTGGAAGATTTGTTTGATTCCAGCTGGATTTCCCTGCTCAAAAATCATATCAATACTGTCTGACAAAAAGTAATGTGTTTTGTAAGCGTCAGCCGCTTTTTTATTTAGTCCTAAACGGATCATTTCTGAAAATTCTTTAGGAAAACCTTGTCCGATTACAGAAATAACACCTGCTCCTCCCGCCAAAACGATCGGCAAAGCTAGCATATCATCACCAGAAATCACTAAGAAATCTTTTGGAGCATTTTTAATAATCTGCATCGCTTGAGCCATATCTCCAGCCGCTTCTTTAATGGCTACAACATTTTTAAAGTCGTTAGCCAAACGCACCACTGTTGAAGGAAGCATGTTACTTGCCGTTCTTCCAGGAACATTATATAGGATTACCGGAATTGGAGAAGCTTCAGCAATTGCTTTAAAATGCTGATAAATTCCTTCCTGAGTTGGCTTATTATAATATGGAGAAACCGATAATATCGCTTCAAAAGCAGAAAAATCTCTTGTTTTTAACTCCTCAACAATCTGCATAGTATTATTTCCTCCAACTCCTAAAACTAGAGGCAATCTTCCTTTATTCACATCGATTACAGTCTTTATAACCAACTCTTTCTCCTCTGCTGTAAGGGTTGCATTTTCTGCTGTTGTTCCCATTACAACAAGATACTCCACTCCGCCATCTATAGAGAAGTTTACAATTCGCTGTAAAGCCTCAATGTCAACTGAAAAATCTTTTTTAAATGGCGTCACAAGCGCAACACCAGTTCCTATCAATGATTGCATATTATTATTAATTTATTTTATATTTTTTAAATACCTAAACAATTCCGAAACGAATAGTTTATAGCTTCCTAATTCTGTACTAATCATCCAACGATTTAGCCTCTGGTCTACAGCAGAAAATCCGACTTTAAATTTAGCTTTTGACTTGCTCGTGATTAACATCAGAATACTATTCTCGACATTATAATAACTCAGCAAAAGATCAAATTCTGAATTCACAAAATCATTCAAGAAACCTTCTGTAATTTCTCCGTTCCAACTGATATGTTTTTTACCAAAAGTTGGGCGGGGACAGACTTCTTTTTCCCTAAATTTTCCTTTGTATGCAAGAACTTTTATATTTTCTAAAGCAATTCCGTGGAGCGTTAACTCCTTTATTAGTGCTTCCGAATATTCAAAATCGCTCTCATCTATCAATAAACCAATTGATTGGACGTTCTTAGTAAATACTTCGTTTTTTTCCTTATTTAAATTATTATTTAATGATTTTTTTACAAAAAATTCCTTTATATAATTCAAAAACATAGTACTTTTACTAGATTACAAAATTAATTATTTAAGTTGCATTTAAAATGGTAAAACTAAAAAAGTATAACGGATTTTTAAAACTTTTTGTTATATTCTTAACACTTTTTTTAATCTCTTCCTGTAGTAAGAATAACTACAATTTAACTAAAATTGAAGGAAAACAACTCCCAGTTACTGAAAAAGCTGCAGAAACTCCTGAAATTGAAAACTTTATTAAGCCTTATCGCGATCACATCAATAAAGATTTGGATAATGTATTGGCTTATTGCCCAGAAACTCTTGACAAAAGCACTGGAAAATGGCAAACTGGCATTGGAAGCCTGATGGCAGATGTTTGTGTGCTAAGAGGAAACATTGTTTTTAACGCTCGCGAAAAGAAAGATATCGATTTATGTCTTTTAAATCATGGCGGTATTCGTGCTATTCTTCCAAAAGGAAATGTTACAACGAGATCGGCTTTTGAAATTATGCCTTTTGAAAACAGCTTGGTTGTTCTAGCTTTAAAAGGTGAGCAAATCTCAGAAATTGCTGCTTATATTATTAAGGAGAAAAAACCTCAGCCATTGTCTGGAATGACTTTTACTATTACTAAAGACAATAAGGCAAAAAACATCATGGTGCAAGGCAAACCGCTTGATTTAAACAAAACGTACTATGTTGCTACAAACGATTACTTGGCAAATGGTGGAGACAGCATGACTTTCTTTGCAAAAAGCACTCAAAAGTTTGACTTAAACTACAAGCTTAGAGATGTATTGATTGATTATTTTAAAGAAGTTGACACTGTTGTTGCTCCAAAAAATATCAGAATCACAGAGGAATAAAAAATTATAAAAAACAAGCAAAGCATTTCTGCAAAAAATATATAAAATGAAAAGAAGAGAGTTTATCGAAAAAACAGCAGCGAGTACTGCCCTATTAAGTTTAGGATTGTCTTTGAGCAGTTTTGAAAGTAACGAGATTAAACATTTAACGATTCTACATACTAATGATGTGCATAGCCACATTGACCCTTTTCCTGCTGATGATCCGCGTAACCCTAACAAAGGCGGTGTTTCTCGTCGTGCAACGTTGATTGAAACTATTCGTAAAGAAAATCCGAATGTACTTTTATTGGATGCTGGTGATATTTTTCAGGGAACGCCATATTTCAATTATTACGGAGGTGAATTAGAATTCAAATTGATGAGTATGATGAAATATGATGCTTCTACAATTGGAAATCACGATTTTGATAATGGTCTTGACGGATTATATGCACAACTTCCCCACGCAACTTTTGACTTTATCAACTCTAACTACGATTTTAAAAATACGGTTATGGACGGACATGTGAAACCGTACAAAATCTTTAATAAAAATGGAATTAAGGTTGGTGTTTTTGGTGTTGGAATTGAATTGCAAGGTTTAGTAGATAAAAAATTATATCTAGAGACGGTTTACAACAATCCTGTTGAAGTTGCTCAGGATATGACAAAACTTTTAAAGCAAGAACAAAAATGTGATTTGGTAATTTGTCTTTCGCATTTGGGTTATAAATACAAAGATGATGCAACAAAAATTAGTGATTTGATATTTGCTGAACAAACTCAAGACATTGATTTAATTATTGGAGGACATACGCACACTTTCTTAGACAAACCTACAATTGTAAAGAATAAAGCCGGAAAAGAGGTTCTTGTTAATCAAGTTGGGTGTTACGGAATTAATTTAGGCCGTATCGATTTCTATTTTGATAAAAACAAAGCGTATACAAACCAAAGTGCAACTATTATTGTATAGTCTTTTTTTGAATTCTAGCTTTTTCTAAAAAGTATTCTACCATAAAGAAATAAGCTAGAATTTGAGTTGTATCTCGTATTAAAACTAAAACAATAGAATACGAGAAATATTCATTAAAAATATAAAAAATATCAGAGAAGATGTAGCTTACTGCCATGAGCGACATTAGTAGCGCTATATGTGTTCCTTTTGTGATGTAACTTACAAAACAGAAATAGCTCAATATACTCAGAACGATTCCGTACACGGTGTATATTACGATAAATTTTCTCATACTGTCGAGCTGCAGGCTCAAAACAGAGATTAACAAATAGACGATAAAAACAACTACAATAGAAATAGGTAGAATATCGCGTTTGGTTAATCTGATTCTTTCGTGCTGTCGAATAAACATGATGACGATTAAACTATAAACAACTAGAAAACTGAGCACTCCACCTAATTCTGAGCTTTCAATATCCATTAAGTCATAAACTTGTCCAATAAAACAGAATAAAAAAATCAATCCTTCTGTTTTTCCGATTTGAAACTCACTGCTAATTAAATAATAAATAAAAATAGCAGGGAGAACAATCGCTTTTGCATATGTCGCAAAAACATCTTGTTCTGTCCAATCAAAAATGATGGTACAAAACAAGCCGAAAAAGAACAAAATTAATGATGGTTTATTAGGCTTCATTCAATTTGTTTATAAAGTCTTCTTCTGATAATATAGTGATGTTCAGCTTTGTTGCTTTTTCCAGTTTTGCTGGTCCCATATTATCTCCCGCGACTACAAAATCTGTTTTTGCAGAAATTGAGCTTCCTACTTTTCCTCCATTATCTTCGATAGCTTTCTTTAATTCATCTCTAGAAAATTGGCTAAAGACGCCAGAAACTACAAAAGTTTTTCCAACAAATTTATCAGTAGCATTTGGGTTTATTTTTTCTTCAATTTCAAATTGAATTCCATAACTTTTTAATCGTTCAATAATTTTTCTATTTTCTTCATTTTCGAAGAATTCGATAACACTTTTAGCAATTCTTTCTCCAATTTCATCAACCAAAATTAAATCCATTAAAGAAGCCTGTGCTAAAGCATCTATGTTTTTATAATGTTTGGCTAGTTTTTTGGCAACTGTTTCTCCAACAAAACGAATTCCAAGTGCAAACAACACGCTTTCGAACGGAATTTCTTTTGATTTCTGAACTCCGTTTACCAGATTTTCAGCAGATTTTTGAGCCATTCTTTCCAAATGCAGAATATCCTCAACTTTCAGTTCATACAAATCGGCATAATTGTGCACTAGGTTATTTTTGAAAAGCAGCGCCACTGTTTCTCCCCCAAGCCCTTCAATATCCATTGCTTTTCTTGAAATGTAGTGCTGAATTCTTCCAATAATCTGCGGAGGACATCCGTAGAAATTCGGACAATAATGATTGGCTTCTCCAACATTTCGAACCAATTCTGTATGGCACTCTGGACAATAAGAAATATAATGTGTTGGTTCTGAATTTTCAGGACGTTTGTCTAAATCTACTGCAATGATTTTTGGAATGATTTCTCCTCCTTTTTCAACAAAAACAGTATCATTTATTCTAATATCTAATTTTTCAATTTGATCGGCATTATGAAGAGAAGCTCTTTTTACAATAGTTCCAGCTAGCTGCACAGGTTCTAGATTGGCAACTGGCGTGATAGCTCCAGTTCTTCCAACTTGATACGAAATTGATTTTAATTTAGTTGAAACTTGTTCTGATTTAAATTTGTAAGCAATTGCCCAACGTGGCGATTTTGCTGTATATCCCAATTCTTCCTGATGCTGAATGCTGTTGACCTTTACAACAACTCCATCTGTTTCATAAGGCAAATTATGACGGTGAACATCCCAATAATCAATGAAGTCAAAAACTTCTTGCATACTATTAACTAGTTTTGCTTCTTTTGGAACTTTAAAGCCCCAGCTTCTGGCTAATTCTAGTCCTTCATATTGCGTTTTAAAAGGCAGATTGTTTCCTGTTACAAAATAAAGCAAGCATTCTAGCGGGCGTTTGGCTACCTCAGCACTGTCTTGTAATTTTAAACTTCCCGAAGCAGTATTTCTTGGGTTTGAATATGGAGTTTCACCAATTTCTATTAATTCCTGATTCATTTTTTCAAAACCAGCAAACGGAAGAATAATTTCTCCACGAATGTCAAACTTATCAGGATAATTTCCTTTCAAATGCAATGGAACTGATTTTATGGTTTTTATGTTGCTCGTTACCTCATCTCCTTGAAAACCATCTCCACGCGTTAAGGCTTGAACTAATTTTCCGTTTTCATATGTAATACTTATTGAGGCTCCATCGTATTTTAATTCGCAGGTATATTGCAAGTTTACGTTTCCTAAAACTTTCTGAATGCGGTTTTCCCAATCTAAAAGATCTTCTTTAGAATAAGAATTATCCAAAGAATACATTCTGTATTGATGTGCTATTGTTTTGAAATTTTTGGTGACAGTTCCTCCTACTCGCTGAGTTGGCGAATTTTCGTCAAAAAACTCTGGATGTTTATTTTCTAAATCCTGAAGCTCTTTTAGCTTAATATCAAAATCATAATCTGAAATTGTAGCATTGTCTAACACATAATAATTATAGTTGTGCTGATTAAGTTCATTTCGTAATGCTTGAATGGTCTCTTGAATGCTCATAAATAGTAAAATATTGCAGATTATAATAATGTAAAACTGAATATCAAAATTAGAATTTATTTTTGTTCAAATGCAGAAAAAATAAAAGTTTTAAAAAATCAAAAATCAGACTGCAAATCCATGCAGTCTGATTTCCTCCTTGTCCATTATTCTTAAAAAAAGAATTAAAAAAAACCAACTTCCAAATGGTTTTGACGTTTTATATTTTTAACTGAAAATCAATACTTTACAGTACAAATATAGAACTATTTTTGAATAATGATAAAATCTGAACGTCTATTTAGCACATGCTCCTCTTCAGAACATTTTACACCATTTTTACATTTATTAATTAATCGTGTTTCACCATAGCCGATAGCACTTTCGATACGAGAAGCATCTATGCCCTGCGAAAGGATATAATCTCGAGTTGATTTTGCTCTATTATCTGAAAGTTTCAAGTTGTACGAATCCTTTCCGCGTGAATCGGTATGCGATTCAATTTTGATTCTGATGTTTGGAAACTTCTGCATGATGAAGACCACTTTAGACAATTCTTCTACAGCTTTTGGTGTAATGTCATACTTGTCATAATCGAAGTAAATTGGATTTACATCCACTTTTTCTACTCCTTGTTTTTTGACAACTAAGTCATCATAATTGCTCAATTCAAAATTTACATCTTTTATTTCACCACCATTTTCACCAGTTGTTTCAACTGTTTTATCATCACTACTGTAATTTAGTTTTGCGGCAATCATTTTTACCACTTTGTTGCAAGGAACTTCAATAGCATATTTTCCGTCAAAGTTTGTTTTGGTTTCGCCCAGAACTTCACTAAAAGAGTTATACGCCATTATCGTAACATCTGTTAAAGGCTTTTTTGTTTTATGATCGATAGCCATTCCAGAAATACTTTGGTTGCAAACTGGTTTTCCTTTTACAAAAGAGTAAATATCATCATCGCCCTTTCCTCCTGCTCTGTTGGAAGAAAAATAGCCATAAGCACCTGTTCTATCAATTATAAAAGAAAAATCGTCTTTATTACTGTTGATAGGCGCTCCAAGATTTCTTGGCGCAGAAAATGTTCCATCGGGTAAAAGTTTACTTTCATAAACATCTAAATCACCCCAGCCATAATGTCCATCAGACGAAAAGTATAAAACTCCGTTTTGGTAAAATGGAAACACTTCGTTACCAATCGTATTAATATTAGATCCTAAATTTTTAGGAGAACTCATGGTTCCGTCGGCCGCAATTTTCACCATGTACAAATCTGTTTCGCCTTGACCTCCAGGCATGTCTGAAGCAAAGAAAAGCAATTGTCCGTCTTCGCTTAATGATGGATGTCCTACAGAATAATCGTCGCTATCAAAAAATACTTTCTGAGGATTTTCTAATTTATTATTGACAATTGATCCTTTGACAATCTGAAAATTGTTAACTCTGGCCTCATCAACAACCAATTTATTTTTCTTTACAATATTGGTCGAATAATAAATGGTACTTCCTTTATTATCAAAACTTGCCGTAGCTTCGTGATATTTGGTCATTACGTTTGGAAGAAAAACCGTCTCGTTGAATAAACTTCCGTCTGCCGGATTTCTTTCTGCAATGTACAAGTTAAGAAAAGGCTGATTATTCCAGGTATACAATTTTTCACTAAACTTTGTTGTATCACGAGCTGACGTAAATACTACATTATCTTTAAAAAATGTAGCTCCAAAATCTGATTTACTGGTATTAATATCCAAATTTTTAATGGTGTAAAGCGGTTTTGCTTTAGCAACGCTGTCAATGTATTTCTTTTGGGCAACATATTTATTAATCTCTACTTTATCACCTTTTTTATCTAGATATTCTTTTGTGATTTTATCTGCCTCATCATAATCCATAACTGCTTTCATAGATTGAATATAACGCAGGTAGTAAATATCAGTCAGATTATTTCCTTGCACTTCATATAACTTTCTATACCATTTTAATGCATTTCTAGAATCAGAAATAAAATAATAGGAATCTGCTGCGTTCTTCAAAGTCTGTGCTGATGGATCTTTTATGTTTTGCAAACATTCTTCGTAAGCTTTGGAAGCATCCAAATAAGAGAAGTTTTTAAACAAAGCATCAGCTTTCTTTAAGTTAGTTTTTTGAGCGAAACTAAAAGTAACGCTCAAAATTAAACATAGGATATATAGTTTTCTCATAAGTTTTGTTTTTAGAAGAATCGAGGAGATTTAATTTTGCTTTGGTTTTTCACAAATTGATAACGCAAGATGATCTCGTGTGAACCATCATTGTATTTATTCAATTGGCTTACAGTATAATCAAAAGCATATCCAAGATAGAAACTTGGTGATATTTGAAAACCTGCCAGTATGCTTATCGAATCATCTGTTCGATACGCTCCTCCTATAACAAACTTTTCTTGAATCATGAAATTTGCTGATACATCTGCGGTAAGCGGTGCTCCACTTACTGCTTTTACTAAAAATGCCGGTTTAAATTTCAAATTTGGATTCAAATCAAAAACATATCCCCCCATTAAATAGTAATGCAAACGATCATAGTCTATAGATTCTTTTACATCGTCATAGTAATCATTCTGAATAAAACTTGGAATAGAGAATCCTACATACCATTTTTCTGTATAGTAGTAAATACCTGCTCCTACAGCTAGTTTCATCTGATTGTTAATATTCTGATTTAACAAAACATCATCATCATCGTAGTATCTTCCTTTAGACCAATCGATATTTAGCATTCTCGTACCGGCTTTTATACCAAAAGCTAATCTTTTTTCATATCCGAGAGGTAATGAATAAGAGAAGTTTCCATCAAGATATAGTTCGTTGGACGGTCCGATTTTATCATTTACAATACTTAAACCTACTCCTAATTTTTCATTTCTAAGAGGAGCATGAATAGAGAAAGATTGTGTTTCTGGAGCTCCAGGCATTCCGACCCATTGAGAACGATATAAAAGTGCTGCTTCTATGGTTCCGGTAGATCCAGCATACGCTGGATTTACCGCCATAGTGTTATACATATACTGGGTATATTCGGGATCTTGTTGTGCCGAAGCGCAAACCGTAATAAAAGAACATATTAAAATGAAATATGTTTCTAATGATTTTATATATAGTTTCATAACGATACTTATTTAGTTTAATTAATTAGATGATTAATAGAAGTGGATTATCTCATAATAGACAACCAGCCTTTTTTAACCGTTCCATCTCCAATGGTTATCACATAAAAATAAGTACCTGTTGGCAGCATATCTCCTCTATTAACTACACCGGATACATTTGCTGTACCGTTCCAATCATTTTCATAACGTGTTTTACTATACACTAATGCTCCGTATCTGTTAAATACTTTCAGTTCGTTGTTTGGATAAGACTCAATACAGTCAATTCTGAACAAATCGTTTTTACCATCATTGTTTGGAGTAAACTCATTGTAAACCGTTAGACAAATTGGTTCTAATGTAACCGAAGCTGAATTATTTGATGCATCAACATCTAAAGGAGTCGAAATTTCAACAGTAGCAACGCTAGTGTAGTTTCCGCTTGATAATACTTCTGCAACAACTGTCAATACTACGCTCTGACCTGCCGTTAATGTTGGTATAGTCCAAAGCTGTGTCGCTGGATCGTATGTTCCTGCAGTTGCCGAAGAACTTACCAATTGTAAGCCGCTAGGAAGCAAATCACTCACAATAGTATTTATAAAATCTCCTTCACCTACATTGTTTACTGTAATCGTAAACGTTACTTTATCTCCAAAGTTCGGTGTTGGATTATCTACAGTATGTGTAATAGTTAAATCTGAACAGCTTGCAACAGTAACATCTAACGTTTTAATTGTTCTTTCGTCGCAATTATTAACATAAGCCACAGTTACTTTTCCTGGACCAATATCTGACCAAGAAACTGTTACAGAACCATCGTTTGTACCACCACCTGAAACAATAGTACCTCCATTAATAGTCCATACATAATTAGATTTACCATTTGCAATTGAATATGTTACGCCTTTGAACACACAAGGAGTATCATCTGTAGTAGCAAGCTGAACGGCAGCGTCATTTTCGAATGCAATTGTAACTCCTAATCTTGGTCCGTTATCACAACCGTTAAATGTGTTAGTCAACGAACCAGCATAATAAGTCGTTGCTGTAAGCGGAGTTGTATTTGCTAATGCTGTTCCGCCAGTTGCAGATGCGTACCAAACTACATTTGTTTCGTTTACAAAAATACTAGCCAATGTTGGCAAAGCTGATAAACAGAATGTTTGTGTAGTTCTTGGTGTTGTAATTACGCTTGGTGAATTTACATTTACCGTAACAGCTAATCTAGCTGGATTTTCGCATCCAATAGCACTTGAAACTGCACCATAATATGTACCTGTAACAAGAGCTGTTGTTGGCGCAATTGCTGTTCCTCCTGTAGCTGTGCTATACCAAACAACATTTGCTTCGTTTACTTGAATATTTGCCACTGTTGGCGAATTTAAAGTACAGAAGTTTTGTGTTGTGTTAGCCGTAGTTGGTGTTGGACTTGGATTAACTACGGTAACAGTCACCTGCAGACGAGTTGAACTTTCACATCCTGATGGATCAACTATATTTCCGAAATAAATTCCTGAAGTAAGCGCTGTTCCTGCTGGAATTGCTGTTCCTCCTGTTGCTGCTGTAAACCATGTTACATTGCTTTCGTTTACCTGAATATTGGCAATAGTTGGAGCATTTGCAGAACAGAAAGTCTGTGCTGTACTATTTGTCGTTGGATTTAATGTATTACCAACTGTTACAGCCACTTGCAATCTGACACTGCTTTCGCAACCTGTTACTGGATCTTTAATTGCTCCGAAATAAGTTGTTGTAGTTAGCGCAGTTGTCGCAGCCAAAGCAGTTCCTCCTGTTTGAGTTGTGTACCAAACGACATTACTTTCATTCACTTGAATATTAGCAACTGTAGGATTTGTACCTGTGCAGAAAGTTTGTGTAGCAGCAGTTGTTGTTGGTGTTGCAGGGTCAGTCACATTTATATCAACTGTTAATCTTGAAGCGCTTTCGCATCCTGTTACAGGATCTAAAATTGCTGCAAAATACTGGCCTGTTGTTAAAGCTGTTGCTGATGGAATTACTGTTCCGCCTGTTAAAGCTGTATACCAAACAATATTTGTTTGATTAAACTGAACACTTGCAAAAGTCGGTGCGTTTACCAAACAGAAGTTTTGTGTTCCTGCTGTTACTAAAGTCGGAGTTCCCGGATCGTTTACAATCACATCAACCGTTAATCTTGAAGCGCTTTCGCAACCTGTTGCTGGATCTAAGATCGCTGCAAAATACTGTCCTGTTGTTAAAGCTGTAGTTGGAGCAATTACTGTCCCACCTGTTAAAGCTGTGTACCAAACAATATTAGTTTCATTAGTTTGGATGCTTGCAAATGTCGGAGCATTAGCCAAACAGAAGTTTTGCGTACCTGCTGTTACTAATGTTGGCGTTCCTGGATCATTTACAATCACATCAACTGTTAATCTCGCAGCACTTTCGCAGCCTGTTGCTGGGTCTGAAATTGCAGCAAAATATTGGCCTGTTGTTAAAGCTGTTGTAGGAGCAATTACTGTCCCGCCTGTTAAAGCTGTGTACCAAACAATGTTATTTTCGTTTGTCTGAATGCTAGCAAATGTTGGAGCATTAGCCAAACAGAAGTTTTGTGTTCCTGCTGTTACTAGAGTCGGAGTTCCCGGATCACTTACAATTACATCAACTGTTAATCTTGAAGCGCTTTCACAGCCTGTTGCTGGGTCTGAAATTGCAGCAAAATATTGGCCTGTTGTTAAAGCTGTTGTTGGAGCGATCAATGTTCCGCCTGTTAAAGCTGTATACCAAACAATATTCGCTTGATTAAACTGAACGCTTGCAAATGTCGGAGCATTAGCCAAACAGAAGTTTTGCGTACCAGCAGTTACTAGAGTCGGAGTTCCCGGATCGTTTACAATTACATCAACTGTTAATCTTGAAGCGCTTTCACAGCCTGTTGCTGGGTCTGAAATTACAGCAAAATATTGGCCTGTTGTTAAAGCTGTTGTAGGAGCAATTACTGTCCCGCCTGTTGAAGCTGTGTACCAAACAATATTAGTTTCGTTTGTCTGAATGCTTGCAAATGTCGGAGCATTAGCCAAACAGAAGTTTTGTGTTCCCGCTGTTACTAATGTTGGTGTGCCTGGATCGTTTACAATCACATCAACTGTTAATCTTGTAGAACTCTCGCAGCCTGTTGCAGGATCTGAAATTGCTGCAAAATACTGGCCTGTTGTTAAAGCTGTTGCTGATGGAATCAATGTTCCGCCTGTTAAAGCCGTATACCAAATTATGTTAGTTTCATTCGTCTGAATGCTTGCAAATGTTGGAAGGTCTTCTTTACAGAAAGTTTGTGTTCCTGCAGTCACCAATGTTGGTGTTCCCGGATCGCTTACAATTACATCAACTGTTAACCTTGAATTGCTTTCACAACCTGTTGCAGGATCTGAAATTGCCGCAAAATATTGTCCTGTTGTTAGAGCCGTAGTAGATGGAATCAATGTTCCGCCCGTTGAAGCTGTATACCAAACAATATTAGTTTCATTTGTCTGAATGCTGGCAAATGTAGGCTGATTTACCTGACAGAAATTTTGTACTCCTGCTGTTACTAAAGTTGGTGTTCCCGGATCGTTTACAATTACATCAACTGTTAATCTTGAAGCACTTTCACAACCTGTTGCTGGATCTGAGATCGCTGCAAAATACTGCCCTGTTGTTAAAGCTGTAGTAGATGGAATCAATGTTCCGCCTGTTGAAGCTGTGTACCAAACAATGTTAGTTTCATTCGTCTGAATGTTTGCAAACGTAGGAGCATTTGCCAAACAAAAGTTTTGCGTACCTGCTGTTACTAATGTTGGAGTTCCTGGGTCATTTACAATTACATCAACTGTTAATCTCGCAGCACTTTCACAACCTGTTGCAGGATCTGAGATTGCTGCAAAATATTGTCCTGTTGTTAGAGCCGTAGTAGATGGAATCAATGTTCCGCCTGTTATAGCTGTATACCACACAATGTTAGTTTCATTCGTCTGAATGCTGGCAAATGTAGGAAGATCTTCTTTACAGAAAGTTTGTGTTCCTGCAGTCACCAATGTTGGTGTTCCCGGATCGCTTACAATTACATCAACTGTCAACCTTGAATTGCTTTCACAACCTGTTGCAGGATCTAAAATTGCCGCAAAATATTGTCCTGTTGTTAGAGCCGTAGTAGATGGAATCAATGTTCCGCCTGTTATAGCTGTATACCAAACAATATTAGTTTCATTAGTCTGAATGTTGGCAAATGTAGGCTGATCTACCTGACAGAAATTTTGTACTCCTGCTGTTACTAATGTAGGTGTTCCTGGATCGTTTACATTTACTGTTACTTCTAATCTTACTGAACTTTCACAGCCTGTAAGTGCATCTGTAGCTGCTCCGTAGTAAATTCTACTTACTAAAGGAGTAGTTGAGGCAATTACATTTCCACCTATCGCTGCATCATACCAAATAACATTGCTCTCATTTACTTGAATATTTGCAACTGTAGACGCAGAAGATAAACAGAAATTCTGAGTATCGTTTGTAGTTGTTGGCGTATTTGGATCGCTAACTATAATTACTGCATCTTGTAATGTTCCTGCTAAATTTTCGCACGTATTAGTGCTTGAAACCGCTACATAATAGGTGATCGGACTTACTGCTTTTGTTAAACCTGTAGCAGTTAAAATACCAGCTGCATCTATTGCATAACTAACCCCTGCTATTACAGCTCCATTTGTAATTGGCTGCGTTTTAGCAGCGTCTAAATACCAAGTAAATACTGGGCTAGTTAATGCTGGTGCAGTCGGAGTTAATGATGCTGATAAGCCTGGGCAAACCGTTACATCATCAACCAAAATATCGCTTCCTATTGAAGGAGGCAAAATTGTGAATGTGATTTGTTTTCTATCTGCTGCTGCAGTTTCACACAATTCATCTGAACTCACTCCAACGAAATAAGTATAAGTTCCCGGAGCCAATCCGTCTACTGTCAACTGTGCAGTTATTTCACCAGGAATTAACTGACTTGTTGTTCCATTAAAACTATACCAATGGTATACAGGATTTGTTAAAGCAGGAGTTCCGCTTAAACCTGTTGCTAAAATTACAGTTCCAGAAGCAGAACAAATTGACGTTGCTGTTCCTCCGTTTAACGTAATATCTGTTAAAGCATTTACTGGAGCAGAAGCTTTTACTTCAACAGTAACTTCTCCTCTTGCATAATTTTCACAACCGTAACGTACTGGTTGTACATAATACTTGTAAATACCTGCAGTTAAATTATCTGGTAGCGTAAAAGTTGGTCCGCTAGCCACCAAGTTCCCTCCTGTCTCGGCATCGTACCATCGATAGGTTGAACAGGCGACTTCAGGAATCTGGAGTTCAATTTCGCTGCCCGGACAGACCGTAATTTTATTCTGCGGATCTGCTCCAATAACGGTGGTGTTAGCTGTTCTTTCTACAGTATGAACTCTTAAGAAATCTAATACTCCAGCAACACCTCCTAAACGAATTCTAACTCTATCATAAATCTCTGTTGGAGAAGACACTAATACCATTGCCAAAGAATTTCCTGGCAATAATTTTATACTCAATAATGTACTTGTATTTTGAATTGGAGCACCAACTGCCACATTTCCTAAATAACGCTGAATTGAGAATCCTGTAAGCAGATTCACACTTAAAAGACTGCCTGGTTTTGAAACCACAATTCTTAAAGTATCACTAAGAACAGAAGGTGTTTTAAATTGCACCGTTAAATCTGCTGCTGCAGCAACTCCAACTCCACTATACATTGTAGCAAAAGTTGTTACGTCATTATCAGCAACATTCCAAGCATCACTTACACCTATTAAAGCAGTTGCCGCACCTATAGGAAGGTTTATATCTGTAGCACCATAAAAAATATCCTGAATATCTCCTGGAGTACAAGTTACAGCAGTAACTGGTTTATTATAATGAGCTTCAAATACTTTTGTATTTTGAGCAAGACTTAAAATTGAAGAAGATACAATACGAATACCATCATAATCTTGCGGACCTGATGCATCTGAAGGAACAAAAGTAAACTCATAAGTATTGTCTCCTGAAATTAGTTTTAATAGCGATCCCGACACAGGCTGCATTGCTCCAATAAGATTACCTCCAATAGTTCCTACTACCGATAAGTTCTCTCCAACAGCCAACAAACTATATTCAGATCCTAATTTAACTGTAACAGGAGTACCTTTAGCAATAGGAGTTGCCCAAGTTAAATTCTGCCATGTTGTGCCAATTCCTAAAAGTCCTAAACCAGTAGTAATTGTTGAGAATGTCTGAGGATTTCCATCAATTGCATTTGCATTGTTTGAAACACTCCCAGTAAGTATAAAGCCTTCACTTTCTCCTGATGCATAAACTCGTTCTGTCAAGTTTTGACAGCTAGTAAGATCTATCACATTGATTACCTTAGTTGCAGTAACACTACAAGTTCCTAAAGTTGCAACAGCCGTGTAGGTGTAAACTCCCGGAACATTTAAAGGACCTGTTGTAAATGGAGGACCTGCAAGCGCAACACCTTGTGGGTTAAACCATGTTACAGTTCCTGTAGAAGTAGCATTTAACGCAACATCAGCTCCAACATTTACAGATTCTTGCGGATTGGTAACCGCTAAAGTTGGTACTCCATTAATTGTTACCGTCACAGACTGCCTAGCTGAAGGGCAAGTGCTTGTCGCGCCCTGTGCTTGTATAGAATAAATACCACTTACTGTTACATTTGCAGCAGCATCGGCGGTCATTACATTATTTAAAGGATCATAAAAAGTATAAGTAGCTGCTGAATCAAAATTAGTGATTGCATTAGCCAAATTGGCACTACCACAGGCTACTAATGGAGTAGTTATAACAGTTAAAGGTGTTGTTGAAGGGAAATTAACCGTTACTAGTTTTAAATCTCCATTCACATTCTCACAAGTACCTCCATTAACTGCAGATATATATAAATTGTAAGGAGAATTTAAAGCTGTCAAACCAGTTAATGACAGAACACCAGTAATAGGATCTTTTGCAAATGTTATGCTTCCATCTACACTTCCATCTACAATTTCTGTTGCTTTATTTTGATCTCTATAATACTTAAACTGAACACCAGCAATATCAGAAGATGGAGTTAAAACTGCCTCTCCAGAACAAGTAGCTTCAACTGGACTTGTAATTACAATATTTGCTGCAGTCGGAATTGGTAAAACATTAACAGTAACCGCTTGGCGTAAACTGTTAACACAACCTGCTCGTGTTGCTTCTAAGTAGTATGTAGTGGTAGTTATTAATGGAGCTGTTGGAGTTACGCTTACAACATTTCCTAAAGTTGGAGAATCATACCATTCAAAAGTTTCTCCTCCTGTTGAAGTTGCAGATAAATTAGCTGATTGACCAGCACAAATTGGTGCCGTTGCTCCAGTTATTGTGGCATTTGGAAATCTATAAGAAGCTCCATAAATGTTTACAGTTGTCAATAAACCAACCAATGCTCCCAATCTAATATCCACTCTATCAAATGCAGCCGTTGTTGGGTAACTAACTTTGAATTTGTTTCCTGATAATACTTGTAAGTTCAATAAACTATTGTTTACTGCAAGTCTGCCTGGATTTTCAACTCCTCCTAAAGAAGTTCCTATGCTTACAGATCCCAGCAAGGCAATATCAGCAAGACCACCTGGTAACTCTAACTCAACATCAATAATATCCCCCGCTTGACCAGGTGTTAGAAAATTTAGCTGTTGTTGTATGTATGAATCAAGTACTCCCGCAGTTATTGTCAAAGAAGAAAATGTATTTGGATTTCCGTCAACAGCGTTAGGTCCGTTAACACCATTACATAAAACACATAATAAACCAGGGTCAACCGTTATGGCTTGTGTACTTGGCTGTAAACAAGTACTAACTGTATTGGTTACTATCACATTAATAGCAGCTCTTGAAGTGCTTCTACAATCTGATGCCGTATTTACAGCTTCAACATAAAATGTTTCATTTGCTGTTAAAACTGGATTAGGTATATAAGTATTACTACCAGTACCTTGCAAAAGAGTTCCTCCTGTTGGAGCATCATACCATAAATAAGAAACTCCAGGGCTACTTACAACAGACAGCTGTACATTCTGACCTGACTGAATAATAACGCTAGAAGATACAGGCACTGGTGCCGCTGGTCTAGGATTTACATTTACATTTACCGCTGTACGAGTACTTAAACAAGTTCCAATTACTGCTTCAATATAATAAGTAGTTGGAACAGTTAGATTTGGAGTTACAAAAGAAGTTCCTGTAAATACCAAAGTTCCTCCTGTAGCAGCATCATACCAATTATACGTTGTGCCTGCAACTGGAGATTGAATTGTTATCGTTGTCGTTTCTCCACTACATAAATTTGCAGGAACAGTAGAAATCGCCGTTGGCGCCACTGGACTATCAACTGTAACAGTAAAAGGATTTCTTACACTATTAACGCAACCATTACGAGTTAATTCAACATAATAAGTTGTATTAGCTGTCAAGGCTGGAGTTGTAAAAGAAGCTGTACTGCTTAATAAATTTCCACCAGTTAAAGTATCATACCATCTAATAGTTTCCCCTAAAGCCAGATTAGCATTTAATGTCGCCGTTTGTCCACTGCAAATTGTAGTATTTCCAGAAACAACTGGAGCTTTATATCTATAGGCCGCCTGATAAATATCCAAATTAGTTATAAGACCAAGCACACCTCCTAAACGAACTTCTACACGGTCAAAATTGGCACCAGCCGTAACGCTTGCTCTATATCTAGTACCGCTCAACAACTGTAAAGTAATAAGAGGATTATTAATTGCAACTCTATCATTATTATAAGTTGCACCATTGTAGGTTGCCAAACTAATCACGCTTAACAACTGAACATCTGCTAAACCTCCTGGCAATTCTAAGTCAACATCAACAATATCACCAGCTTTTCCTGGATTTGTAAATTGTAATGTTTGCTGCATAGATCCTAATACATTGGCAGGAAGAGTAAGCCTTGTTGCAGTTGCAGGATTTCCATCTACAGAAAAATTCGGATTTGTAGCATTACACAATAAACATACGCCAATTTGAGAAGTTACTTGACTGCTGGCTTCAAGACATCCGCCTAAAGCTGCTGGCTGAACCGTTACTGTAACGGGTACTCTCGTTGCACTGACACAATTTCCATTTGGACTTTGTGCTTCAACATAATACGTTTTAGTAGCTGTTAAAATTGGCGTTGTAAAAGTGGCTGTATTTGTTGCAACAGCTGTTCCTCCAGTTGAAGTTTCATACCAGTTCAATTGAGCTCCAACCTCTGTAGTAGATGCGTTTAACGTTGCATTCTGACCAGATTGAATAGTCACACTTTGCGTTAAAACTGTCGGAGTTATTGGAACGGCTGTAGAAACAACACTAACTGGCGTACGTGAACTAACACAGCTGCCAATAGCAGCCTCCACAAAGAATTGAGTCGTTCCTAATGGTACTGTTGGTGAATAAGTAGTTCCACTAGCTAAAGCAGGACCACCAGTTGCCGAAGAGTACCAGTTGTAAGTTGTTCCTGGAGCCACATTTACAACCGATAAAGTGGTTTGCTGAGTTGCACCTGTAGAACAAACTGTTGTTCCAACATTACTAATTCCTGGAATCAATGGATTAGAAACATTCAAGACAACAGGTACACGAACATTTCCTTCGCAGCCTGCAGCTCTAGTTATTCCTATATAATATGTTGTATTTGCTGCTAAAGCAGGAGTTGTATAAGTATTTCCTACTGCCAAAGCTGTTGTAGAAAATTCAGAACTGTACCATGCCAGCGAAGTACCCGCTGCAGGCGTTGCAGTAAGAGTTGTTGGAACTCCCGCACAAACTGTCTGCGATAAACCGCCAGATACAGTTGGTTGTGCAAATTCTAGCCTAACATCATAAACTCGTAAGCTTACCAAAAGACTTAAAAGTCCACCACCAACCTGAATTTGAATTTGGTTGGTGTCACCCGTAATAGGGAATTTTGCAACAGCAACAGTATTCCCGCTTAACAAATTCAAATTCAAAAGCGGACTATTTAAAGCCACACTGGAACCCACATTGGCTCCAGAATTTTTAGCTTGAACTGTTGCATTTGCTAAAAAACTTAAATCAAGCAATCCGTTGCCTGTACCAAAGTATATTGCAACTTGGTCACCAGCTCTAGCTGTTTGGTTTAAGGTCAATGTTTCTTCTGCAAAACATCCAAGCACTGCAACACCATTTGTTAAGGTTGCATAAGTGGATAAGCCAGCGCTATCAAAAGCATTGGCAGGACTATTAACATCTACTCCTAAACACAAAAGTCCTCCTCCTGCACTATTTGTTTGAGACACAGGTCTACAAATAGTCTGAGAGAATGCATTGGTGCATATAAAGAATAAAGTCAAAAGTCCTAATAATCTCATTTGAGGATTGAGACTACAAAAAGTAAATTTTTTTTTCATAATTTGGAAGATTAGAAAATGGACAATAAAACACCTCTTGCAGTAAGTGCAAGCACCTACGCAATTAAACAATCAGTTAAAAATCAAACAGTTAAAACAAACAATAGTAGCCTATAAAAAAAGCTGCTAAATACTGTTTTAATAAAAAAAATTATGTTGAATTCGGTATATCAAAGTATACCGTAGAACAAATTCTATCTCTTTGAGACAAAATAAGTTCTGTTTTTTTAGAGGAAAAATGATTGTAATCAATTTTCCAAGAGGAGTGATTTGTTGCAGGCCTAATTTTCATAATGAAAATTTTAGTTGAAAGTAGAACTGGGGTTCTTTATATATGTTGATTCATTTTTTTCAGAAAGTTGATTAGTCTTTTCTAAAATTAACTAGCTGCAAAGCCAGTTCGAATCTATTTATATCCAATAAAATTATTCTCCCTTATAATTAGCCCGCCAAATGGGGTAATTAAAAGACAGCAAACTAAAATGTAAACCTTTTGAAAAAAAATTAAGTATTAGGTAACGATTAAATTTATCGTTGAAACGAAGTAAACGAAATAGATTAAAAAATAAAACTAAAACAAAATGTACGATTAAAGTAAATTTGATAAAGAAAGTAATTGTCAATTCCATACGCAGACTTATTAGGTTGTGGTGTAATTTCTCAATTTTCAATCTTAACAACATGGCAAATAATTTTCTAACCAATATGTCTTGAAAACCAAAAGAAAACTTTGTTTAACTTTTGTTACCTAAAATTAGGTAAAACAAAAACATAAAACAAACATAAAATTCTTATAATTTATTCATAAAACTTTAATTACAAGATTATAGGCACTTCAAAACATCAAGAAAACAGCTACTTTTAACATAATTAGCATACAATTTCTCTATTAAACAAAATATTAAACAAAATATGTTAAAACGAAATAAACAAAGAATAATCCTACATTAAAAACAGTTTTATCGACAAAACTATCCGTAATAAAGACCAAACGCAATAAAACTGTTTCACGAAACCTTAAAATCTAAAAAAAATGAAAGGTTTAAAAAAAAACAAGTAGAAATACGGAGTCAAAAATTTTAAAAAGATTAAACAAAAGTTAAAAACAAAAAAAGCAGACAGTTTCCAACAACTGTCTGCTTTATTAAAAACCTTACAAAAATTATTTTAAGATTCTATAATTGTATTAATTTGATTAAACAACTGTCCGTCACTTAAAAAAGCGCCTTGTTTAATCAATTCAAAAATCGAAGAATTACGTTCCTCTGTAAACACTTTCTTCCCGACTTTCATTTCAATATTATCTGTAAACATATTATCGCTTAACCATTGAAGCCCCTCTTTAGTTAAAAAATCAACCTCTGGAGAAAAAGTTTTCAAAACAATTGACTTAATATAAGTATCAAAACAATGAAACAGAAAAATATGGCTCTTAGAAAAATGTTCCAAATATTCTGCTCTACCTAATACACCTTCCCAAATCAAATCTGAAAAAACATCAAGTTCCTGTTCTGCAACTTCTGGTTTATTAATCTTAAGCTCTTCCCACTCTTTTCTGTCTATTGCTTGTGTTGCCAAAAAACTTGCAAATTCAGCATGTAATTCGTCAAACTGTTCTTTTGTTAATCTTGCGTATTTCATTTCTTTTTTTAGGCTTTATGCTTTACGCTGTGAGTTCTAAGCCAACAGCCATAAGTCTAATTATTACTATTAATCTTGCCTTAAACAAAAAAATCCCGACTTTCATCGGGATTTTTGTATAGATCTAAAAACTATTACTTTTCAGCAACAATTTCGTAAGCTAATTCAACGATTACATCTCTGTGTAAACGAACTGTAGCATTGTATTTACCTAAACGTTTTACAACACCGCTAGTGATGAATTTTCTATCGATAGCATTACCAGATTTCTCTAAAGCAGCAGCAATATCGATGTTAGTGATAGAACCAAAAAGTTTCTCTCCACCAGCTTTTGCAGTAAGTTTAATTTCAAGAGCTTTTAAAGTTTCAGCTATTGCTTTAGCATCAGCTACAACTTTAGCTTCTTTGTGTGCTCTTTGTTTTAGGTTTTCAGCTAAAACTTTTTTAGCAGAAGGAGTTGCTAAAGTAGCAAAACCTTGAGGAATTAAAAAGTTACGACCGTAACCAGGTTTTACAGATACTACATCATCTTTAAACCCTAGGTTTTGTACGTCTTGTTTTAAAATAATTTCCATGTTGTTGTCCTTATATTTTAGAAGTTAGGTTCTGATCAAACAGAAACCAGCGACTAGATTTTTTTATACTATTTTAATAAATCGGCCACGTATGGCATTAAAGCTAAGTGACGAGCTCTTTTTACAGCTACAGAAACTTTTCTTTGGTATTTTAATGAAGTTCCAGTTAAACGACGTGGAAGAATTTTTCCTTGTTCGTTAACAAATTTCAATAAGAAATCAGCATCTTTATAATCGATGTATTTGATTCCTGATTTTTTGAAACGGCAATACTTTTTAGTTTTGTTAGTTTCAATGTTTAAAGGCGTTAAATATCTGATATCTCCGTCTTTTTTTCCTTTTGCAGATTGCTCGATTGTAGACATAATAATTACGCTTTAGTAGATTTTAATTTTGCTCTTCTTCTCTCAGCCCATGAAATAGCATGTTTATCTAAACTTACAGTTAAGAAACGCATAACTCTTTCATCACGTCTGAATTCAGTTTCAAAAGCTAAAAGAACTTCTCCAGCTACTTTGAATTCGAATAAATGGTAAAAACCACTTTTTTTGTTTTGGATTTCGTAAGCCATTTTTTTAAGACCCCAATCCTCTTTCGATACCATTTCAGCTCCTCTACTAGTAAGAAATTCTTCAAATTTCGTTACTGTTTCCTTCACCTGAACCTCAGATAAAACGGGATTTAAAATGAAAACAGTTTCATAATGATTCATAAATAAAAATTTTATTTGTTAAAATTGGGTGCAAAAGTAAGCATTTAATTTACATATCCAACATTTTTTTTCTTTTATTCGTCATAATGCAAAAAAGATGCCTCAACCTTAGTTTTTTTTACAAAAAAATAATACATTTACTACTGCTATCCTGAATTTATTCTAAATATAAATGTTATGAAACTAAACTGTGTTGTTGTAGATGATAGTTCTATACAAAGGACAATTATTGCCAAATTGGTCAATAATCACCCAGGCTTGCATTTAATCGGGGATTTTTCTAATGCAATTGAAGCAAAAAGTTGTATCTCATTAAATAATATTGACTTAATATTTCTTGATATTGAAATGCCTGTTATTAACGGATTTGATTTTCTTGACGGATTAAAATCAAAACCGCAAATTATATTTATTACATCCAAAGCCGAATATGCCCTTAAAGCTTTCGACTACGACGCTACCGACTATCTTCAGAAACCTATTGCAGTAGATCGTTTTAATGCCTCTGTAAAAAGAGCAATTGATATGCATTTGCTTAAAAAAGATATCAAAGAAGAAGAAGGCGAACATATATTCATCAAAAGTAATCTAAAAAAACTTAAAATCTTTACTTCAAAAATAAAATGGATTGAAGCTTTTGGAGATTACGTAAGAGTAGTAACCGAAGATGACAGTAATTTGGTGCTCTCTACTATGAAATCTTTTGAAAATGATTTATCTAAAGACAAATTTATTCGTGTTCACAAATCGTATATTATTAATATCGATAAGGTCGAACGTTTCAATAGTAAATTTGCCGAAATTGGCATTACCAAAATACCGCTAAGCCGCAATAAAAAAGAAGATCTAGTAAAAGCACTTTCAACTTCTTCTTAAATTGCCGTTTTAATAAAAATCAACGTTTACTACAACTTTTATAGCTCTATATTGAGCCACAGCTTCAAAACTATTCAGCATTTTCTGAATAGTTTTTTTTGTGTTTCCTAAATGAAGATTATGCGGAATCTTTATTAAAATAGTTCTGATATATTCATTTCGTATTCTACTTATCGCTGGCTCTTCTGGCCCTAAAACAGGCATTCCTAAGTTCTGACTTAAAACCTGATACAGCCACATAGCCCCTTCCTTCAATTTATCAAAATCTTTATGCTTTAGCGTAAGCTTAATAATCCTGAAATAAGGCGGATATCTATAAATTTGTCTGTCATACAACTGTTCTTTATACATACCTATATAATTATGGTTTGTAACTTGTTGAATTGTATTGTGATTCGGATTGTAAGTTTGAATGACAACTTTTCCCTGTTTTTCTGATCTTCCTGCTCTTCCCGCAACTTGAGTCATCATTTGAAAACTACGTTCAAAAGCCCTAAAATCTGGATGATGAAGCATATTATCCGCATTCATAATTCCGACCAAACCTACATTATCAAAATCAAGTCCTTTGGCCAGCATTTGAGTACCCACCAAAATATCAACTTCACGATTTTTAAACGTATCAATTATCTTTTCAAAACCAAATTTACCTCGAGTAGTATCTTGATCCATTCGAGCTGTTTTTGCTTTCGGAAAAAGCGAAGCCAGCTCCTGCTCTATCTGCTCAGTCCCAAATCCTTTTGTAGTTAAATCTATACTAGAGCAATTATGGCAATTTGTAGGTTTTGCTATAGAATAACCGCAATAATGGCATCTCAATTGGTTCTTATGCTTATGGTAAGTCAAACTTACATCGCACTGCTGACAATGCGGAACGTGCCCGCAAGTCAAACATTCTATTATAGGCGAATATCCCCTTCTATTTTGAAACAAAATAACCTGCTCACCTAATGACATCGATTCTGCAATCTCTTCGATTAAAAGATCGCTAAAATGTCCCGTCATTTTTTTTCTGAAATGCTTGTCTTTTAAATCAACTAAAAGCACTTCAGGCAAGCGGACATTTTTGTAACGTTCAGAAAGTGTTACCAATCCGTATTTATCATTTTGGGCATTAAAATAGGTTTCAATGCTAGGCGTTGCAGAACCCAATAACACTTTCGCTTTATGAAAATTAGCCAAAACAATTGCAGCATCTCTGGCATGGTATCTTGGTGCAGGATCTGTCTGCTTAAAAGTCTGCTCGTGTTCTTCGTCAACAATTAATAATCCTAAATCATTAAAAGGCAAAAACAAAGCCGATCTTGCTCCAATTACAATTTGTGCTTTTGGAGAATTTTCAAGCGTTTGCCTCCAAACCTCAACTCTTTCATTATTACTGTATTTAGAATGAAAAACAGCTACTTTGTCTCCAAAATGGAAACGCAATCTCGAAACCAACTGTGTAGTAAGGGCAATTTCTGGCAACAGATACAAAACCTGTTTTCCTGTCTGCAAATACTCTTCAATTAACTTGATATAAATCTCAGTCTTTCCGCTAGAAGTTACACCATGAAGCAGACAAACTTCTTTCTCCAGAAAACTATTTTTGATTCCAGAAAAAGCATTTTCCTGAGCCTCACTAAGCTGCAATTCCTTATCTGATACTTCCCCATTAAATGTAACACGATCATGCTGCAAATAATACTCTTCGAAAATTTCTTTTTCAACTAAAGCCTTTACAACCGCTGCTGCTACATTTGAAACTTCCGTAAGTTTTTTGACCGTAATAGGCTTTTTCTCCGAAGCATTCAATTGAAAATAAGTTAAAACAATTTCTTTCTGTTTATTAGCACTTTTCAGCACTTCGAGTAATTCGGCCAAGCCGTTATCCGATTCGTATTTTGAATGCAATTTAACATATCGAACCAATTTTGGCTTGTATGTTTCTTTTATTTCTTCATCCAAAAAAATAATATCTTTCGCGATTAGCTTTTGCAGAATCGGAAGTATATTCTTTTTATTTAAAATCGAAGTAATCTCCTGAATCTTTAATGAACTTTGATGATGTAGCGCTTCATAAATCAAGAATTCATCATCAGAAAGTTCGCTATCATTCACCACAACGTCAGGCTTGTGCGAAATGATTGTTTCACTTTCCAACAATAATCCACTCGGAAATGCGCCTCGATACACATCTCCAATTCCGCACATATAATAATTTGCAACCCAAAGCCAATGTTTAATCTGGATTTCGGTTGCAATGGGCACTTCATCTAAAATTTGATGGATTTCTTTAGCTTCGTATAATGTTGGAGCATTTTCATGAACGTCCAGAACAAGCGCTGTATATATTTTACTTTTACCAAATGGTACCGCAACACGCATTCCTTTTTTTATGAAATGAAATTCGGCTTCAGAAATTCGGTATGTAAATGTCTTAGCTAATGAAAGTGGCAAAATGACTTCGATGAAAAACATGCAGATATTTTATAAGTATTGGAAAAG
This sequence comes from Flavobacterium chungangensis, assembly GCF_042654045.1. Lineage (NCBI taxonomy): Bacteria > Pseudomonadati > Bacteroidota > Flavobacteriia > Flavobacteriales > Flavobacteriaceae > Flavobacterium > Flavobacterium chungangensis. Next base: position 83,383 of record NZ_JBHSFY010000014.1, read on the forward strand.
GTTTAAAGAATAAAAAATCACAGTTAACTTCTTTCAAACCAGTTTTCCATTTGAATTCCGTCTAAAAGCTTAAAATCCTTAACATTGTCGGTAACCAAAATTAATTGGTTTTCTACTGCAGTTACACCAATTAAAAGATCAAATTCGTCATTAATAGGTTTTCCAAGCTTTCGAAGTCTGACTTTCTCAACAGCATATCTTTTAATTGATCCGAAAATTGGAATTATAGTTAATCCATTTAAAAAAATATCAACCGATTTATTAGATTTTTTAGGATCAGCACTATTTTCAGCTCCAAAACGAAGTTCAGCAACAGTAATTTCTGAAATATAGCAGTTTTCTAAACCTACTTCTTTCACCATTTTGTCAAGGTTTAACTTTCCTCTCAAAAAGAAAATACAAATACTTGTATCTAATAAATATCCCATTAAAACTTAATTTCTTTGTTTTTAAAGTTTCTATTAGATTTTATTTCAGAAACAATTTCTTCAGCAGATTTTTCAGATGCAAATGCGCCAAAAGATTTATAAAAATTATTTTCTTTTGACTTGTTCCCTTTTATTGACTTTGTCAGTCTTTCTATTAATTCAATCTTGTTAGAAAAGCTAAGCCCTTCGAACAAACCTGAATAAGTTTCCAATATATTTTTATCCGTTACCGTCATTTTCCCTCTTAACTATTTTAAATGCAAAATTAAACTATTTTTCAACTCAAAGCGTATAAAAACCATCATCTGAAAAAGCTACTTTTCCCCTAGAGAATTTTGAGACAAATACTCATCTACCAGCTTTAAAGTATACCCTACGGCTTTATTTGTCGTTCCTCCATCGTGCCCCGGAATAACATACTTCGGATTTTTAAATTTCGACTGAACTTTTTTTATAGATTTCTCCCATTCCTTAACATCTGCATCGCCTAAATATCCTAAATCTTTGGCTTCAACACTCTTTATAAAACATCCTCCATAAAGAATTTTCTCTCTCCCAAACCAAACCACAATATTATCTGGAGCATGGCCTTTACCTGGATAATACACTTCAAAATTATATTGCCCAACGGTAAAAGTCGCATCATCTGGAATTACAAATTCTGCTCTTCCTTCATTATTCGCTTTAAGGATTTCGTCTGTCAATTTACCTGAGTAGGTTTTAATTCCTTTTTTTCTATAAAAATCCAATCCACCCGCGCGATCTTCATGCGAATGCGTTGCAAAAACCATTACAACCTTTTTATTATGTTTCGCTTCAATGCTGTCCAACAAAGGCTGAAACTGCGTTTTATCCCACGGAGCATCAAAAAGAACAACACCTTCTTTTGTAACAACATACATAGCATTGGCAGAAATCTTTACCCCTTTGTATTCATTAAAAGTTTTATAAACATAAAAGTCACCCGTAAGATGACTTATTTGTAATGGCGAGTTCTTAGATTGTCCAAAGCTATTTGAAACTATAACTAAGAATAAAATTATTGAAGCAATTTTTCGCATTATATTTTAATTAGTTTTTTACTCTCGTCCAGTATTGTGTTCTTCCCATTAAAGAAATTCCGACATAACCGCGAAGCTTCAATTTGTCTGCAGATTCTAAAGCAAGATAACATTTGTACTTTTTACCGCTTGTAGGATCCAAAATTGTTCCTCCGTTATATTCTGAGCCATCTTTTTTAAGGCCATTCATAATTACCATACCTAAAATTGGCTTATTTTTTTCGGCTCCATCACATTTTACACAAACATCTTTTTTATGGCTGTCGCGAAGAATATCCACTACTTTACCATATATTTTGCCTGATTTCTCGTAGATTTCTACTATAGATTTAGCTTCTCCTGTTTCATCGTCAATTGTTTTCCATTTTCCAATTACACTTTGACTTTGCATGGTCAGCGCAAAGAAGAACACTCCGATAGTTAGCATCAAATTTTTCATATTATTTCTCTTTTTTTTGTTTTAATTTTCTGATAGAAGCATTCAATTCGAACCCTAAAAGCAGAATCATACAGTTTATCCAAATATAAAACATTAGAATTAATAATGTCCCAATTGAACCATAAAGTTCATTGTATTTTGAAAATTTTATAACCCAAATCCCAAAAAAGAATGAAGATATAACAATTAAAACCGTTGTAAAAACAGAACCAATGCTTATAAAAGGCACTTTATTGTACTGTTTTGTACCATAACGCAATAATATTGAAGATGTTATCAAGATCATTAAAACAACAAACAGATATCTTCCTAAAATGATCAACGGAATTCGATCACTGAGCACATCCTGAATTATTGTTTTTTGAATAAACACCTCAAAAACCACAATTGTTGCCACTGTTACAAACAGAATAACAGTCATAACAATAGAGATCGCTAGCGCAACTAAATATTGTCTAAAAAAACCACGCTTATCAAAAACGTGTTTGGAAGATTCAAAACCGCTTAGAATTCCATTAATACCATTTGCCATTAAGAATATCGAAAGCAAAAAACCTGACGATAACAATCCTGAGTGACTATTATTTAAGATATCGCTGATGATTTTACTAATAGCATCAAATGTATTTGGAGGAACACTCTGCTGAACAAACTGCAAAAAATCTTCTTGAAAATTGTCTATAGGAATAAACGGAATCAAGTTTAAGATAAACAGCGCAAAAGGAAATAAAGCCATAAAAAAGCTAAAAGAAACTGCACTTGCATGATACGAAAAAGCTCCATCAATAATCCCGATGGTGTACATTTCTAATAAATCGTACAATGAAAATCCTTCCAGCCAAGGCAGTTTTATCTTCTTCAAAAGTCGGGCTAAAGTCCGCACCACAGGCAGTTTCTCAATCCGATCTTCTATCTCTTGCGACATATTTTTTTGATTTTAGATTTCAGAGTTCTGATTTTAGATTTACAAAACTCATAACTTATAACTCAAAACGTATAACTTCCTTAAAACGCTTTCAAACTCAAATCCATATTATAAACAGAATGCGTTAAAGCTCCAGACGAAATATAATTTACACCGCATAAAGCATATTCGCGAACTGTTTTTTCGCTAATATTTCCTGAAGATTCTGTCTGACATTTTGTGCCTATTAAAGCAACAGCCGTTTTGGTATCTTCATAATTAAAGTTATCAATTAGGATTCTATGAACACCGTCACTCAATAAAATTTCTCTAATTTCATCTAGATTGCGGGCTTCAACAATAATCTTTAAATCCAGATTATTTTCCTTTAAATATTCTTTAGTTTTAGAAATAGCGCGAGTAATTCCGCCAGCAAAATCGATATGATTGTCTTTCAACATAATCATATCATACAAAGCATAACGATGATTTTCTCCTCCGCCAATTTTTACAGCCCATTTTTCTGCAACTCTAAAATTTGGAGTTGTTTTACGTGTATCTAATATTTTTGCATTTGTCCCTTCCAAAAGCTGCATTAAATGGTTTGTTTTTGTAGCAATTGCAGACATTCTCTGCATAGTATTCAAAACAACTCTTTCTGCTTTTAATATAGATTGAGAACTCCCAGAAACTTCAAAAACAATTTCGCCATACTCTACACGCGTTCCATCTTCGATAAAAGTTTTCACTTTCAGCTTCGGATCTACATGCTCAAATATCATTTTAGCCAATTCAACACCAGCAATTATTCCTTGATCTTTTACCAATAATTTAGCCTGACCGTGTGCTGTATCAGGAATACAAGCCAGCGAACTGTAATCGCCTGGACCAACATCTTCTCTAATGGCATTACTGATTAAAAGTTTTAATTCTGCTTGAAATTGAGCTTTGCTTATCATTTTTCTGTTTTTAATAATAATGCTAAATTAGGATATATTTTATGGATTTGAAAGTTCTGACAACATGAAAAATTACATAAAACATTAAATATCTCTTTTTTAACCATTAAGATATTCCTAAAAATAAAGTTACAATTCTTAACAAAACTTAATCTCTTAATAAGCGTTCAATTAAATATCTTTGAAGTTCAATCAAACAAAATTTATGGGATTAATTAAAGATATTTACTCGGTTTCTTTTTACGAAAAATTTGGTCAGGCTGTCGCCGAAGTGCATCCTTCATTCAACAAAAAGAAATTCATCGACACTATTTACGAAGGTAATTTTATTCAAAAAGAATGGAAAGAACGAATGAAGCATACTACAGTTGTACTTCATCAATTCATGCCTCAAAATTTCGTAGAAGCCACTTCTTTAATTGATAAAATCATTGAAAACTTAAAGAGAAATAATTTTGCAGACAGCAATTTGGCTTTCATTTTCTTTGCCGATTATATCGAAATGTATGGTTTAGATGATTTTGAAACTTCAGCGAAAGCCTTTGTTTCCATAACACAATTTATAAGCTGCGAATTTGCCGTTCGTCCTTTTATTTTAAAATATAAAGAACAAATGATCAGAGAAATGACAAAATGGTCATTGCACGAAAATCATCATGTTCGCAGATTGGCAAGTGAAGGCTCCCGCCCCAGATTACCTTGGGCAATGGCAATTCCGTTTCTTAAAAAAGACCCCTCGTCTATTCTTCCAATTTTAGAGAATTTAAAGAATGATCCCTCAGAATATGTCCGCAGAAGTGTTGCCAATAATTTAAATGATATTGCAAAAGATAATCCGCAGATTGTGTTAGAAATCGCCAATAAATGGAAAGGACACAGCAAAGAAACCGACGGAATCATCAAACACGGCTGCCGAACTTTATTAAAACAAGGTCATCCTGAAATTTTAGGCCATTATGGTTTAGAAAGTACCAATATTGAGCTTTCTTCATTTGAAATTAAAACGCCAATTGTAAAAATTGGTGATTATTTGCAGTTTCAATTTCACTTAAATAATAAAAATGAAGAACCAAAAACAATCCGTTTAGAATATGCGGTTCATTATAAAAAAGCAAAAGGGCATTTGGCGAAAAAAGTCTTCAAAATCAGTGAGAAAATTTACCAGCCGAATCAATTAACCAAAATCGAAAGAAATCAATCTTTTAAATTGATTACGACGCGAGTTTTTCATACTGGAGTGCATCAATTATCAATTATCATTAATGGAACTGAGAGTGAAGTTTTGGAGTTTGAATTGATTGATTAAACAGAATCTCTTTAGTGTTGTCAGACTGAGCGAAGTCGAAGTCCCGTAAAGTGATTCAGCATGCGGGACTTCGACTTCGCTCAGTCTGACAAAAATACACTTCACTTTACAATAACAAAAATGAAATAAATTATTCGGAGGTTTTCCTTACTTTTATAATTCAAAAATCCAAAAACAACTTTTCTTAATCTAAATTAAGTTACAGAGACGCATCACAACTGTAATTTTGTTTTCAAATCAAATAATACCACATGTCAAATATCAGTTTAATTATCGAAGAACGTGCTGCCAATATTGGCAACTTTATGGTTGGGCGATTATTGCCTTTCCGTGAAAAAAGAGCTGTCGGACCATTTGTATTTATTGATCATATGGGACCCGCGCATTTAAGTGATCATGAAAATATGGATGTTCCTCCACATCCTCATATCGGACTTTCTACTCTTACATTTTTGTTTGAAGGAAGCATTATGCACCGCGACAGTTTAGGAACAGAATTGGAAATAAAACCAGGCGCTGTAAACTGGATGACAGCGGGTAAAGGAATCGTTCACTCCGAAAGAACTCCTGAATATTTAAGACATTCAGACAAAATGCTTCACGGATTGCAAATTTGGGTTGCGCTTCCAAAAGAATTGGAGCAAATGGAACCTAATTTTACGCACGTTGAAGCAGATGATATTCCGGCTTGGGAAGAAGATGGCGTTTCATATAAATTAATTGCTGGTGAAGCTTTTGGCAAAAAATCTCCAGTTCCTGTTTATAGTCCGCTTTATTTTATTGAAATTAAAAGCAAAGAAGCGAAGAAAATCAATATTGGACATCATTTATTTGGCGAAAGCGGTTTGTATATTTTAGATGGAAGCATTAAAAATGGCGAACATACTTACGATCCGAGACAAATTCTGATTACAACTGAAGCTTCTCTTTGCGAATTCGAAATTGCCGCGAATTCGACTGTTTATATCTTTGGCGGACAGCCTTTTCCTGAAGGGCATTTTATCTTTTGGAACTTCGTTTCATCTGACAAAAACCTCATCGAAAAAGCAAAAACAGATTGGACAAATCAAACTTTCCCAAAAGTTCCAGGTGAAACTGAATTTGTTCCATTACCAGAACCAAGAATCAAATAAATATGGATACAGTAAAAGCAACAATAGACACACGAAAATATCGTACAGAAATAACTTCTAAAACAGGCAATATTCTAATTGCTGACGAACCGCAAGAAATGGGCGGAAAAAATTTAGGCTTTAGTCCTTTTGAACTCCTAGCTTCTTCGCTCGCTTCTTGCACTTTAATTACATTGCGAATGTACATTGACCGCAAAGCTTGGGATGTTTCAGAACTTACAATCTGGGTAGATTTTGAAAAGAATGAAGAACATACTGTTTCTTTATTCTCAACCAAAATCTTAATTACAGGAAATGTAGACGATGCTCAAAAACAGCGAATTTTGAAAATTGCCAACAGCTGTCCTGTTCATAAAACACTTATAAATACAATTAAAATAGAAACTTCTTTAGTATAAATAATATGGAAATTCAACAAATAAACGATATAAGAAAAGGCTATTTTGAAGCCATAGAGGATGGAAAAGAAGCCGGAAAAATGACTTACACTTGGGCTGGAGATAGCAAATTCATCATTGACCATACCGAAGTAAGCCCAGATTTTAACGGAAAGGGCGTTGGTAAAAAATTGGTTATGGCTGCCGTAGAATATGCAAGAGCAAACAACTTAAAAATTATTCCGCTTTGTCCGTTTGCCAAAAGCGTTTTTGATAAAGTTGAGGAAATTCGTGATGTACTTTTTTCTTGAGTTTCTAAGGTTCTGAGATACTAAGATTCTAAGTTTTTTTTAACCGCAAAGAACGCAAAGTTTTTTTCGTAAAGCTTTGCGAACTTTTTCGTTTATATTAAGTTAAGCTTGGAATAAAACCTTGCGAACTTTGCGATAAAAAAAACTGGTTATGCCCGCAGTAGAGTTTTTCTAACCGCAGAGAACGCGAAGGATTACGCAAAGTTCGCAAAGTTATTTTCACAAAGCTTTGCGAACTTTTTCGTTTATATCAAGTTAAGCTTTTAATAAAACCTTGCGAATTTCGCGATAAATCTTTGCGCTCTTTGCGGTAAAACTCACCACAACAAAAAACAAATTTTCAAAATTCTCCGAAAACTCGTATATTTGCGCGTAATTTAATCTTAGAGTATGACAAGAATAATTACGCTTTTCTGTATTTTTATAGCACAAATCGGCTTTTCTCAATCGGCTGAGAGTTATTTAGAAAAAATCAGAAATAATGAAGCTCTCTTAACGGCTTTCTTTCAACAAATGCCTAAAGGAGGCGATTTACACCACCATTTTTCAGGATCAGTTTATGCAGAACCTCTTTTAGAAAGAGCTATTGCAGAAGATTTTTATTTAAATCTGGAAACTATGGCAGTTTCTAAAACCAAACCCGAAAAAGGAAACTGGGAAAACTTCTCCTCTCTTAATAACAAAGGAAAATTAGAATATTACGAACAGCAAATCATGCAAACTTGGTCAGTAAAAGATTATAATGGTTCTGTCCCTTCTGATGATCAGTTTTTTGATTCTTTCATGAAATTTGAACCTACTATCGCGGGGCATTTTGCAGAAGGAATGCTTGAACTAAAAAAGCGCGCCATTGCAGAAAACGTTACTTATATTGAAACGCAATTATCTACAATTCCATGTGATATGAATGTTTCTGACTTAGCTGATTTCAATACGAAACTTCGTCAAGCTTCAGAACAGAAAGATGAAAAAACAGTTCTGAAACTTTTGGATGAATTGTATAAATCTCTTCAGAAAAAAGAGGCTAAAAAATATGCTGAAGATTTCAACACTAATTTCATTGCCAAATTGCATAAAGATTTAAAAATGGATGACGATAAATTCACAATGCGTTATCAAAACTTTGTCCTTCGTTTTATGGAACCGGTAGATTTGTTTAAAAATCTAGTTATTGCTTTTATTTCGTCAAGCGAAAGTAAACTAACTGCGGGTGTAAATATCGTTTCACCAGAGCACGGACAGATTTCCATGAAAGATTATTGGTTGCACATGGTGATGTTTAAATACTGTCATTCCAAATTTCCTGACGTAAAATATACGCTTCATGCTGGTGAATTGACTTTAGGTTTAGTTCAGCCAGAAGAATTGACTTGGCATATTAATGACGCCATTTATGTAGCAGGTGCCAACAGAATTGGCCACGGAGTTGATATCGCTTACGAAGCTAATTCTTATGATTTATTGAAATATATGGCTCAAAAAAATATTCCGATTGAAATCAATTTAGTCAGTAATGAATTCATTTTGAAAGTAAAAAAAAACAGACATCCATTTACGCTTTACAAAGAATTTAATGTTCCAATTGTGATCAGCACAGACGATGCAGGAATTTTAAGAAGCAATATGACGGAACAATATGTTTTACTAGCGAAAAGATATCCTGATGTGAATTACGAAACAATTAAAAAATACGTTTATAACAGCATTAATTACAGTTTTATTCAAGACGCATCAGTAAAAAAACAATTAATAAAAGATTTAGACAACCGTTTTAAAACTTTTGAAGCGAAGTTTTCTAAAAACTAATCTAAAATCTGTGTAAAAATTTCACGCAGATTTTAAACGGATTAAGGCTGATTTAATGAAGATTTTTTTTTACCAAAATACTAAAAATAAAATCAGCTTAATCTGCAAAATCTGCGAGAGTATATTTTTTTCCGGCAGATTTGGCAGATCCAGCAGATAAAATTCCTTTAAATATGATACTAGAAGCAGCATTTCTTTTCGTTAAACCAGAATTAACTTCTCAATTTGAAGTCGATTTTACAAAAGCAAGTCAATACATTTCTTCAATTGATGGTTATTTAGGGCATCGATTAGAGAAATGTCTGGAAGTCGAAAACAAATATCTTTTATTGGTCGATTGGAATACATTAGAAGATCACACAGTAGGTTTTAGAACTTCTGAAGCGTATCTGGAATGGAAAAAGATTTTACATCATTATTACGAACCTTTTCCAATTGTAGAGCATTTTGAAACGGTTTTTGCAAATAAAAAATAATGTTTTTATTTGCCACAGATTAAAAGTATTAAAAAGGATTTTCTATTTGCTGTTTTTGTCAGGCTGAGCGAAGTCGAAGCCTACGTCCAATTGGAACGCCCTTCGACTTCGCTCAGGGAGACAATCTAAAGAAATCATTCTAATCCTTTTAATCTGTGGCAAAATAAATTCGTGCGAATTCGTGCAATTCGTGGCAAAAAAATTAACCAATGAACATCAAACTTATAGCCATAGGCAAAACAGATAATAAATCGCTTCAAACTTTGATTGACGATTACACCAAACGTTTGTCCTTTTACATCAAATTTGATCTGGAGATTATTCCCGATATCAAAAACGTAAAAAACTTATCTGAAAGTCAGCAAAAAGAAAAAGAAGGCGAATTAATTCTGTCTAAACTTTCAGCAACTGATCAATTGATTTTGTTGGATGAAAACGGAAAGACATTCTCAAGCGTTGGTTTCTCAGAAGAATTACAAAAGAAAATGAATTCTGGTGTTAAAACTTTAGTTTTCGTAATTGGTGGTCCTTACGGATTTTCTGAAACCGTTTATAAAAAAGCACAGGGAAAAGTTTCGCTTTCGCTAATGACGTTTTCGCATCAAATGGTTCGTTTGTTTTTTATAGAGCAATTGTACCGGGGATTTACCATTTTAAGAAACGAACCTTATCATCATCAATAGTTTTTTTGTTTCAGGTTTAAAGTTTCAAGTTAGAAAATGAATTCTACTGGAAGCGTATCAAGATTATAAGTCACGTCTTTTTGAAGTAGAATTTTATATTGAATATATTCTTCATAACTCATGTTCTTATCAAATAAAAATACTAGATCTGGTACTTTATCAAACTTTATACTATAAAACTGCTTTAGTATTTCTGATATTTTTATTTCCTGATTTCCCATAAAAACCTGTTTTTTACCTTTTCTAAAGTAAACCACAAAACTTCCTGCTGTAGGTTTCTCCATTTTATAAAACACTTTCGTGAAAGGCAAAAAGGCTAGATTTTTCCCAATAGAATCTGCGTAGGAATAATAATTTTCGGCATTTTCGTTTTTGTGGGCACTGTCAGCTCGCTTTTTATCCTGCATTTTGATTACCTGCGGAATTACAACTTTTAATGGCAAACGCTTGTCAATATTGAACATCCAATTGGTTGAAATAATCGCACTCTTTCTATTCAAATCGGCAATGGTATCTTTTCCTTCTTTTTTAAAGAAAATGTAAATCGGCGAATGATCTTGTACATCTTTTACGATTGTAACATTTGATTTTGGTAATAAAACGTCTTCTTTTTTTCCGCAGGAGAAAAGTAGGAAAGCTATAATTAGGATAAAGTATTTCATATTTTTACAATTCATTTTACACAAAGTTTGTCATTTCGACGAAGGAGAAATCTTCGCAAGTAACTCTGCAACGAGAATCCATTCTTTGTTGATCTAGCAACGAAGATTTCTCCTTCGTCGAAATGACAAAACTGGCGATTTATAAACTCATTTTATTAAACAAAGTAACACATTCCACCGCTTCTTTCACATCATGCACACGAAGAATTTTTGCACCTTTTGTCAAAGCAATGGTATTAAGAAAAGTTGTTCCGTTTAAGGCTTTTTGAGGCGTAATATCCAGCGTTTTATAAATCATTGATTTTCTTGAAATTCCAGCTAAAACGGGCAATTCTAAAAGATTAAAAAGTTCCATTTTTTGCATGACTTCATAATTCTGATCGGTTGTTTTGGCAAAACCGAAACCAGGGTCTAAAATCAAATCGTTGATTCCTAAAGCTCTCGCTTTTTTGACTTTTTCAGAAAAATAAAAAAGCATTTCTTTAATGATATCGTCATATTGGGTCAAACTCTGCATCGTCTGCGGATTTCCACGCATATGCATCATGATATATGGAACGTTATAATATGCAATTACTTCAAACATTTTTTCGTCCAATTCGCCTGCCGCAATATCGTTTATAATTGCTGCGCCGCTTTCTATACTTGCTTTTGCAACCTCAGCCCTAAAAGTGTCAATAGATAATAAAGTCTTTGGAAAGTGTTTTAAAATCAATTCTATTGCAGGAACAATTCGGTCAATTTCTTCTTGTTCGGTTACAAACTCAGCACTTGGTTTGCTGGAATACGCTCCAATATCGATAAATGTTGCACCTTCAGAAAGCATTTTATCTACTTGCGAAATAATTTCGTCTTCGTTTTTATATTTTCCTCCATCAAAGAAAGAATTTGGCGTAACATTCAAGATTCCCATTACTTTAGGAATCGATAAATCTATAAGTTCACCTTTGCAATTAATCGTCATGCGTTTTGTTATTTTTGTTTCATGTTTCATGTTTCAAGTTGATGCAGATTGCGTAAGTTCGAAAAGCTAAAACTCGAAACCTAAAACTTGAAACATTTTTTTAGTTTCAAGTTACTGCTGTTAACACTTTGTTTAGAAAAAACTTGAAACAAAGAAAACCGGAAACTTGAAACTCTTTAATTTAATCCTTATTTTTGAAGAAATTTTAGCAAATATACAGCATATAAATGAAGAATACTTCCCAAGAATTTGATAATGTTATTGAGGTTTGCCGAACCTTGTTCATCAATAAAATGAAAGATTATGGTAGCGCGTGGAGAATTTTAAGATTGCCATCGCTAACAGATCAAATTTTTATAAAAGCGCAACGAATCAGAAGTTTACAGGAAAATGATGTTCGTAAAGTGGATGAAGATGAAAAAGGAGAATTTATCGGAATCATCAATTATTCTATTATGGCTTTGATTCAATTGGAATTAGGCGTTGTTGATCAGCCCGATCTTGACGTGGAAAAAGCAACTGAATTATATGATGCTAAAGTAAAATTGACCAAAGAATTAATGGAGGCCAAAAATCATGATTATGGAGAGGCTTGGCGTGATATGCGCGTGAGCTCTTTAACTGATCTAATTTTGCAGAAACTCCTTCGCGTTAAGCAAATTGAAGACAACAAAGGGAAAACAATCGTATCTGAAGGTATCGATGCCAATTATCAGGATATGATTAATTATTCTGTTTTTGCTTTAATCCTAAACCCAATTACTAAGTAAAATTCTAAATTTTAAATTCCAAATTCCAATGCTAAAATTGGAGTTTGGAATTTGAATTTTTAAACATTCATTATGAAAAACATTATTACTCAATTTTCCCGATTATTTGTCGGCGTATTATTTATCATTTCCGGATTAATCAAACTAAACGATCCAGTTGGATTCTCTTATAAACTGGCTGAATATTTCAGTGAACCTGTTTTCAATATGCCTTTTTTAGAACCATTGGCTTTGGGATTGGCGATTTTTTTAGTGATTTTAGAAGTAGTTTTAGGTGTAATGCTTTTGGTTGGCTACAAATCAAAACTAACAATTTGGGCTTTACTTTTATTGATTGTTTTCTTTACATTCCTTACTTTCTATTCTGCTTATTTTGATGTGGTAAAAGATTGCGGATGTTTCGGAGATGCTTTACATTTAACGCCTTGGCAATCATTCACAAAAGATATTGTTTTACTATTCTTTATATTGATTTTATTCATCAACAAAAAATTAGTAAAACCTTTATTCTCTAAATTGGCAACCAATATTATCACTTTAATCAGCATTGTTTTGTGTGTTTTTATTGCGGTTTGGGTTATCAATCATAATCCGATTAAAGATTTCCGTCCGTATAAAGTGGGAACAAACATCGAAAAAGGAATGGAAATTCCAGAAGGTGCTCCAAAATCGGTTGTAGAAATGATTTTTATCTACAAAGTAAATGGCGTAGATAAAGAATTTACAGAGAAAGATTTAATGAATATTCCTGAAGGCGCTGTTTTTGTGGATCGTAAAGACAAAGTAATTTCTGAAGGTTACGTTCCTCCTATTCACGATTTTACTATGACAAAAGATGATTCTGATTATAAAGAAGAATTATTAAAAGAGCCAAAATTACTGATTTATGTAACTTACGATTTGAATTTATCAAATCCAGAAGGAATGAAAAAATTAGCAAAAGTTACTGCAGATGCAAAAGCAAAAGGTTATAAAGTAATCGGAATGACGGCTTCTGGAGCTGATGAAATTGCTAAAGCCAAAAAAGAATATGCTTTAGACATTGATTTCTATTTCTGCGACGGAACAGCTTTAAAAACTGTCGAAAGAGCAAATCCAAGTATTGTTGTGGTACATGACGGAACTATCGCTCAAAAAGTGCATTACAATGATACAGATGATTTGAAACTATAAGAAGTTTAAAATATCAGATATTTACAGAACGCCAATATTCTTTTTTTTTAGATTTATTGGCGTTTTTTTGAATAAACAATTTACCCATAAGAAAGTATGAGTTCAAAACTAAAAAATGAATTAACTAGCACGTTTTCTAAAAATCTTTATCTTTTTTCATTTCTATTCTTTTTAATTCTTTATGCTATTTGTGATTTTAAATTTTACGAAACTGATGGTATACATTTGCTTCCTCTTCATGTCCTAGCATTAATTGCTGGTATTATTTTTGAAAGTAAAAGAATTACAAAAACGTGGAAAACAGCTACTTTAATATCAATTATTTCTTTTGTTGCTACTTTTTCTTTAGGGCTTTATCTATATCATATCTCGCCTAATTCAAAATTTGATTTGACGCAAATTTTAAATTTAAGTATTTTAGCTTGGCCTTTTGTTTTCTTTATTTTGTATGTTACTTTTTCATTAATATTTAATCATCGAAGAATTGTTCCTCAATTGACAGAAGGTATAACCTTATTGCTTTCGATATCCATGATTTATTGGGTTATAGATACTGGTTTGGTAAGGTTTGATAATATCATCTTACGAACATTTATTATTGTTGTACTTTCACTTTCCTTATTTTCTTTATATAATGCTTTTAGTAAAGTTTATTTATCGGATACTAAAAAACTAATTCTAAGCATCTGGAGTTCGGTAATTATGATGTTTTTCGCTATCGATAATTTATCGAGTTTTTCTGGAAATGGAATCGTTGTAAGTTCTAACGAATTAATACAAGGAACTTATATTGCAATTCAATATTTTCTTTTGGGCATTTCAAGTATTTACATGATTCAGAATTTTATGATGCTCATTGGTTTTCTGCCAAGTTGGAAAATATTCTTCTTTGTAGAGTATTCTGACACCATAAGCGAACTCAAAAATCAACACATCGATAGATATTCAGATATACAGGTAAACAAATCAGATTCTAAGTTCTGTATTCTTTTTGTTAGTACTATATTCTTTTTTAATTATTTTTTTGAAATCGTTCCCAGACAATTTATAATCTGGTTAACTTTTGTAACATTTCCATTTCTTTTAATGACATATAATCATTTTCTAAAAATGAAAAAATAAACTTATTTTTCACTTCTATGACGGCTTTAAAATCCTACATTTGGTTATAACCAAAAAACAAATTTAACCAATGAAAAAACTCATTAAAGCTTTTACTCTTTTGCTTACAATTTTATCTAGCATTTTATCTTTTAGCCAAACAAAAAATGAAGACCAACGTTACATTTTCTTTTTTCACAACAAATTTGTTGAAGAAAATGATTTAAATGCAGTTCATCCAGAATATGGCAGAGCAGAATACAATGAGATTTTAGAATCTTATAAAAAAGATGGCTTTATTGTTTTTAGTGAAAAAAGAAAGAAAAATACCAATTCTGCCGAATATGCCGAGAAGATCGCAAAACAAATCAAAAAGCTTATAAAGAAAGGCGTCCCGCCAAATCATATTACCGTAATTGGAACTTCACAAGGTGGTTATATTGCCCAATATGTTTCGACTTATCTCTCCAATCCAGATGTGAATTTCGTTTTCATTGGTTGTTTTAGAGATGTTGATATTCAAGAAATTCCCGATCTTAATTGGTGTGGAAATATTTTGACTATTTATGAAAAATCAGATATTTACGGAGTTTCTGCCATTAAAAGAAAAGAAACTTCGAAATGCAAAATAGATCATTTTAAAGAAATTGAACTTAATACAGGTCTAAAACATGGCTTTTTGTACAAAGCGGCAGACAATTGGATTGCTCCAAGTAAAAAATGGGCAAATGGCAATTATGAATTAAATTAAGCATTGAAAAACATAAAGGAAGCCTTCAATAATTTTGATTTTATTGGAGGCTTTTTTTATTGCAATCTGACGTTTTTTTGATTATTTTTTTTTTCCAAAAATAAAATTTTTATCATTTTTTTATTTGTAAAAAACCTCCATTAGAAAAAAACACCATTTCCTACCTCAACTATTACGATTTCAATACTGTTTTTTCAACCAAAAAACGGTGATTTGTTACAAAATAAACGACTCTTCAAATTTTGTTAATCTACAATTGGCATTCAATTTGTTTGTTTAACTTTGTGAATTCAGTACCCTAATAAAAATAATTTTAATCAAATATGAAACAATTAGTTCTAGTCGTAATTGCGTTTATTTCTTTTTCTTGCTCACAAGCTCAAAAAACAGCTTTTTCTAAAGAGGCTCTGTCTGAGAAATTATTAGCCACTGACGGAAGTCAGGTTACCTTCAAAAACATCTTAAAAAAATACAAAGGCAAAACTTTAGTGATAGAAGTTTGGGCTTCTTGGTGTGGTGATTGTGTCAAAGCAATGCCAAAATTAAAAGAGCTACAAGCTAATAATCCTGATGTGTCTTACTTATTCATTTCTGCTGATAAAACGGCTGACAAATGGAAAGCTGGAATCGAAAAACATGAGTTAAATAAAGGCGATCATTACATGATGAACGATGGCATGAAAGGGCTTTTTGGAAAAGCCATTGACTTAGACTGGATTCCAAGATACATTGTTGTGGATAAAACTGGAAAAATCGTTTTATACAGAGCGATTGAAACTGATTTTGAGAAAATCAATTCTACTTTACAATCATTGAAATAAGCTTTCAATAACAAAAACAATATCAATGTCAAAATTCAATTTAAAGATTCAATTTAAATTTTGACTTCTTTCAAAAACAAAAAAATAATATAAAACTACCAAAATGAGAAAATCGATTGTTGCAGGAAACTGGAAAATGCATAAAAATGCTGCGCAAACTGAAGAATTATTAAACGAATTAGTGGCTAAAATTCCAGCTAAAACAAATGCACAAGTTATTGTAGCTCCAACTTTTGTAAACTTACAAGCTGCTGCTGCAAAATTAAAAAATACAACTATTGGTGTTTCTGCTCAAAACGTTCACCAAGCTGAAGGTGGTGCTTTTACAGGAGAAATTTCTGCAGATATGTTAACAAGCATTGGCGTTAACACTGTAATCTTAGGTCACTCTGAGCGTAGAGCTATTTTCCACGAAACAGATGCTTTAATTGCAAACAAAGTTGATACAGCCTTAAAACATGACATGACAGTTATTTTCTGTTTTGGAGAAGAATTAAAAGATCGTCAGTCTAATAATCACTTTAACATTGTTGAAAACCAATTACGTGATGGTGTTTTCCATATCGCAAAAGAATCTTGGTCCAAAATTGTTTTAGCTTACGAGCCAGTTTGGGCTATCGGAACTGGAGAAACTGCTTCGCCAGAACAAGCACAAGAAATGCACGAATTTATCAGAGAAACTATCCGTAAAGCTTTTGGAGCTGAAATCGCTGATGAAGTTTCTATTTTATACGGTGGTTCTGTAAAACCAGAAAACGCTAAAGAAATCTTCTCTAAACCAGACGTAGATGGTGGTTTAATTGGAGGTGCCGCTTTAAAAGCTGACGATTTCTTAGCTATTGTTACTGCTATCTAATTTTAGATTTTAGATTTTAGATTTTAGATTTTAGATTTTAGATTTTAGATTTTAGATTTTAGATTTTAGATTTTAGATTTTAGATTTTAGATTTTAGATTTTAGATTTTAGATTTTACAAAAAACCATTCGCGGTGCGAATGGTTTTTTCGTTTTGGAATTTGGAATTTTTAAATTGAAAATTTATAATTTAAGGATTACCTTTGCAAAAATTTTTATTTATGTCAAACATCTATTTAGGATATCATTTTACGATTGAGCCGAAAGAATTAGGATCAGAAATTTTAGTTGCTGAATTGGGCGAAAAAGCGTTTGAAAGTTTTACAGAAACAGAAAACGGAATTTCGGCTTTTGTGAAGAAGGATTTATGGGATGAGAATATTCTGGATGATATTTACATTTTACAATCTGAAGAGTTTAAAATTGAATATACCATTGAAGAAATCGATCAGGTAAACTGGAACGAAGAATGGGAAAAAAATTTCGAACCAATCGATGTTGATGGAAAATGCCACGTAAGAGCTCCTTTTCACCCAAAAACCGATGCTGAGTTTGATATTTTGATCGAACCTAAAATGAGTTTCGGTACTGGTCATCATGAAACTACTCATATGATGATTCAGCATTTATTGGAAATGGATGTAAAAGGCTTAAAAACACTTGATATGGGTTGTGGAACTGCCATTTTAGCTATTTTAGCAGAAATGAAAGGCGCTGAACCTATCGATGCCATTGATATTGACAATTGGTGTTATTTAAATTCTATTGAAAATGCCGAACGCAATAATTGCAAACATATCAGCGTTTATGAGGGCGATGCGGCTTTATTAGCGGGTAAAAAATACGATTTAATCATTGCCAATATCAACAGAAATATTTTGTTGAACGATATGCAGGCTTATGTTGATGCTTTAAACCCAAAAGGAATTATTCTTTTTAGCGGTTTTTATGAAGAAGACATTCCATTTATTGACGCTTCATGCGTTGAAAAGGGATTAACTTATGTTAAAAAGCTTCAAAGAAACAACTGGGTATCTTTAAAATACGTAAATTAGATACTGATAATCAACTCAGTACAAAACCTATAAGATATGAGTACTAAAGAAAAAGTAAGAGAAAGAGTTCGCGAAAAAGAAGCCATTGCTTTTAATAACGAGATCATTGTTTATAATGATGATGTAAACACTTTTGATCACGTAATCGATACTCTTATGCGTGTTTGCGACCATACGGCTGAACAAGCCGAACAATGCTCTTTGATTGTTCATTACAACGGAAAATGCACTGTAAAAACGGGTCCGATTGAAAAACTTAAACCTCAATGCACACAACTTTTGGAAGCTGGACTTAGCGCCGAAATTGTTTAATTGATCCATAATTTAAAACGCATTCTGTTTTGTTCTATATTCGAATAAAATAGAATGCGTTTTTTATTTGTCTTATTTTAAATCAAAATATCACATTAAAAACCGTTTAATTTAACAATAATTTAAAAAGCATTTGATTTTATTCTATATTTGAACGAAATAGAATGCTTTTTTTATGGAAGAATATGGAAAGATATTGATTATTGCAATGCCCATTTTTTTGACTTTAATTATCATTGAAAAAATATACGGCATTTATGTAAAAAACGATACAGCGCCACTAATAGACAGCGTATCGAGCATTAGTTCTGGAATAACCAATTCTGTAAAAGATGTTTTAGGACTCAGTATCACTTTTCTTTCTTATGAATGGCTGGTTTCTAAAATTGCATTACAACACTTAGAAGTCAATGTCTTGTCTTATTTTATAGCCTTTTTTGTGATTGATTTTTATGGATATTGGAGTCATAGACTAGCGCATCAGATTAATTTTCTTTGGAACAAACATGCTATTCATCACAGCAGTGAAGAATTTAATCTTGCCTGCGCATTACGTCAGCCAATTGCTAGTTTGGTTAATCTATTTACTTTTTTATTGATTCCTGCTGCTTTGTTGGGTGTTTCTGCTTCAGTAATTGCAATAACGCTTCCTATTCACTTGTTTTTGCAATTTTGGTATCATACCAAACACATCAAAAAAATGGGCTTTTTGGAGCATATTTTAGTAACTCCTTCGCATCATCGCGTGCATCATGCCATTAATCCAGAATACCTAGACAAAAACCACTCTCAGATTTTTATTTTTTGGGATAAGCTTTTTGGCACTTTTCAAGAAGAACTGGACGAAGTTCCACCCGTTTTCGGAATCACAAGACCAGCTAATACCTGGAATCCTATTAAAATAAATTTTCAGCATTTGATTTTACTTATAAAAGATGCCTGGCGCGCTCCAAAATGGAAAGACAAACTCACCATTTGGTTTAAACCAACAGGTTGGCGCCCCGAAAACTTTGAAGAAAAATATCCTGTAAACAAAATTGAAAATGTTTTTAATTTTGAGAAATACGGCACTCAAAACTCTCAAAAATTAATTTACTGGTCGGTCGTACAAGTTTTAATAACATTACTATTTGTAAGCTATCTATTTGAAAATATTGCCAAAATTGGTCTGCCCAATATTTTCATCTACGGTTTTTTTATTTTCGTAACCATATATAGCTACACGGAGTTAATGGACAAAAATAGATTTGCTCTCTTATGGGAAGGCACCCGAATAGCAATAGTAATGGGTATTATTGGCTATTACGGAGACTGGTTTGGGCTAAATCGTACAATCCCAATTAGTAATTATATTATTTTTACCTACCTGATTTTATCTTTTTCAGCAACACTTTATTTTGTTAATTTTGACTTTAAAACCAACCAAAACCAATATACCAATTCATAACCCCTATTATGAGAAACTCATCTTTTTTTAAAATTTATGCTGCATTTAGTGTGGTTTACCTCATTATTCTGCTCACTGGCCACGAACGTTTTGATCTTTTTCTCAAACCCATTCTAATACCAATTATTGGGTTTGGCGCTTACTTTTATAGAAATTTTCCAACGCAGAATATTTTATTAGCTGCACTTGTACTCTCTTGGCTTGGAGATGTTATCTTACTTTTTACAGATCTTGGTGAAATATATTTTATTTTAGGACTCTTATGTTTCCTATCTGCACATATCATCTACTGCATTCTTTTCAATAAGCAGAAGAGAATTAGAAAAAAACAAAACAAACCAATTTTTATATTTGGCAGCATATTAATCGCAGTCTATTTAATCGGGATGGTTTCTGTATTAATGCCCCATTTAGGAGATCTTGAAATTCCTGTTTCTATTTACGCTTCGGTAATTTCAATTATGCTTCTATTTGCTTTCAACGGATTTTTAGTGTGGGAAAAGCCGGGAAATCAGCTTGTGTTTTTAGGGGCTATTTTCTTTATTATTTCTGATAGTATTCTGGCTGTAAATAAATTTTATGCTCCAATTCCTAAAAGCTCCTTTTTTATTATGCTAACTTATCTTCTGGCACAATATCTGATTGTAGTTGGTGTTTTAAAACTAAATCCAAAAAAAGAACAGCAAACAGTTTAACTTTTCCAACAACCTCAATCATGAAAAAAATAGCACTTTTAATTGTTTTAGTAATCATTGCTTCTTCTTGCGTAAGCACAAAATCGACTTTAAAAAATGTTGATGATAATGCGCCTGATTTGATTTTGAAGAAGGACAATACGTTTGCTATAACGCAATTTGCTAAAGACAAAAAGTACGGTTATGATCCTGATTATCCTGTTAATATATTTTTTCAAAATACCAATAGTGAGACTTTAAACGAAAGCCGTTTCTTAAATGCTTTGGCGGGTCCAAATGGCGAAAAAATTACGTATACTAGATTAGAAACCTGCTGTCCGTTCCCAACCAAAAGAAGCAATATGGGCGCTGGATTTTTGAATGTTTATGAATTGAAATGGGAAGGGCAGAAAAAGCCTGTAAAACTGTATTTGAATATTTATGAAAAAGGGATTTTAATGGTTCCGATGGGATTGAGGTTGAAATAAAATAATCTCAGATTAAGATTATGCTTAATGCATTACCGCTATTGCTTATTATTTTACCCGTATTATCACAATTAATATGGGGAACATTTTCTATCTATAAACCTGCCTCATTTAAATTCAGCCAAATTTCTTGGATCAATTTTATCCTGCAAATTGCACTTTCTCTTGTGGCTTTTAATATTGCTGATTATAATTTTTCTAAACAATATGAACAATATCCCAATCCTATGAGATGTGGTATGCCACTTGTAGGAATGGCTGTAGCATGTTTCTTATTACTTTTTGTTTTGATTTTGATCCTTGTAATTCAATTTCTAATTAAAAGATGGAGAACAAAAAGAAATAGGATAAATTCTTAATATTTCTTAATAAAGACAGTATTAAGCTGCAAAATTCTAGAACATGATAAATGTCATTTATTAGTTTCTTTTCATGCTTTAATATTGCCACGGAAAAAGCACTTAATGGTTTTAAAGAAATTTTAGCAATTCGTTAATTCTACTCAGCTCCTAGTCAGCTATTCGAGTTCTTAAAATAATCTTAAATCTTCATCTGCTATTCATAAATCATAACTACCTTTGCAGTGCAAAAAATAATTTTATGAACTTACAACATATTCCACAAATTAAGCATACTGACAGCGGAAATTTCTTTTTATTGGCAGGGCCTTGTGCTATCGAAGGAGAAGAAATGGCTCTTAGAATTGCTGAAAAATTAGTTGGTATTACAGACAATCTTCAGATTCCTTATGTATTTAAAGGATCTTTTAAAAAAGCAAACCGTTCTAGAATTGACAGTTTTTCTGGTATCGGTGACGAAAAAGCTTTAAAAATCTTAAGAAAAGTTTCAGAAACTTTTCATCTTCCAACTGTAACAGATATCCATACAAACGAAGATGCTGACATGGCAGCTCAATATGTTGACGTTTTACAGATTCCTGCATTTTTAGTTCGCCAGACCGATCTTGTTGTGGCTGCTGCCAATACCGGAAAAGTGGTAAACTTAAAAAAAGGACAATTTATGAGTCCGGAAAGCATGAAACATGCTGTTCAAAAAGTTTTAGACTGTAATAATGAGAATGTTATGGTTACAGATCGTGGTACTATGTTTGGCTACCAAGACATGATTGTTGATTTTAGAGGTATTCCTACTATGCAGCAATATGCTTCTACAGTTCTAGATGTAACACACTCTTTACAACAGCCAAATCAGACTGCTGGTGTTACAGGCGGAAGACCTGACATGATTGAAACAGTAGCAAAAGCTGGTATCGCAGTTGGTGTTGACGGTATTTTTATCGAAACACATTTTGATCCTGCAAATGCAAAAAGTGATGGTGCTAATATGCTTCATTTAGACTATTTTGAAGGTTTGATGAACAAACTAGTAGCTATTAGAAAAACGGTTAACTCATTTTAATTTTTTATAATACTTAAGTTCTTTGAAAACAAAAATTTTATTTTTCTTACTGACCTGTGTTTCTTTAAACACATTTGCTCAGGAAGAAATACCAGTACAAAAATATGCTGCCCATAATAAAGGAAAATTCTTTGTTATGTGGGGTGGTAACAGAGAAAGCTACTCAAAATCTGATGTAAACTTTAGAGGTAAAGATTACAACTTTACAGTGGAGAATATGGCTGCTCATGACAAACCAAAAGGATGGCATGTTGATTACATCAATCCTGTTAACATGACTATTCCTCAAACCAATTTGAGATTGGGTTACTTTTTTAGTGATCATTATAGTGTGACTATTGGTGTTGACCACATGAAATATGTAATGTCACAGAATCAAATCGCAAATGTTACCGGAAACATCAATTTACCTGCAGATGATCCTGCGTCAATTTACAATGGTAATTACAACAATACTCCTGTGGATATGTCTCAAGGAGGGGCTAAAGAAGGCGGTTATGGCAATGGTGAAATAAATGTAAATGGTCCAGCTTTTTTAATGTACGAACATACAGATGGTTTAAACTACATTAATACAGAAGTTGCAAGATTTGATGATGTTTCTAAATGGTTTGGATTACCAAATATTGATAAAGTTCAGATTAACTTAACCGAAGGTATTGGCGCTGGAGTTTTATATCCTAAAACCAATACTACTCTTTTAGGTAAAGAACGTCACGATGATTTTCACGTTTCTGGTTATGGTGTTTCTGCAAAAGCTGGTTTAAACGTTACTTTCTTCAAGCATTTCTATATTCAGGGAGAACTAAAAGGTGGTTACATCAATATGCAAGACATTAGAACAACTACTAGCAATGAAGATAAAGCTTCTCAGCACTTTACTTATTTTCAAAGAATTATTGCTGTTGGAGGTATTTTTAGACTCTAATATTTCGTAAAATATATTTTAGAAAATAGCTGCCATTTTATTTGGCAGCTATTTTTTTTATTATTTACTTTGCACTTCAAAGTACTTTAAATTTTACTTTATGAAAAACAAAAAATATCTATTTCCGATTATTACTTTTTTCTTAAGCTTTAGCTGTGCCTTATTCGTGGCTATAAAAGTTTTTCCGAATAATCCGTTTACTGGAACATCCAAAACAGAAAAAACAGCTGTTAGCAAGTTTAAAGACGGAGATCTTATTTTTCAAACATCAGAATCTAAACAGTGTGAGGCAGTTCGCATTGCCACAAATTCGAAGTTTTCTCATTGTGGAATCATTTATGATGTTAACGGAAAATGGTTTGTTTTTGAAGCCGTACAGCCTGTAAAGCTTACTCCGTTGGAAGATTGGATCCAACATGGAAAAGATCATAAATATGTAGTTAAACGATTAAAAGACGATACTGTTTTGAAACCAGAAGTTTTACAAAAAATGAAAGACTACAGTCAGCAATTTAATGGCAAAGAGTATGATGCTTATTTTGAATGGACTGATAACAGAATATATTGCTCTGAATTGATCTGGAAAATTTATAAAAATGCTGCAGGAATCGAATTGTCTCCACTTAGAGAATTGAAAGATTTTAATTTGAAAGATCCGAGAGTTCAAAAAATACTAAAAGAACGTTATGGCAACAACATACCATTAGAGGAAAAAGTCGTTGCCCCTTCTGACCTTGCCGATTCTACTATTTTAAAAACTGTAATAGACACTTACTAATATTTTAAAAAGCTAGATTGCTTTATTGTTTCTAGCTTTTTTATTTACCTATTTACTTTGAAATTCAAAGAACTTTATAAAAACTAACCTATGAGAGATTATTTGATTGAAAAACTGTATGAATGTTCTAAAAAACCGTATCAAAAATACTTCAAAAAGAACCAGCCTTGGAATATTGAGAAAGGTCTTCTAATGGATTATCCTAAAGAAAGTCTAGGATTTAGCTTGGGAAGTTTTCTATATCAAAATCATTTTGATATTCAGGAAAAACTAGAAGATCACGACATTATTCATGTCCTTACCAATACTGGAGTTTCGGTTTATGAAGAAATCGGAATGCAGTATTATTTACTTGGAAATGGAAAAAAAAGCTTGTATTTATTTATGGTAATTCTAACAGGAACTGTTTTTTATCCGAAACGTATGAGCTATTTCATTCAGCAATTTAAAAGAGGAAAAAAGGCAAATGCTTTTCATTACCTCGATTTTTCAAAAATGCTTTTTTTGCCAATTCAAACTATTCAGCAAACTTTTAAAATTTAACAACATGAAAACAACTTATAATTCTTCTGAAGAAAAACAGTCTACAGAATTAGCTATTGGTACATTTATAATCAGTACAATTCTATTTATTCTTTACATCGTTTCAAACGGAAGTGCTATGATTTTAGTTATTGCATGGCCTTTTGCTTTAGGAGCTATAATTGTAAATACAATTATGTTTTTACATTTGACAGATTTGTTTATTCATCTCTCAGAACAGCGAAAAGATATTGGAGTGAAGCTTTTAATCTTATTTTCAAATATTCCAATCCTCTTTTTTTATTATTTGGTTGTGATGAAATCTTGACATAAAAAAAGCCACAAGTAAACTTATGGCTTTTTGTGTCTTATTTTTTTGAAACTTAATTTGCTTTTTTAGTTTCGATTCCGTTTTGGTCTAATAAATACATTAATGTGGTCATTGTTGCTGCACCAAGTTCAAGCTCTCTTTTATTGATTGCATCAAATTTATCGTTTGCTGCGTGGTGATAATCAAAATAACGCTGAGAATCTGGTTTTAAACCTGCTTTTACAATAGCTTGAGAAGTCAAATGACTAATATCTGAACCTGCATGGCCAATTGTGAAACTGTGTACCAAATAAGGCTCAAAAAGGTCTTTGTAACCTTGAATTTTTTTCAAATTAGCATCATCTGCTTCAATTGAAAATCCTCTTGGAGAAAATCCGCCTGAATCACTTTCTAAAGCAAAAATGTGGTTTTCTTTATTTTGTTTTGAAACCTCTTCATATTTGGCTCCGCCTCTTCCTCCATTTTCTTCGTTCATAAACAATACAACACGAATCGTATTTTTTGGTTTGTAGTTTAAGTTTTTCAAAATACGAATTACTTCCATACTCTGTACTACTCCTGCTCCATCATCATGAGAACCATCTGCTAAATCCCAAGAATCTAAATGTCCTCCAACAACCATAATGTTTTCTGGAGTTACACTTCCTGTCAATTCGCCAATTACATTATAAGACAATGCATCTGGTAAAGTTTCGCAAGATTGTTTAAAATAAAATTTCAAAGCTGGATTTCTTTTTAAAGTTTTACTCAACAATTCTGCTCCATTTGTACTAATAGCAGCTGTTGGAATATATTGTTCTTTTGGCAAATCACCGTAGCTTTGAGTACCTGTATGAGGGAAGTCGTCTAGACGTAAATTCATAGAACGAACAATTGTTCCAACGGCACCTAATTTTGCGGCTTCTTTTGCTCCAGCATACCTTTGGTCAACACAAGCTCCATAAGAAGTAAAAGTTTCAATATTTTCAGGATTCATTGGTCTGTTATAGAAAACAATTTTTCCTTTTACTTTATCTGCTCCAAGTTCATTTAGTTCTTTAATTCCTTGAACTTCGATTATTTCTGCTGTAAGACCTGTTTTTGCAGTAGCTACAGAACCACCAAGTGCACAAATTGGCACAGTAGTTTTTACTTTTCCATCAAGAATGTAAGCCGTTTCTTTTTCGCCACGTACCCAATGAGGCACCATAACTTCTTGTAAATAAACTTTATCTAGTCCTAAACTTTCTAATTGTCTTTTAGTATAGTCAACTGCCAGTTCTGCACCTTTAGATCCAGACAAACGAGCCCCGATATCGTTAGACAAATATTCTAACCAAGTGTAACATTTTGATTCGGTTAAAGCTTTTTTATAAAATAATTTGATGTTTTTTTCATCATTTGTCTGAGCAAAAGATGTCAATCCGCTTAAAACTAATGCAGTTAAAAGAATTGTTTTTTTCATAGTTTTGATAGTAATTTTGGAGTTTAGTATACCATTGGTATATTAGCAAAGGAACAAAATTATTAACATTTCTGACGTCTTTTTCTCAACCTTTTCTCAAAAAAAAGCTCCAATTACAAATTTTTCAATTTGCAATTAGAGCTTTTACAGATTTTATAAATAAAGACTATTTAACTTCTATAATCTTATTTTTTGTTCCGATTCCGTTTTCATTAAAAGGCTCAATAGTAAAATAATATTTTGTTCCTTTATCTAAACCTCTAAAATCATAGGTATTATTACCGAAAACCATAATGCTGTTATACAATTTATCTGGTTCAATTCCGTAATAAATATTGTAACCAATCGCATCAGCTTGCTTTTTCCAAGAAATCATCGCATTTCTAGAATCTGCCTTGTTTCTGTCTACTTTAAAAGAAGCAACAGCTTTTGGTTTTGCTGCCAATCCATTTCCAAAAACTCTAAAATCTGAAATTGCAAATAAACCAGATGCATTATGAATATTCTCCATTTTAATGTAACGCGCTTTAATAGATTTTGAAAGCTCTACATAATCATGAGGTGCATCTTTATCATTTTTAGATTTATCTACAACCAAAGTCCAATTTTGAGCATCATCAGACATGAATATTTTATATTGATAATAGATATCCATTGCTTTATTAAACTGCGTTGCTTTATGATCTGCGTAGTTAATTTGTAAAGCATTAATTTCCATTTGTCTTCCTAAATCCATTTGAAGCCATTCTCCTGGATTGCTAGTTTTTGCAGACCAATAGGTTTGAATGTTTTCATCGGTAAGATTTTCTGGTCCATAACAGAATTTCTCATATACTTTTTTACCGCCATTATCCATTCTGTGCGTTTCTACTTCCATACATTCTTCTGAAGAAGAAACCGTTACAGGCTTTTTATAGGAAAGCAGCATCCATCCAGAAGAAGCTCCTTTTGTTTGATCACGTTGGGCTGTTGGCAATACAATTGGAAAATCCCCATAAGCTGTGATCGAATACATTACATCATCTTTATCAAATCCGGCAGGAAACATATCTATACGACGCTCAAAACGATCTTTAATAGAGATCTTGCACGTTCCTGTATTCCAGTAATTTCCATAATTATCTGCGAAAGTATTTCCGTGTCCTGCTCCAATTACAAATCCGCCTGGTTTATAAGACATCGGATTGTGTTTTTGGTACGTAAATGGCCCTAACGGATTATCTCCAACATGAACACCATTTGCGTAGCCTTTAAATTCGGTTGCAGGTGCACCATACTGCATATAATATTTTCCGTTATGTTTTGTCATCCAAGCCCCTTCAATGAAATTCCCCCACGGCGCAGGTTCCATATCATTGTTTGGTCCAAAACGTTCCCATCCATGAGCTGATGGATCAAGAATTGCTACTTCTTTAACTTGTCCATAAACTTTCTGAATATCCTCTACTTCTGTCGCTTTATACAATTCTGCATAGTCTGCTTGATTTCCTTTTGGAAGCCAAGTATTATAATCAACCTCAACACCTACAAGTGGTAATTTTCCGCTTGAGCCGTAGTACATATATACTTTTTTGTCATCGTCTTGAAAAATCGCTGGATCCCAAGTTGGCAACATTGCTTTATCTACGTGACGTGTCCATCTTCCCGATTTCGGGTCTGCCGTTTTCCAAATCGGATGATCTCTCTTCCAAGTTGAACCTACATAGAATAAAGTATCGTTTACAACCCACGCTGCTGGAGCACATTGGTCGTCATCGCCTGGCTGCCTCTGGAAACTCCCGTAAACAAAATTCCAGTCTGACATGTCTTTACTCCAAAAGAAACCAGCCTGATTGGTTGCAAATAAATAATATTCGCCTTTATAAGTAATAATTACAGGATCGGCGCTTGAACGGCGCGATTCCGGAATTCCGTTGTGATTATGAGTCGTAAAATTGTACCCAATATTTATCGGATTACAATAGGTTGTTGCTGGTCTGCTAGGGTCAAACCATTCTGTTTTACCAGAATTTTGTGCCGAAAGGCTACTTCCGAAAAGCATCGAAAGCAATAAAATTGGCTTAAGTTGTTTATATATATTCTTCATGGTTAGATTCTTTAGTTAAGCTTTACAGCTTATTTTTTAATCTCTTTTCTTTCCTTTAAAAGTTCGGGTTCGTTTGTAGTAATGTAATTGAATTTGTGTGCAATAATCCAATCCATATCTTTAGCCTCATTAACAGTCCAAGCATTTAGAATAATTTTATTATCCTTTGCTTCTTGTATCCATTCAGGATGTTTTTGAAAAACAGAATAATGGTAATCAACACCGTTAATTTTATCCGCTTTTACCTCTTTTGGAGATTTATTCCCTTCTAAATATTGCAGAGAAGTTTTCGGATCTATTGCTCTGATTTTTTTTAGAATATCGTAATCAAAACTGATGTAGCAGGTATTTTTATCGGCTTTTAATTTTTTAATGGTTTCGACTGCTGCTACAC
Organism: Flavobacterium chungangensis; assembly: GCF_042654045.1. NCBI lineage: Bacteria > Pseudomonadati > Bacteroidota > Flavobacteriia > Flavobacteriales > Flavobacteriaceae > Flavobacterium > Flavobacterium chungangensis. The sequence goes on from NZ_JBHSFY010000014.1 coordinate 112,241, forward strand.
CCGTTTTTTGTCCTCTTTCTTTACTGATTTCCGAAGGTTTAATTTCGCAAACTAAAAGTGTGTGCTTGTTATTTCGCATTCCTTCGGAAATATATTCATACAGCGTTGGAAGTTTTTCTCCGTTAGAAAGTTTAAACTTTATCAAATCTGCATAATTTGTTTCTTCAATAAGCAGTTTGTTGTAATGGGCATCATGATTGATTACAAGTGAATCATCTGCTGTTCTCCAAACATCAAACTCTGATCCTGGCAATTTTAAATCTATTGCATGTCTTAATGATGCAATAGAATTTTCAGGCAGATTATTCTTTTTCCATGCTCCGCGATGTGCTACTATTGCGTTCTTTTGCGCATTGCAATAGGAGAAAGCAATAAGACATACGGCACTAAATATTTTAATTTTATTCATAATAACGTAGTTAAAAAATTACAAAAAGGTTTTGTCTTTTTAGAAAAAAAGCCCTCCAAACGAAGGGCTTTTCACTAATCAAATAAACCAACTATTTAGTTAACTCAAAACTAACTTTCTTATCGGCATTTGAATTTCCTCCAATGAAAATATCAAACTGCCCTGGCTCTGCTACGAATTGTAAATCAGAGTTATAAAATTTTAAATCTTCAACAGTAATATCAAAACTTACTGTCTGTTTTTCACCTTTTTTAAGTGCTATTTTTTGGAAACCTTTTAATTCTCTAACTGGTCTTGTTACTGAACCAACTAAATCTCTAATGTATAATTGAACTGTTTCTTTTCCGTCAAAATTTCCAGTATTTGTTACATCAACAGTTACTTTCAATTTTCCAGATGGATTCATTTTATCAGAAGAAATTTTCAAGTTTGAATAATCAAAAGTCGTGTAGCTTAAACCAAATCCGAATGGGAATAAAGGCTCGTTTCTTTCGTCAATATAATTTGATCTGAATTTCTCGAATTTACCTTCTGTGTTAGAAAGTGGTCTTCCTGTATTTTTGTGTGCATAATAAATTGGCAATTGTCCAACACTTCTTGGGAAAGTTGAAGTCAATTTTCCTGAAGGATTTACATCTCCGAATAACACATCAGCAATTGCATAACCAGCTTCTGTACCAGCAAACCAAGCATTTAAAATTGCTGGAACTGTTTTTTCTTCGTCTGTAATTACTAACGGACGTCCATCAAATAAAACTAAAACAACTGGTTTTCCAGTTTTTAATAACGCATTTAATAAATCTTTCTGCGCTTGTGGAATTTCTAAGTTTGTACGGCTGCTAGATTCTCCGCTCATTTCTGCAGATTCTCCTAAAGCTGCTACAATTACATCTGACTGCTCTGCTACTTTTAAAGCTTCTGCCAATAAATCTTCTTTTGAACGAGCATCACGGTGTAAAGTTTTACCGAACATTGTCGCATTAGTTTCAAAAGTTTCATCGTAATCTAAATTGCTTCCTTTTGCATATAAAACTTTAGTTCCAGCTCCCGCTACTTCTTTAATACCTCTCAATAATGAAACGGCATTTTCCATTTTTGTAGCCACACTCCAAGTTCCTGGCATGTTTTCTTTAGCATCTGCCAATGGTCCGATTAAACCAATTGTTCCAGATTTTTTAAGTGGTAAAAGCTGGTTTTGGTTTTTTAATAAAACTAAAGATTGTGCAGCAATATCACGTGCTTCTTTTCTGCTATCTGTTGTAAAAATCTCTGTTTTTGCTCTCTTCTCATCACAATATTTATACGGATCTTGGAATAATCCTAAGTCGTATTTTGCTTCTAGAATAAGTTTTACAGCATTATCGATTGTTTCGATTTTTACTTTTCCTTCGTCTAAAGATTTTTTCAAAGTTCCTAAGAAACCTTCTCCAACCATATCCATTTCAACACCAGCATTTAGAGATTGAGCAGAAACTGCTTGTAAATCTCCCATTCCGTGCTCAATCATTTCAGGAATTCCAGTAAAATCTGTTACTACAAATCCTTTAAAACCCCATTGTTTTCTTAAAACATCTGTCATTAACCATTTGTTTCCTGTTGCTGGAATTCCGTCAACTTCGTTGAAAGAAGCCATAACCGAACCTACACCAGCATCTACTGCAGCTTTGTAAGGAGGGAAATAGTCATTAAACATTCTAATGTGGCTCATATCAACAGTGTTGTAATCACGTCCGCCTTCTGGAGCTCCATATAATGCAAAGTGCTTAACACAAGCTAAAATTGAGTTGTTTTTTGAAAGGTCATGCTGTTGGTAACCATTCACCATTGCTTTTGCAATCTGGCTTCCTAAATATGGATCTTCTCCTGAACCTTCAGAAACTCTTCCCCATCTTGGATCGCGAGATATATCAACCATTGGAGAAAATGTCCAGTTGATACCGTCTGCACTTGCCTCTTTTGCTGCAATTTGCGCACTTCTTTCAATTAATCCCATATCCCAAGTACAAGATAATCCTAACGGAATTGGGAATGTTGTTTCGTAACCGTGAATAACGTCCATACCAAAAAGCAACGGAATTTTTAAACGACTTTTTTCAACCGCAATTTTCTGTACTTCTTTAATTTTTTGAACTGATTTAATGTTGAACAAACCACCCACTTTTCCTTCAGCAATATTTTTTGCCACATTTGAGCTGTTTGCCTGCCCAGTGGTAATATCACCAGATGTTGGCAAGTTTAACTGACCCAATTTCTCGTCTAAAGTCATTTTTAACATTAATTCCGCCACAAATTCAGACTTTGGTTTAATTTTCACTGTATTTTTAGCTGGCTTTTTTTGAGCATAACCCAAAACAGCGCATCCTAAAAAAAGTAAGACTAATTTGTTTTTCATTCTATTCTATTTATTTGTTTGTATTCGTTTTTCTTTGCTGTAACATCCAGTCATAGATCTCTTTGTTATCATAAACTCTTGTCCAGCTGTCATGATTTGCATCATCAAAAATGGTCAGCTTTACATCTTTGGCATTACATTTTTTCAATTCATTGTAAATCGTGATGGCATAATTTACATTGACCACATTATCCTGTAATCCGTGGAAAATTCTGGTTGGAATATTGGCTATTTCACATGCTTTTTCTAACTGAATTAAATCTACAAAGCCAGCGACAGGTACGTTTGCGGCAAATAGATCCGGATGTGCAAAAGCCAAATTCCAAGAAGCCCAACCTCCTGAGCTCAAACCAGTAACATATATTCTTTCTGAATCGATTTTATTCTCTTTCTGAATTTTTACAATCAGCTGATAAATTGATTCTATATCCCAATTTTCATCTTCTTTGCATTGCGGAGCCAAAACATAAGCGTCTAATTGGTGTGTTTTTAAATATTTTAAAGGACCATTAATTTTTACTTTCTCCAAATCGGTTCCTTTTTCTCCATCACCCGAAATAAAAACAATCAATGGCTTATTCTCCTTAACATTCTCTGGACGATGCAAAACATATCCCAGTTCATATTTAGACATTATAACTGTATTAATTTTCCCAGTTGTTTCACTCTGCCCAATAACAACTATAGAAAACAACAGAAATATAAATGCTAACTTATTTTTCATAGAACCTTAAATTCCGTATTTCCCAGATTTAAATCCAAGTTTTATTAAACCTTGTTTTACTTCTGGTGCATTCATAAACAATTTCCACAATAGTCCTGTTCTGTAATTTTCGATCATTACAACTTCTGGACCTTGATCAATTGCCAAATAGCGTTTTGCCACCCATTTATTTCCTAAACTAAGAGCATCATAAAAACCTGCATTTCCCCAAGTTTCATCTTTATGATTCTCATATAAATTGCGGATAAATGTCATTGATTCTTTTGGCGTATAAACGATTGAGCTAATTGCTGCTGTTGGCGAAATCACACCTTGATCGTTACTTGGCATGTGTGCATTATATCCAATAGAACCATCAGGATTTCTTGAATATGATGCAGTTAACCCCCAATATTCTGGACCATAACCTTCAATTTTTTTCGGGTTTTCAACACAATATTCGTAGTTAATTTTAGTCTGGTTTACATTTAAATCCCAATAATTAGCATATTTATCGCTTAATTGGTTTGGATCTAAACCTACATAAGAATAATGCGCCCAGAATAATGGACCACCAAATTCTTCTGCCCCATTATGCTTTAAAATAAGTGGGATATTGTATTTTGTTTTTGAAGAAACTATACCACCGCTTCTCGCCCATCCTTCGTGATATGCTTTTGCATCGATTGTATGCGTTGGCGAAGACGCTGCCATTACGTAAGTAATAAGACATTCGTTATATCCTTGTAATGGAAAATTCATCTCCCAAGCATAACTTGGAGACCAGTGCCAGTACAAAACATTTTTATTGTTTGTGTACCACTGCCAGTCAACACCTTTCCAAAGTGCATCAAATTTTTGTGCTACCGCTTTTTCTTTTTCAGAACCATCTTTAAAATATTCACGAACGGTAATCATTCCTGCAACCAAAAATGAAGTTTCGACTAAATCACCACCATTATCCTTGGTTCCAAAAGGTTTTACTTTTCCTGTATTTCCGTCAATCCAATGTGACCATGCTCCATGAAAACGATCTGCTTTGCCTAAAAAATCTGCAATTTTGTTAAGTCTCTCTACTCCTTGCTCTTTAGTAATATAACCTTGAGACATTCCTGAAACAAGTGCCATTAATCCGAAACCTGAACCTCCTGTTGTAACGATATTAGAATCATTTTCAGGATAAACTCCGTCAGGATGATAACGTTCTCTCGCTAATCCAGAATTTGGTTCTGCATAGTCCCAAAAGTATTTAAAAGTTTCTTTTTGAACAGCATCTAAAAGCTGCTCATCTGTTAATGCAGTAACGCCAGAAGTATTTTCCTGTACATTTTCTTTCGACTTATCGGCATTAGATCCACAACTAAAAAAAGTAAAAGCTAAAAATAAAACTGAAATTCTAACCATTATAAAAATTTAAGATTTTAATAAATAATCACTTCCCTTAGAAAATCTAAAGGAAGTGATATTAAGATTTTAATTAATAACCAGGGTTTTGTGTTGTTACCCCTCCAGATTGTTGAACCACTAAAGCCGGAATTGGAAATAACTCATGTTTACCAACAATAAAAGTTTTTCCGCTTGGGAAAGTAGCACTAACATCTGCTTTCATAGCTGCTTCTGCCTGTCCTGTTCTTACAAGATCAAACCATCTGTCATGTTCAAAAGCAAATTCTAATCTTCTTTCTTTATAAATTGCTTTTCTAACATCTGACTGACCTGTTGCTGGAGTATCACCTAATCCCGCTCTATGTCTAATTTGATTGATCAAAGGAATCGCTTCTGCAGTTTGACCTAATTCATTTAAAGCCTCAGCCTTCATTAATATTACCTCAGCATATCTTAAATATCTAAGATTTACGTCTGTAAATTCCTGATTGTAAAACGCTGATGAATATGCTTTATAATTGTACATTGGGTTAGATACAGTAGATGCCACCTCTCTACCATCATACAAAACAGAACCTCTAAAAATAATGGTTGCGGCTTTTCTAACATCTCCAGCTTCGTAAGCATCAGCAAGTCCTTGAGATGGTGTATTGAAACCCCATCCCCATCCTCCAGCACCTCTAGGCGCTTGAGACACAGTATAATTTCCTATTCCATATCCTGGAGAAGAAGTTCCTCCAATTCCATTAATTTCAAAAATTGACTCTGGACCAAACTCTCCTTCTTTCTTGTATTGCAAAGAATAATCAGAAACTAAAGAATAACCTGTTACTTGATTGCAATTGTCAATTACTTTTTGCCAGTTTTTTTGGTATAAATTAACCTTAGCTAACAAAGCATAAGCAGCTCCTTTAGAAGCACGTGCAACATCAGTCCCACTATATGAAGATTTTAGCGGTAAAGCTTCGATAGCATCATTTAAATCTTTTTCGATAAAAGCATAAACTTCTGCTGGAGTTTTACGAGTTAACTGCATAAGTCTGTCTTCTTCATTTCCAGGAATTGGCAAACGGTCAACAATTGGAACTCCTCCATATCCTTTAACTAAAGTAAAATACATAAAAGCTCTTAAAAACTTTGCTTCTCCTTCTAATCTTGTTTTTAAAGCTGGCGAAACTTGCGTAAGTTTTGGAAACATTGCTAATGCTTGATTAGCTCTGTTGATTCCTGCATAATTATAATTCCAGATACTACTGAATGATGGTGTAGAAGAATTAAAAGTTAAAGCATCTAGAACATCTTTATCTGTACCAGTATCTCCAGGATCAGAACCTTTGTCTGCGTCGTCAGTCATAATACTGCTTACCCCATTCCAAGCAAAAGAAGACATGTCCCAAGATAAAAATATATTATAAACTGCATCAACCATTGATGTAGCTCCTGCATCGCTATCAACTAAAGCTGGATCTGCAGGAATATTTTTTGTCTGATCTACTTCTAAAAATTCGTCTGAACATCCAGATACAAACAAACCAGAAAGTATAAAAAGTGATATATATAATCGTTTCATGATATTAAAATTTTAAGTTTGCACCAACTACAAATGTTTTCAATGCCGGGTAAGCATCTAACTCTACTCCCTGAGTACCTTTAACTAATTCTCCATCTCCTAAAACCTCAGGTGAGAATCCTGAAAATTTTTGACTAATGAAAGGATTCATAGCATTTACGTAGATTCTACAATAGTTGATAAAACCTTCTTCTCTTAACGGAAGTTTATAACCTAATGTAATGTTATTGATTCTGAAGAAGTCTCCAGATTCTAAATAATAAGTTGATGCTACTGGAACCTGATTAAATGGAGCTGGATTAGATCCTGATGTATTTGTTGGAGTCCACATGTCATTAAGTAAAGAAGCTTCTACATTTTCTCCATAAAAACGCTGTGCTTTTTTTCCGTTATATACTTTTGCTCCATTTGTTCCGTATCCGTCTACAGAGAAATCAATATTTTTATAATTTAATCCTAAAGTAACGCCGTAAGTAGAAGTTGGTAAAACAGAACCTACATATTTCCTGTCTTTAGTTTGATCTAAAGCACCTTGAGCTACCTTATTTCCGTCTGCTGTATAGTACAACATCTGTCCGTTTGCTGGATCAACCCCTGCATATTCGTACATATAGAAACTACCTAAAGGCTGTCCTACTGATGTATTATCAAGTATTTTTGTTACTTGACCATTTCCTAATGAACCACCATTAATTGTTGCAAGTCTAACATTTTTTAAACTAGCTAATTCATTTTTGTTATGAGAGAAATTTCCTCCTACCCAGTAACTTAAGTTATCAGTAATTTTGTCATCCCAACGCAAAGCAATTTCGTACCCTTTATTAGATACCTCACCTACGTGTGTTGGAGATTCTACAGTAATTCCTGAAGTTGAGTAAGGCGTAACATTTAAAATAGCATTGTTAGTGTTTTTACTATAAACATCAAACGATCCTTTTAATCTACTATTAAACAACTCAACATCTATACCTGCAGAAGCTTCTTCTACAATTTCCCATGATAAACTTGGATCAATTTGCGAGTTAATAGTTGTTCCAGAACCTCCATTGTAATCTACTCCAGAAGTAAATGACTGAATGTTTAATGGAACTTTTTGGTTTCCTAATTTACCCCAAGAACCTCTAACTTTTAATAAATCTAAATTTTTAATATCAGATAAGAAGCTTTCTTTTGTTACAATCCATCCAATACCAACTGATGGGAATGTTCCCCAACGGTAGTCGCTTGAGTAATTTGAAGATCCATCACGTCTTACAGTACCTGTTAATAAATATCTATCCAATAATTTATATTGAAAACGTGCAAAATATGATGCTAATCGAGCTTGATTATCATTTACAGCTTTATATGTAGTTACACCTCCATTTTGTGCGTAATTAATACCATCAAGCCCCCAATAGTTACTATTTGGGTTTACGTTTCTAATATCTGCAGTAGTTTTTGATCTCGTTCCAATTACGTTAGCCTCAATACCTGCAGTAACTTCAACATCATGAATTTCAGCAAAAACTTTGTTATAAGTAAAATAGTTTGATAAATTCCAGTTGAAATAATCGTCAGTGTTTCTTGTCAAAGTGTTTGTATTCAAACTCTTTTTGTCATAAGCAGATTCTACTCTGCTCGGATCAGCTGCTAACCAAAGACCTAAATTATCAACAAAATTATATTGTTTATAAGTAAAATATTCTCCATTAAATTGAGATGTAAACTTCAATGATTTCATGATGTCCCAATCTAATCTTAATCCACCTTGAAGTGTAACTGTTTTTTGTTGCTCGTTGTTATAATCTAAGGCAACAACAGGGTTTCCAACTGAGTTAAAAGAATCTCCCGTTTGAGAAATAACTCCATTTTGTATAAATGGCACACCATATTTCCCATTAGGATAACGTACCGGAACTAAAGGCGATTGTCTGTAAGCAGATGTGAATGCAGACATTGGCTGTGGAGTATTTTTTATAGAACTAACACTGAAGTTTTGGCTAATTTTAAGTTTCTCCGAAATTTTGTACTCATTGTTACTTCTAAAAGTAGTACGCCCGTATTCAGTTCCTTTTAAGATACCCTCTTCTTCGTAATTACCAACACTAAAGAAATATTTAATATTTTCTCCTGATCCAGAAAGCGATACGTTATTTTGAGTGTAAACTCCTGTTCTTGTTATTTCATCAAACCAGTTTGTATTATACGGTTGATTTTGAGAAAATCTTCCAGCAGGAAACTGACTAATAAACGCTGCATTATTATACTGAATATATTGGTCAGCATTTGCCATTTTCACTTTCTTTAGAGGAGATCTAAAACCAGCATAGCTATCAATATCTACAGTAAGTTTCCCTTTACCTGTTTTAGTAGTAATCATGATTACCCCATTTGCACCTCTTGTTCCATAAATGGCAAGTGCAGAAGCATCTTTTAAAACCTCATAAGAAGTAATATCATTTGAGTTGATATTATTAATGTTATCAGTAGGCATACCATCCACAACATATAACGGATTTCTTCCTCCTAATGCAGTACCAACCCCTCTAATAACAATAGAAGGCGTACTTCCTGGCGCATCTGAAGTAGCAACTTGTACCCCTGCAGCTTTACCTTGAATAGCTTGAGAAGCATTTATTACTTTCATTTTGGTAATCTCTTCGGACTTAATTGAGCTTACAGCCGAAGTATTATCAATTTTCTTTCTTGTACCGTATCCAATTACAACTACTTCTTTTAAAGCAGTATCGCCCGCTTCTTTTAAGGTTATTGTCATTGGTGCGGCAGTAGCCGGTACAGAAACCGAATCAAAACCCAACATAGAGATCTTTAAAATATCTCCAGGTTTTGCATTAATTGTAAAGTTTCCGTCGAAATCTGCATCTGCAGTTGCTCTAGCATCAGCTGAAGCGATAATTGCTCCTGGAATTCCCATTCCATTACTGTCTACTACTTTTCCTTTAATTGCTTGAGCTTGCCCCATCATATAGGTAGGCAGCAGCAAGAGCGCTAAAAAGCTAAAAATAAAATTTTTCATACAGTACGTAATCGTTTAAGTTAGTAGAGCCAAATTAAGCAATTACAACGTTGTAGTACATCAAACACCACTACAACATAGCTACATCATTATGTTAAATTTTTACCTTACAACAATGATTATCAACACTATAAATGTTAAAGAAATTCGTTTAACATAACATTATGATGTAGTAATGATGTATCGCAATTATATAAAAAATGATATGGAAAAATATAAATTCTGTAAAAAACAAAACCAAATCTTACAGAGTTAATAAAAACTTGGACAAGTTTTCGTCCTGAGTAAGGTTTAGCTTCTTTCTAAGACGATATCTATGCAATTCTACACCTCTAAAAGAGATATTCATCATAGGAGCAATTTCTTTAGAAGAAAGATTCATTTTTAGATAAACACACAGTTTTATATCCTTTGGAGTTAGTTGTGGATATTTTTTAGAAAGGTTAATAATAAACTCATTGTGAATTTGATTTAGATTGGTTTCAAAAGTTTCCCATTCGTGCTTATTCACTTCATTGATTTTAATCGCTTTTCTAATTTCATTCTTTAGTTTGCCAAAATCTTTTTCGGTTTCCAAAATACCTTGAATTTTATCAATCATTTCTGTTTGTTTGGCAATTGATAAAGATTTACCTGCTACTTCTGAAGATTTTGCTTGCAATTCTAATTCCAAGATATGTTTTTCATATTCTTGAATATTAAGTTCGTTTTCTTTCTTCAACTCCATCTCCAGAATTTCTCTCTGATGTTTTAATTCTTCAGCCTGCAATTTTAATTTTTGCATATAGCGAAGTTTATTCCATTTATAATAGAAAAATAAAACTGCTCCAACCACAAGAAGATATAATAGAATCATCCAAAAAGAGAAATACCACGGCTCTGCAACTTTAAATTTATAAGAAGAAACTTTATCATAAGTAGATCCATCATGTTTGAATATTTCTACTGTATGATCACCACTGCTTAAATTATTTAAAACTATTAATCCATCTGAAATAGAGATAAATTCTTTTTCCTTATCAAGTTTATAAAACAAATTTGGTCTGCTCGCGCCATAAATTCCAGAAATAACGTTAATCTTTAATTCCGTATTGAATTTAACTTTCTCTTCATTAGGAACTAAAATATCATTACTAAATGCTTCAATTTTTACTCCAGAATTTTGTTTGTTTTCATATTCGAGTTTAAGTGAAACAAATCCGTCATCGAGATTAAACAGATAATAATTATCTTTCTTGAAAATCCTTAAATTCTCATTGATTAATTTTCCTTTATAATATTTCTCCTGAATAATATTCCACACAAACTTGTTACCTTCTGTATAAATATGATATAAGATTCCGTTTTGCAAAACCATAAAATGATCATCGTCTATGGAAACAATATCTGTTACATTTTTAAAACTTGTATTAAACAATTCATTTTCTTCCAATTTACCAGCTATCGAATTGTAGGTATACCAAGAATTGTTAATTAGAAAAAGTATTTCTTTTCTAAACTCAAAAATCTTTATTCCAAAATCGTTTTGTATTTTACTCTGCTGTGTGACATTTTCAACTTTTAGCGTGTTGTAATTATCATCTAGTAAAACACGATACAAACCACGATAATTATCTGCAGCCCAAATTTCATTTTTTTTATTTTGAGCTACATATTTTATAGGTTTTGCAAGATCTTTTATGATTTTATAATGAGACATGTTTGCGGGATCGTCATAAACAAGAATACCGCTATAAGTCGATTGAAAATAAGTGTCATTAATACTGCTCTTGGACATATTCCAACCTCCGCTAACGCCATTTATCTTGCTCAGCGTATTATTTTCATACGAAAAAGTACCATCATTATGACCTATAATATATTTTCCGTCAATGAGAGAAATATTCCAGCCCTGCCCTTGCGTATTAGGCATCATATTAAACTTTCCGGCACTATATTCAAAAATTCCATGATTTGAAGCAATTAAATAGCCTTTATTAATTGAAGCGACTGCATAAACTGATCCTAAAAGTCCAGAATTATCATAAAAGAAAGAAATAGGAGAATTAACCTCAACGTGCGCAATACCATTATCTAAACCAACCCACAAATCATTTTCTTTATCCAATCCTAAACTTAAAACCGAATTATTCATTAAGACATTATTGCGTTCAATATTTTTAAATGAATTGGTTTTTAAATCTAAAATGAAAATTCCACGATTTCCAGTTCCGATAATTAGTTTTTCATTTTTGACAAATTTTGCCACATTAATTGTAGCCGATTTTAAAACTTCATTTATGGGATGATCCCAACTTCTTAATCCATTTTTTTCTACAATAAAAACTCCTTTTTTCTGTGTAAAGATGTAAGTCTGGTTTTTATACTTTTCTATGGCATGAACAACAGTATTTTTCAAAACATTCCATCCTTTTGGATTGGCAATATATTTACCATTCATTTTAAAAATTCCGTCTATAACTGAAGCAACATATAAATCTTTATCTACACCAAAACAATAAGAAATAAGAAATGGAAATTTAATTTTCTTAATTGTTTTTCCATTATAAATAAAAACATCATTAAAAGATTGAAAATAAAGAGACCCGTTAAATTTGAATATTTTCCATATTTCCTCGTTGTCCTTCTCATCAAACAATCTGAGGTTTTTGGTAATAGAAACATAGTGCATTGTTCCTTCTTTTCTATACCAATAGCCAAATTCTTTATAAGAACCAGAATAGATTTTATCTCCCTCAATCAGGATAGATCGAATGATCGTTTTGTTTGGAAGTGTATATTTTTCCCATTTTACTCCGTCGTAACGAAGCAAGTAGTGATTATTGGCAAAATACATCGCATTATCATTTCCTTGTGCCACATTCCAGATCTGATTATCACCCTGATAATCTGATTTGCTGTAATTTTCGACAAAGGGAAGTAATTCTTGTGCTTGAAGTTGTAAAGCGATGAAAAAGAAGATAACTGATTTAAAAAGTATCGATTTCAAAGTATTCGTTTTTAACTTCAAAGATACTCACAAATATTTAATTTTTAGGTCAAAAAAAACTCCTCAAGCTTGAGGAGTTTTTTATACTATTTAGATAAAATCATTTTTTAAAATTAAGTAGTACTGATTGAGGAGCGTAATTAATATCAAATCCTTTTTCTAAAGATTTTTTCACTTGTTCAATATATTCTTCATTGACAGTTTTTTTATCATTAAATTCCATCAATTCTCTTTCAGTTTTTAATTCTGTTTCATTCCTAATTTCAAATATATCCCATTCAGAATAATCTTTCGGATTGATTAAACAACAAACTGTCTGTGGTCTAATACTATTTACAAATTCATCCAAATTACAAATCCCGTTTTCTAATTTATAATTCAACCAGTCTTTATCTGCAATATCAGAAACATGAAAAACATGCACTGTATTTTTTATCTTATTTAACAGTACAAGTTCTGTACAATTATATAAATGACCTATTTGAATAAAATGGTCTGAAATTTCAGATCTAAACTCTTTTTCAAAAACATCTAATTCTTCTGAAGTGTTTAAAAAACTAAATGGCTTTTCAAATTCATCATCATCACCATCAATAATTAAATTTGCTGGGATTGAAAGTAGATTGTCTCCAAAAATTTTATATTTATAAATTTGTCTGAAATTTTCAGGAAACAACAAACCACTTTCGATGTCCAATTGACAATATCCAGAATAATCTTCAAGTTGCTTTTCAAGCTCAAATAGTTTATTGTCCATTTTTAAATTTTAATTTTTTAGTAATTGAAAAACCTGATTGGCAATTTCATACTCCTCATCTGTCGGAACAACTAAAACTTTTGTAGTAGCATTTTCTGAATTGATTTCTCTTAATTCTTTAGAACGAATTTGATTTTTTGCTGCGTCAATTTCAATTCCAAAATAATTCATATCTGTACAAATCAAATTACGCATGTATGATGAGTTTTCTCCAATTCCCGCAGTAAAAACAATAGCGTCAAGTCCGTTTAGAGCTGCTGCGTAAGCACCAATCGTCTTTCTGATTCTATAAGCATTCATATGTAATGCCAACTGGCAATCTTTGTTTCCTTTTTCGGCTTCAGCTTCAATATCACGCAAATCACTGTAGCCTGTAAGACCAAGCATACCGCTTTGTTTCAGTAAAACAGCATTTACTTCATCTGGCGTATATCCTAAATTTTTAATCATATAAAAGACCACAGACTGATCAATATCTCCAGCACGAGTCCCCATGATTAAACCATTTGAAGGAGAAAACCCCATTGAAGTGTCAATGCATTTTCCATTTTTAACAGCGGCCATACTGCAGCCATTTCCTAAATGAATCGTAATTATTTTAGAATTATCTTTTAAATAATTAATGGCTTTTTCAGACACATATTTATGGCTCGTTCCATGAAAACCATAGACACGGACTTTATTTTCTGTCAAAAGATAATTTGGAATAGCATATTTATACGCTACTTCTGGCATAGTCTGATGAAAAGCGGTATCAAAAACAGCAATTTGCTCAGCAGAACTGAAAATCTCTTCTGCTACATTAATTCCTTCTAAATTTGCTGGATTATGCAAAGGCGCCAATTCAAAAAGTTGTTTGATCTTTTCTTTAACTTTCTCATCGATTTTTACGGTGTCACTAAAATCGCTTCCTCCATGCACAACACGATGTCCCACTGCCGAAATTTCTGAAGTCGATTTAATAACTCCTTTTTCAGCATCCAATAGCATATTGGCTACTTTTTGTAAACCTACTTTATGATTCGGAATTGGAAGCATTTCTTCGATTGAAGCTGTTGCTGTTTTAAAAGTTATATTTGAAGTTTCTAAACCAATTCTATCAATCATTCCAGAACAGATTACTTCGTTTTCTGGCATTACCATTAATTGGTATTTAATTGAAGAACTTCCTGAGTTTATTATTAGTATTTTCATTCTTTTTAAGTTGCTAAGGTTCTAAGAAGCTAAGATTCTAAGCGTTTTAGTTTATTATTTTTTTTATTGTTTTTACATTCCCTGCGCTTGAATCGCCGTAATAACTACCGTATTAATAATATCGTCTACAGTACAACCGCGACTTAAGTCATTTACGGGCTTATTTAAACCTTGTAACATTGGTCCGATTGCCAAAGCTCCAGTTTCTCTTTGAACGGCTTTATATGTATTATTTCCTGTATTTAAATCAGGGAAAATTAATACGCTTGCTTGCCCTGCTACTTCTGAATCTGGCATTTTGCTTTTTCCTACAGTTAAATCTACTGCTGCATCGTATTGAATTGGCCCTTCGATTTTTAAGTCTGGTCTTTTTTCTTTTACGATTGTTGTAGCCGCTCTCACTTTGTCTACTTCATCACCTTTTCCAGATGATCCAGAAGAATAAGAAAGCATCGCAATTTTTGGTTCAATTCCGAAAGCTAAACTTGATTCTGCAGAAGAAATTGCAATTTCTGCCAATTGTTCTGCCGTTGGATTTGGATTAATGGCACAATCTCCAAAAACAGAAACTCGATCTTCTAAACACATAAAGAACACAGAAGAAACTACAGATGAATTCGGTTTGGTTTTAATGAATTGTAGTGCTGGTAAAATGGTATGCTGTGTAGTGTGTGCCGCCCCAGAAACCATTCCGTCTGCGTGGCCTTTGTACACCATCATAGTTCCAAAATACGAAACATCTTCCATTAAATCTCTTGCCATTGTAATGCTTACGTTTTTCGCCTTTCTTAGCTCATAGTACGTATTAGCATAATCTTCATACATTTCAGATTCTATCGGATTGATAATGTTTACTTTAGAAAAATCAAATGTAAGTCCGAGTTCTGCAACTTTGCTTTCAATTTGTTTTTTGTCTCCAATAATAGAAATATCAACCACATCCATATCTAATAATCTTGAAGCTGCGGCAATAATTCGATCATCATTTCCTTCTGGCAATACAATATGTTTTCTATGCTGTTTAGCTCTTTTAACCATGTTGTATTGAAACATCTTTGGAGTCATTCCTTCAGGTTGGAAAGTGATTACTCTTTGCGATAGCGCTTCAATTTGAACGTACTTTTCAAAAGTGTTAATTGAGGTTTCAATCTTGTGTGTATTGTTAGCGTAAATCTCCGATTTAATCGAACCTATTTTATTGGTGATATGATAAGTTCCGCCATCAACAGCAATAATTGGGACAATAGGAGAAAGTCCTTCTATAAGCTTTAAAATACTTTCTTCTGGAACAATATTTCCTGTTAGGATAATTCCTGAAATAGTTGGGTAATTTGCTGATTCATTTGCTTGTAAAGCTCCTAAAATAATATCAGAACGGTCTCCTGGAGTAATAACTAACGCATTGTCATGCAAATGAACCAGATAATTATGCAATTGCATTGCTCCTACACTATAATGTCCAATTTCATTATTCAGATAATTTTCTCCAAATAGCACTTTAGCATTCAATTCATGTACAATTTCCTGCATGGTCGGATTATTCAAACTCGAAATAAGCGGAATTGTATTAATCAAAACATTTGAAGGCAAACTTTTTTGCAAGCTCGTAGTAACCAATTCTATATTTTCTGGCTGTACTTTATTGGCAAAAACGGATAATACTTCAACCTCTTTTACTTTGAAAGAATCATAAACCAGATATAAACTATCTAAAAGTTCTTCTAAGGTTTTACCAACACCTGAACCTACAATTATGGTTGGAATTCCGAGGTTTTTGGCAATCAAAACATTTAAGTCTAATTCGATAGAAGTTCCCTCGCCTGTAAAGCTAGTTCCTTCAACTAAAACAAAGTCAAATCGTTCTTCCAGCTTCTTATATTTCTCAATAATTAAATCTAGAACCTCTCCTATCTTACCTTTATTTTTTTTCTTGATCAATCTGCTCTTGGTAATAGCATACGCATCGTCAAACGCAATATCAAGGTTAAAATACGACAAAACAGTTTCGATATGATTATCTACCTCACCATCCACAAAATCTTCGATTATAGGTCTAAAATATCCTACTTTAGCCGTTTTACCAATTAAGATGCTCATTAAACCGAGCGTAATAATTGATTTACCACTATTATGGTCGCTAGTGGCTATATATATTGCTTTACTCATAATTATTTATATTTATTCTAAATAACAAAATTACATAAATACTATTTCTCTGGCTTGCAACAAATGTTAAAACCAGCGTCTTTTTTTGAAATAAACGATCAGGGCTACTACGAGCAAGAACATAATACCCATAACTACAAAATAGCCATTTTGGGTTTTAAGTTCTGGCATGTTTTCAAAGTTCATTCCGTACACTCCAACTATAAAAGTAAGCGGAATAAAAATTGCTGAAATAATCGTCAGCGTTTTCATGATTTCGTTCATTTTTCGGCTTTGTTCCGAGAAATAAAAGTTTGAGGCACTTTCCAGTGCGCTCATGTCAGATTCTATCTGCTCTAAAAGCTCTAGACTCTTTTGATGAAGTCTGATAAAGAAATTAAATGTTTCTTTCTGAATCAAACCGTTGGATTCGTCATCATCTTTAATCGTTTTTAGATAAAACAAAGAATCCCGAAGCGGTATAATGGAGCGTTTTAAGAAATTTAAATTATCGCGGTGATTTTCAATTTTCTCTAAAATAACGGGTTTCGCTTCTTTTTTGGTCAAATTGATTAATTCTTCAATTTTATCTTCTTCGTCTTCCAATGTGATGTAGAAATTCTCCATTACAGCGTCTAAAAGCAAATACAAGAGATAATCTACCTTTTTGGTTCTAACAATTCCTGCATGCGTACGTAAGCGCTCGCGAATATGGGTAAAGAAATCACTTCGTTTTTCTTGAAAGGAAATTAAAATTCCGTCTTTCAGAATAAAACTAATCTGTTCGACACTGATATTATCAGAATACTCAGAAGGCAAAAGTGATTTTATATTAAAGAACAGAACATTTTGCTGTTCTTCTAACTTGGTTCTTTTTGTTGTGTTTAAAATATCAGCTAAAAGAAAATCGTCAAGCTTAAAATGCGCTCCGATAGTTTTTATCAGATTAATATCGTTTAAACCATGAATATTGAGCCAATTGTTTTTAGTATAATCAAAACAAGAATTAAGGGCAAGAACTGTAAACTTATCATATTCAACAACATCATTATCATTATAAACAAAAAGTTGCATTTCTGTTTCGTGCTCTTTGTGGGTGCCAGTATACTCTAAAGTAATGTGTTGCAACTTACGTCCTTTCTTGTATTTGATCTTTCTCATCCATGAAAATTTACAATAGTAATATTACGAAAAAGAATCCGAACAGGAAATGACAATTATCAGTTTGTGGAAAACCTAGACTTAGATGAAACTGTGGTGCGTCTCTACGTTAATTGGTACAAACAAAAAAACCGAGCTAAAAATTCTCGGTTTATTTTGGTATATATTTAAATTCTCTACTTTTAATTTCTAAAAGTCTTCCATATCTTTTAGCAAAAGCTTGTTTTAAATTATTAGTTTCTGTACTTGATAAAGGATTTCTTGAACTAATAATAAATCCAAACCTTTTATCTTTTGGAATTCTTATTATTGTAGATTCAAAAATACTTATTGTGCTAATTATTTGATCTAAAGCAATCTTAACATCTTTCCCTTTTAATTCTATAAAATAAAAATCGTTGTTTAGATGTCTAGCAAATCCAAAATCACATTTTTGAACCTTTTTCGAAGCGATTAAACAATCGTCTATTCTTATTTTTGTAAAATCTTCTTTAGAATCAATTTCAAATCTTTTTCCATTTTCAGAAGCTACTTTACTTTTTGAACAACAACCTTGATTTGCTTTAATTAATTCATCAAAACTATTGTGCATATCGTAACTCTGTTAATTTATCAAACTCGTCTGAAATAATATCAGAAACTCCATCAATTGCATTTGTATCTATACTTCTAAACTCTTCATTTTTGATTGAATATACTTTCCCATCATTTCGTACTTCATAAACAGAAATTTCATCGTAATCAACCCACTTATTTTCTGAAACAATTAAGTTTATCTCTTCTTTCAAATCAGTATGTTCATTGAAAGTGTTTTTCGCTAGAATTAAAGTGTCTAATGAAGAGAGAATATAAGGGCTATGAGTAGTAATTACTAGATTATTCTTAGTTTCTTTTATTTTTTCTACTAAATAATTAATTAAGTTTTTTTGTTTAACTGGGAAAAGATTAAGTTCTGGTTCTTCCATCAAAATAGTTTTAACTTCTCCACTATCTGAATAATTAATCTCATATTCTAAAACCAATAACAATGGAAGCAAAGATTGTATTCCGCTTGAAGTCTTAGATAAAACATACTCTTTTTCTTCAATTTTAACATATTCTGATTCATTATCCCATTTGAAATTAATCCCAAATGATTCAAAATAAAGTTCTTTTATTTCTTTTCTTGCAACTTCATATCTTGCAGAAAAATCCTTAAAACAATTAGGCAAAGCAACATTATTTGCCCATAAACCAGATATAGATGAACTAAGCATAGAAACTAAAATCCTTTCAGCAGGAATGTATATTGGCGATGAATGAAGTGACTTATCAATATTTATAATTTGCTTAATCATTTTTTTTAAATCATCAACAACTCTATCTGCATATTGATTATTTTCATTATTTAAAATCTCATTAATTTTATTATTAAGATCTATTAAAGAATCTTTTTCAATATTTTTTTTTGTATCATTTGTTGGAGTAAATAAGAATTTACTTTTACGCGATTTCAAGTCATTTTTAGAGATCGTAATTCGTAAATTATCATGGATATATTCAAATGAAGATTCCTCTGTATCAAAATCAATATTGTAATGTCCTAATAGTCTATTGAACTCTCCAATTCTGTCAGCACCAAAAGTTAAATCATTATCTCTAAAGATCGTTATCAACTTCGCTAAAACGCTTTTCCCTGTAGAGGTATCTCCAATAAACACAACATATTTAGTCAAATCTATTTCAGCTTCTTTAATTGGTCCAAAATTTTTAACTATTAACTTTTCCATTTTTTATTTTCTAATTACAATGTAAATATAACAAAAAAACCGAGCCATTTCTGACTCGGTTTTCAATCTTAATACTTTGTACTAATTACTTAGTACTAAAGAATTATTTTACTTCTTCGAATTCAACGTCTTCAACGTTATCTCCAGAAGACTGCTCTTGTTGTGGAGCAGCTTGTTGTCCTTCACCACCTTGAGCGTACATTGCTTCTGTAGCTGTTTTCCAAGCTGCATTTACATTGTCTAATCCTTTTTGGATTGCGTCAAGATCTTGAGATTGGTGAGCCATTCTCAATTCAGTTAAAGCGTATTCGATAGCTGTTTTTTGATCGTCTGTCAATTTATCTCCTAACTCTTTCAATTGAGATTCAGTTTGGAAAATAGTACTGTCAGCTTCGTTCAATTTCTCAGCTCTTTCTTTTGCAATTCTGTCAGCATCAGCGTTAGCTTCAGCATCTTTTTTCATTTTTTCGATTTCTTCAGCTGTTAATCCAGAAGAAGCTTCGATACGGATATCGTGAGATTTTCCAGTTCCTTTATCAGTTGCAGAAACTTTGATGATACCATTAGCATCGATATCGAAAGTTACTTCGATTTGAGGAACTCCTCTTGGTGCTGGTGGAATACCGTCTAAGTGGAAACGACCGATAGTTTTGTTATCAGCAGCCATTGCTCTTTCTCCTTGTAATACGTGGATTTCAACAGATGGTTGAGAATCAGCAGCAGTAGAGAATACTTGAGATTTTTTAGTTGGGATAGTTGTGTTAGACTCGATTAATTTAGTCAATACACCACCCATAGTTTCGATACCTAAAGAAAGAGGAGTTACGTCAAGTAACAATACATCTTTTACATCTCCAGATAAAACTCCACCTTGAATAGCAGCTCCAATAGCAACAACCTCATCAGGGTTAACACCTTTAGAAGCTTTTTTACCGAAGAATTTTTCAACTTCGTCAGCGATTCTTGGCATACGAGTAGAACCTCCTACAAGGATTACTTCGTCGATATCAGATGTAGATAAACCTGCATCTTTTAATGCTTTAGCAACTGGCTCCATAGAACGTTTTACTAAAGAATCAGATAATTGCTCAAATTTAGCTCTAGATAATTTTTTCACTAAGTGTTTTGGTCCAGAAGCAGTAGCAGTTACGTATGGTAAGTTGATTTCTGTTTCAGCAGAAGATGATAATTCAATCTTAGCTTTCTCAGCAGCTTCTTTCAAACGCTGTAATGACATTGGATCTAAACGTAAGTCAATACCTTCTTCAGTTTTGAATTCGTCAGCTAACCAGTCAATAATAACTTGGTCAAAATCATCTCCACCTAAGTGAGTATCACCATTTGTAGATAATACTTCAAATACACCGTCTCCTAATTCAAGAACAGAGATATCAAAAGTACCTCCACCTAAATCGTAAACAGCAATTTTTTGATCATTTCCTTTTTTATCTAATCCGTAAGCAAGTGCAGCAGCAGTTGGCTCATTGATGATACGCATAACTTTAAGACCAGCGATTTCTCCAGCTTCTTTTGTAGCTTGACGCTGAGCATCGTTAAAGTATGCAGGAACAGTGATAACTGCCTCAGTTACTGTTTGACCTAAATAGTCTTCAGCAGTTTTTTTCATTTTTTGAAGTGTCATAGCAGACAATTCTTGAGCAGTGTATAAACGACCGTCAATATCCACACGTGGAGTATTGTTGTCACCTTTTACAACACTGTAAGGAACTCTTTTTGCCTCTTCTTGAGTTTCAGCAAAAGTGTGTCCCATAAAACGTTTAATAGAAGCAATCGTTTTTGTAGGATTCGTTACTGCTTGTCTTTTTGCAGGATCACCTACTTTAATTTCTCCACCTTCAACAAAAGCGATGATAGATGGTGTAGTTCTTTTTCCTTCTGCGTTAGGGATAACAACTGCTTCGTTACCTTCCATTACAGAAACACAAGAGTTCGTCGTACCTAAGTCAATTCCGATTATTTTACCCATTTTTTATATATTTAATTTTTGATTTAATTTTATAACTCAGGTGGCATAAGTCAATCTTTGTGCCAATATAAAAAACTAAATAAAATTGTCAGTTTTAGCGTCAGTGCCCTAAAAATCATCTGACAACATGACATTTCCAAAACCTGACATTCATGGCACAACATTGTATAACTGTCATTTTTTTTAGTACTATTAGCTTTTCATTATGATTTGAAAACTAATAATTATGACTTCAAAAATCTCTTGTAGAGGAAAATGAGAAATGGCAAAGAAGTTTCGACAGAAAGAAAATAAAATTTATGTTTTTAGTTTTTTGCTTTTGACTGAAGTGCTAAAAAACTTACATTCGTATTCTAGTTGCAAAAAAACATACAATCCTTAACCAATCATGAAGCAAATTTTACTATTACTTATTTTAGGTACAATAACTGCATGCCAAAACAAAAACTATCCAGATTTAATAAACAAAGAATCGAAATTTTCAGATTCAGATTTTACAAAAGAACATTTTCAAGAATTTTTGATTTACGAAGATATCACCACTAAAAACAGTAAATTACCTAAACCTAAACCTTCTGCAAAAAAACAATATCCTTGGATGCTATCAGTCTCTAAGGAACGTACAGAAGAAACTCTTAATCAAATTGAGAAATCTATAATCGCAATAACAGACGGTGCCTCTGATTATAATAAAGAACCTTCAAATTCTATTAACTTTTCTTCGCTGGTAGATAATTTTTATACAGAACAACAACTTTCAGAATATAGAAAAAATAGAAGCATAACTACACAAACTTCAATTTTAGATTATATAAAAGCCACGATTAAAAAATACGATTTGACCAACGAAAAAAATGAAAAAATAAAATTGAATGGAGAAGTTCTAGGTTTAGGTGGGGGTGGTTTTGAAGAAAAAAATGGAAAGCTTTTAGAAGGAATTGTATTTCAAACCCTTGGAATGGGAGATTCAAAATATTTAAGACTGAAAGGTTATGTAGATATTGAAGTAGAAATTCCAGTAGAATATGAAAAGATAGAAATTACCAAAAGTGATATTGGAGACAAATTTAGCATTGGAGGCCAAAAAATACAGATTTTAGAATTTGATGCTAATGCAATTCACTATAAATTATTTAATTCTGATTCCCAAAATTTCAGCGTTTATATAGACAATTGCAACGGAAATTATGGAAGTGTGCAATCTCCTGAAAATATTTATGATAAATTTAGAGACAATCAAGGATTAGACTATGCTTCCTTTTTGAAAAAATATAAAGAATTTGGTTTAGACAAAATGGAGAATCCTAATGAGGGTAATTTTGTTTCAGTATTAAAATCAGACGACTGCCAACTCGAAAAAGTCTTTTTCTACTGTTCAATAACTTCGAAATTGGCAAAAAAGACCATTAGGGTTCCTGTTAACATTCAAATAAAATAATAGGATTGACGGAAGCTTCATTTAATTCAAACCTAAAGAATAATTTGACTATGCACCACACATAATAAAAGACAGTAAAAATGAAACTAAGCCTCAAATTTATATTCCTTACTATACTATTTATCCCTATCTTAACATTGTCGCAAACAAACAAAAATTACATTGCTATAACTTACTCAAGCATATGTTGTGGGACACCATCTGAAAAACCTGTAATGGATTTTGTAAAAAAGGTTGAAAAAAAATTGAAACTAAAACCTTTTGAAATATTTATAGAAAATGGCTTAGGAAAAGAAGGTGAACATAGTTTTTATATTGGAACAGATAACTTGATTAACAATCAGTTAAAATCTTTTTGGAATAATCTAAAACACATAGCATATAATCAAAATCAATCCAGATCAAAAAATGAAAATGGGTTTGTAAATATAGAAGACAAACTTATATCTAATTCTACTTTGGAAAATATAAAAGCAAATCCAAGAACCAGTATTAGTTCGTTAGAAATTTATAATTACAAAGAATAAAATTGTATAAAAAATTCTTAATTAAAAATTAAACCCATTAACTTTACTATAACAATTTGATTTTCAATAAAAAAACTCAAAATGACTTCAGATATTCTTACTACGACATCAGATTCAGAAATTGTAACCACACGTATCCTGAATTTCCCGCAAGAACTTGTTTTTAAAGCTTGGAGCGATCCAGAACATTTGCAAAATTGGTGGGGTCCAAAAGGTTTTACTAATACTTTTCAGGAGTTTAACTTTTGCGAAGGCGGAAAATGGAGCTTCATTATGCATGGTCCAGAAGTTGGAAATTATGCCAATGAATGCGAATTCATCAAAATAGACAAACCCAATCTTATTGCTTGGAAACGCCATTCGAAACCACTTTTTCAAATCTTAACCACTTTTGAAACTGTTGCCGAAAAACAAACCAAAGTAGTTTTTAAAATGCTTTTTGAAACTGAGGCAGAATGCCAGAAATTAAAGCCTTATGTTGTCGATAAAAACGAAGAAAACTTTGATAAACTGGAAGTTGAATTATCTAAAATGTAATTATGAAAACTTAATTCCGTATTTTTACCTTATCATCAATCATTAAACAATCAAAAATCAATCACATGAAAAAAATTATCCTTCTAGCAATTTTTCTAATTGCTCAATCCTTTTATGCGCAAAACCAAGTCGCAAAAAAACCTGAAACCGTTATTATTATCAACAACGAAATTGCCACAATGGATCAAGTTATGAAATATGGCAATGAGGGTTATATCAAATCAATGAATAAAGGCGTTAGTGAAGAAAAGCGAAATGAATTAGCAAAAAAATTTGGCGATAAAATTGGCGATAGAGAATTTATATTGGTCGTAGAGGTTTTTACCGAACAAGAAAAAATCGAAAACGATAAAAAGATTAAAGACAATGCCTTAGATCCAAAACCTCAAGTCGAACAAAAACAATTTCTTTTAAATATCAACGATAAAGCAAAAGACTTTACTTTAAAACTTGTCGACGGCAAAGAGGTAAAACTTTCTGACTTAAAAGGAAAAGTAGTACTGGTTAATTTCTGGGCAACTTGGTGCGCACCATGCTTACAAGAGTTTTACGATGTTCCATCAAAAATTCTTGAACCTTTTAAAAATGACAACTTTGTGTTTTTAGCAATTTCAAGCGGAGAAAAAGAAACTGCAGTGGCTAAAAAAGTAGTGAAGTTAAAAAATGATGGCCTTAATTTTAATTTCGGCATTGATCCAAATAATATAATATGGAATCAATATGCTACAAATGCAATTCCTAAAAACTTTTTAATTGATCAAAACGGAATTATACAATATGTGGCAGTAGGAAATGCTGAGGGAAACCTAGACAAGATAGCAAGCGAAATTAAAAAACTGCTTTCAAAATAGATTATTGGACCGCTATTTATAATTTTGAAAACGAAAAAAAATTATGCACGCATAGTAATTTTGTGCTATTCGTTTGTTTTTTATTTGTAATTTCGGTTTTTCAATAAAATACAATATTAAAAATGGCTTCATTTACAAAAGAAATATCTTTCCGTTGGTCAGATCTTGATCCTAATTTTCACGTTCGCCACAGCGCCTATTATGATTTTGGCGCGCAACATCGTATCGAAATTTTAGAAGAATTGGGTTTAACATTAAAAGTAATGCAAACGCAAGGTTTTGGTCCTGTTTTGTTTAGAGAAGAATGTGTTTTTAGAAAAGAATTAAAACTTTCTGATAAAATATTCATTCATACTAAAACTTCAAAAATGAAAGCCGATGCTTCTCGCTGGTCGATCATACATGAATTTAGAAGAGAAGACGATACACTTTGCGCAACAATCACAGTTGATGGCGCGTGGATGGATACAAAACTGAGAAAACTAGCTTCTCCAACTCCAGAAATCGCGATTCAGGCTTTGAGTATTTTTCCAAAAAGTGATGATTTCGTTGGACTATAAACCAGTAAATCTTAATCTTATAAAAAAATCCCAAAAACAATTTTAAAACTTGTTTTTGGGATTTTTCTCTTAACCAAATTGTATTTTTAATTTCGTTATTCAAACTTTAATCCAAAGTTTACTTTTTCAAAAGTAGTACTGCAGGAAAAGGCAAATCGTCCGACATTAACAGTTCCGAAAATGCCGCCAACGGAATGTCCAGAATAAAATCCGCCAGCAGAAAATCGGCGAACCTGATATTTTAAAGCAATATCATTTACCCTCGAACTCAACTGTCCAAAAGCAATTACATGCGGGATAATTTCATAACTCCCAAAAACTTTGGGAACCAGTTTTTTGTAATAATCAAAACTTTCGTCAGTTTCATAATCAATAATTGACGAATGTAAATTTTCGAGGTTTCCGCCAATATAGGTGTTTTCAGAAAAATGCCAGGAGATACTGAAACCTGTAAAAGTTCCCTCATAACCGCTTCTAGAATCTACATAACCGATACCAATTGTAGCTCTAAATTTTTCGCAAATTTTCCCTATATACCCCACATAAGTGCGATCGATTTCAGACTTGTCAATTCCAGCACCAAAAATGATATTGTCTTCACACATCGTAAGAGCATACTGAAAATAAGCTGAATATTGATCTTGATTTGCCGCGACGACACTCCGGCCTTTATCGAGATCTATATTTGGGGAAATTAAGGTTGAGTTTATAACGGCGAAATCAAAAGTATTGAGTTCTTGGGCAAATGTGGGGACAGTGAGCAGGAGCAAAAGTAGTGTCTTCTTCATAATACTATTTTTTAAGGCTTACAACATTCTGATACTAAATTACATACATTTTTCCTGTTAATAAAAGAAGTTCTTTGAAGTGCGACATTACTCGTCAAAATACATTATTTTCATAATCAGCTTCATTTAATCGATAAAAACTCAATAAATCATCGATTATTAACACTAAAAACAATGAAACCATTTTGAATACTTTTTTTCTGATAACTTTAAGATAATATGCTTTGTTTTAAAAATGGTTCGGTTTAATTTTATAAGTCGTAATAAAAAATGCATTTAAAATGAAAATACTCAAACTACTCTTTATACTAATTCCTTTCTTAAGTTTTGGCCAGCAAGGAAATATAAAAGCACTGGATATTAATTTAAGTAATTATGAATATCCGTTTCCTGTTCATTTTATCGAATTGAGCAGTCAGCGCCAGTACATGAAAATGAGCTACATGGATATCATTCCAGAAAACTACAATCAAAAAAATATTGTGTTACTTCACGGAAAAAATTTCAATGGCGCTTATTGGGAAACTACTATTAAAGCCTTGACAAAAGAAGGGTTCCGAGTAATTGTTCCTGACCAGATTGGATTTGGGAAATCGACAAAACCAGACCATTTTCAATACACTTTTCAGCAGTTAGCCGAAAATACCAAGAAACTTTTAGATCATTTGGGAATTCAAAAAACCACAATTTTAGGGCATTCTATGGGCGGAATGTTGGCAACGCGCTTTGCATTAATGTATCCTGAAACAACAGAAAAATTAGTTTTAGAAAATCCGATTGGTTTGGAAGACTGGAAATTAGTCGTTCCGTACAAACCTGTTGACTGGTGGTACGAATCGGAATTAAAACAGAATTACGAAGGCATCAAGCAATATCAAATGGCAAATTATTACGATGGAAAGTGGAATGCAGATTATCAAAAATGGGCCGAACTGGGTGCAGGATGGACAACCGCACCAGACTATGACCGCGTTGCTTGGAATTCTGCCCTTTTGTACGATATGATTTTTACACAACCTGTTTTATATGAATTTAAAAATATTAAATGTCCAACGCTATTAATTATAGGAACGAGAGATAAAACTGCTTTAGGAAAACCACTTGTTTCTGAAGAAGTGAGAAAAACAATGGGGAATTATGCAGAATTGGGCAAAAAAACACAAAAAGCAATTCCGAATTCAAAACTCGTAGAAATTCCAAATACAGGACATTTGCCACATATCGAATCTTTTGATTCGTTTATAAAATCATTAATCGTATTTTTGAAATAATATTTTTTTCGCCACTAATTACACAAATTTACACGAATTAGACTTTTGCCACAGATTAAAGGATTAAAATGATTTAATCTGTGTAGATCTTTTTAATCTGTGGCAAAATCTAAAATCTAAAATCAACTATCTAAAATTTAAAATATGTTTACAATCGAACAAATAAAAGAAGCACATGGAAAAGTAAAAAGCGGTGCAGATTTTCCAAATTATATCCAGGATTTAATCATTTTAGGCGTAAAAGGATATGATACTTACGTTCACGACGGAAGCACTGTTTACTACGGATTAAATAATTATACCGCCGCAGCCGAAGAAAAATATCCGGAAATTAAAGTTGCTGATTCTCCAAACAAAGAACTTTTTATAGAAAATTTGGTAAAACATCAGCATGGCGAAACCGATTATATGACTTTCTGTAATCATTGTGCACAAGCTGGAATTGCAAAATGGCGTGTTGATATTATTGAAATGACTTGCACGTATTTTGATAAATCGGAACATGAAATTTTAATCGAAAAAATTCCTGTTTAATCGGTTCAACATTCATGGCTTTTTTTAACCAAAACTACCAAACCGTCTTTAAGAAAAGCATTGTAATTTTTGCTTTAATAGTTTCTTTCTTTGGCTTTTCTCAAAACAAAAAAGAACATTCAAAATTTAAAGTCATTGCTTTTTATACGGCTAAAAACGATCAGGCGCATATTAGTTTTGTACTCGAAGCCAATAAATACTTTCCAAAATTAGCTGCAGAAAATCATTTCCAATATGATTCTACAAGCAATTGGGATAATTTAAATGCTAAGTTTTTAGCGAAATATCAGGTGGTTTTATTTTTGGATACAAGACCTGAGAAAAAAGAACAGCGAGAAGCTTTTCAAAAGTATATGGAAAATGGCGGCGGTTTTATTGGATTTCATTTCTCTGCATTCGCTTTAAATGATTCTAGCTATAATCAAGATTGGAACTGGTATCACAACACCTTCTTAGGTTCTGGCGAATACGGAAGCAATACTTGGAAACCAACTTCGGCAGTTTTGAGAGTAGAAAATGAGCACCTTGTGACTAAAAATTTACCTAAAACCTTCTCTTCTGCTCCAAATGAATGGTACAGATGGTCGAATGATTTAACCAAAAATCCAGATATTGAAATTTTAGTGGCTATTGACGAATCTAGTTTTCCACTCGGAACTGGCCCAAAAGCCCACGAAATTTGGCATAGTGGCTATTATCCAGTTGTTTGGACCAATAAAAAGTATAAAATGCTGTACGTAAATATGGGCCATAATGATATTGATTATGAAGGCGGAACAAACAAAACCTTATCGTACACTTTTGAAAACAAAACACAAAGTCAATTAATTTTGAATGCTTTGCTTTGGCTTGGAAATTCAAAGAAAAAATAAAAAATGTCAACTACTCTTCCTCCTATCATTACGGCTCAAGAATTAATTGCTAATCCTAAAATCATTTTAATTGATGCTAGAGCTGGCGCGAATACTTTTGACAATTATCAAAAAGAACATTTAAAAAGTGCTCGTTTTGTTGATTTAAATCGCGATTTGTCCGCAGTTCCAGAAAATCCTGCCAATGGCGGAAGACACCCCTTGCCTTCTCCTGAACAATTTGCAAAAACACTTTCTGCATTAGGAATTGCACCTTCCGATCCTGTTGTCGTTTACGATGATAAAAATGGCTCTAATTTCGCTGCGAGATTCTGGTGGATGATGCGTGCGATTGGACATGAAAAGATTCAGGTTTTAAATGGCGGTTATCAAGCTGCGATTCAAGCTGGTTTTCCAACCAATTCTGGAAATGAGACTTTTGAAAAAACAGCCTATCCTTCTCAAGAATGGAAATTGGCTTTAGCAGATATTGAAGAGGTCGAAAAAGCTCGTAAAAACAATCAAAATATCGTAATCGATGTTCGTGACAAAAACCGTTACGACGGCTTAACAGAACCTCTGGATTTAATTGCTGGACATATTCCTGGAGCCATCAACGTTCCCTTAACTGAAAATTTGGACGAAAACGGATTGTTTAAATCTGCCGAAGAATTGGCCGAAAAATACAAAGCTGTTCTTAAAGATATAAAACCAGAAAATACAATTGTCCATTGCGGCTCTGGCGTTACAGCCTGTCACACGTTATTGGCAATGGATTACGCTGGACTTCCAATTCCGAAATTATATGCAGGTTCTTGGAGCGAATGGTCAAGAAACGATCGCGAAATGGCAACACAACAAACAGAATAATTTTAGCCACAGATTTCACAGATTAAAGTGATTTTTTTTAGCCACGCCCCGAGCGATAGCGAACAGGCGAAACAATTTCACTAATTATAAATGATAAAAAATTCGTGCGAATTAGCGAAATTCGTGGCAACACATTTTTTTAATCTTTTTAATCTGTAAAATCTGTGGCAAAAAAAATAATACAAATAAAAATTACAATGCAACACTGGGATATACTTTTATCAAATCAGGTAAATAAAAAGAAATTAATAGACAATATATTAAATGGCGAAGCAACGGGCGAATTAGCCGTTTTTAATCATCAAAAAGGAATACTGTTTTCTGATATTGCTATCGAAAAATTCATCGAAAAAGAATTTCAATATGACAGCGTAGAAGCCTCTCCAGATTCGCACAGACAACTTCGCACTTTTTCGTCTGGCGAACGTAAAAAAGAGTTTTTAAAATACTGCATCAATCAAAAGCCAGATTACATTATTTTCGATAATCCTTTTGATCATTTGGATCAGGCTTCAAGAGTAATTTTAGCCGATTCATTAAAAGATCTAACCAACGATATTGCAATTATTCAGCTTTTAAATCGTACTGTTGATGTACTTGAATTTGTGCCCAATAAAGCTCAAATTAAAGACAATACATTCGAATTGTATCCATTCAAAAAAACCGAAAATCATTTCAAAACATTAAATACAACTGCAATTCCTAAAGCAACAGAAACTCATACTTTTCCAGAAGATGAACTAATCAGACTTGAAAATGTTTCGGTGAGTTATGACGAAAGAAAGATTCTAGACAACATTTCATGGACAATCAAACAAGGCGAATTCTGGCAGTTAATTGGTCCAAATGGTTCTGGAAAAAGCACTATCTTATCTTTGATTACAGGAGACAACCCGAAAGGATTTGGACAAAATTTATTCTTATTTGGAAGAAAAAAAGGAACTGGCGAAAGTGTTTGGGATATTAAAAAACAAATCGGGATTTACACTACTGCTATGATGGATCTGTTTCAGAAGGGTCATACGGTGGAACAGATGATATTATCGGGATTCTTTGACCAAATCGGATTGTATACAGAACCTACAACACATCAGAAAAATATTGTAACGCAATGGCTCGAAGTGATTGAAATGACGCATTTAAGAAAAAAACGTTTTATAGATCTTTCTATCGGGCAGCAGCGTGTGGCATTAATTGTTCGCGCCGTTTTAAAACATCCGCCATTATTAATTTTAGACGAACCTGTAGAAGGTTTAGACGACGAAAATGTAGATTTGGTAATTCAGCTCATCAACACCATAAAACAAGAAACCAATGTTTCTATACTTTATGTTTCACACCGAATCGAACAAGGCCTTGCTCCTACTTCTGTTTTCGAACTTTTACCATCAGAAACGGGATCAACCGGAAAAATAAAATAGCAATCAGAATTGAATTAAAATGAGTTAATTAGATAATAGGTCAATTAGAAAATTTACCGACAGAACGCAAAGCATATCTGTAGAGATGCCATGCAGTGCGTCTCC
The DNA here is from genome assembly GCF_042654045.1 of Flavobacterium chungangensis. Taxonomy (NCBI): domain Bacteria; kingdom Pseudomonadati; phylum Bacteroidota; class Flavobacteriia; order Flavobacteriales; family Flavobacteriaceae; genus Flavobacterium; species Flavobacterium chungangensis. The sequence goes on from NZ_JBHSFY010000014.1 coordinate 143,475, forward strand.
GCAACGAATATCCACAATACGTTAGACGTACAGCAATGCCCCCTACGCAATACCGCAACAATACCAAATTATGATAAAGCAAATAAGCATTACATTTATTTTTTTACTGATTTTAAGTTCGTGTTCAAGCACGATATCGACTTCTAAAAAAGAATACATTTTACAGGATTCAAAAAAACTAAAATCAAATTGGAAAATCGATTCTAAAGAATGGGTTTTAAAAAATGATACCCTTACAGGAAACGGTTCTCTTTCGCCTTGGGGAGTTTTGGTTTCAAAAAAACAGCTTCCTAAAAATTATGAAATTGATTTTAAAGTCAACATGACAAATTCATCATTATTCGAAATCATGCTCAATTTGGATAAAGGAAAATACATTAGAACTTACTTATACCAAATTGATCAAAACATAGTAATTGGCGACGGGGTCTATGATAAAAAAGACGATTCATATGGAAAACGAGGTGGGAAAACCTTATTCAAAAAACCAATGAAACTAGAAAACAACAAGTGGTATGCTGTAAAAATTAAAGTTTTAAACAACCAATTATTCTTTTCTATAGACGATAAAACAACTTTAGAATGTTCACTCGAAAAAAACAACCTAAACCAAAAAGGAAAACTAGGTTTCATAACCAACGGAGAAGTTAAAATAACCAATTTAAGAATTAAATCTCTACAATAATTTAATTACCAGAAGCAATATATGCCATTACACAAAGCATATCCGTAGAGGCGCACTGCAGTGCGTCTCCGCAACGAATATCCACAATACGTTAGACGCACTGCAGTGCGCCTCTACAGAATATTAGAACAATAATAAATTGCGTTAAAACAAAAAAAAGCTCCTATTTTTTATGGAGCTTTTTCTATATTCTATAATCTATTCTCTATTTTCTAAAGAACTAATTCTCATCTTCCGTATTATGCGACTTCACATAAACACGCCATTTCTCAATACAATCCTGAAAATCCTGAGGCAATTCTGTATCAAAGCGCATTAATTCTCCCGTATTTGGATGAACAAATCCAAGCGTTTTTGCATGCAGCGCCTGACGTGGTAAAGCTTTAAAACAATTCTCAATAAACTGTTTGTATTTTGTAAAAGTCGTTCCTTTCAAAATCAAATGCCCACCGTAACGCTCATCATTAAACAACGGATGACCGATGTGTTTCATATGTGCACGAATCTGGTGCGTTCTACCTGTTTCTAATTTACAAGAAATAAGAGTTACATAACCAAAACGCTCCAAAACTTTATAATGCGTAATAGCAGGTTTTCCAATTTCTGGATCATCAAAAACCGCCATTTGCATACGGTCTTTTAAATGTCTCGCTAGATTTCCTTCAATTGTACCGCTCTCGGCCGCAACATTCCCCCAAACTAAAGCGATATACTCACGTTCGGTAGTTTTAGCCTCAAATTGTTTTGCTAAATGCGTCATTGCTGCTTCTGTTTTAGCTACAACCAAAAGACCAGACGTATCTTTATCAATTCTATGAACCAAACCTGGGCGTTCACTGCTATTCATTGGCAAATTATCAAAATGATGCGCCAAAGCATTAACCAACGTTCCGGTATAATTTCCGTGACCAGGGTGCACAACCATTCCAGGCTCTTTATTAATCAATAAAAGAGCATCGTCTTCATACACAATATTCAGCGGAATATCTTCAGGAAGAATATGATTTTCAAACGGAGGATGCGACAACATAACCGTTATCACATCAAAAGGTTTTACTTTGTAATTTGATTTTACTGGAATCTCATTCACAAAAATGTTTCCATTAGTTGCCGCATTCTGAATTTTATTTCGTGTGGCATTCGGAATCAAATACATTAAATATTTGTCAATACGCAAAAACGCTTGACCTTTTGGGACTTCAAATCTGTAGTGCTCAAATAATTCGTCTTCCAGATCTAAATTTTCTTCAATATTATTGTTCATCACTTGGGGTTTCTACAGGCGCTGCAGTACTATCTGTTGCCTGACTTTCATCTACATAACTTGCTTTTCCGTCTCCTAAAACCAAATCGATTTTAGACGCTTTCAAAACGCGATCTCCTACTTTTAAGTTTCTTCCTTTTAAACGCATTTCCAAAACCATATCTTTTCCAAGATTCGGAATATACGTAATCGTTCCTGGCTCAAGACCTAACGCTTTCAACGTTGGAACAGCTTCACGATATGTTTTTTCGATTAAATCTGGAATTTTCACAGAAGAAAAACCAGATGCATTAATCTTAATATAAATTTTTCTACCCACTTTTACCATCGTTCCAGGCAGTGGATCTTGCTCTACAACGCTATATTTTGGGTATTCACTTCTGTAATCAACACTGTCCAAAAGAACATAATCTAAATCCAGTTCATCCAATTTATTTTCAACTTGCTCTTCAGTTAGTTTAGACAAATTCGGCACTGCAATTTCGTGACCGTGATCTGTTGTAAAAGTTAACCAATGCATAAATAAATAACCAATAACCGCAATTATAGCTGCGGCCGCAAGCAATTGCAAGAAAAAAACTCGGCTTGTTAAATACTGACGTAAACTCATAAATTTATTTTTAATAGCGACAAAGATAAAGTATTTCGTTTCAAAAAAAATGATAATTTTGTTTAAAACAAGAAACTCGCATGATTGTCATCCTGAGCGAAGTCGAAGGATAATTTTCAGGAGCCATTTCCTGCTATCCGCTGTATTCCCGATAAACAAAAACTACGGCTAAAAAGCCTTGTTTTTCTAAATCGGGAGATGCCGCTTCTATCAGGGCTAGGACACTCGGTTTCATAAGAACGTTTTCTTTTTGTCAGACTGAGCGAAGTCGAAGTCACACAAAGTGATTTAGCACGCGGAACTTCGACTTCGCTCAGTCTGACAATCAAAACGAATAAAAAAACATTTAAGAAAAATTAGTTCACCTGCTCCATCTTTTCGCTATAGCTTAGATTGTGGCAAAAACTTGAAACATTAAACTTGAAACAATTAAAAAATAAAAATATACAATGAAAAACATTGCCATCATCATGGGCGGCTATTCCAGCGAATACAAAATATCATTAATCAGCGGGAATGTCGTGTATCAATATCTTGACAAAACAAAATACAACGGATTCCGTATTCACATTTTCAAAGAAAAATGGGTTTATGTTGATCAAAATGATGCCGAATTCCCAATCGATAGAAATGATTTTTCAGTTACCGTAAACGGCGAGAAAATTACTTTTGACTGTGTTTTTAATGCCATTCACGGAACTCCAGGCGAAGACGGATTAATGCAAGCCTATTTCGAATTAATCGGTCTGCCACAATCTTCTTGCGATTATTATCAATCGGCACTAACATTCAATAAAAGAGATTTATTATCAGTTTTAAAACCATACGGAATTAAAACTGCAGTTTCTTATTATTTGAACAAAGGAGACGAAATCAATACTGCAGAAATCGTTAAAAAAGTTGGGCTTCCTTGTTTCGTAAAACCAAACAAAGCAGGTTCAAGTTTCGGAATCTCAAAAGTAAAAACTGAAGCTGAATTGCCAATTGCGATTGAAGTTGCGTATAAAGAGGACAACGAAATCATTATCGAAAGTTTCCTTGACGGAACTGAAGTTTCTGTTGGCGTAATTAACTATCAAGGAGAAATTAAAGTATTGCCAATTACAGAAATTGTATCAGACAATGATTTCTTCGATTACGAAGCAAAATACGAAGGAAAATCGCAGGAAATCACGCCAGCGAGAATCTCTGACGAAATGACTAGAAAAGTTGGCGAAACAGCAAAACGTGCCTATGAAGTTTTAAAAATGAAAGGTTTCTCTAGAAGCGAATTCATTATCGTAAACGACGAGCCTCATATGCTTGAAATGAATACTATTCCTGGTTTAACAACAGAAAGTCTAATTCCGCAGCAAGCAAAAGCAGCCGGAATTTCTCTGGAAGATTTATTCACAAACGCAATCGAACTAGCTTTGAAATAAGATGTTAAGATACTAAGGTGCTAAGATTTTAGCACCTTATTTTTTCGCATTGTCAGGCTGAGCGAAGTCGAAGCCTTTTAACTATGAATCTTTGAACCTAAAAACCTTAGCCTCTTAGAATCTCAGAACCTTAGCACCTTAAAAAAATGAAAGAAATCTTCGAATGGAATAGACTATTTTTTAACGAATTGCCAGAAGTTTTTCTTTTGGAAGTAATATTTCGTTCGACAGTAATGTTCACCATTTTACTGTTAACGCTTAAACTGGCTGGTAAACGAGGTGTTAAACAATTATCAATTTTCGAAACCGTAATTGTTATTGCATTAGGTTCTGCTGCTGGCGATCCTATGTTTTATGAAGATGTCGGAATCGTTCCGGCAGCAATTGTCTTTTTGGTCATTATTATTTTGTACCGTTCTGTGACATGGCTTACTGGAAAAAGTAAAAAATTCGAAGAGTTTATAGAAGGTAAAACCGAATGTTTAATTAATGATGGGAAATTTTCTATATCAAGTTTTAAAAAAGAAACTTTGGCACAAGATGAATTTTTTGCTGAATTACGCATCAAATCGATCGAACATTTGGGGCAAGTAAAACATGCTTTTATAGAAACAAGTGGCGAGATAAGCGTCTTTTATTACGAAGACAAAGATGTTGGATACGGATTGCCGATTCTGCCTTTGCTTTTTGAGAAAAAAAATAGAATTATACCAGAAGATGGAATATATTCCTGCTCTTTTTGTGGTAATACTGAAAAATTAAACAAAGGAACTTCAACTTGTAAAGACTGCAATAAAGACGAATGGGTTCCTTCAATCAATAACAAGAGAATAACGTAGATTTAAATTCCAAAAATAAAATACCAAATTCCAAACTATAAAAATTTTAAACTCAAAGAAACAAAGCTTCAGTAATTTTTTTTAAAACTTTGAGCCTTTGTGCCTTTGCAGCTTTGAACCTTAAAAAAGAAAGAAATGCGAAAAGCCATATTTCCAGGATCGTTTGACCCCATTACATTAGGACACGAAGATATCATCAAAAGAGCTATTCCTTTATTTGATGAAATTATAATTGCCATTGGTGTCAATGCCGAAAAAAAATACATGTTTTCGTTAGAAGAAAGAAAACGCTTTATTGAAGAAACTTTCAAAGACGAACCAAAAGTTTCTGTTATTACTTATGAAGGATTAACGATTGATCTCGCTAAAAAAGAAAAAGCCAATTTCATTCTAAGAGGTCTTCGCAACCCAGCCGATTTCGAATTTGAAAAAGCCATTGCACATACCAACAGAAAACTGTCTAAAATAGAAACCGTTTTCTTATTGACAGCCGCAAGTACCTCATTTATCAGTTCGAGCATTGTGCGCGATGTATTGCGTCATGGTGGCGAATATGAAATGCTGGTTCCAGAAGCAGTTAGAGTGAAAAAATAACTATGAATAAGAAACAAATTCTTTTTTGCATTATTACGCATGTATTTTTTCTGATAATTTCATCAAACAAATTACTAGCACAAAAAGATAAGGATTTTGAGAAAGAAATAGAAAATCCTAGTCAATACAATTTTGACAAAATTGATTTTGTTGATTCCGAAAATAATGAAAAATTAAGCGGTACTTTAATATCTCCAAAAACAGAATATTCGAAGATTATTATAATTGTTCCTGGTAGTGGAAAGAATACAAAAAATTCGCATTACGTTTTAGCAGAAGAAATATTAAAAAACAATATTGCTGTTTACCGATTTGATGATCGTGGAGTTGGAGAATCAGAAGGAAATATTAATTTTAGTGTAGATCAAATAATACGTGATCTATATTATGCTTATACTAATATTAAAAAAGCAAGCTATTTATCTCAAAAAAGTATTGGAATTTTGGGACACAGTTTGGGAGGAATTGCAACTATCGATAATTATCAAAAAGGTCTGAATTTAGATTTTATTGTACTGATGTCAACTCCATTTGAAAAATATGGAAGATTTACTAAATCACAATTCCCTTTTAATAGCATTAAAAAAGTAAGTGCCAAAACTGTATTTGAAAACATAAATATCCCCTTATTATTCCTAGTAGGTTCAAATGACAGTTTCTTAGAAAGTGAAAAAACTGCCGATCTTTTACGCTCAGTGAATAATAAAAACATTGATATTAGAATAATCGATGGGTTAAATCACTTCTTAATAAAAGGCAATGATGACTGGAAAGAAACAAAAAAATACAATGATTTATATCACATGGACCAAAAAGCCTTGGCTGAAATTATTAGCTGGATCAAAAACCTTAAACTAGATTTAAATCAAAAATAGTTCTAATCATTAAATTTGCAATGCTTATCAATTATAAGTAATTTCGCATTTTTAAAACAAACAATAAATAATGAGCATCGAAAGAGAATTAAGCAAACGAAGCGGATCTAAATGTGAGCTTTGTGGTGCTGAAGAGAATTTAAAAGTTTATCAAGTCCTGCCAACTAAAAAAGGTGGAGTTGATGAAGCTGTATTAGCCTGTAACACTTGTATTGACCAAATTGAAAATCCAGACAACGTAGATTTAAATCACTGGAGATGCCTGAACGACAGTATGTGGAACGAAAATATTCCAGTACAAGTTGTAGCTTGGAGAATGTTAAGCCGCATGCGTGCTGCAGGATGGCCACAAGAATTACTAGATATGATGTACCTAGATGAAGATACACTAGAATGGGCAAAAGCAACAGGAGAAGGCGAAGATGACGAAAATAAACTAGTCCACCGCGACAGCAACGGTGTGGTACTACAACACGGAGATTCTGTAGTTTTAATTAAAGATCTTAAGGTAAAAGGTTCTAGCATGGTTGCCAAACAAGGAACTGCTGTTAGAAACATCCGTTTAGACCACGAAAACGCCGAATACATTGAAGGAAAAGTAGACGGACAGCAGATTGTGATTATTACACAGTATGTGAAGAAGATTTAAATAAAGTTGCTAAGGTTCTGAGATGCTAAGATTCTAAGTTTTTTTTAGAATACTAACTATTTAACCGCAAAGCACACAATGATTTACGCAAAGTTCGCAAAGTTTTATTCACAAAGCTTTGCGAACTTTGCGCTTTTATAAAGCTTAAAATTAGAAAAAAACTTTGCGTACTTTGCGGTTAAATCAAAGACAAAGTATATCAACTTAAAACCTGAAACAAAAAAAGCCCGTTCATAAAACTGAACGGGCTTTTTAAGTATATTGTTTTAATCGAAAATTATTTTTGGAATAATTTATTGATCTGATCTTTTACGAATGGCTCAGAAACGTTGTTTGTTGCTGCGTCTCTTTCTTTACCAGAAACCATAAACTGAACTGTAGCTTTGTCTGGAACCACGTTTCCTGTGTAGTGCAACCAAATGTAGTTGTTAGGTAACTCTAATTTGATATCGTACAACGGAGAAGCTGTAAATCCGCCCATGATAATGTTGTATAAAGCGTTATAAGCATTATCGATGTTCTTAAATGAAAATTTTCTCAAAGTCGAATCGTCATCACTTTGAACAATAGTGTAATACACAGTGTATTCGTCACCAATTTTCTGAATGTAGTTGTTATTTACTTTTCCTAATTTTTCTACAGGAACCGTTTCTAGAACCTTAACCTGTGCAAACGAAATAAAAGTAAAAAACAATGCGGCAAGAGTAATAATCTTTTTCATATAGTATTTGGGGTTACAATTTTACGAACACAAAAAAACACAGAAATATTGAAAAAACACCTATCAATTCGTTATTTTTTTAACATAAAATTGTAAAACTTAGCCAAGCAATCCTAAACTATTGAAATACAATAAAATAAATATTGTAAATTCCAAAATCCAAATTCCAAAATCCAAAATCTAAAATCAGAAATCAGAAATCAATACTTCCCTCTCTTCTCCTCTTCTTCTTTCTTGATGACATTACGAGCGACTTCTATTTTAAACTTCTTCCCTTTCATTTTTTCATCCTTAATATTCTTCAGAAGATCTTTTACTTTATTATATTTTACCGCTGCAAACGAAACAAAATCTTTTACTTCAATCAAACCTAAATCGTCTTTTTCTAGTTTTCCCTTTTGCGAAAAGAATCCAACAATATCAAATTTATTCAGTTTTGTCTTTTTACCGCCGCTGATATAAATAGTCTGAAATTGAGGCGGATTCGGAAGCGAAACTTTACCTTCAACATCCAAAACCTCCATTTCGTAATCAATGTAGTCTAATTGTTTTTCACTTTCGTGAATAATTACATACGCCGTTCCTGTTGCCTGCATACGCGCTGTACGTCCGTTACGGTGTGTAAACTCGTCTTCTTTTAAAGGCAGATGATAATGAATAACATGTTTCATTTCTGGAATATCCAAACCTCTTGCTGCCAAATCGGTTGTAACCAAATACGTAACACTTCCGTTTCTAAACTGAATTAAGGCACGCTCACGCTCTTCCTGATCCATTCCGCCATGATAATACACCGAATAGATTCCTTTTCCGTTTAAAGTATCGCTAATGCGTTCTGCAGCATCACGATGATTGCAGAAAATAATTGCCGATTCTGATTTTAAAGAACAAATCAAATTGAATAAACTTTGCAGTTTATCTTTTGCTGGCGAAATCACCATTTTCATCGAAAGATTGGTTTTCTCTTCTTCCTCTGGAATAAAATCCAAAACAACCGGATTTACAACTCGCGTATATTTCGGAATTTCAATATCTGAGGTCGCCGAAACCAAAACTCTTTTGTTGACCTTCGATAATCGTCCAATGATAAAAGACATCTGTTCGTGAAAGCCTAATTGAAGCGATTTATCAAATTCATCCAAAATTAAAGTCTGAATTTTATCTGTTCTAAAAGTTTCTCTTTCAATATGATCGGAGATTCTTCCAGGCGTTCCAATTAATACTGCTGGCGGATTGCTTAAATTCTTGATTTCTGTTTCGATTGAATGCCCGCCATAACAAATATTGACTTTGTACTGCGTTCCCATTTTTTTCCAAACCTGTTCAATTTGAAGTCCCAATTCGCGTGACGGAACCAAAATCAAACATTGAACAGACAACACTTCTGGCTGCAACAATTCCAATATCGGAAGTAGGAAAGCCAATGTTTTTCCAGATCCTGTTGGAGAAAGTAATAAAGTATTGTTTTCGTTTAAAATAGCATCATGTGCCATTTCCTGCATTTCGTTTAGGCTTTTAATCCCTAAATTCGAAAGTATATCGTTGGAATGGTGTTTTTTATTCATTTTGCAAAAGTAGAGAAAAATAGTGGGCAGTTTACAGTTTTTAGTGTTCAGTTTACAGTCGCAGTTACAGTTTTCAGTCTTGAGTCAAGTTTATGCAGAAATCGTAAAAAAACTATTTCACGCAGATTTTGCAGATTAAGGCAGATTTTTGTTTTTATTATTTTTAAAAATCTTTTTTTAATCTGCTCAAATCTGCAAAATCTGCGTGAAACCAATAAACGCAAAGCTTGTCAACTTGAAACTTGAAATCTGAAACAAAAAACTATATATTTGATTCCTATTAAACCCAAAAACATGAAACTTTTTACATTTCTCTTTTCACTTCTCACTATAACCATTACTGCTCAAAACAATAAAAAATACGATACTTTTTTTGAGAAAGGAAACGGAAATCAATCTGCTTCGTATCAAGAAACTATTGCTTATTGGAAGATGCTCGCTGCCGATTTTCCGACTATTCAAATGAAAGAAATGGGACTAACGGATTCTGGTGAACCTTTACACATGATTACCTTCAATCCTGACAAAGAATTTGATTTTGATAAAATCCAGAAAACCAAAGCTGTTCTATTTGTAAATAACGGAATCCATGCTGGAGAACCAGACGGAATCGATGCAACAATGCAATTCTTCAGAGATTTGGCAACAGGAAAAATGAAAGCGCCTAAAAACACGGTTTTGGTTACCATTCCAGTTTATAATATTGGCGGGGCTTTAAACCGAAATTCGACAACGCGCGCCAACCAAGACGGACCTGAGATTTATGGTTTTAGAGGAAATGCAAGAAATTACGATTTGAATCGTGATTTAATGAAATCGGATACGCGAAATACAAAGAGTTTTGTAGAGATTTTTCAGAAAATAAACGCCGATGTTTTTATCGATAATCACGTAAGCAATGGTTCTGATTATCAATACAAATTGACGTATATTATGACGCAGCACAACAAACTGGGAACCGTTTTGGGTGATTTTATGAATAACGAAATGATGCCGGCTTTGGTAAAAGATCTTCAGAAAAAGAAAATCGAAACTACGCCTTATGTCGATTCGTTTAAAGATACGCCAGACAAAGGTTTCGGACAGTTTGTAGATAGTCCTCGATATACAACGGGTTATACTTCATTGTTTAATACGATTGGTTTTGTGGTAGAAACACACATGCTTAAAAAATATGCCGAACGTGTAAAAATGACCTACGAATACATGAAATCGACTATGGATTTTACCGACGCGAATTATCAGAAAATAAAAGATTTAAGAGTAAAGAATTTAGAACAATATCAGCCTAAAAAATCATACACTTTAAAATGGGAATTGGACAGTACAAAAGCGACCACTTTTTCGTTTTTAGGATATGAAGCGGGTTACAAAAAAAGCGACGCTACAACAGGAAATCGTTTGTATTACGACAGAAGCAAACCGTACAAAAAAGACGTTCCGTACATTAAAGAATTTAAATCGGTTAAAGAAGTCGTGATTCCAACGGCTTATATTGTTCCGAGAGGATATTGGAATATTATTGATCTTTTGAAAAACAACAATATCTCGTTTATACCAATTAAAAACGATACGATTATAGAAGTCGAAAGCTACAGAATTGCCGATTTTAAAACCGTTCCGTCTGCTTATGAAGGACATTATTTGCACAGAAACACAACCGTAACTTCTAAAATGGTTAAAATGGCTTTCGCCAAAGGAGATTACATCATTCCAACAAACCAAAAAGGCGTAAAATATCTCGTAGAAGCTTTTGAACCAGAAGGCGTAGATTCGTTCTTTAATTGGAATTTCTTTGATGCTATTTTACAGCAAAAAGAACATTACTCAGAATATATTTTTGAAGATACTGCAGGACTGCTTTTAAAAGAAAATCCGTCTCTTAAAGCAGAATTAGAAACCAAAAAACAAAACGACCGCGAGTTTGCTAAAAACGCCCAAGCGCAATTGGATTGGATTTATAAGCATTCTGTTTATTATGAAAAGGCGCATATGCAGTATCCTGTTTATCGTGTTTTGTAGATTTTTTTTGCCTGTTTTTTTAACGCAAAGTGCGCTAAGATTTTTTTGATTTTGATTGGGTTGGGCTTGCGATAAGAACGCAAAGCTAGAAGTGTAAAACTTTGTCAAAATTCTTGCTCAAAGTTTTGTTGCGCAACGTTTGTCATTTCGAGGAACGAGGTTTTTCTTTTAGCTATTAAACTACATTTAAAATAATTTTACATTATTTTTGGCTTCTTCTATATCTTCTTCTTTAATTCTGAATACATCTAGAATTAAAGAATCAAATTTTTCTAAGAGAATATCTTTGCTACTAAATTGGAATTCATCATTGATTATTTGATTTCTAAATTCATCCATTTTAAAGATGCCAAGAATGCATATTTTCTCGAAACTTAATTTGTAAGTGTCTCTTTCCGCTTTCATCATTAACTTATCTTTTATTCCTCCTTTAAGTGTTATGAACATAAAAACATTCTTACAGTATTCAAAGGCATCTGCAACACTTTTTTCTAGATTTTTTTCTATATCAGAATCATCTACAAAATTATTACTAAACAATTTCACAAATCTATTCTGCAAACCATCTAATGAATTAAAAGCATCTTGATAAGTTAGGCAGTTAGCGTTATGTAGAAATTGATTTCGAATGCTCATCACATCATTCATTATAGTTTTATCATCCTTTTCAATTGCCCCATAATCAAGCAGCAAAAGCATTTTTTGGTTAAATGATAAACAGTTAGATGTATTACCGAAGCTTTTTGTATTTTGAAAATCTTCTCTATCAAATATAAATCCTAAGGTATAACTTGCTGTTGTTTCAAGTGCCAAAGAATAATTTAAAACATCTAATCTACATTTGTCTGTATGTGTCATTCCGTTTTTTTTTAAAATATACAATTTTTAAGTTCTGTAAAATAAGATTGTCTTTGATTTTTTAAATCTACAAAAACTGAAACTGGAGATTTTTGTCGATAATTTTTAAGCTTTTCTTTAACGTCAACTTCATTTTTATAAAACCAAGCAGCCGAACCGATTACTAAGGGTAATAGTGAAATATGATTTGTCACAATAGGTACAGCTAAATTTGCTCCTAACCATTGCGCCCTAGACGTCTCAGCTTGTTTTCTTATTAATTTCCATTCTGATTCTGCTTTATTTATCTCTTCCATAAAACCCTCCTGTATAAATTTCAATTTTTGAGGGTTGAAATTATCTATTGTAGTACTATCAAGCTCTTTATAAATCTTTTTTAATTCTTGCCGAACACCTGCCAATCTATTCTCCTTTTTCAACTCAAGAGCAAAATTAGTATCGACATTGTTTAAAAAAGGCAGAGGAATGTCCGAATACAGTTTGTTCGTTTTAACCCAAAAATCATTTACTCCAAAACTTTTAATTATATTCCAATTAGTTTCAGATGGAGTGTATAAATTACCTCCTGTTTTATCAGCAACATAAAGAAGAGAATCTAATGAACCACCGCCTTTTGTAGGATTTATTGTTTGCCTCCCTTTTAAATCGCTACTTAAGTTCTTATAAAGAGGATTAGCTTTAGGCATTATTTCTATAATTCTATCAGCAAAATCTTCAGCTTCCTGAATGCTAAATGAAGGCTGTTCTATCACTAAAAGGTTTTCAATTATTTGCTCTCTATTTTTATTGTGAAAAATATCCGCAAATTGGGTGGCTAAATCTTGTAGAATTTCCTTTTGAAAAATTCTATCTTTTGTAATATCGGCTTTAACTGCTTCTGAAAATCTTTTTTTAGTAAGAATATCAATTTCGCCCCGAAGTTTTAAATTATATTCACAAGGATTAACAATTAATTTTACTATACCTGCTCTTACCCACTTTTGTAGAACCGTATAAAAATATAAAGACTCTAAAAAATCAGGTAACCACAATTTTGGATTTTTTGTTGGGTCGTAAGCGTGACTGGTCACTGATGGATTTTGAAGAGGATGAAAAACTATTATTTTATCTGAGTAAAGGGAAAACCTAACAACCTCATCAATTATTTTACTGCCTTTTAGGGTGCTGTAATGAATGTTCGTAAAATCGGTATTTGATTTTACCAATTCCTCTGTATAATTAAAATTTAGCGGATATAGCTTTGAAAAATATCGATATGTTCGAACAATCTTTTCCTTAGTAATTTGTTTAGCGATGTTATCCCAATTTCGTTCCTTATTAATCTTAAATGTTTCATTAAGGAAATCGTAAAATTTTGAGTTTTGTTCGTCAAAGTAATCCATAACTATCAAACTATATTTTTGGTTTTGCTAATGTAAGATTTATTTTAATTTATAGGTCGACTTAAAATCATTTTTGCTAACTGGCGGGATTAAACCATACGCGTGTTCCAAAAAGCCCAAAAACACCGAAATCGCCAACTGCTTGACGCAAAATAAGCCCCCGCTTGCGCGAGCGTCCCGTTCGTGAACGAAATCTAAGTCAAAACTAAAAGAGCACGAGCGAGACGCTTGCGCCAGCTACAATAAACCCTATTAAAAAGCCTAATAAAAAACAATTTTATTAGGCTTTTTTAAACTCAATAAAGAACAAAAAACTTATTTATCCTTCAATATTTTTCCTAAATACTCCACTTTATCTTTTTCAGCTTGAACCAAACGTTCGTAAAGCTTTTTATTTTCTTCGTAAGCTTCAACTAACTTATCTAGTGGATTAAAATTACAGATATTATTGGTTCCGAAATTAGTACCATGACTTCCACTATTATCATAGAAATTATTAAAAAAATTAATTGCTGCTTCTTCTGAAAAGTTTTTCAGCGCTTCAACACTTACGCCCAAAGCTTTTGCAATCTGTTTTAGCTTTTCTTCATCTATCGTTTCACTATTTTCTAAAGCAGAAATCGCCTGCTGGTTTGTTCCTAAAGCCTGAGCCAAAGCTTCTTGCTTCATGTCACGAAGTTCACGAATACGGCTAATTTTTCTTCCTATATGGCTTGGTTTTGTAAATGCGCTCATAATTGTAATGTATTGCTTATTAAACAAAAGTACGATTTTTGAGACATGAAATTAAATAAGTTTTAAGTTTCTGAGATTCTAAGATGCTGAGCCTTCTTTTTAATGCTTAATTGAGCGAACTTAAATTGAAATAAATTTTATTCAATTTCAAAACTTGCTTCTACTTGTAAGTAACTTTTTTTACCATTTTCAGTTTTGACTAAAAAAATAACGTAATTTTTTAGGTAATCCCAAAGTTCATAATCTCTTAATTTTAATCTTCTATTTTCGTCATAGAATTTAGACGACCTAATATATTCTTTAAGATTAATTTCTCTTTTTTTAGTCTTGTAATTCTTCATCTTCTGAACTCCAGTAAAGTAAAATCCTCCTACAGTAGCACCACTACCATCTTCTATGTAAAAATGATTTGGAATTTCGGTATGCGTATTAATGTATTGACTATCATAAGAAAAGAAAAGTGTGTCTTTTACTTTTTCCTGAGCTTGAGAATTTATTCCAAGAACAAAAGTCACTAATAAAATGAATATTTTCATAATTTGTTTTCCAAATTTCAAGCTTTATCCTAAATATTTATCCAAAAATCATAATTGAAACATTTACTTTAATATATTCGGTCTTTTTATCACTTTCTCTTATTAAAATAATTTTATAGTTTTTCATAAAATCGACCAGTCCTTTTATATCTAATGCTATTTTTCCTTGATTTATAAAGAATTTTGAATTCCTTATAAAATATTTTAAATCCAAGACTTGTATAGGTTTTAAATCAAATAAAATTTCAGCTACTTGAAAACAAAATTCGGTATGTCCATTTCCATCTTCAATAAAAAAAGTTTTTGGAATATTCTTGTTTTCAAACAGATAAGAATTATCTATTTTAAAATACAACGTGTCTTTTTTTACTTTTTGCTGCGCTTGTACATTATTTAAAAAAAATAAATGCATTACTAGTGTGCATCCTATAAAAACAAAGCTTTTAAATTTCGACATCATCATTAAAATCAAATTAAGTTTGATATTATTTATTATCACAAAGGCGAACTTGTGTTAGCTTCTTAGCCACATTATTATACATTGCATCTATAGATGCTTTTTTTTCAGCTGATAATTCATTCCAAGCTTTTACCCTTCCATCCCTCAATCCTCCCCACGCAAGATCCTCGTAAAACGCATCAATTGGTGGTTCTTGAGCTAACTTAAATTGATATAAACTGAAAAATTTTATTCAATTTCAAAACTTGATTCTACTTGAATATAGCTTTTTTTACCGTCTTCAGTTTTGACTAAAAAAATAACATATTTTTTAAGATAAGTCGAAAGATCATAATCTTTTAATTTTAACCATCTTTTTTCATCATAGAATTTAGACGACCTAATATATTCTTTAAGGCTAATTTCTTTTGCTTTAGTTTTATAATTATTTATTTTTTGAACTCCAATAAAGTAAAAGTCCCCGACATTAATACCACTACCATCTTCTATGTAAAAATGATTTGGGATTTCTTTATGGTTAATAATATATTCGCTATCATAAGAAAAGAATAATGTGTCTTTTACCATTTCTTGTGCTTTTGCAGATGTTAAAAATGTAGCTAATAATAAAAAGATAAGAGTTTTCAAAATATTAATCATAAACAACCTCTCCAGCATTTACTTTAATAAATTCATTTTCATCTACTTTAACAAAATAAACAACATAATTGCTAAGGAAATCTGCTAAAGCAGTTTTATTCAATTTTTGTTTTTTGTATTTGCTACAAAATCTTTGCGATTGAACAAATTCTTTCAAATCAATCAATTTGTTTATTGTTAAGCCTCTATCTATCCCTTCCTTTTGAAAAAATATATGTTGGTTCCCATTACTGCCTTTAATTAGATACCATTTAGGATCAGTTGTTGATTGGTAAATGTATTCATTATCCAATTTGAAATAAAGTGTATCTTTTATTTTATTTTCAATTACATTCCTGTCTTTATCACGTCTAGGATAATAAGAAACATAGTTTAATTGTAGAGGTTTAATAAATTCATTTCCATTTACAAAATAAATAACATATTTATCAATCAGAGAATCCTTGACCTTTTTTTCGTCTACAATTTGGTTATGCTTTCCGTCAAAATAAAACTTTCTATTTTCAATATATTTTTTAATTGAAAGAACTTTTTTGGGTTTTAAATTTTTGGTTAAGTAAATATCGCCAATAAAAAATATGTAGCCATTGGTTTTTGTCCGCTTCATATATTCATTTGTCGTTTTAATCCACTCTGGATACGTTTCGTTTTCTAAATCTGGATTAATGGTGGGCGAAATGGTGTAATATTTATCTATGCCAAAATAAAGCGTGTCTTTTTTCTGAGAGAATATCTTACTCACAAAAAAGAAATAAAATATAGATAGAATATATATTTTCATATTAAATGTTTTTGAGTTCCCCTTGCTAGTGCAAGCGTCTCAATCTTGTGACAACAAAGATTCACATCAAAACGCTCATGCTAGCAAAAAAATTAAGACATTTTGATATCTGGTTTTTGTTTTTTCACTACTGTTATGACGTAAACCGATGATATTAAAAACAGGGTTAAAGGGAGTAAAAAAGCAATGTGTATGTTCCGGTAATTATTCACTAATCCTGTAACGTAAACTTGATAAAACAACAACACTACAAAACAGCCCAAAAGAACTTTATAATTCCTACTGATTAAAAACAAAATAAGCAGAAAAAATAAAGGAATAATTGATAACCCTTCCCACAATATCCCAAAACTTATGCTATTAAAAAGGTCGTGCCAAAATTGGTAGAAATAAATCAGCAGCAGAACAATAGTTGGAAAACCATTCTCTTGAACTCCGAAGATTAATAGAAAAGAAAACATTGCGATGAATCTTGCAACTTTTAAATTTATTGACATGTTCTATTTGTGTTAGGTGCGTTAGCTGTTGTAATAATATAATTTGGAAGAGAAAATAATATGCCAGCGACAATATCTGGAGTGTAAATTACACCTGGTACTCGCAAACGAACAAGATTAATATTGACTATAACAATGTCCTGAGCATCCAGCGAGTGACCCGCAAATTTAACGGTGGCACAATTGATATTTCTCAGCGTACCGCCTTGTTCACAAATTTAAGCAAGCTTAAGCTAAAATAAAAAAACCTCGAAAGCAATTTTCGAGGTTTTTTTTATTTGTTATTTCCTGTATTTTCTCTTACGAATTGATATAGTTAAAAAGACCAAACTACCGATTAGGAAAAACAATGAACTAAAATAAAAATAACTTATATGATAGTAAGTGTCATAATAGGAAATCGTATAAAAATATTCATTGCTCACGAAAAAATAAGCAGTAATAATGAGACAGATTACAAAAAAGATTAGATAATATTTAGTTATTGTTTTCATATATTAATATTATTAAAAAATGCATTAAACATAGTAAAATTACCTAGATAAATGTCGCCGAAACTAGAATCAACTATTACGTGATTCATAAGTGATGGGGGAAATTTTTCATACAAAAGTTTCTTCTCAACAATCGTTTCAACATCAATAATCAATTCATCAATTTTCCTTGTGTCTTTTTTTTCTCGCCCTAATTCTTCTACTCTCGATTTTGTAAAAAAAGGTTCAGCAGGATGCCAGCTCTTTCTAATCACATAGTATGGCATTAAAATACTAATTTGCAGAGAAATCAAATATAGTTCGCCATCTTCAAAAACATTTAAATAGAAGGTATAACACCTATCCTGATTAGAATCCAATCTTGAAAAATCTTCAAAGTCTTTTAATATTTGGTCATTTTCAAACTCATTCTTTATACTTACCCGAATATCTAAATTTGTTTCATCATTAAAATAATCAATTAATGACGTAAGTCTCTTATACTCGATACTTTGCATATATTTTACTCTATCATTCCAAGGGCAAATACCCGCTGGATAATAAAGATTTACTTGCTTTAACAAAACCTCTTCTAACATATTTTAATTTTAATTTTCATCGCATTTGCCAGTTCTACTTGGATTTGTTTTGTAATTCGTCGCTGGAAGTGATGATCCAGTATTAAAATTAACAGTGCCACCATTAGTATACTCCCTATACTCTTTAATCAATCTACTTTGAAACTCGGTACGCAAAATTAAATCAGACACTTCTGTCCTAGCATACTTAGCATCCATATCATTCATAACTTTATTAAGAACTATTGCAGAAACAGTTGCTGCTACACCAGGAGTGACATCCACATTTCCTTTATTGAAATTTATTGCCATACCGAAAAGAACCCCCTGAGGAAAATCAACAACGTGATTAACTCTTGCTCCTTTATTATCAAGTACAATAATTCTAAAATAAATATTTTTGACCACAGCTTCTTGCCAATTAGCCCCTTTTTTAGAAGTAAAATTAAAGCTTTCGCAACTAGGCGGTAAGCCCAATGTAGAACTTTCTCCCAGATATTGCCCATTTTCACTATAGTGTGAATAATGTGCCATTCGCTGTAACTTTATAGCTTCTACATCTCCTGAACCATCACAAGGGTAAGGTAAGATATTAGTACTTTTTGTAACCTTTTCGCCGACATAGATAACCTCTAAAATCTTCGGACCGTTACTAATTATTCGCCAAACGTCTTGAGTTAGCCATACAGTTTGTGTATATGTTGCGTCACACAAAGGTATCTTACTTGTAATTTCCGACGGAACATAAAACAAATTTATTGCTTTTGTTAAAACATCCAAATCTTCTTTTTCAGAAATATTTTTCGCTTCACCGTTCCTAACTACAACCGAGCCTAAATTTTCTCCATTAAAGGAATACACATTCAGTCCCCCTGTAAACCCCTTTAGCTTTGTTATAGTCTGAGGATAAGCAACACTTTTTGCAAGCGTATAAACTTCTAAAAAATACGATTGCGATTTGCCTTCATTTTCAATTGTAACACCTTGATACTTTAATTGGCTTTGCAGAACATTAGATTCAAAAGTGTTTACAACTTTTTCTTTGGCTGAAAACTCTGAAATTTTAAAATTGTCTTTTTCAATTTCATTGACCTTTTCAAAATCAGCTTCAACATTTTGGGCAATGTTAAGATTTGAAAATTTCGCTAATTCTAAATTAGTCTTAGCAACTTTTGCATTTTCCTGTTTATTTTCTAGCTCATCATTTTGGCACGACAAAAGAAAAAGTGCAGTAAAGGTAAAAACGGAATACTTAATAAACTTGTACATATTACATTGGGTGGTTAGTAGTTAAAATAAATTTATTTTTCAAATTTTGATATTAGCACTTTAAGCTATATCATTTTCTTATTTTCCTGCAATTGACAAATTTCACTCGCGGCATAATAAGCTCATTTTTTTCTAATAGATTCATAAATAAAACAATTTAAAAGTTAGTATTTATCAAAAATATTCTTAATAATTTCAAGATATTACCAGATAAAGACTAAAAAATAACAGAATAAGACATTTTTTACTCAAGTCAAAAAATACCGTTGTTCTAAAGCTTTTTTTTGTATTATTCAATAGCTTTTTAAGAAATTAAAAGCATTATAAAACGCCAATCTAAAGAGGATTAAGCGCAACCTTTTCATTCTTTTTTTACTTAATCATATTAAATATGATTATGTGATAAATGACAAAAATCTTTTAGAGAAAAAAACTATTACAAATGTGCGCTCCAGTACAAAATATAGCCCCTTAACAGTTAGAACTGAATATCTATATACTTATAAGTGATAAAAAAGTTCTAAACACCATTTGTTTGACAAAGTTGAGCTAAAGAAATTTTGAAAAGCGAATACTAATCTTACTTTAATTTGTACATTCGTCTTGCTTAACTATTTAAATTCTATTTTATGTCATTTCAAGGATATCTAAAAACGATTAAAGAAAAAACAGGAAATGGTCCAGCTGAGTTTAGAACTCTCGCTGAACAAAAAGGATTTACTTCAAACGGAGAATTAAAAGCAGAAGTAAAAGCCGGAGATATTGTTAACTGGCTTAAAAATGATTTTGCTTTAGGACAAGG
Organism: Flavobacterium chungangensis; assembly: GCF_042654045.1. Lineage (NCBI taxonomy): Bacteria > Pseudomonadati > Bacteroidota > Flavobacteriia > Flavobacteriales > Flavobacteriaceae > Flavobacterium > Flavobacterium chungangensis. The sequence goes on from NZ_JBHSFY010000014.1 coordinate 163,730, forward strand.
GCATGCAATGGCTATTTATGCTCTCCTAAAAGGCATTAAAAATGAGGATAGTGAATAAAACTTAACTAGAAAATCAAGAATTTCAATTTTATAATTATACAAGCCATAAAAAATGGGACTATTTAATAATCTTTTTAAAAAGAAAGAAGAAAATACAGAATCAAATACAAATCAGCTAAATGTTGCTAAACATTTTACCTCCGAAAATGATTTTTTAGAAAAATATGGAGCTTTAGCTTTAGAAAAGCAAAGAAATCTTTACAGCGTAACTGGTGAACTTTCTTGGAATGTTGACATGAACAAGGAAGAAATTACTTTTGGAGATGATCTTACTTTTCCAATGCAGGTTTTGGGCTCTTTTTCGCATTCGTCAGAAACTTGGCTATGGCTTTGGGAAAATAAAGCGGGCGGTTACGCAGAATCTGTTATGCAACAGGCGCTTTTATTAAAGCAATATGGTGAAGAAAATAATATAGAATTATTAAGCGTTGGAAAATTTGATGCTGTACAAAACGATTTGCATTTAATAGGAATGATTGCCACTGAAATGTTTAATTTGAGCGGCTATTATCTTGGAAATTACGGTCAAGGAACAATGGTGGTTACGATAAAAGATGATGCAATTGACAACTCTGAAAGTGAGGAATTGTCTAGAATTCTGACTGTTTTCCCAGAATTGATTTCGACTTTTGAAATTCAGAATCATAAAAATGCTTTTACCAATTATCTTTCTCAAAAAGGTTTTGAATTGACTCCAAACGGAAATGAAGTTAAAGCAGAAAAAGACGGAAATATCATTAATGCCGTTTTTAACGAAAATAATCTTTTAACAGCTTTAAATGGTAATTCTTAAGCTTATAAATAATTAAAACGTAAAAAGATCTTTTGAAAACAATTGCCCGCGTGAGGGATAGAGCCAATCCGCCGCGGCGGAAGCAAAAGCCCGGCAGCAATAAAAAAAGACCCAATGAATGCACTGCCCCCAAAAAGTTAGACGCTATTTGGGGGCATTTTTATGGAAAGAAAAGTCAAGCACAGCTATGAATTCAAACTTGAGTGTGTAGAATTAGTAGTTGTTAAACATTATTCATTTGCAT